>JAMCQI010000087.1 GCA_023381515.1 Chloroflexota bacterium | reverse complement strand
GGGTAATCTTGGAAGAGCCTGGACAGCCCTGGCAAAACCGTTGACGCCTTGAGAGCTCCATGCTATAATTGACCTACAGTTCAATGTTTTTCCCCAGACAGGAGAGAAGCATGGGCCGGATCACATGAGCGGACGTCTCCGAAGCAACTCTTCGCGCAGGCGCCCGCTTTGTGTTTTTTGCGTGAACGGTCCTTTTTTCTAAAGGAGCTCTATGTCTTTCGATACAAATGCAAATGCCAACGCGGCCACTTCCATCGGTTTCGACGGCCAGGTCGCCATTGTAACCGGCGGGGGCGGCGGGCTGGGGCGCGCGTATGCGCTTGAACTTGCCCGGCGGGGCGCGCGCGTCCTCGTCAACGACCTTGGCTGTGCCCGCGATGGGACGGGAAGTTCGAGAGAGTCCGCAGACAAAGTGGTCGCCGAAATCACGGCGGCAGGGGGTCAGGCCGAGGCGAATTACGAATCGGTCGCGACACCCGAAGGGGGCGAACGCATTGTCCGGGCGGCTCTGGAGGCGTTTGGGCGCGTGGACATTCTCATTAACAATGCAGGGATTGTGAGGGACAAGAGCCTGGCCAAGCTGACGCCCGACATGTGGGATGGGGTCATCTCCGTCCACCTGGACGGCGCCTATCACGTAACGCGGCCGGCGTTCCTCGCGATGCGCGAGCAGAATTATGGGCGGATCGTGTTCATCACGTCCGCGACCGGGCTGTACGGCAACTTTGGGCAGACGAATTACGGGGCGGCCAAACTGGGCGTGGTGGGCCTCATGAACAGCCTCAAGCCGGAGGCAGCGCGTTACGAGATCCAGGTGAACGCGGTTGCCCCGCTCGCGTTCACCCGCATCAACGAGGACGTGATTCCTGTAGACCTTCAAGACGCGCTCAAGCCAGAAAGCGTCGCCCCCCTCGTCGTCTATTTGTGCTCGAAAGAATGCGCGGTCAGCGGGCACGTCTACAACGCGGGGATGGGCTATTTCAGCCGCGCGGCCATTGTCACCAGTCCAGCTGCGCGGGTGAGCCTGCGCGGGCAGATGCCGACGGTGGAAGGGATCCGCGACGAGTGGGATCGGATCGATGCACTGGGGAATGAAGTATACGAGGATGCGGTCTCGGCGCTCTTCGCGATGGTTCCATCGGAAAACGGGGACGTCTCGGCCTGAGTTCGCCAGGACCCTCCAGGAAGAACACAAAGGACCTGTAGAGGCCCATGCAAAGAGGTGAGCTTGGGGTTTCAGGGTAGCAAGCGAATGGCTCATTAATGGGGGGGTGACATGGACGCAGTGATGTCGAAACCGTGGGTGCGGTTCTACGAACCAGGCGTGCCGGAGACCGTGGAGATTCCGAGCCACACTCTGCACGAGTCCCTGAGCATGGCGGCGGACAAGTACCCGAACCATACCGCCACGATCTTTTTCAATCGAAAGATGATGTACCGGGAACTGGACGCGGCAGCCACGCGTTTTGCCGCGGCCCTGCAAGGGATGGGAGTGAAGAAGGGTGATCGAGTGATGCTGTTTTTGCCCAACACGCCGCAGTTTGTCATTGCGTTCTACGGCACCCTGCGCGCGGGCGGCATCGTCGTCCCCACGAATCCACAGTACGTGCCGCGCGAGGTCGCTTATCAAGCGAATGACAGCGGCGCCGAGACGATCGTCGGCATGTCGATGTTTTGGAACACGATCCGTGAGGCACGCGGGCAGACCCACCTAAAACGCGTCATCCTCACGAACATCAAAGAGTATTTTCCGCCCGTGCTGAAAGTCCTCTTCACCGTGGCGAAGGAAAAGAAAGAGGGCCACAAGCCGGATGTGAGTGGAGAAAGCGGCGTCTATGATTTTCAGACGTTGCTGCGGGGCGGCGGGGGGTTCACCCCGGTGCCGGTGACGCAGCAAGACGTCGCGGTGCTAGGCTATACGGGAGGCACGACCGGCATTCCCAAAGGCGCTATGCTCAACCATCGCAATTTGGTCGCGCAGGCAAAAATCACCCTTGCCTGGATTCTGGAGAGCCAACCGGGCAAAGATGTGCTCATGGGCGCTCTCCCGCTCTTTCACAGCTTTGGTATGACTTGCGTTTTGAATTGCGCCGTGCACCTCGGCGGGGCCATGATCCTCATCCCGAACCCACGCGATCTCAAGGAAGTCATTTCGAATGCGCACAAGCACCGGCCCACGATCTTTTGCGGCGTGCCTACCATGTACTCGGCGATCAATCACTTTCCGGAACTGGGCAAATACGATCTGAAATCCATCCAGGCGTGCACGAGTGGAGCCGCGGCGCTCCCTGAGGAGGTGCAGGTCACTTTCGAGCGGATCACCGGCGGCAAGCTTGTCGAGGGGTACGGCCTCACCGAGACTTGCTCGCCGACTCATATCAATCCTTTTAAAGGCACGCGGAGAATTGGAAGCATCGGCGTGCCGGTGTCGAATACGCTGGCCAAGGTCGTGGACCCGGAGACAGGGCGGGATCTGCCGGTCGGACAAGTGGGCGAACTGGCGATCCAGAGCCCACAGGTGATGATGGGTTACTGGCAAAAACCGGAGGAGACGGCGAAGGTCATGCTGGATGGCTGCTGGTTCCTGACCGGCGACCTGGCGACCGTCGACGAGGACGGGTTCTTTAGGATTGTCGACCGGAAGAAGGACATGTTCATCGTCGGCGGGTTCAACGTCTATCCTCGCGAGATCGAAGAGGTGCTGTACCAGCACCCGAAGGTGATGGAGGCCGCCGCCGTCGGCATACCGGACGTCCAACGCGGCGATAACGTCAAAGCTTTTATCGTGCTCAAACCGGGGCAGACCGCGACGGCGGACGAAATCATCGCCTACTGCCGGGAGAATCTGACCCGCTACAAGGTGCCGCGGGAGGTCGAGTTTCGCGATAGCTTGCCCAAGACGATGGTGGGGAAGATTCTGCGGAGGACTCTGCGCGACGAGGAGCTGGCCAAGCGCGCGGCCCAGCCGACAGATTAATTCGAGTAGAGTGAGGCACCTCACGCTCTCCCCTTACAACGGGAGAGGGTTTGAAATCGGACTGGGTGGAGCGTTGTTTCAGCCGTGTCCAACCCAAGCGCCACACGCGCGGATTGGATGTGAGCTCGAGCATCCAGAACTGGGTGTTACTCATCCCACCACTCCCAGAAATACCAGGAGACCGGCCACGGACGCGGCGTCGGCGGGTCCGTGGGGAGCGGTAGTATGTCGTTCGCCGCATCATATCCGTTCACGCCCTTCGCCCAGAGAATCGCCACCTTGCCCGCGTTCAGGTTAAACGCCGTCAAGGCCCATGCCTCGCGGATGGTCCGCTGTGCCCCTCGTAGCGGGATGCCAAAAAATGTGGGCATGCGCATGTTATCCACCAAAGGACCGCCAAAGGCGACATCGCCCATCGCGCTGTTGAAACCCAGCAGCATGTTCGCGCCTTGAAAGGCGTTGAACCAGCGGCGAATTGGTTGATTTGGCGCAGTAAAGCCCTGGACGCGCAGTGTCCGGCAGGAGGCAAACCCCACCCAACGAACGTAACCGAACCGGGCGTTCTCGGCTTTGAACCACGGGCTGTCCACATTTGAAGGCAGATAGATAGCGCCGTCGCCCCCGTGCCCGGGGTAGTAGACGAAATCGGCGCGGTCCACCCCGTAAGTGCAGTCGCCCCCACCTAGGGTGCAATCGCGCCAGTCACGTTCCCACGCCGAAGCATTCGCCCAGTAAAAAAGGGAACTCCAACCATAAGACAGCATATTGCTCTTGAAACCCCCGGCGTCCGGAATGACGCCTGGAAGGTCGAGACCACCGGGGCCGTAGGGTGGGTAGTCGGAGCCTTGCTCGATGCCGAACGTGTAATTGCTGGTCAGCGTGGTGGGAGCGGGGGCGGGTGCGCGAGACGGCTGGGAAGGCGAGGTTGCGCCGGACGCGCTTCGGCTGAGAAAGGGCAGGAACAAGGACGGGGCAACCGCGGGCCTGAGCGATACCGATGCCGAGCGCTCTGCCCCGTCGCCGTCCACGATGGATAGGACCACCTGCGTGCTGGCGGGAATGCCGCCGTGCGAAATCACCGGCAATTGATTCGTCGTCAAACTGAGAGGCGTGGAGGTGCCGCTCACCGTGCCGGTGCGCAGCACGGTACCATCTTGAAGCGACCAGGTGTACGAGTATGGGCTCGTTCCGCCGCTCAATGCTGCCTGGAAGTTCACGTTGGCACCAGGCGCAAAACGACTGCCATTCGGCGGAGAGGTGATGGTCACGGAAGGTCCAAAACCCGTCGCCCCTGAGCCCGAAGGGACGGCCGACACGACGATGTCGCGCAGGATAAGAGTCTGTCCGCCGTCTGTCACCTGGACGCCTTCAAAATCGAGTTTGGGCTCGAGCGCAATCTGCGGGGTGCTGGCATCATCAACCCAGTACAGCAATGATGGGGTGGTCATGGATACCGTGGCACCGGGATAGCTAGCCTTCAGGTTGTTCGCAACCTGCTGCGTCACTTGGGCCGGATCCAGAGCCGGAACCGTTTTCAGGAAGGTGTATTGGCGACCGTAGAACGGCATGGCGACGGCCGCCAGGCCCGGCACTATAGTGTCGACGCCGGATCCGCTGGATCCAATGTCCCGGAAAAAGAAAGACATATGTCCGCCGGGGCCGCCGAGTGGTACATATCCGATGGTTGAAGAATACGGGCTCGTGTCGATGGACATCGGCACCTGCACGATCAAGCCCGTTTGTTGTTTACTGTAGGTACCGTCCTGGACCTTCAGCGAGGCTGACCACGCCTCGGAGGTCTTGTAGACGAGCGAAGGCTTCGTGTCCCATAAACACGGGAGCGGGACGCTGGCGTTGGATGGTTCCAAGCTCTTGTCGAGCAAGAACCCACAAGTGACAAGCTGGGCGGCAATGGGATCGAAAGCAGCACCTGTCCGCGCCGTCACGGAGAAGGCATCGCTTGCATTGAAGAGATAGAAACCGCCGGTCGCGCCATACTCTTCAAAGTGGGTGAGGGTGTCGGTGCTCGGAAGGGTGTAGAAAGGCATTCCGTTTCGAAAATCGGTGTAGACCTTCTTGGTCGAGACAGAGGAGAAATGACCGGCCAGAGTCTTGGCCGAATCGCTAGTCACGTTTGGCGATGTGAACCGCAAGATGGGCAGGGGCTCGCCCGCTGCCAATGGAGTCCCGTTCGCGGTGATGAACGGACGCGCGGTTGTTGAGTCGGATGCGCGTGCCGGCGCGACGAGGCCTGCCCCACCGATCAGAAGCAGCGCGAGGGAAACTAGTCCGAGTCGCAATACATTGCGTTTCACGGTTGCCTCCTTTGACTGTGTCGCGTGCCGAGTGAAGAGGGAAGCGGAAAACCTTGGTGTCTAGGAATCTGTGTTCACCTCCGTTTCTTGGGAGCGAGTGGAAGTGGCTTTGATATCGCAGGGATCTCGTTCGATCCGACGCTATGGATTCTTTTGGAGCAGCGGCAAGAACAAATGCAGCGAATTGCTCACCGCGCTCTGCAGGCCGCCCCAGAATCCGCCGACGAGCGTGTAGGCGCCGCCGGTCTGCGCGCCGGCATCCGGCTGGCCGATGGTGCCGCTGAGCGAATATCCTCCGCCAGCGCTGTTCATGGCGCCGCCACCGTCGACGGTGCTCCAGGTAAGCTGGTAGCCGCCGCCGCTTTGAGCCGCTGCCGGCGCAATGCTCAGGGGGAGCGCGATAAAGACGAGGAGTGCCAGACCAGTGAGTGCCACCAGGGTGCGTCCTGAGTGGAGGTAAAGGATATTGCGGCCAGAATTGTTCTTCATCGTCGCCTCCGAATTCCGGCCCAGCCCAAAACGAACAACCCTCCCAGTAGAACCCATGTCGTCGGGACGGTCTCTGCGTTTGCACGGACGGGTGCACCGTTTATGGTGGCGAGCTGTTCCAAGGCGGCGAGGCGCGATTCAAAATCGGCGTTCTGTTTTTTCAATTGCGCGATCTCGTTCTGTTGCGCTGCAAGCTGCGCGTCCTTTTCCTGGACCACTTGATACAACCCCTGGATCGCTGCGAGCGCCACCCCATCGGCATCTACGCTATTGATATGCTTGTCGTCCTCTCCGACCTGAAACCCGGCATAAAAATCCTGGGCCATCGGGCCCATATGGCGGATGGATGGGTCCTGAGTCTTGTAGTTCCAGGTCTGTACCGGCATCTTGACCACGGTCTCAAGGACTGTGCGCGCATCGACGTCTTTGAAGTTGGCTTTGGCATTTCGATCGCTGATCGTGCTCCACCCGCTGCCTCCAGCGGCAAGTTGCTCGCCGGCGATGGGATCGCCATTCCCATTGATTGCGGTGACGAACCGCACGCCGCCGGTGCTGCGCACGGCAAATTCATCCGCGGCAACGGAGGTAAAGTCAAAACCTTTTGAATCTGAGAAGAGGAAGACGCCGTTGTGGCTCGCGTTGCTGTTCTTGGCACGATTGCCGGCCACGAAACTATACATTCCTGCAGCAGTGTTATAGGCCCCACCAGCTATAGTCCCATAGTCCGCCGTGACTGTATTGCTGATTCCCCCGCCAACCACGGACCCGTTGCCGTGCGCAACGTTCGCCAGCCAATTAGTGCCGTCAAATCCACCGCCGCCTACAAAGGCACCTTTGCCGGTGGCCGTGTTCTTGGCACCTCCACAGATCGTGCTGGCATCGCCGCTGGCTTGGTTGCCAATTCCTCCTCCGACGGTGGTATGGGTGTTCCACGCGGCGTTCCATAATCCGCCGCCGACGGCCGCCTCGATGCCTGCCGTGTTGCCTTGTCCGCCGGCGACGGTTCCGTAGTTTCCGGTTATGTGGTTGAAAAAGATGAGATTGGTGTTGGGTGCCCCTCCGCCTCCGATGGTTGCACCCTGGACGCCGCCGTCTACCGCGTTTCCGCTGTAACCGCCGACAATGTTCGGGCTAGTCGCATTCGGTTCCAGACGCAATGCCCGCGTGTTGTTCACGCGGAATTCGACCGGCTCATTATCAGTGGTGCCGATAAAGTTCGTGCCCGGAGTCGTCCCGCCGTTGCCGGTCAAGGACCAGAAGGGACCTTGGGCCGCGTACACGGCATACGGTGCGGGCGTCAACGGCTGGCGCGGGCTGAGCGGCGCCCACAACCCGCTCCCTGCCGGACAGCTCACCTGAATATCCAGGTAGCGCGCGCTGCCGTCGAAGGCGCTCGCGCCATAATCCAGCTGCGCCGTGAACAATCCCCCGCTCACGCTGATGTTCGGCTTGCTTTGGGTGGTGCCGATTTGCGCGCCGCCGGTTTGCGAGTCCCACAAAGCGAACTGGAAATCGCAATTGCCGCTGACGGGGCTGCCCCCTTGCTTGAGCTGACCTTGATACGTGAAGGCCGTCCCCATCACGGTTCGAGGACTTGTCGGCTTTCCACCGGTCGGTCCCTGCGCGTCCACAACAATTGCGCTCAGGATTGAAGCGAGCAGGACGAGGATCACTGTGATTGCAAATTGCTGGTGTTTCATCGCGGCATTCTCCTTTGGAGATCTCTCCTCTCTTTGTAAAGGAGGGGAAGCAGATTTCACCTAATGCTCAGCGGCAGATAGAGCTTGAGCGCAGCCGCTGGCGGGGGCGGTGCCGGCGCAGCCTGTTGTACGTTCTGCCAGATGGCTCCGTCGTTTCCGACCGCAAAGAGGACCATATTGCCATCGCTGTTGTTTCCGACGATCGCATCGGCGTTTGGCAACCCGCCCGGAGGCTGCCCAAGGCTCGCCCACTGACCCCAGCCGCCGTTGGCAGCGACTTGCCCTATGTGCCAGTACGCGCCATCATAGGTCTGGGCAAACACCTCCATCGTGTTACCGGAGGCGAGGTTCTGACCCACGGTCGGCTTTTTGTTTTGGATCAGCGCGCCGGTCGGCGGTTTACCCAAATTCCCCCAACTGAACCATTTCAAGTCGGCGTTGACTTGAGCCTGCACGAGCGTCCACAAGTTCCCGTCATCTCCGATCATGAACAATTCCTGCCGGCCGTCCTGATTCCATCCGACGGCGGGGGCATACATGTTGACGCCCGCAGACTTGGGAAATACGTACCAGCCGCTCCAGCCGTCGTTCGCGAATTGCTGGTACTTGAACCAGATCGCATTGTCGTCGCCCAATGCGTAAAGCGCCTCGCGCAAATCGGCATCGTGCCCCCAAACCAAGGAGGAAATTGCATGACCCGCAGGTTTCCCGAGAGAGGCCCACGCTGCCCAGCCGTCCGACGGTGCGACCTGGGGCAAGGCCCAGACGTTTCCATCAGCGCCGATTGAAAAGACCTCCAGTCGTCCATCCACATTTCGGCCTATCCTGGGACAGGTCAAGTGGTACTGGTTCTGCGGCCAACCGAATGTCTGCCAGGAACCCACAAAGGGGTTGTTGGGCGAGCCTTGCCAGGTATGCCACACGGCCAGGTCGTACCACAAGGCGAAGAGTTCCATGCGCCCATCAGCATTCGATCCGACCGCCGCGCAGTAGCTCGTCCCCGTGCCACTAAAGTCGAGCCAGCTGCTCCAATCGCCGGAAGGGCTTGTCTGCCAAGCATGCCAGACCTCGCCATTGCTCCCGATCGCAAAGAGTTCCTGCCGGCCATCCTTATTGACGCCCAGCGCGGGAAGCCCAAGGCGGTAGGGCGAGGGGCGACCGAGACTCGACCAGCCTTTGAATGAGGTGGACGGGGCGGCGGGCGGGGATGACATGCCAAGTTCGGTATTCGCTTGGGAAACCGCTTGCGTTCCCGCCGTGAGAGACAGGCAAAGCAGCACGATTGGTATCATAGATCGTCGGAGCGAGTGAGAGCGTTTCATGTTTCCTTCTTGTGTGTTGGTTGTTGAGGGAGCCTCACCTTCTCAGGAAAGGCAAGTAAAGGGACTGGCCCACAAAGATAGAGATACTGCTGGTTCCTACCAGGCCGGTACTGTCCCGAACAGAGCGTGTAATCTTGTGCAGACCGGAAGAGAGATGGTCCAGGAGCAGGGCTTGTCCTGATCCCAAGGTTCCGTCCCTACTCGACGACCAGGTGAACGCGGTCCAGGGGAAGCTGCCTCCTTTCGGATCGTTTGCCGGGCCCTGGACGAAGATTGGTTGGCCCGGACTGAAGTGGGCATATGTGTGAGGCACTAGAATGGCTACTTGCGGTGGCTTGGAGGCGACACGGAAAGGTTGTCAATCTCTGCCACTTGGGCGAGATCTCACGGGGCTTGACTTTGATCTCCTCGGTCCGTCCCAGCGGCAACTGATCGAGCAGCGTGACCTTGGCCGGAGCAGCGAGCAGATTTGTGAGCGTGATCTTGTAGGTAAACGCCGTCCGCCGGGTGTTTCCGATCAAGGTCTTGTCCACCGTCCGCTCGACCAACTCGCGCTCCACCTTGATGCGGTTGTCCACTCCGAGATGCGCTTCGAATTCTTCGTTCGGTGCAATTGTTTCGAGTCGAGTGACCCCGACGAAATCAGCGCCATGAAAGATGTTGGCCCGCCCGGGCAAAAGCAGGTAAGGCGATGCGTTCTTGATCTTGGCGCGCAAATACGCTTCCTCGGCGAGCTTCGGCGCCGTGACATAGTCAAGGGCAGCCGTGAGCTCCACCTCTGTGATGGTCGTCTTGTGCGGGGCGCCGTCGGACGGAATGGTGACGGGCTGTGCGACCCGGTACGTGACCGCCGCTTCGCTCGTCTCGACCACGGCCGTCGCGACGGGAACCGCCTCGGGTGGCGCTGCCGCCATGGGCGCCTGCACCGCCTCAGTTGGCATCGCTGCCGGGGCGGGCACTGGTAGTGCTTCCGCACGCAGAGGCAGTGTTCGGACCGTATCGAGATACCAAGGCTTGAGTTCCGGAAGCTCGGTGCTCGTCGCCGGCCGCGCGGTCGAAAGCGAGAGCTCGACCCCGTTCCAGTCCTCGCCGGACCGCTGGGTCACGCTCGCGAGATAGCCGAACGTCACCTTTTCGCCTTCAAGCCGAATATCGTACAGCGGCTTCCACGAGGCTCCCTGTACGACATAGGTTACCTGTAATTCCAGGTCGGTCTCGGCGCTTGCTTCGACGGCCACTTGAATTTCACGCCGCAGGATGGTCTGGCTGCTCTTGACCTGACCCAGCCGCGCTTGGGCCGCATTTATTTCGCGTTTGAGGTCGCGGCGTTTCTGCGTGATCTCGCGTTTCCGTGAATGGACCGCCTCCAGCTCACGATTCATGTATTCGACCAGTGACTGGGCGCGCTCCAAGGTCGAGTTGCCGTAGGCAAACCCTTTGGCGAAGCTATGCCCGCTCGATTCTCGCAATGAATCGAGGAATTTGCTCTGCGCGTCCAACGCGGCGTCCTGGTCGGCCTGTGCCGTGTCCTCATCCTGCAGTTCTTCGAGCTTGGCCCGCAATACGGCCACATTCTCTTCCGGAGCGACCGTCACGTATTGTGTCGCCACTTCAATGCCAAGGATTTTGGCGTTCGCGCCCCTGCCGCTCGCCCGGACGGAGTCCTGGTCAAGGGCCGCCGGCAAATTGGAGAGCGCAACGGTCTGCGCACCGGCCGAAAGGTGCGCCCCCCCTGTCGCGTCACGCGGGCGCGGTCTGTGTACACGGTCACTGCCACGATTGCTGCGGAAAGTGTCACCACATGTTCCCTCCATGAGCCCGAAGGCGATGCCCGGGGGCGTCGCGTTCCATGTTATTTGAATTCTCCTTCTACCGCCTGACGAGCGGCAAGTACAGGTTGCCGCTCCCCACCCGCTCGCCGAGCAAGGCAAAGACCGACAGGTGGTCGATCTGAGTGCTGACGAACCGTCGCTCAGTATCCAAAGTGCCGCGTCCCGCGGCGACCCAGCGATTTTGTGCCTCGTCCCAGCGATACAGCTGCAGTGTCCCGAGGCGCACGCTCGCCGCTTGCTCGGCGGGATAGGTAATGTTGATCGTGCCATTGCCCTTGAGCTGAGACTGTCCGCTCGCGGTGATGACTTGATAGGGCGAACCGACGAGCACCAGGTTCCCTTGCGCTGGGCTCCCGATCGTCGTGTTCTGAATCGAGATGACCGTATCGGCAATCAGGCTGCCGGGCGGTAGGAAGAGCGCAAATTGAGCATCACGTGAAAAGAGGTGCAAGTTCAAGACAGCGGCCTTGACTGGGAGGAGACGGAAGCTCTGCAAGACCGCGACTCGGCCGCCGGCGCTATCCGTCGCCTGCACGTCCGCCTGGCCCGCCGGCTCAAGCGCTGTGCTCAACATGGCTTGTCCGGTGTAAAGAGCGAGCGCCGAATTGTAGGTCAGGGTCACGCTGATGGGCGTCGAGAGGCCGTCTTGCGACAAGACTACTTGCGGCGCAGACGGTAACGTCGACGAGGCTTGCACCTGCACCTGGACGAGATTGGCACCGAGCGGTAAAATGCTCGGCGTCAGGGTGAAAGGCATTGGCGCAAGCGTTTTGACGGGTGTGGTCGCCGGGCAGGCTATTATCTTTTCACTGGATTCAAACAGGGTGACCGTGGTTTCTCCCACCTTTTGAGTCAGCTTGGCGTGCACAGTGTCTCCGGTGTGGGCGCCGTAAATCGCGATTTCGCCCTTGTCGTTGGTAAAGCCTTGGTGAAGGTCGATCCCATCGGGCCGGTTCACCCACGCCTCAGCGCGCTTGGCCGGAGAGCTGGCGTAAAGGAATTTCTGCGTGTAGGGAGAGCAAACTCCAGTGTTTTTATCGCCGACGTGGATTTCTATCCAGGAGGGAACGGGAAACGCAGAGGGGCCCGGGACGACGGCAACATGGCGCGTATCCGGCGACTGCAGTTGAAAGTACGCGCTATAAGGCGTTCCATAATGGCGTATCAACGTCTCCCATGTCGTTTCTCCAGGATTCACGCCATCCTGATCGGTCTCGGCGTTGTGCGGGTGCGCCGGATCGGCTCGGGAGCACAGTTCGGTGGCCCTGAAATGGTCGTTCATGATGCTTCCCTGTCTATCTCTCTCGGCGTCTGACGGATTATCGATCCAATTGATGGTGCAACAACCTTTAATTGGGTTGTTCGGGTCGCCGGTGGGGGTGCAGGAGTTGTTTGCCGGCGGCTCTCCATTGCGGCCATAGTACTCATCCCCCAATCCCAGCGCGTCATGGCCGAACTCGTGAATTACTGTCGCGGCGGCCAGACGACTCATCCCGTAGTTCAGCTTACCAGGATAGTCCTCGCAGTAGGAGCGTGCGAGATGAATGCGCCGCCCGCTAGATTGAGTGATCGCATAGGGGACGGCGTCGCCTATTCCGCAATCGTTGGAGGGGTACACGACGGCATCCGAACCGTCCCCGTGCTCGCGGTTGTCAAAGATCTCGATCACCTCAAAGAACATCTGCCCGTCGGTCACATCGTACAGCAAGGCGGACGCGCTCCGCACCCCCTGCACAAAGTCGTTCAGATAAGCCGTATTGGCATCCCACAACACCGAGAAGATAGTGTGCATCCCGATCAGGGCGTTCTTTTTGCGCACAGTTAGCGTCGCGGAAGAAGTGCCGCTCGTCACCGCATAGCGGTGCGGGTTGCCGTCATTATCGATGTCGATGCTTGTCTGGTACGCGCGCCAATCCCAGTTCTTGCCGCTAGAGTATCCGTAGCGGTCGTGATCCGGTCGTGCCGCGGTATGCTCATAGACGAGGCAGAGCGCTGAGAGCTGATCCCCGACCAAAACGTCGTGCGCAGTCGCCTGGCCCTGACCGTTAGTCCACCCTACGAGGGTGTCGTTGTTGTAAACTCTGGCGGTACTGCAGCCGACGCCGGATTCGTAGCGCACGGTAACCACGATGTCTGTCCCCAACTTGGCCCACCCGGAGGACGACCAACCGCTCACGTTCCCCGCCAGGTCGTGGGCGCGTGCCCGAAAGTAGTGGGTGTGTCCCCGCTGGCCGGCGAACGTGGCAGACTGGTAAGTGACGCCGGTGAGCCAGGCGCTCCAAGCACCTCCGTCGGTGTTCGTCTGCACGTCGTAACTCGCGATTCCCGAGGCATCGGTCCCGCTCCAGGAGACAATGAACGTCGCGGTTGCCACCGCGCCCGCAGTGGGTGCCGTGAGAAAGACCATCGGAGGCGTGGTGTCAATCTTGAAGGGTCCGAGATGTTTGGCGCCCACGGCGGCATTCCCTGCCTGGTCAATCGAGCGCACATGGAACCACCAATCGGGCGAGTCCGCCGAGGCATTGTTCGTGAAGCTGGTACCCGAGGTTGCGACGAACACGCCCGGCACGGTCGTGGACGAGTGGTCCCAGGCGACGGAATAACCCTTGAGCCCGCTCCGGTCATCCGTTGCTCCCGACCACTGGGCGGTTACTTGCGGGTTGTTCGACCAGACGCCGGGTGTGTGTGTCGAGCTCGACAAGCCGGTTGGATTCTGAGGAGGGATGGAATCCACGTTGATGGCGTGCGTCGGGCCTGTGCCGGGATTGCCCTGCATATCCGCCACCTGGAACTGGACCCAGTTCTTACTGGTAGGCCCCGAATCGTGACCGAAAGGCACATTGGCCGAGATCGTCTGCGGAGAAGTGGTCCCGTCCGCACCGGTAATGGAAGCACCATGCCAGTTGCTCCAGGTCTCGCCGCCGGTGACGGAGTACCGAAACTGGGCGCTTGCGACGCGCAGCCCGGAGAGCGTATCGGCCACCTGTTCGCTCGCCGGGACCGTTTGCGTGTTCACCCACTGGGTGGGGGCAAAGTTCGCCCAGAACCCGGGAGGGGTGTTGTCGACGGGCGGCGTCACCTTGTCCCAGAAGGCATCGCCGGTATAGGTATGGGCCGTCTGATTGGAGAGGTATTGAATCCAGGTGGGCGACCGGCGGATGCCGGCACTGGAGGTGGCGTCCAGGGAATAGTAGCCGGGGGGCGCGAACGACATGACATTATAGTACTCACAGATGGAGGTGGTCCCGACCGTGTAAGCGCCCTGCGCATCGGTGTCCGTCCGGTCGACGAGATCCCCCTGCACGTTGGCCCCGCTCGAGCAGTACAGCGCGACCTCGATCCCCGGCAAGGGCGTGCTTGTATCTCCGACATCCCCGACATAGATGTGACCGGACATGACCGTCGGAGGACGATGATAGTTGACGACGAGGCTGGGGGCGGCGTTGTAGCCCTCCCGGCTGGAAAATGTCCGCGTAAACAAGTTGCTCGTAGGCCCACTGAGCTGCACGCCATAGTTCGGGAGCGTCATCCAGTAGGCGACCCAGCCGGAAAGGTCGATGGTGGTCTTGTAGCCCGGGGTGGCATCCATCGACCAGGTGATCCAGCCCGGGGTGGCCGCCGGGGCGGTGTTCCAGGTGACGGTGGATTCGTTCCACGAACTCGTGACGATGCGCAGAGACAGATCCACCGGATTGAGTCCGGTGCCGCTTTCGAGATAGAGCTGGAGATAGGCGCTGTCGATGGTGGCATCGGACGGCAGCGCGGAGATGTCAAAGCGGATGAGCGCGGCCCCATTCTCGCTCCCCTCAAGACCGTGGAGCACATCCAGCGTCGGAGCGCTGCCATAGTTGAGATCGGGCGCGGACTGTTTGATTGTCGCATCCGCGACCGCCGTGTACGTGGCGGAACCCGCGGGCGCCTTCGGCGCGGCGGATATGATTCCAGTCTGTTTGGATACATCACCCAAGACAATGACTCCTGCGCACACGGCGACAAGCAAAGCAATCCGCCGAAAGAACAAATGGGTGTTCATGGTGATCCTCCTCCCTTAGCCGCCGCGAACGGCGGCGAGTCTCAATCTCTGATTCCAAAGAGTCGCATGTCACGCGGGTGTTCGATGGTGAAGCCAAGCGTCACCTCGCGTTTTTCTTCCGGCTTGAGCTCCAGTTCCCAGGTATAGATGCCGAGGTTATCCGTGCTCGTTGGCTTGGGCGATACCTCATGGGGCTTGACTTTGATCTCCTCCGTCCGTCCCAGCGGCAACTGATCGAGCAGCGTGACCTTGGCCGGAGCAGCGAGCAGATTTGTGAGCGTGATCTTGTAGGTAAACGCCGTCCGCCGGGTGTTTCCGATCAAGGTCTTGTCCACCGTCC
>JAMCQI010000095.1 GCA_023381515.1 Chloroflexota bacterium | reverse complement strand
GACCACTTCCTGGAGTTCCTGTTTGGCTTCGTCCACCCCGGCCACATCCGAAAAGGTGACCGTCGGCTTGTCGCCCGAGAACATGCGCGCCCGCGACTTGCCAAAGGAGAGCGCCTGATTGTTCCCCGTCTGCGCCTGGCGCATCAGGAAAAAGAAGAGGGCGCCCACAAAGATCAACGGCAAGAATCCACTGAGGATGGTCAGAACATCGCCCCATTGGGCGGGTTGTTCGTACGTGATGTCGATGGCGGAAATCTTGTCGGGGGTATCGCCCAGATTCCTCAGAGTCTCCTCGACGCTGATGTTGCTGTTCGCCTTGGTGGAAAGCGCCGTGCTGCCATCTTTGTACGTGATGGTCAGCTGCGTGCCATTGGAGGCGATCTTTTTGATACTTCCGGCTTGCACATCCTGAGCTACTTTACTGATCGGAATCGCATTCGGCTGATGGGGTTGTTGAAAGATATTGAAAAACAGCGCTGCAATGGCTACCAGAATCAGCAAGTATATGAACCCATTGCGGAACCATTGATTCGAAGTCATTCCCACTCACCTAACCTTTAAGCCTTCTCTGCGGGAGAGGGGGAGCCACACCCGCGGCGATATTATACCAGAATTTGGAGAAAAGATAAAGTCAGCCAACGCTTGTCGGTTTTCAATCGCCTTTTTTCGCATATAATGACGCCGTGGACTCGGATCTTGAGCAAGCCGTCGATAAAATACTCTCCCATTTGCTCCCCGTCGAGCCGGCGACCGGCCGTCCGGCTCTGATTGTGATCAGCGGCCTGCCGGGCACCGGCAAGTCGTTTTTTGCTCGCCAACTCGCCGAGCGCCTGCCCGCCGTTATTGTCGAGTCCGATTTCATCCGGAAAACGCTCGTTCGCAAACCCAACTACTCTGGCCGTGAAAGCGCCTGGGTCCATCGCGTTGCTCACGTCATCCTCCGCCGGCAGCTGCGCTCCGGTCGCCACGCCATTTATGACGCGACCAACCTGAGCGAATGGACGAGGGAAAAAGCGTACCGCATTGCCGAACAAGCGGAGGCCAGACTCATCGTCGTGAGGACGGTTGCCCCCGAGAAGGTCATCCGGGGCCGGCTCGATCGCCGTTCGGTCGCGCGCGATCCGCGTGATCATTCCGATGCGAATTGGGATGTCCTCATGCTTCTCAGACCGCAAGAGGAGGCGATCCGGCGGAGGCATTACGTGGTCAATACGAGCCGGGACAAGGAGATACGCCGGGGCGTGAGCAAGATTCTGCGCGCGGCGCGCCGCGACTAGACTTACACCGGGACTTCCGAAGTCTTTACGGACTTCGGAAGTCTGGGCGCGAAAACCAAGTCCACGGAGAAAATTCACACTGCCGCATTGCGCAATAATTGACAACTCGACCTATCGTGATATACTGGCCCGGCTCGCTCGTTTCGTCGGAGCTTGCCCCTTGTTCCTCCCGTTTCGCGGTTTCATCGCTGCATCCGCCCTCACGGAACAAGAATGAATTAAAGCCACGGCTTGCCGTGAGAGTGCCAGGGCCAGGGAACTGCCGGCTGCGTCCATCGGATGCGGCGGCGGTTTTTTTGTTTCTCAAAGGTAAAGAAATCTTCAAGACGCGTCCGGTCGAGGAGTGGCTGACTGGACCTCGGAAATACGAAACCCACCCGTGATCTCGTCGCCGCGAAAGACTACACCTGTGGGTAGTAGACGGCTCTTAACAAGCGTGCTATGATACTTGCTGATGCGATGTATCGGAAACGGGGTTTTTCAGGAAACCAAGGAGGTTATCCTAGTGGACACAGACGGCTCGTCCAAAATCTCGCGCCGTGATTTTCTACGTTTCGCAGGCGCGGCGGGTATCTCGCTGAGCGTCGGATCGCTGGTGGAGGCTTGCGCGCCAGTCGCCCCAGTCACAAAGTCGACGCCGAGCAGCGTCGTCATCGCGTACAACGACGAAATCGCCACGCTCGATCCGCACAAACCGAACCGCAATTTGACCCAGCTCTCGCCCCACAAGTGCATCTGGGATCATTTCATCGCCCAGGACCATGATTTAAAGTATCACCCCCACGTCCTGACGAAATGGGATTGGGCAAACGCCGACAAAACGGCTCTGGACGTGCAGGTCCAAGAGGGCATCAAATTCCACAATGGCGACCCGCTCACCGCGGAGGATGTCGCTTTTAGCCTCGAGCGGCTCAAGACCAAAGGGTTTGCTTATGCCGGGGTCTTTGGAGTCATTGACAAAGCCGAAGTGACCGGTACGAATAGTTTGCGGCTGGGGTTAAGCCACTACGATCCCTCCATCCGGGTCTGGCTGGGCTTTATCAACGCATTGGTCATTCCCAAAAAGTATTTTACCCAAGTAGGCGAAGACGCCTTTTTCAAGAATCCCATCGGATCGGGACCCTACAAGTTTAAAGAATTCGTCGCGGGCAGCCATCTCACGCTGGAGGCATTCGATGGCTACTGGAAAGGAGCGCCGCCGATCAAGACGGTCACATTCAAGATTGTGACCGATTCAACCGCGCGCGCCGCCCAGATTGAAGCGGGTTCCGCCGATTTCACCCTCGAGGTGCCGATCGCAGATTTTGATCGCCTTTCCAAAGTAAAGGGATTGACGGGTAAACGCCAGCCGGTCACCGATGTGGGGCTGCTGTTCCTGGCTCCTTATTTCGAGCCATTTAAAGATGAGAATGTGCGGGTGGCACTGGATTATGCCCTCGACAAAGAAAAACTGGTGAAGGACGTTCTGCTCGGCTTTGGCGTCGCGCTCAGCACCACCGAGGCGCCGGGTTATGCCGCCTATTCTAAAGAGTACAAGTTTCCTTACGATCCCCAAAAGGCGAGCGACCTCCTCGCGCAGTCTGGGTATTCCAAGAACAAACCTCTCAAGCTCTCAGTCATGGCAACCAATGGCTTCAAGGCGCGCGATTATGAGTTGATTGAAGCATGCGTTGCGATGTGGAAGACGGTCGGCGTCGAGGCGGATATCCAGACGATTACGACACCGCAGTTCTTCGATTACCGCGTCGGGGCGAAGCTGGCTCCCCTGTCCCTCTACTACTGGTCCAACCCCACCGGCGATCCCATCAACTCGATCGGTCTCTCGCAGCGACCCTCCAGCTCTTTCTCGGTTTGGAAAGGCAATGTGGACTATACCGGCGCGAAAGCCGATCTGGATGCACGTCTCGGCCCCATTTTCTCCGAAAAGGATGAGACCAAGCGCATTGCGGCGGCTCAAAGCGCGGCGACCTACATCGTCGAGCATGGCTTCGTCATTCCCCTTTACCAGGTCGTCTCGCCAATTGTGATGAAAGACAATTTGCAGTACGAACCCTATCCTCAGGGTTGGATCATTCCTTCCGAAATGCGGTGGGCAGCCTGAGTCCGTTGGCTTGCAGCATGTCAGGTGGGGACGCGCCAAGCTACGCGTCCCCACTTTGGAGATAGAGCATCTTGCCCCTGCGATATTTGGCACGCCGGTTCGTGTACGCGGTCATCTCGCTGGTGGGCGTGTCACTTGTGACTTTTGTCATTCTGCGGATTATCCCCGGCGATCCCGCACTGCTGATGGTCAGCCCTTACGCTACCCCCAACGAGATCCAGGAAATGCGCGCGGCGATCGGGACGGATAAGCCGATTCCCGAGCAATACGTGATCTGGCTCGACGGCATCGCGCATGGTGATCTCGGTAAATCCCTGCGCTTTGGCGGATCCGTAGGTGCGTTGGTTCTCGACCGACTGCCCGCCACCTTGGAATTGGTGATCGTCAGTGTCATTTTCGCGTTCGCCGTGGCCGTGGGACTGAGCGTTGTCGGGGTCATGAAGCAAGGCACGCTTTGGGATCAACTCGGCGCGGGAATCGGGTTTCTCGGTTTTGCGATCCCCACTTTCCTCTGGGCGCTATTGTTCATCGTTTTTGCCGGTGCGGTTGCCCAACTGCTGCCCGTCTCGGACCGCATCGCGAGCGGGATGGAGGTTCGGCGCGTGTCCGGCTTTATGCTCGTGGACAGTTTGCTCGCTGGAAACTGGGACGCGTTCGTCAGCAGCTCGACTCACCTGATCCTACCGGCGGCATCGCTCGGCCTGCCGCTCGTGGCGATGATTCTCCGCACACTCAAATCTAGCCTTCTCGAAGTCGTGAACGAAGACTATATCTTCACCGACCGGATGAAGGGGTTGTCCGAGCTGTACATTATCAGCGTGCGCGCACTGAAGAACGCGCTCATTCCCGCCATCACGCTCCTCGGCGTGCAGTTCAGCTTCCTCATGAGCGGTAGCATCATCGTCGAAAAGATCTTTAGCTGGCCAGGGTTGGGATCGCTGGCGCTGACCGCCGTGCAGTATCGTGATTTTCCGCTGATCCAGGGTTTGATTATGGTCTACGCACTGGTCCTGATTGCGACGAACCTCGTTGTGGATTTGCTCTACGCGCGTCTGAATCCGAGAATACAGTACGGGTGAGAATGTATAGTCGCCGTCTGTTGCGCGACAAAGACTTGCTATTCGGAGCCGTCCTCATTGGCGCCTTGGTGCTGGCGGCTTGCCTCGCGCCATGGTTGTCTCCGCACGACCCGAATGAACAGGCACTTGGCCACGCCTATCAGCCGCCGGCGTGGCTGAGTGGCGATCCCGGCCATCTGTTAGGCACAGATAGTCTGGGTCGCGATATCCTCAGCCGGCTGTTGTACGGCTCTCAGGTCGCACTCTGGGTCGCCGTCGCGGCCACGTCCTGCTCGGCGTTGATTGGCGTCCCGGTCGCGCTCTTCGCGGGTTATTACCGGGGCACCGTGGACGAAGCGTTGATGCGCGTGGTCGATATTTGGATGTCTTTCCCGCCCGTCCTGCTAGCGGTGGTCCTGATGACGATCTGGGGTGTCGGTACCTTGCAAGTGATTCTCGCGATTGTCCTGGTGGACTGGACGCGCTTCGCGCGCGTGGTGCGCGGCGAAGTCTTTAACTTGCGCGAGAGAGATTTTGTCGAAGCGGCGCGGGCGTTAGGGATGAGCGATTGGCGGATCATGGTTGAGGAGATTCTGCCAAATCTCTCGCCGCTCCTGATTATTCTCGCGAGCTTGGAAATGGGTCTGGCAGTGATTGTCGAAGCGCTGTTGAGCTTCGTCGGGCTCGGCGTCAAAGCGGGCACTCCGTCCTGGGGTAGCATGATCGCGGAGGGACTGGGCTATTTCCGCACGGGTTGGTGGGGCTTGGCCTTTCCGATGGCAGCCATCATCCTCGTTGTCCTCGCGTTCAATGTGTTGGGGGATGGTCTACGTCGCCGGCTCGATCCGCGCCTGACCTGGGTGGGCTAAGATGATCGATGGCAATTTGCTCTCGCTCGCGGAGCTGAGGACCTACTTTTTCCATTCCGCGGGTGCCGTGCGCGTCGTCGATGGCGTAACGTTCAGTCTTAAACTGGGGAAAACCTTGGGGTTGGTGGGCGAGTCGGGCGCGGGGAAATCGATGACGGGGCGCTCGATCCTGCGATTGCTCCCCCCGTCCGCTCGTACGGTGGGCGGACGAATTATATTTCAAGGGACCGACCTTCTCACTCTGAGCGAGCGTGCGCTGCGAGAGCTGCGCGGACGGGAAATCGCGACGATCCCTCAGGACCCGCTTTCCTCATTGAATCCTGCTTTTCGGATCGGCGGCCAAATGACCGACGTCATGCAGCGGCATTTGGGTCTGAATAAGAGCGAGGCGAGGGAACGCGCCGTCGGATTGCTGGCACGGGTCGGCATCCCCGCGCCGGAGACCGCGATGAACAAGTACCCCCATCAACTCAGCGGGGGCATGCGTCAGCGCGTCATGATCAGCATCGCGTTTTCCTGCGAGCCGGCCCTCGTCATCGCCGATGAACCGACCTCCGCTCTCGACATGACCATGCAGGCACAGATCATTGCGGTGCTGAACGAGATGAAGGTCAAATCGCACACGTCAATGATCTTCATTACACACGACTTGGCGCTCGTCTCCAAAATCTGCGATGACGTCGTCGTAATGTACGCGGGACGAGTCGTGGAGCGAGCGCCCGTAACCGATCTATTTACGGCGCCCGCGCA
The DNA here is from genome assembly GCA_023381515.1 of Chloroflexota bacterium. Next base: position 49,878 of record JAMCQI010000095.1, on the reverse strand, counting down.
TCCCTACACGCGCGCGCTTATGCGCGCCGTACCCCGATTCGATATCCCTTCCGGCATGCTATACAGCATTGAAGGGAGCGCTCCTCAACTTTCGACTCTGCCCCCGGGATGTCCTTTCGAGCCGCGCTGCCCGGAGCGGATCCATGGGCTTTGTCGCGAGGCGCGCGCGGTTCCCTGGGTTGAGATCGCGCCGGATCGGGGTGTGGCGTGCTGGCAGCACGTGAAAGAGGCGTGATGCCGGACACACTGCTGCAAATTACTGGGCTTGTGAAATACTTTGACGAAGCGCCCACCAACCTCGCCGATTACGTGCGCGGGCGACACCGCGTCGTCAAAGCGGTGGATGGCGTCAGCCTGACGCTGCAAACTCAGGAGACGCTGGGGGTTGTCGGAGAGAGTGGCTGTGGGAAAACCACGCTCGGACGGTTGATCCTGCGCCTCGACGCGCCGAATGCAGGGGAAATCGTTTTTCGAGGGCAGGACATCACAAACTGGTCTCAGGCCCGCCTGCGCCCGGTTCGGCGACATATGCAAATCATTTTTCAAAATCCATATACATCGCTGAATCCACGCCAGCGCGTACAGACGATCCTCGCGCGCCCGTTAGAAACCCACCGATTCAATGGCGACAAGGCCGCTCGGATTGCGGAACTGCTGAATGCGGTTGGGCTTGACCCGCGGGACTCGACCCGGTATCCGCATGAGTTTAGCGGTGGGCAGCGGCAGCGGATCGCGATCGCCCGCGCCCTTGCGATGAATCCGGGATTAATCGTCGCCGATGAAGTGACTTCGGCGCTCGATGTGTCGGTCCAAGCACAGATTGTCAACCTGCTGCGCCGCCTCCAAGATCAGTTCGGCTTGACTCTCGTTTTCATTTCGCACAATCTGAGTCTGGTGAAATACATCAGTCACCGGATCTCCGTCATGTATCTGGGGCGAATCGTCGAGCAAGCGCCGACCGAGATCTTGTTCGCGCGGCCGCTGCACCCCTACACCCAAATCCTGATGTCGGCCATTCCTGTGCCGGATGTGAACAAGCCGTGGATGCCGCATCTGTTGCAGGGCGATGTTCCCAGCCCGGCGGATATTCCGAGCGGTTGCCGCTTCCGCACACGCTGCCCAAAGGCATTCGCCGAATGTCGCGTCCAAGATCCCCAACTGCGAGAACAGGGGATGAACCATCAAGTTGCCTGTCTGCTTCATGGCGCATGAAAGAGAGGGTGATCACCAACCCAGGTAGGGTGCGTTGGCTCTACCCCCTATCTGTTCTCATCGTTCCTGCCAAAGCCACCGTCAAGAAGAGAGGCACAAGGTGCAATCTGAGTGTGGATACCTGTGGAGACTTGGAGAATAACCAGAAATGCCGAAACGTAAGCAATCGACCGATTCAGACCCTATCTTGATGCAAGTCTTGCGCTATGCGATGGAGCAAGTGGCAGACGAGATGGGGCACACCCTCGTCCGCACCGCACGCTCGACCGTCATCAAGGAGATCAAGGATATCTCCTGCGCGGTCTTTGACGCGCGCGGCGATACGATTGCTCAGGCGCATCATGCGCCCATGCTCCTCACCGGTTTTGAACTCGCCATGCGCTATCTGCGCGAGCGCTATCAGGACACGGATCTGGACAACGGTGACGTGATCATTACGAATGATCCCTATCACGGCGGACAGCATCTCATGGACTTGCTCGCCCTCGCGCCCGTCAAGTACCAAGGGGAGCTCGTCGGGTTTGTAGGCTCGATTGCTCATCATGCCGATATGGGAGGCGCGGTACCTGGGGGCGTCGCCGGCGGGTTGACCGAAGTTTTCCTGGAGGGCTTGCGCTTTCCGATGGTCAAGCTCTATCGACGCGGCAAAGAGAATGCCGAGATCATGGGCATTCTGGCGAACAATATCCGCGTGCCGCAAAAGACGCTCGGTGATATCCGCGCGCAGGTCTCGGCGAGTTTTGTCGGAGTCAAGCGGGTGAGTGAGCTCATGGCGCGATACTCTCCCGAAACCGTGCAGCACAGTACGGACTTGTTGCTGGATTATTCAGAAAAGCGAATCCGAGAAGGCCTGTCCAAAATCCCCGATGGCTCCTATACCGGTGTGGATTTCGTGGACGACGACGGCGTGACGAACCAGCCGATCCGCGTCCAAGTCAATCTTCACAAAGAAGGGGATCACGCGCGGATTGACTTTGACGGCACGGATGCCCAAGTCGCGGGCAATGTGAATTGTCCTCTGGCGACCACCTATGCCGCGACCTATTACGCGCTCATCGCCATGATCGACCCGCGCGTCCCGCCCAACTCGGGCTGCTATCGCCCGTTTGAGATTCGTGCCGAACCAGGTCTCGTGATCAATCCCACCGTCCCCCATGCGGTGGGTTCGCGCACCAACACTTCGCAGAAAATTAGCGAGGCCCTTTTCAAAGCATTGGCGAGTGCGCTTCCGGAGCGCGTGATGGCGGGCAGCCATGGTCAGGTCACGACCTGCGCGTTCAGTGGACTGCACACGGAAAGCCAGCAACGGTTTGTGTATGTCGACATTCAGGGCGGTGGCGCAGGGGCACGCTGGTGCAAGGACGGCCGCGACGGGCAGGACTCGCACCTCGCGCGCTTTATGAACACGCCGGTCGAGGCGGTTGAACTGGAATACCCTATTCGTATTGAGCGATACGAGTTATTGCCGGATACGGGGGGAGCGGGGAAATACCGCGGTGCTCTCTCATTGAGGCGCGATGTGCGAACCTTGGTCGATTACACGTCCTTCGCGCGTTACGGCGACCGACAGGTCTTTGCGCCTTTCGGTCTCTTCGGCGGGCACGAAGGCAGCAAAGGTAAATTCATCTTGAATCCTGGCTCGCCGGATGCACGGGAGTTGAAATCCAAAGGAGTGGATCAGTTGAAGCAAGGCGATGTGGTTTCGCTGCGACTCCCCGGCGCCGGCGGCTACGGCAACCCCCACGAGCGGGATCGGGAGGCCATTCTACGTGATATTCGCGATGGGAAAGTGAGTGTCGAACGCGCGTGTGAAGATTACGGACTTGTGATCGATCCCGCGACAATGGACGTCAAACACCGTCAGCAATAGAGGTGAGGAGGATTGTGACTCAACGCGGTCTCTTGAGCGGGGTTCGGATTCTGGATCTATCGCATATGCTGGCGGGTCCCTATGGTTCAATGCTGATGGCGGACCTCGGCGCCGAGGTGATCAAAATCGAGCCACCGAAGGGGGGCGACCCAATGCGCCAGATGGGTCCCCACTTTCTCGCCGGTGAAAGCGCCTACTTTCTCAGCATCAATCGCAACAAGCAGAGCGTCACCCTCGACTTGCAGAAAGAGCAAGGTCGCCAAGTGTTTTACGATTTGGTCAAGGTCTCTGACGTCGTGTTCGACAATTACCGTCCCGGTGTCTTGGAAAAACTGAAATGCGATTACACGGTGTTGAAAACTATCAACCCACGCGTCATCTGTTGCTCCATCTCAGGATTCGGGCAGACCGGTCCTTATCGCGACCGCCCCGCGTTCGACCTTGTCCTGCAGGCGCTTTCGGGTGCAATGAGTATCACGGGCGAACCGGGCGGCGCACCGACACGTATGGGTGTCCCGATGGGCGATTTGGCGGGGGGGCTGTTTGGAGCCATCGCCGTGTCGGCGGCCCTCTATCAGCGCGAGCGAACGGGGGAAGGCAGTCGCGTCGAACTGGGGTTGCTCGACTGTATGGTCTCGCTCCTCACCTATGTTGCCCAATACTATTTCCACACCGGGATTCCGCCTCAGCCCATTGGCAGCGCCCATCAGTCGGTGGTCCCCTATCAAGCCTTTGAAGCGCAGGACGGTTGGCTGGTCGTGGCCGTCTTCACCGAACGGTTCTGGGAGGGGTTCTGCCGGGCGCTGGAGCTGCCCGAGTTGCTCCGAGCGGCGCGGTTCAGGTCGAACGATTTGCGCCGGGAGCATCGGGGGGAGCTGATTCCGTTGCTCGCCACACGGTTCAAGACGCGGCCGGTCGAGGAGTGGCTGACTCGTTTGGAGAACGAAAAGGTGCCTTCGGGTCCGCTCAATTCGCTGGATCGGGTCTTTGCCGATCCTCAAGTTCTGGCACGGGGGATGAAGACGAGCGTGGCGCACCCGACCATCGGGGAACTGCCTCTGGTGGGGAATCCGATCAAAGTCGAGGGATGCGCAGATTCGTTTGCGCCGCCGCCTGGCTTGGGGGAAGACACGGGGCATGTGTTGCATGGTCTCTTGGGTTATTCTGATGAGACGATTGCACGTTTGGAGGAAGAAGGGGTGATTTAAGTCATCCAAATGGGAATCGTGATGCGGATATGAATTGTAGAGACGTTCGCATCGTCTGCGAACGTCTCTACTTGCTTCTCCTCGACGGCAGGCACGCCGAAGAGCATCCTGCACTCATCCCCTGCCAATCGCTTCTGAAGGAGTGGTTACGCGGTCCGCGGCGCGCCGGCTGATACGACCGTGCGATCTCGAAACCACAGCATCGCCGTCGCCAGAATTCCGGCAATGACGAGGCCCCAGTCTTCGACGATGCCTATGGACGCCCAGAGGATCCCGAAAAGTCGCTCCCCGCGTGGGAGCGTGGAGTGAAATCATGCTGAGAGGCTGGCTGGAGCCCGCCGCCATTCAATCCAGCCAGTTCGATTCCGAAGAGGATTCTGAAAGATCGAGACCGGCGATCACAGCCCCCGCGGCCAGGTGCGGGGGCGCGAGGCTACACTCGCCGTTCCGTCCCTGGCTCTCCTCCTCCTCCGCCTTGATCCTGCGCCTGCCGCGCGAGCGCACGCTCTAATTGTTCACGCGTGACCAGCCCCATCTCGATCAGAACCTCGCCCAAGGGTGCCTCCCGGCCTAGCGCCGCCAACTGCAGCTGTCTGTCGAGCCCATGGTCGAGATCGGCCAAAGTGAGCGCGCCGTCCTCAATCAAATAGCCTCCGATAAAGCCCGCCCGCGCACGACTGCGCTCTTCCTTGATCCATTCCGTTCCGTCCGCGGTAAAGCCGCTCAATTTGGCCTCCCGGCGCCGTCATCCCTGCTCAGAAACTCGAGCATCAACGCGTTCACCCGTTCCGGGCACTCTTCATTCGGAAGGTGGCCGGCCCCCGGAACGATCTCGAGATGGGCGTTGGGCAGATCGCGCGCCAAACGCCGGCCATGTCGCAGCGGTAGCACGAAATCCTGGTCCCCCCACAGAATCAGCACGGGGACGGTGATCCGGTCCAATCCCTCGGGCCCTTCGGCCGCCTGCGGCGAAGCCGACATCGCGAGCAGCGCGTCGAGTGTGCCCTTGACGCGCGTCGCGCGTAGGCGGGCGGCCAGAGCGCGCTCGTCGAGCTGCGCCGGATCTCCCAGCGCATTCCGCAAGGAGGATTCGTGCACGCGCGGGTTCGCAAGCATGCGGCGCGCCAGGGCACGCGGCACGTACGGGATGGACGTCATCAGGCGGACCATCCGGAACCAGCCAAAGATGTAGGCGGCGGCGTCGATGAGGATGAGTTTGTCGACATGCTCGGGAGCATCGTGCGCCAACTGGAGTGCCACGGCCCCTCCCAGAGAGTGGCCGACGATGCTTGCGCGGGCAATGCCTTGCCGGTCGAGGAACTCGTGCACCGAATTCGCCAGATACTTGCACGAGTACTTGGGCTCGGCCAGCCGCGAGGAATAGCCAAACCCGATGAGGTCGATCGCCCAGGTGCGGTGGACCTGCGCCAGTGCATCCATGTTCTTGGCCCATTCGTCCGTCGAGCTCATCAGGCCGTGAATCAAAACGACCGCGGGGCCGTCCGCGCCGCGCACGGTGTAATGCATCCGCGTCCCGTCGGATAGTGGGAGGAACTCGCCCGCCTCTGCATCTTCCGGCCGGAGCGTTTCCCACTCGCCCTCCGCCGGTCGATAGAAGAGGACGCGCGGGCTGAGCACGCTGGCGCCTAGGGCGGCGACCCGGCGAGTGACTTGCCAGACCTGGACGACCATCTTTCGCCTTCTAGTCCTCTTCCGCGAACATCCCCATGCGGTTGGCGAGCTCACGCACCTTGGCGGCCGCGCCGAACACATAGGGTGGATTGTGCGCCGATAGGATCGCCTGAAAATCAAGCGTGGCCACGCGGCGAATGCTCGCCCGCGACGTCTGCACGTCCGCCGTAAAGACGTGGGGTGTCTCACGAAAGCGGCCCGACGAAGCGATCAAGAGATCGCCGCTGAACAAATAGTCTCCGCGCAAAAAGCAAAGGTGCCCGGGTGTATGGCCGGGAGTGTGAATCACGGTAAAAGACCCGATGCGGTCTCCATCCTTGGCCGCGCGGTCCGGGTCGACGTGTTGCAGGCGGCGGGCTCCCCACAACCCGACGAGCGCAGAAACGACATGGCCGGGGCTCGGGCGCGGGGCCCGCCGCGGCCGCCGGCCGCTGATATAGTCCGCATCGCTCGGATGGGCAATGACCTGTGCGCCCGTGTGCTTGCGCAGTCCATAGAGGCTGCCCACGTCGTCCAGATGATGGTGAGTCACAAGAATACGCTTGACCTGGAGCGGCTGAACGCCGATTTGGGCGAGCGCACTCAGAATGTGGTCCGTCTGGCCCGGCATTCCGGCGTCGATCAGCGTGAATTCCGGGGCGGCCACATAATAGACGCGCGCCCTCCCCGCGCCCTCTATGCAGTAGACCCCGCTCTTGTCGCCCACCTCGTAAATTGTCCCCGGCAATTAGGCCATCCCCTCAAAGAGATCATGCTCGGTTCCGTCCGGCGGCGCCACGCGTGATTCGGCGCGCACCAGCGTCTCGACTTTCATCCCCTCTCGCCGCATCTCGGGCGGGATTTTCGCAAAGGGGGTATTGGGGTCCATCTGGGAAGCGTGACAGGACAGAGCGACGAGCTTTAGGTCCACAAACTCGGCCACGTCGATGCGCGTCGTCACACATTCGTCGGCCAGGCCCCGCTTGAGAAACTCTTGCATCGGGACGGAGACCTCCACCCCCATGTTCTTGGCCATCTCGGCGTATTGCAGCCAACGGCTCCGCGGAAAAGCGTTCCAGTACAATTTGAGCGGCGTCCAGGGTTCCAGCCCTTCGTTCAATTGTTCGGGATAGATGCGCGGGTCTCCGGCCGCATAGTAGGCGAGCGTGGCTGCCTGGTGGGCTTTGATATGGTCGGGGTGCCCATACCCGCCGTTCGGGTCGAAGGTGACGATGACTTGGGGCTTGTGTCGCCGGACGATACGCACCACCTTGCCCGCGACCTCAAAGAGATTGGCCTGCCAGAGCGCGCGGGGGTCGTTGTTCTCGGCCGTTCCCATCATCCCCGAGTCGCGATAATCGAGAAAATAGACGTTTTGAACCCCGATCTTTTCGGCGGCGCAGCGCAGCTCCTCCTCGCGCACCTGGCCCAGGTTCTCGGGCGTGGCCGCGACCCCGGGCGCAATCTCGCCGGCTTCCCCGCGCGTGGCACACACCAGCGTGACTTGCACTCCGGCGCGTGCGTATTTGGCCATCAGCCCGCTCACTCCCTGTTCGTCGTCCGGGTGACCGTAAACGCCGAGCAGTGACAATTTCTCTGCCATGCTTGTTCCTTTCCTGTTCTACGCCCGGTCGTCCACGTCGCGTGAACGACTGCCTCCCGTTGGCTAGGCGGGCTTAGGCAGACCGCCTCGCCGCCGCGACGACCACGACGGCCACCGTGAGCGCGAGGACTCCGGCCGTGCCTGCGGCGAATACTTCCAGCGCGGCGCCCACCCACCGCACCGCGAGATTGAACGCAAGTGCGGCGATGAGGAGCACCGGGCCGTAGGTCCTCAGGTAGCGCCACGTCCTTCTCAGGCCCCCTTCGCGCTTGCCGGCCGGATAGCCGGACTGGAGCGCGTGGCTCTGCGTATAGACGAAGGCGATCCCCAGGCAGACCGCGGCGACAAATCCAAAGGCGCCGCCGCCGGCCCAGGCATAGATCACTTGCTGCCGGTCTGCTTCTATAAACGAGAGAGCGAGCAAAACGACGCCGATAAAGCCCACCAGCGGCGCAATGTCCCAGGCGAGATAGTGCTGCATGGGGCGGCCCCGTCCGCGGGTGCTCGGAATAAAGGCCTGGACCACATAAGTGGACGCGATCAAGACAGCCACGGTTCCAAGAATGCGGAAGAACATCAATCACGCCAACTTTCTAAGAAAGGGTGCGTGCCAGAGCAGGAACAGACTGTACAAAAGCGAAAGCCCAGCCCCGAAGGCAGCTCCGAGAGGTATCCCCCAGTTCTGGGCGATAAAGCCGGCCAGGAGCGAGCCGAGAGGGAAAAAGCCCTGAAACACCATCGTATAAACGCTCATCACACGCCCGCGCAGCTCGTCCGGAACCGTGACCTGGATCAGGGTATTGGCGGTCACGTTTTGGACCATAAACCCCAGGCCGACTCCCACCAAAATCATTGCGGAAAGCGGAAAGATTTTTGACGCCGAAAAGAAGAGCGCCATGATCGGGAAAAGGAGGTTGCCGGCCGTGATGAGCATCCCCTTGTGTCGGAAATTTCCCAAAGACGCGAGCAGCAGCGCGCCCGTCAGCGCGCCGACTCCCACCGCCGAGCTGAGAAACCCGAGGCCGGCGGGGCCGGAATTGAGCACGTCCTCGGCGAAAGCGGGCATGAGTGTCGAGTAGCCAAAACCAAAGAGATTCGCCACCGCGACGATGGAGATGACCGTCCGCACCGTCTGATTGCGCCAGATGTACCCCAACCCCTCCCGCATCTGGGTCATCGGCGAGACTCCCCTGACGGCGCTGATCATCGGTTTCACGTCCATGAGCCACAAGCCGATAATCACGGCGATAAAGCTGAGGCCGTTCAGGAAAAAGCACCACGCCGCGCCCACTAGGGCCAACGCGATGCCGGCGAGCGTCGGGCCGATGATGCGAGCCGTGTTGAAAATGGCCGAGTTGAGCACAATCGCATTCATCAGGTCCTCGCGTCTTTCGACCATCTCGACGACAAAGGCCTGGCGGGCGGGGACGTCGAACGCGTCCACGATGCCGAGCGAAAAGGAAAGGATGACGACGTGCCATGCCTGGACCCAACCGGTCATGACGTCGACCGCCAGAACAAAGGCCAGGAGCATCTCCGCACACTGCGTGATGATGAGCAGGGTGCGTTTGGGCACCCGGTCGATGACGACCCCCGCGCCGAGCGAGAGGGTCAGCGCGGGGATGGAGGATGCAAAGCTGACAATGCCCAGATAGAGCGGCGAGTTGGTCAGGGCATACACGAGCCAGGCCTGGGCCACGATCTGCATCCACGTGCCGATCAGGGAAATCAACTGGCCCGCGAAAAACAAGCGATAGTTGCGACCGCGCAGCGCTGAAAAGGTTTTGCCAAGAGCGGGGCCGTGCTGGGCTTGAACCTCGACGGGGCTTTTGCCCGCCGCAGGCGCCGCCACGGTCTTCAATGTTTTTTCTTCATCCGGCATGCTAACTCAATGCTTCTCCAATGCCATTGTATGCTCTGAGCCTCCTATCGTCAAACCCCATGCCGTTCTGGATGCGGTTTCTTCTGAGGCCCCCTGTCATTGCGAGGATTCGTCCATCAGGGTTTGAGTGGACGAACCCGAAGCAATCTCCCCCTTCGTCAAGAGTGCATCTTTGCCCCCAACTTGAACAGAGTTTCCCGTTGTGTCGACGAGGGGCGGGGGAAAGGGTCATTCCCACGGACGCGGATTCCGCTTGCTGCCTCCCAGCATCTCTTTCACCATACGCGGTACGAACATGCGGGGGGTTACCACCCGCAGCGTCTTGCCATTCTCCATCCCGTGCTCTGCCATGTAAACCACCCGCCGTGCCGGCACCTGCGGCGGGTTACCAAAGACACGCATCGCCCATTCCATGCGCGTTCGCAGAGTGGGGTTGCTCACCCCTTCTGCGCGCGTCAGCAGCTCCGTCCACATCATGCCGGGCTGCACCGTATTAAAGATCACGCCCGATTCGGCATATTCGAGCGCGAGGGTGCGCGTGAGCATCGCGATCGCCGCTTTCGACGTTCCGTAAGGCGATTGGTTCGGCGCCGGCTGATCCCACCCCATCCCCAGAATGTTGATGATACGACCGTGCCGGACCGGCAGCATTTTCTCCAGCGCGGCCCGACAGCCGTTGTAGGTGCCGATGACGTTCGTGTCGAAAGAGTCGCGCCAGCGCCCCGGATCGATGTCGAGCATCTTGCCCCAACCTGCCGACGACCCTGCATTGTTCACCCAAATATCGATCTGCCCAAACCGGTTCATGCTTTCCTCGGCCAGCGCGCACACCTGGTCCAGTTCCCGTACATCACAGGCCTTGCCGAACGCGGCGGCAGGATTCGTAAGTGCGGCGACGGCGCGTTGGATCGCCTCGGCATCCCGGGAGGAAACGACCACCCGCGCTCGCGCCCGCTGGAACTCGGCCGCCATCGCCCGGCCGAAGCCGCGTGAACTGCCTGTGATCACCACCACCTGATTCGCGAGCGAGCTCATGTTTCACCCCTTTGTGAGTCTGGCTATAAAGGCGTCGAGCGCGGCGAGGTCAAAGGGGCGCCCATGCCCCGTGTACAGGGTATGCGGCCGCAGCGATTGGATGAGGCAGGCGCTCGCATACGCGGCCGCTCCATCCTCCCAAAAAGCGGGAAACGAGACCCGCACCGCGTTCAGAATCGCGTCTCCGACAAAAGCCGTGCCATCGCCCAGGAGCAAGGTCACGGACCCGGCGGTGTGGCCCGGCGTGTGGATAACCCTTCCGTCAATTCCGAAATCGTGCAAGGAATCCAATTCGTCGAGCCAGATATCCGGCGCAAAGGTCTCAAGCGGCACGAGCCATCCGAAATACCGGAGGAGCCGCGCAAGGGCGTCGAACGTGCTGCCGCGGCCCGGCGGCACCTTGAGGTCCGGGGTTGCGACGAGCGCCGCGTCCGCGCTGTGGAGGGCGATGCGCGCCCGCGTCAGCCGCTTGAGCGCGAGCGCGCTCCCGGCATGGTCGATATGTCCGTGTGTGAGGAGGATCAGGCGGACATCCTCGGGGGAGCGGCCCAGCCTATGCACCGCGTTCAGAATGTGCTGCGCGTGGCCCGGCATGCCGGCGTCGATGACGACGACTCCCTTGGGCCCGGCGATGATATGGGCATTGGCGACTCCGGCGCGAAGCGAACGAATCGGCATACTCGGTCCTTCAAAGCTGCGTGCGTCGACGGGCCATCCATCCGCGTTCCGGACGCATGCTCATTCCGTATGGGGGGCGAAGCGTGATCCGCCCTCTCAGGATACGTGCAAGTTTGTCACAAATTCCGCGAGGGCCCGGCTGACCTCTTCTGGTTGTTCGATCATGACATAGTGCCCGGCCCCCTCCACGAGCACCAGGCGGGCATTCGGAATCTTGGCCGCAAGGAATTCCGAGTATTTGGGAGGGGTCATTTGATCCTGGCGGCCGCAGATAATGAGAGTGGGCACCCGGATGTCTCCCACGCGCGGCAGAATATCAAACGCGTTGCAGGCGGAAAAATCGCCGTGAGTGATTTGAGGGGGACAGAGACGAAATTGTTCCTCCGATTTGCGTTTGAGGGAGGCGTCGGCGTCGGGTGCGAAGGAATAATCGGTCACGATCTGTGCCGTCTGGCCAAAAGCATTGAGCACGCCGTCGAGTATCGCGGGAAGCACCCGCAGCCTTGCACCCGTGCCGACCAGAACCAGCCCGGCGAGGCGGTCCGGATGAGCCAGGGCAACCGCCTGGGCAATGGCTCCGCCCATCGAGTGCCCCACCACGACGGCCCGGTCCAGTCCGAGCGCGTCCAGGAATCCGGCGATCACATCCCGGTAAGCGTCGACGGAATTCCGGCCGGCGGGACTGGATTTGCCATGGCCGGGCAGATCCATCGCGATCGGCCGTGCGATCGGCGCAAGCGCCCGGACCTGATTCCACCAGATCAGATGACTCCCTCCGGCGCCGTGCACAAAGACAACGGGCAGGCCCTCTTCTCCCTGCTGAACATAGTAGATACTGTCCTCACCCACTTGTGCGACTGACACACGCCCTCCTTCGGAGAGACTTTCTGGAATCCGGGTCTCCGGTGGCTCATTATAACCGACCTGCTTGAACCAATCAACACAGCCCCTGATGAGAGTGCGGTTCAGACTGGGGGCAACTCGTCATTGCGAGCGACCGTAGGGAGCGAAGCAATCTCACCCGAGGCTGAGATTGCGCCCGCCCCGCTATGGTCCCGCGGGAGATCGCGGGATCATCGATCCCGCGGGTCCCTTCGCCCTGAACCTTCAGGACGAAAATGTACTTGACATGTGCGCGATTCCGCGTTACTATCTGGTCAACCCACCCAAAGGAGGAACATACTCTGGAACCTAACGACGTCGCGCGGTTGGTCGTAGATATCGTTTCGGACAAAAAGGGCTCGGACATTGTCCAGCTCGACACACGCAATATTTCTTATCTCTCGGACTATTTTGTGATCGCCACGAGTGAGACCGAGCGTCAGCTCCAGGCGATCTCGGATGATATTCAGAAACAGCTCAAACGGCACTCGGTATTGCCGCTCGGAGTCGAAGGGACCACCGCCTCGGGGTGGGTCCTGCTCGATTATGGCAGCGTGATTGTTCACCTCTTCAAAGCGGAGATGCGCGACTATTACCAGCTGGAACGACTGTGGGCGAACGCGCCGGTGGTCGTGCGCATGCAGTGACTCACCCTCGGAAATTCAGATTCAATAGAATCGCCGGTTGATGTCCTTGTCAACCGGCGATTTCGATTCAAAAGGGGGATCACGCGCCGACCGGAGCTGTTATCGAGCTAGCGCATGATCAGCGGAAGGAAGAGGTCGAACGCCCCGGGTCGCGGTCCGACCGTGAAGGAAAGTGTGCCGGTGGTGCCTGGGTTGCTTCCCCCCTGTTGGACGCTAACGTTGACGACACCCGGAGAAGCAAGGAGGCTGGCGGGAACCACAGCGGTTAGGTCCTGCGCGTCTACGAACGTGGTCGCCAGCGATGTACCGCCCCACAGGACATTGGTGACTCCGGCTCCCGGCTCAAAGTTGCCGCCCGTTACGGACAAGGTGAAACCGGGGCTTCCGGCAGGTGCCGAATTGGGGCTGATGCTGAGCAGAAAAGGCGCGAGCCCGGGAAGGATGTCGAAGGGCAACGTCCCGGTCGTGCCTCCGTTCGGTCCCGTCACTTGAACACTCACATTCGCGGTCCCCGGAGTCGCAAGATTGACGACCGGGATACTGGTCAAGAGCTGGGTGGTGTCGAGGACCGTCGTGGGCAGCGGCGTACCGTTCCAGAGGACTGTGGTGAGCGAGGGCGCAAAGTTGCCGCCGGTAACGGTCATTAGGAGCGGCGTTGTGGCGCTGCCTGCGGTGGCCGAAGACGGATTGAGGCTTGATAACACCGGGCCCATGCCGACCTCGTCGGCGCCCACATCGCAAATCGGAGGCGGAGACGCGCTTTCCGGTCGCGGCGCGCCGCGCTGGTCCACCGTCAGGAGATCGCCCAACGCATCGGTACATCCGGCCGGATTGCCGTGATCGACAATAAAGTTCGGCGGGCTGCTGGGGTAATAGTTCATGGTAAAGCCATGGTTGAGAGCGAGTGGACCAATGGGCACTGGAGAAAGGGGAGCCGTCCCGGTCCCTATCTGGTCGTGGTTTGCCGCGCTCAGACCGGAGCAGCCGTTATTATTGCCCAAGATGTTGTAGCCGCTGCCGGTCTGGTCCGTCAGCACCCCGGAACAATCCGGCTGGCCGTCCATCGGATTGCCGGCCAGGAGGGTGTTCTGCATGACGACCGTGCCGGTCGTTTGGATCCCATTCCCTCCGCCGGTCCCCGTGTTGCGTGCGATCGTCACGTTGCTGAGGCTCAGCGTCCCTGTGTTGTTGATGCCGCCGCCCTGCTGAGAGGCTGTGTTCCCGCCCACGGTGCTGTTCGTCATCGTGACCAAGCCGCCGTTGTAGATGCCGCCGCCATTCACCGCGGTGTTGTTCACCACCGCGCTCTGGGTAATCGTTGTGTTGGCGCTCAGATCATTCCAGACGCCGCCTCCATTGCTGGAGGATGAATTGTTCTGAATGGAGCTGCGGATGACGACCAACCCACCTCCACCCGCCACGTAAATCCCTCCACCGCCGGTCGTCGCAACATTGTTAAAGATGAAGCTGTTCCGGAGCCACAACTGGACAGGCGACGAGATGGCAATCCCGCCGCCGAGGTCCGCGCTCCCATTCTGGATCGTGAGATTGTTGACGCTCACGCTCGCGTGCGAGGGAAGGTTGGGTGTGACGTACTGAATCACTCGGCCGGTCCCACTTCCGTCGACGAAGGTTGTCGCAGCACTTGCTCCTTGCAGCGTCACGCTCTTGGTAAACACGAGGTGCTCGAAATAAGTGCCAAGGGCAATGCTGATCGTGTTGCTTACCGTCGTCGTCATGACGACTTGGTTGTAAGCGCCATGAATCGTCGCGCAAGGGGTAGAGGGGTTCGTGCAATTGTTCGCGTCATTCCCACCGGAAGTGTTAACGTAAAACGTGGCAGCGGATGGCGCGCGCGGTGCTGCCGACGTGGGCATGACGAGAAGGGATGCTCCGAGGACGAGCAAAAAGAGGAGCAACCCCAGTGCGATAACGTTGCGATGTGCCATTGTGCTCCTTCCTCTAATCCTCCGAGGTTGCATGGAAGATTAGACCGATTGAATAGTGTGACGCGATCAGGAGGGAGTGATCTCCCGGGCGGCAAGCGGCTGTGGCATCGGCTTGACCAGGCCATCTGAAACGAGATAACAGCAGTGTTAAGAAAACCTCCCATTTCTGCGCATGCGCGGCATTACACGCAGCACGAGTCCTCATGATCTCCGGATCACCGCATCACAAGCGGCAGATAAAGCGGGAAGATGGCCTGCAACTCGAACGCCCCGACATCGCAGCGCGGGCCATTCTGGCGAGGCTGACCGCGCTGGTCTTCTGTCAGGAGAATGGTCCCATACATGCATCCGGTGGGATTGCCATTGTTATAGGCGGGGCTCTGCGTCGTGATGGCCTGTGTGGGGCTAAACCCGCCGTTGTCTGCGAGCGGCTGTAGTTGGGGGTTGGTGATTTGGTCACCATTGACCCCATTCGTCAGACCGGTGCACCCCGTGCTGCTTCCCAATATGTTATACCCGCCCGAGGTGAGCGTGCCGGAACAATCCGGGGAGGCGGCTGGACCATTGTTACCTGCCAGAATCGTGTTCGCGAGGCTCGCGGTTCCGCTCGAATTTGCAACGCCTCCCCCGCCGCTCGTCGCCGTATTGAGGGAGATGGTCGCGTTGTACAGTCGCAGGGTGTTCGAGTTGACGAGTCCACTTCCCGAATTGGCACTCACCGTACTGTTGACCACGTCGAGCACGCCGGCATTGAAGGCGCCGCCACCGGCTGAGGTCGCGGTATTCGTGAGGACAGCCGTCTGGCTGATAACGGTGGTCGCGCTCGAGTCATTGTAGACGGCTCCGCCCGAGGTCGCCTGGTTGTTCTGCAGCAAGCTGCGTTCAATGGTCACACTGCCATTGTTGTTGTAGATGCCGCCGCCTAGGCTGCCCGTGTTGTTCTGGATAACAGAGTTCTTGACGAGGACCTGGGCGGCCGTCGTTCCACTAATAACGATGCCAGTGCCGTTCCCGTTCTGGACAGTTACACCATCAATAGTAACAGTTGGACTACTACTCGGGGCGTTGACCCAAATCACGGGCGTAGAACTGTGCGCGCCGTCGATTATCGCCGCGGTGGCTGATATGGCTAGATGACCCGTGATCGGGATTGTGAAAGGGGGGTAGGTGCCCGGCAGGACGTTGACGGTTGCCGCAAGCGTCCCAACGGCTTTGTCTACCGCAGGTTGAATAGTTTTGCACGGGAAGACGAAGGTGCAGGGGTTGGCATCGGATCCCCCTGCCTGTACCCAAAACACCTGGGTTATTGCCGCCTGAGTGGGTACTGCGGATAGGAAAACCCCGAGGGCGAGCAAAAGGACGAGCAAACTGAGGAAGAGCAAACCGCGGGTCTTCATAACGTTCCTTCCTTGTTCCCTTCAAAGCGTAATAGAAGGAAGATGGTATTCTGTAACGAGGATGCGCTCGCAGTTGGATGGCGAAGACATGGCCGAGGCGTCAGCCGGTGCAAAGACAGTTTTTAGGGCGTGCAGCAGTTCGCATCATCGCGCCAAAGCGCAGGCAAGTCTATGGGGTCTTACCCTACCTATACGACAAAAATGCCCCCCATTAGGGGGGCATAAAGAAAGAAACCAGGCTGCTTCGAGGAGCCTGGTTTCTGCTCGTGGCGCTCTATTCGTTGATCCAGCGATCCAGCTCGCGCGGATACTGGTAGACCCCCTCCTTGCCGAACCACAGTGCGATTTCGCTCGCCGCGGTCTCCGGGGAATCGGAAGCATGAATGAGATTGCGCAAGCCCATCAAAGCATAGTCGCCTCGGATCGTGCCGGGCGCCGCTTCCCAAGGCCGCGTCGCGCCGACCATCGACCGGACGACGCCGATCGCCTCGTGCCCTTCCAATACCATTGCGACCACCGGACTCGAAGTAATATAGTTCACCAAATCGGCATAAAAGAATTTGCCCTTGTGCACCGCGTAATGCTTTTCGGCGAGATCACGACTCACCTGCACCAGCTTGAGCGCGGTGATTTTCAAGCCGCGCTCTTCGAAACGAGCAAGGATTTTCCCGACCAGGCTGCGTTGAACGCCATCGGGTTTGATGATGACGAGCGTCTGTTGCAACGAAACCTCCAAAGGAATATGAATGTCGCAAACATCGCGCGAGCGGCGATGTCAATAATCCAATGTGGAATCAAGACACGCGGTCGAGCACATAACGATAGCACTCGAGCGCCTCCGCGAGGCGATTGGCGCGCGTGTAGGCGTCTCCCAAAATTCGATGAGCCTGAAGAGGTGCCGTCTCGCGTTGGATCACCTGCTCCAGGTCTTGAATGACCTCGGAAGCAAGACTCGGAGAGTGCTGAACGACATAGTCGTATTCCAGCAGTGCCTCGCCAATTTCTCCCGTATCTCGGCAAGAGCGCGCCAGAGCAAGCCGCGCCAGCAGCTTGGTCTCGCGCGGGTCCGCGGCCGTCGGCTCCTGTCTCTCTTCATGTTCAACCGGCGCTGCTGCAGACGGTGTTTCCACCGGGGTCGTCGCAACCGGTGGAGGAACGCGTTCCTCCTTGACCGGCGCAGCCGCTGCGGTCTCGCTCTGGAGAGAGGACTCGGACCCAATCCCCTGTGAAGGCACTTGCTCCATTGGCGCCGTCGGCGCGAGCCCTTCCTCCGGCGTCTCTACATACGCTGACGTTCTTGCTTCGGGGGGTAGTTGCTCCAGCCAGTTGTGAAGCGCAGCCCTCAACTCTTCAACCGGCACTTCGGGTTCGGCTTCACTTTCCGCCGGCGCTTGTTCCGTTACGGCAGAGGTCGCCTCCGCCGCGCTCGGTTCGGCACCCAACTCGGCGCGTAGACGCATGAGCCAATCGGGCTCTCCCTCGGTAGGCTCGGCGAATGTCTCTGGAGGAGCCGCGGGAGGTGCCCCCACAGACGGTTCAGGGCCAGGCGCAGCCGCCGTCGCTTCCGCAGTCGGCGGCTCGGCAACACCCGGCACTTGGGCCATTTGTGGCGCTTCTGCCACCACTTGCGGCGCCTCCGCCACTCCCTGTGGCGCCTCTGCCAGTTGCGAAGTTTCTGTCAGCCCTTGGGGCGTCTCCTCCACTGCGTGTGGCGCTTCCACCACCACCTGTGGCGCTTCCGCAACTGCCTGTTGCGCTTCGGCCGCTACCTGGGGTACCTCTGTCGCTACCTGGGGCACCGTCTCCACCACTTGAGGCGCCTCCGCCACTCCCTGCGGTGCCTCCGCCGCTGCCTGTGGCGCCTCTGCCAGTTGCGAAGTTTCTGTCAGCCCTTGCGGTGTCTCCGCCACTACCTGCGGCACCGTCTCCACAGCTTGTGGCGCTTCTGCCACCACTTGCGGCGCCTCTGCCGTTTGCGAAGCTTCTGTCAGCCCTTGCGGCGTCTCCGCCACTGCCTGTTGTGCTTCGGCCGCTACTTGGGGTACCTCTGTCGCTACCTGGGGCACCGTTTCCTCTGCCTGTGGCGCTTCCGCAACTGCCTGTTGTGCTTCGGCCGCTACTTGGGGTACCTCCGCCACAACCTGTGGAACCTCCGCCACTCCCTGTGGCGCTTCCGCCACTCCCTGTGGCGCTTCTGCCACCACCTGCGGTGCCTCCGCCGCTACCTGTGGCGCTTCTGCCAGTTGCGAAGTTTCTGTCAGCCCTTGCGGTGCCTCCGCCGCTACCTGTGGCGCCTCTGCCAGTTGCGAAACTTCTGTCAGCGCTTGCGGCGTCTCCTCCACCACCTGCGGTGCCTCCGCCGCTACCTGTGGCGTCTCCTCCACTACGTGTGGCGCTTCCGCAACTGCCTGTTGTGCTTCCTCCACAGCGGGTGGCGGCGAGGGCTCAAGCAGCCGCTGCGGCATCTCTATGCCCGCCTCTGGAACGGGTTTCTCTTCTTCAAGTGGAGCCGCCACCGCGGTTGCCCAAGAAGGCGGAACAACTTGGTCTGGCTCCGGCGTCTCTGCAGTGATCGCCGGTTCTTCCGCAGGAATGATCGGAGGAACTGTCTCCTCTTCCGCCTTGAGCGCGGTCTCCTCTACTACCGGTTCAGCCATCGTCTTGGAGAGTTCAGGCACCCCCCCTGGAATCGTAGAAGGCTCGGCCGCAATTTCGAAAGTCGACTCCGCGACCGCCCCGGGCGGCGGCGGGCCCGCCGGTTCCAGCCATGCGGGAAGAAGAGATTTCACTAAAGGAGGGCCTGGTAGCTGTTGGAGGATATCGGGAGTTTGTAGCTCCTCTTTCCGCGGCGGCTCCTCTTGAGCAAGTGTCGGCTGTTCTTCGGCGGGCTTGGTCTCTTCTAGAGTCGGCTGGACTGTCTCTACAGAGATTTGGGCAGTCGGCTGGACTGTCTCTACAGGGATCTGGGCAGTCGGCTGAACCGCTAAAGCTTCGGCGGATACCTCCGCGGCCACTGCTTCCGTAGCCACTGCTTCGGGAGCCATCGCTTCGGCGGTCGTCGCTTCGGCGGCCACTTCCGCGGCCACTTCCGCTGCCACTTCCGCAACCACTGCTTCGGGGGCCGCGGCTTTCGCGACCTCCGCTTGCGGTGGCTCGGCCGGGGCAACGGCCGCAGTAGTTTCGGAAATTACCGCTGCAGTAGCTGCTTCTTCAACTGCTGGAGTAGGGGCCGCTTCAATGGCCGCAATGGGTGCTTCCTCAATCGCTGGAGTAGGGGCCGCTTCCACGCCCGCAGTAGGTGCTTCCTCAATCGCTGGAGCAGGTGCCGCTTCAACCGCTGCAGTAGCTGCTTCTTCAACTGCTGGAGTAGGGGCCGCTTCCACGCCCGCAGTAGGTGCTTCTCCAATCGCTGGAGCAGGTGCCACTTCGGCTGGAGCAGGAGCGTGTTCAACTGCTGGCGCAGCCGCTTCTGCGACGAGCGGAGTAATGGCGGGGGCAGGTGCTTCTGCGACGGGCGTAGTAATCGCTGGAGTAGTCGCTTCCGCGACTGCCGCGGCAGTCTCGCTCTCCACTGCATGCGGCGTAGGCTCCTGCAATTGCTCTTCGGTCGGCCGTTCCTGAATCGGCTCGGCGATGGGCGCCGCCTCTGTCGCCGGTCCGGGCTCAGTACTGGTCGCGGCCTCTTGCACCGGCTCTGCCGCCGGCTCCGCGGACACAGCAGCTTCCGCAGTGGAGGGTGCCTGCTCGCTCTCCGACGGCGATGAGACGGGAGTTTCTTCCGCGGGCGCGCTCTCGACGACGAAAGGCGCGGGCGGAGCTGCGACTTGCTCGCCGAATAGATCAAACTCCGTCGCCGGTGCGGTGCCCGCGCTGGCCGCGCTCTCTTGAATTGCCGCAAGTGTATCTGTCAGCCAATCCGCGGTCGGCAGCTTGACTTCTGGAACGGCGGGAGGAGTAGGACTGGCGCCCTCGACGTAGGGTGGGAGGAGTGGGTCGGTTACTTGCAATGGGGAATGCGTGCCAAGAACGACAGACGCCGCACGATTCGTGGGGTCGAGCTCAGTCGCGCGCTGCAGAAAGCTCTCTCCTTCGGTCAGGCCGCTCTCTTGCCATATGGCGCCAAGAATGAGGTTGGCTTTGAGGCAATAGGGAAGGGTTTCGAGCAGTCTCTGCGCGGCCTCGGCGGCCTCACGCGGTCGCCCTGCGTGCCACAAGGTCTCGATCAACGCCACGCGTGCATCGTAACGGGTCTCGTCGTCGGCGAGCGCGTGGAATTCCTGTATGGCTTGGGTAAACAGGCCTTGCCGGGCGTACAGACGGGCGAGCGCGCCCGGGGTCAGCTTGAGACGGGCGCGGGGCTTGGCGTCCTGCTCGGCATAGAGGCGCAGCAGTTCCTTACGGATCTCCGGATTCGCCGGGTCCAGTTCATAGGCCCGTTCAATCTGCCAGACCGCTTCGGGGGCAAGGTGCTGCTGTTTGTAGATTTCGGCCAGCCCCGTGTGGGCGGCCAAGTCCTCGGGATTGGCACTGAGCACGCGGCGAAACAACTCTTGCGCGCCCGCGAGGTCGCCCTTTTCGAGATACGCCTCACCCATCTGGCAATACGTATCGACGTGTTTGGGATAATAATGAAGGACGTGCTGGCACAGCGCGATCGCCTCGTCATGGCGGTCTTGGTGGATGAGGCCGTCGATCTTTTCAGTGTATGAACTCAGCGTCAGCGCGTCGTCCATCGGATCCTCCGGGCCGTATTATCCCGCAAAGATAAACAAATGTCAATAAAAAAGGCGCGCGGAGAGCGCGGCATAAACCCTCCGGACGGTTTCCGGGTTCAGCCCGGAGACTAGTCCGCTGCATGATCCAAAGATCAGCGGACCGGGCTGGGCGCTCGCAATCACCTGCTGCAGCGCTTGATGGATTTCCGCCTCTGTGCGCGCCGCGCCGAGAAACTCGTAACTGAGATTGCCCCACAAGGTCAGGCCCGGCCCCAACTGCGCCCGCGCCGATGCCATGCTCATCCCCGCTTCGGGCTCGATCCCTTGCAGTCCGTCCAATTCGCATCCGCCGAGATCCGGCAGAACGGCGTTCAGATTACCGTCGGAATGGAAGATGGCGGCGAGCCCTAGCGCGTGAACGGCTCGAGCCGCATTCAGCAGTTCCGGAAAGTAGAGCGCGCGCAGTTCGTTGGGTCCGATAAAAGTCGTCCGGTTATAGGCGATATCTTCGCCCAGGATAACGCCGTCGGCGCCGGCATCGCGCACGGCTTGAGCCACCACGCGCGTCTCCTCGGCTCCGCGGCGAAAGAGTTCGCGCGCCATGTGCGGTGCGCCTTGCACATAGTGCAAGAGGGAGTTGAATCCGCCCAGCTTCACGGCGGAACTGAACGGGCCGTCGATCAGTGCGAAGACAAAGCGATCACTCTCGGAATGCCACTGCCCCAAGTCCGCCAGCGCTTGGTCTTCATCGGGCTGTTCGAGCGCGCCCCATCCCGCGCTCAGCGGGACGGCCGCCAGATCGAGATCCAGTTCCTGGACAATCTGCCAGGACAAAGGCGACCCGGCGGCGACTGGTGCAAAGGCGCGCGCGAACTCCGGGGAGATAAAGAACTCGCCGCGGGGAATCCGGTCGTAAGCCTCGCCGCGCAACGCTTGGCGGATTCGTTCGCGATGGCTGGAAGACATACGGGAGACGGTCTTATCGGTTCCTGAAATAAGCAAGCATTTGCCGGTGCAAGTGGCCGTTCGTCGCGACATAGGCTTGAGAGTGCACGGACCAAGGCTCTCCTTGTAATGTCGTCACCCGCCCACCCGCCTCTTCGATCAAGAGCGCACCCGCGGCTACGTCCCAGGGGTAGAGTGAGAGGTGAAAATATGCGTCGAGCCGGCCGGCCGCGATATAAGACAGAGAGAGTGCGGCGCTGCCTCCGGACCGAACGGACATGACGCGAACCGCCATACGCGCGAGGAGAGCGGCGGTGCGCTCGCGCAGCGGCTGGGCGCGGGCCCATTCAGTGCCAATGACGGCATTGGCGAACGCGCCAATATGACTCGCGGCGATTCGCTGGCCGTTCAGGTACGCGCCCCGAGCGCGCTCCGCGGCAAACAGCTCATCGCGCATCGGGTCATAGACAACGCCGACCTGTACGGCACCCCTGCGGACCAGCGCGATCGAGACGGAAAAAGTCGGCTGGCGCCGGGCATAGTTGGTCGTTCCGTCGAGCGGGTCGACGACCCAGAGACCCAGATCGTCATTGCTCGTCACTTGGTCCCACAAGGCTTGACGCTCCGCCGCGTCCCCCTCCTCGGAGAGAAAGAGGTCCTGTGGAAAACGGGTGAGCAGTATGTCGCGCACCGTGCTCTCGGCCGCATAGTCGGCATCGGTCACAATATCCCGTTTCCCTTTCGAGCGCACGGTGCGCGGCGTATTGAATTTTTCCCGCAGGAGTTTGCCGGCGGCGCGCGCCGCTCGCGAAGCAGTTTGAAGACGTCGATTCATGGTGGATGATGATACCTTGCTGGCGAATTCGTTACGGTGTGGAGCCGAGGATGCGGCTCACGCGGTCGACTGCGCGAGCGAGCGCAGGCGCCGGCTCGGTTCCATTGGCTACGGCCGTCCACATTTCCACGATCGCCGCGTCGAAATCGGCGGCACCCTTAAAAGTCGGCCCGAGTCGCGTGACCGGCGTTTGACCTGTGTCAGAGCGCAAAAGAGCCTCGACCTCCGCGGAGGGGTCGTTGGTCAACAGCGCTTGAGCCGAGAGACGGACCGGCAGCGCCAGTGTCGCTTTTGACCAACGGGCCGTTTGCTCAGGAGCGACGAGCCAATGCGCGAATGCCCAAGCGGCTTGCGCACGTTCGGAAGAACCTTTCAAAAGAGCGATCATACGGCCGGCAAAAGCCGTCGCCGGATGGCGCGGGTCACTCTGCGGCAGACTCGTCACGCTCCAATGGAAACGGCCGCTGCGCGCGATCGCATCCGGCAAAGTGGGTAGGTCGCGGGTGGTGCCAAACCAAAAAGCCGCCCGCCCCTGGGTAAAATAGCGGCGCGCGTCGTCGGCATCCGCCGCGAGATACACCGCACCGCTGTTCGAGAGCATCGCAGTCAAAGTGAGCGTGTCCACGCCGGCCGGTTGGTTGAACAAGATCTGGCTCTGGGTATCGTCCAGTACCTGGCCGCCGTGGCTAAAGATCAGGGCATAAAAAATGGTGGCGTCCGGGGTCATATCCCAGCCGGGCGTTCCGTCGTTTGTGGCGCTCAGGGCCGCCTCGCCAAAGGCCTCCCAAGTGCGCGGCAGGCCCGTCACGTTCCCCGCCTTCAACAGGTCCATATTGGCATATAGCACCACCTCGTGCTGGTCGAACGGCAACGCCAGAAGCTGGTCATGGAATTCGTAAAACCGGCCCGCCTCCAAGGCTCCCGGAATAAAGTCGTTTTGCTCCTCGGGCTTGAAACCGCTTGCCGGATCGTCGACGTAGCTGCTGAGATCGATCAGGGCGCCTCGGCGCGCCAGCTCCGTCAGAGTGCGCGGTTCGGCGATTACGACATCGGGAGCTTGATTGAGCGCCACCGCGGCGAGGGTTTGCCGCAAGAGGTCGCCCTCACGCTTCTCGGCCTCGACCCGGACCGTGATCCAGGGATAGGCCGTGTGGAAATCGTTCGCCAAGTCGGAGAGGAGAGTGCGCGCGGCGCCGTCGGAAGCATGCCAGAGCGTAAGGGTCACCGCCGAGCGAGACTTGAGCCCGCGTGGGGTGGGGGTCGGCCGGATTGCACAGCCGGCGAGGAGCACAAGAGCCAGGGCGGCCGAGCCGAAAAGCCAGCCTCGCAGACCGGGCAAAGCAGTCGTCTTCGTGGGCATGGGGAACACGTCGGCGCGCAAACTCGAGTGATGCTGGGCGCAAACTGATTATAGCCGAGATTCGCGCGGGTTCAAAACCCGTGGGAACGTGGGCTTGTCGCGGACACCGTCCAGAATAGCGGCAATATCCAGAGCTGCACGCGGCCGGCCCAACTCACGTGCTCGCGCGGACATGTGGGCAAGCGCAGCATTGTCGGGTAAAAGCCATTCCCTCAACGTCTCCGCAATCTCCTCCGGCTTTTGGCGCAGCACGCCAATCGCATTCTCCTGTACGAATCTTACGTTTCCCTCTTCCTGGCCGGGCAGAAATCCACTTAAAAGAATCGGAAGGCCGCAGGCGATGCCCTCGCTGATAGTCCCGGGGCCGGCTTTGGTTATCAATACGTCGGCGGCGTGCATCCAATCCGGCATGTTCGTTACAAACCCTTGAATCGTGACCGGTATTTGCCAGGATGCGGCCAAGAGCCGCCGTTGGAGGGCCCTGTTGCGTCCGGCAATGATGACCAACTGCACCGGCAGGCGCGCCCCTGAAATGGCCTGCGCGGTTTCCGCCAGTTTGCCCATCCCCTCCCCTCCGCCGACGAGAAGGACGGTTGTCGTGTCCTGTAAGAGGCCGAGGTCTGCTCGCTGGGCGGCTTTGTCCGTCCCGCTATCCAGGAATTTCATGCTGACAGGCAGCCCGACCACGCGCAGCCTGTCCTCCGCCATGCCAAAGCGGCACGCGGTCTGGTAGGCTCCGTCCGTCGGGACGAGGCACAAGTCGGCGTCGTGATCGAACCAGAGCATGTGCGCATCGAACAGGTCGGTCACGACGACGACAAAAGGGGCGGGCGACCCAATCTTCCGGAGAACACGATGGGGGACGGTCGTGAGGAGCGGGTGAACGCTGACGACCAGGTCCGCCGGCTCGGCGCGCAGCAGACGTTCCAGCCCCCGGTGCATCGCCCAATTCAAAAACGCGAGCAAGAATCGGCGCATCCCAGGGTGGTCCGTCCAGTGGAACAAGACCCCCCACCAGAATTCGGCGTACGTAATGGCGGGCAAGTACCAGCCGGGCGTGTGGTTAAAGGGAAAGCGCGCCCCGCGGGCGATCGCATCCACCAGCTTGACTTGGTATCGGCCCGGGAATTCGCGCTCCACGGCTCCGGCAATCGCCTCTGCCGCGCTGCGATGACCCCCTCCCGTATCCGACATCAAAATGAGAACGCGCTGGATTTGCGGGTTCACGGGCGAGGATGAGAAGAGGAATCGGCCGGAGGGGGCGCGAGCGACCCCTCGTTCGGCAGGGCGGGTCGCGAACGCCGCCAAGGCGTGAGTGAGCCCATCCAACGCAGGTTCACCACGGCGAGCAAAATGATCAAAACGGCCACGGCAAAGGTCACGCGCGGGATTCCAAAGACATCGGCGAGACTGCCGATAAAGAGCGTCGGCGGAATCGCGAGTGCATTCGCGAGCGTAAATTGGACGGCGAGGACGCGGCCCCGCACCGCATCATTTGACTCTTCCTGGACAACGGTCTGCGCGGGGATATTGATCATCGCCATCGCTATCCCGGCCAGCAGAGCAAAGACCATAACCGTCGCCGTAGTCGTGATTACCAGTTCCGGATGCCCCTGAAAGAGTGGTTTGTCAAAAGGCCCTCCTCCCCCTCCGGCCCACGCCAGGCCGGCGAGCGCGATCGCGATGAGGAACATGCCGCTGCTTGCCAGAATGGAACGTGAGAGGTAGTGACCAAAGCGACCGATCGCAACACTCGCCAGGAACATACCCGCCGCCGCGGGCCAAAAGACATAGATCGCGTCCTCCGCGGACAATCCGAGGACCTGGGCGGCGTACCCCGGTGCGATGACGACCATCATCATGATGAGCGCGGAAACGAGCGCGAGTTGGAGGAGGGCAGCCAGAATCGTCCGTCGTGAGATGGCATAGTGCCAGCCCTCGCGCAGTTCATTCCACGCTCGACGGACCGTCGAGACGCCGTCGAGCCCCAGCGCGCGCACGGGATGGTCGCGCGGAACCAGGGCCACCAGGAGCGTGGAGACACCATACATGATGGTCGCTGCCCACAGACACCCGAGAATGCCGATGAGCTTGACGCCGAGCGGGGCGAGGATGATGAGTCCGAGGATCTGGGAAGCGATAAAAGTGATCGTAAAGAGCGAGTTGGCCGCGAGCAGCCCGGTCGGGGCGACGATGAGGGGAATCGTCGATCCCTCGGCCGGGGCGAAGAATTGGCCGATCGCCGAAGTGAGAAAGATGAGGAGGTAAATCCCGCTGAGAAAGAGGGCTTCGTTGACGTGCCGAGTCAAGAGCAGAGCTGCCAGCAGCGCCAGGCCGGCGCCGGAGACGACGCGCAGCGCGTTCGACGCGACGAGAATCGTCTTCTTCGAAATGCGGTCGACGACGAGTCCGGCGAGGGCGCTCAGCAGGACGGCGGGCAGACTAAAGGCGAGGACGACGGCGGCCAGATGGGCATTTGAATGAGTGACTTGCTCGATCAGGATGAGCTGGACAAAGTAGGAACCGTTCAGGGCCGTGTTGGAAAGGATCTGGGCCATCCACAACGCGAGAAAGGGGCGATTATGTAAGACGGCGGCGTATCCGCGTGGGTGGAGCGATTCCATTCAGCTTCCTGGTTCGCTGGGTGTGATTTGATGGCTCCCCCGCCGAACGAAGGTTTTCAGTCGCTTTTCAAAGTCGCGACGCGGCAGCAAGACGCGGTGATGACAGGTCAAGCACACCATGCCAATATCGGCGCCGAGCCGAACGACCTCCCATTCGTAACCACCGCACGGGTGAGGTTTGCGCAAGCGCGCGATGTCGCCCATTCGGATTTCGAGTACCATCGGGGTGCATTATAGGGCAGTTGGTTCGATAGTCAAGTACTTTGTTTCCTAGTTACATAGTTTCAGACTTGGACCACTATGCCGCCTAACCATGAAACTATCAAACTATGAAACTATCCAACTCTACTTGTAAATCTGTTGGTACTGCCTCCAATACCCGTACACGAGCCGGACGTACAGGTTCGCCTGGCTCGAATCGATGTCCTCGACCGCCATGTCGAGGTCCGCTTTTTCCCATTTGGCCGTGCGGCCCGCGCCCGCATTGTACGCGGCGAGGGCGTAAATCGGATTGTCGAACTGCTTCATGTCCTGCCCGAAATACCAGACCCCAAATCGAACGCTGACGTACGGCAAATAGAGTTGATCGAGACTGAAATTCCGAACGCCCAGCCTCTGGGCAATCTCCCGCGCGGTCGAAGGAATCACCTGCGCCAGGCCGCGCGCGTCCGCCGACGAGGTTGCCCGGGCATTGAACCCACTCTCCTGCCGGATGAGGGCAAAATAGAGGAGCGGGTCCAACTGATTGGCCTTGGCTTCCGGAACGACCAGGTCCGCGTAGTAAGTTGGATAGCGCAGCGCCCACAAAAGGCGCGGCGCGTCGGGGGCGGAAGCGCTTGCGGCGAGACGGGCGATCCGCTCCGCGCAGTCCATCGAGAGCGAAAAGAGATTGTTATCCCGCAAGTAGAGCGCGAGCGCGTACAGCGTGCCCGGCTCGTCGTTCTTGTCGGCAATGAGACTCGTGAATTCACGGCGGGCTTCGACCGTGCGGTCGAGCCGGACGAGTTCCGTCCCGCGGCGGAAGCGGAGGTCGGCGCGCGTGGCCGCGTCCAACGTCCCTGCCGTTCCAAGAGTCGGTTTCGCCCAGCTCGCGAGCCATTTTTCAAATTCGGCCTGGTCGGACGGCTTGTCCATCGCATAGGCGGAGAGATCATAGGCCGGGCTGTTCGAACCCGGCGAAAGGACATCGGCCGCGCGCGCCGTATAGTAGCTCACCGGGAGCGTGCTTGCCTGCTTCCAATAGTTCTTGGCCGCATCCGTCAGTCCGCGGGCCTGGGCTGCCTTGCCCAGCCAAAACAAAGCGCGAGCGAAAAAGGGTGACTGGGAGTAGTTCTTGGTAATCGACTGCCAGCGCGCAGTCGCCGTCTTGTAATCCTGGAGACGATAGTAGTCGAGGCCGGCCCAGAACAAGGCTTCGGCGGCCCGTTCGCGGCCGGGGTATTTCGTCTGCAGTTGCTCATAGAGGTTGTTGGCCGCGTCATAGCGTTTAGCGCGGTCGAGGAGCAGGGCTGCATTCCACAGGGCATCATCCGCTTGAGCATCCGCCGGGAAGGCTGCGGCGAAACGCTTGTAAGTGGCGACCGCGTCATCCGTCCGCCCCAACGCGGCGTAGGAACTTGCCTTGCCCATGTAGGCATCCGAGGCGCGTTTGTCTTTGGGGTAGGATTTGATGACCGTGTCGTATTCCGCCAGCGCCCGTGAGTAGAGACCCTGGCGAGCGTACGACCTGGCGATGTAATAGTGCGCCTCACCCGCGCGGGCGGAATTGCTCTGCAAATAGCCCCGAAAAGCTTCGATCGCGGGATTATAGGAAGCGGCATTATAGTCCACGTAGCCCCGCTGGAAACTGTCCACCGCGAAATCATAATCCAGGAGGTCGATGAGCGATTGAAAAGCGCCCGGCTGTTCCGGGTACTTGGACACGGCCTCGTTCCAACGTGCCCTGGCCTGGTCCATTTGATGTGCGGCGGCGTACGCTTCGCCGGCTTTTACGTCGAGATCGGCGCGCGTGCGAGCGTCCGTCGCCAAGGCGAGGGCCGCGTCGTAGCGGGCGGCCGCGAGATCCGACTCGCCGCGCCCGGTATGCACGTCGGCCGCCCGTTGCAGGATGCTGATCTTGGTGGCGGTCGAAACGGTGTTGTCCTGCAGACCGCGGTCGTACGCGGCGAGCGCCTGAGTCGAATCGCCGATGAGGACGAGAAGGTCCCCAATGCCTCCGTCCGTGTCGCCGGCGAGCGTCTGGGTCAGCGTTCGGTAAACGCGCAGCTCAGAGAGGGCGTCGGGGTAATCCTTCAGACTGCGATAAGCGTCCGACAAGAAATAGTGGGTTTCGGGAACGTGGGCGCCCTGCGGGTTCGCTTGGAGATAGTTCTTGAGAGCGTTGACCGCGTGGTCGTCGTCATGGTCCAGCCAGTACGCCTCGCCGAGGCGGAACTGGGCCTCACGAGCGACGTCGGCAGAGGGATTCGAATTGAGGGTCGCTTGAAAGGCGGCGGCGGCGCGGCCATAGTCGCCGTTGCGCCGGGCGATCATGCCCTGAGAAAGCGGGTCGGAGCCGGAGACAACGGGGGGCAGGGCCGTCGGTTCCGGGGAGGAGATGGGCGTCGGTGTGTCGGTCGGAATGGATGTAGCCGTTGGAGGCGGCAGTGGGTCGGAAGCGACTGTGCAAGCGGCGATCAGGGCGTTCAGCGCGAGAAGGAGGATGGCCTTGACGATTGTTGGCACAGGGCCATTATAACTTAAAGGGGCAGAGAAGCAAAACGAGCCGGTCCATGATTTTTGTAAACTCCAAGCACAATTAGCGATTTTCATACCGCCGTGATATACTAGACCTATTCTCAAAAGGAGAGGCGGGCGTTCATGCGATGAACGGATTCAGCGAGGATATTATCCTCGAAGGGCATATTATCGATTCCTGGATCCTGCCCAAAGTCTTTGACGCCGTCATGGACTTGGGCGGGTCGTTCGATATGCAAGAGATTCGGGTCGGGCGCCGCAAGGACGAAACCTCCTATGCCCGCTTAAAGATCTCGGCAGACAGTGAAGCTCAGCTCCACCGCATTCTCCTCGCCCTCCAGGACTATGGGGCTGAGATCGTCTCGCGCGGCGATGTGAGCACCGAACCGGCGCCCCGGGACGGTGTCCTTCCCGATGATTTCTATTCCACGACCCATCTGCCCACCCAGGTCCGTCTGAACGGAAGCTGGGTGGACGTGCACGGGACGGAGATGGACCTCGCCATCGTCGTCGACCCGGCCCGGTCGGGCGCCCGCATGGTTCCTATGGCCGACGTCCGGGCGGGCGATGCCGTCGTTATAGGTCACGATGGGATTCGCATTATCCCCCTCCAGCGTTCCCGCGACCGAGAGATCTTTTCGTTCATGGCAAGCGACGTTTCCTCCGAAAAACCAAAGCGCCTCGTGATCGACGCCGTGGCGCGTCAGATGCAGGAGACGCGCGCGCACGGGGGCAAGATACTCGTCGTCGCCGGCCCGGCCATTGTCCACAGCGGCGCGGGGCCTTACCTGGCGCGCATTATCCACGCCGGCTACGTGCAGGTGCTCTTTGGGGGGAATGCCATCGCGACCCATGATGTCGAGTCCGCCCTCTTGGGAACCTCGCTCGGCACCGCCCTCCACAGCGGCCAACCGGTCGAGGGCGGCCACCGCCATCATATGATCGCCATCAATACCATCCGCCGCGCCGGCTCGCTGCGCGCGGCCGTGGAAGCGGGAATCTTGAGCCAGGGGATCATGTACGAGTGCATTCGCAACAATGTCGAGCTCGTTCTGGCCGGCTCGATTCGCGACGACGGTCCCCTGCCGGACGTCATCACGGATACGGTCGAGGCGCAAAAACGCATGCGCGCGGCCGCGCAGAATGTCGAGATGGCGTTGATGGTCGCGACCATGCTCCATTCCATCGCCACCGGCAACATGCTCCCCGCCGCGGTCAAAATCGTAGCCGTCGACATCAACCCCGCGGTCGTTACGA
The DNA here is from genome assembly GCA_023381515.1 of Chloroflexota bacterium. The sequence continues at coordinate 19,372 of JAMCQI010000095.1, read as the reverse complement.
AACTGGCCGACCGCGGCACCTTCCAGGCGCTTGGTCTGGTGACCGATGCCGAGCTCTTTATGCGTGAGCTTTCCGAAGCGTTGGGTTTGAACGGGCACTAATTGTGGCCCAAGACTTCCGAAGTTTTTGGAAACTTCGGAAGTCTACCGCCCGCAAGTCTGGTTGCCACCCCTTGAACTTTGCTTGGAACATGCTATGGCTCTTCTCGAGCGTGTCCGTGCGATTGTATCGGAGCATCATCTGTTTTCCCCCGGCGATGGGGTCGTCGTCGCCGTTTCCGGCGGCCCCGACTCGCTCGCGTTGCTCCACATCTTGCGCGCGCTTCAAGTGGAACTCCGGGTCCGTCTCCATGTCGCTCACCTGAATCATGAATTGCGCGGCGCGGAATCTGATGCGGACGCGGAATTCGTCGCGGGGCTCGCGCGCGATTGGAATCTGCCGGCGACGATCGAGGCGCGGGATGTGGCCGCGTGGGCCCGAGAGCAGCATCTGTCGCTTGAGGAGGCGGCGCGCCACATCCGCTACCGGTTCCTCGCCGAGGTCGCCGATAGGGTTCGAGCCCAGGTCATCGCCGTCGGTCATAATGCGGACGATCAGGTGGAAACCATCCTCATGCATTTCCTGCGCGGCGCGGGTCTCGCGGGGCTCCGCGGCATGCCCTACGAATTCGAAATTCAGAAATCGGAAATCGGAAATGTACACGTCGTGCGCCCTCTCCTCGACGTGACCCGCGCGGAAATTGAAGCGTACGGCAAAGAGAACGGGCTCACTCCTCGCGTGGACTCGTCCAACCTGGACACGACCTTTTTCCGCAATCGCTTGCGGCACGAGGTGCTGCCCTATCTCGAGACCCTCAATCCCGGGCTGCGCAGCGTTCTCCTCCACTCGGCGCGCGCTCTCGCCGACGATTACGCGTTCGTGCAAGCGGAGGTGGAAAAGGCTTTTGCCGCCGTTGCGCAGGCAGAGGATGGACTCGTCGTCTTTGCGCAGCCCGCCTGGCGTGCCTTGCCACCCGCGCTGCGGCGCGGCACCTTGCGCCTCGCCATTCTAAAGCTGCGCAGCGACTTACGCAACATTGACTGGACACATATCGAGGATGCCCAGCGCATTGCATCGGAAAAAGGGACCGGTGCGGCCGCCACGCTCCCCGGCGGCTTGCTGCTCCTCATCGGGTACGACGAGTTTGTCATCGGGCAAGCTGCGCGCGTCCGCGGCGGGGGCGTTCCAACTGCTTGGCCCCAGCTTCAGGTCGACGAGCTCCTTCTCCCCGTCCCGGGTGTGACAGCGCTTCCGGACTCGCCCTGGGCGGTCGAGACCGAACTCTTGGATCAGGCAGGGCCCGCGCCTGACCGTTGGACCGCTCTTTTGGATGCGGATCAAGCCCCAGGCCCGCTTGCGCTGCGCCGCCGCCAGCCCGGGGACCGCTTTCAACCGGCGGGGCGGCAAGGCCATACTCGGCCTTTGAACCGATTTTTGATTGATGTCCGAGTTCCGCAGACCGTGCGCGACAGGCTGCCCCTGCTTGTCGCAGGCAGCCGGATTCTGTGGGTCTGCGGCTTGCGCGTGGATGAACGAGCGCGGGTGACGCCCACCACGCGGCGCTTGCTGCGCGTCACCTTTCGGAAAAAGGAAACCAGTTGAACATCGTTTCGGCTACCCGTGTGCCCGCGCGTGAGGCCCCCTTGCGCGGCTATGTCATCGTCCTCGGCGGGACGGTGATTTGGGCGCTCACGGGCATCGTGATCAAGATCCTTCTCACGCGCTATGGCATGGATCCCCTCACGCTCGCCTTTTGGCGCGTGTTTTTTGTGACGCTCTTTCTCTTTGTCGGGCTCGTGACCCTGAACGCAGGATACTTCCGGATCGCGCCCCGCGATCTGGTTATCTTTGTGTTTTACGGCCTGATCGGCGTGGCATTGCATCAGCTGGTGTGGATCACGTCCGTCCAGTACAACGGCGCCGCGGTGGCCACGGTCATCATCTATACGTCTCCCGCCATCGTCGCCGTGTTCGCCTGGCGTTTCCTGCATGAAAGTATCGACCGGACGAAACTGATCGCTCTGGCGCTGACGGTTTTGGGCTGCGCGCTCGTCGCTCGCGCCTACGATCCGGCGCAGATACAGCTGAACGCGATAGGACTCGCCGCCGGAGTCGGATCCGCCTTTACCTTCGGCACCTACTCCCTCCTCGGCCGGGTCGCCACGCGGCGCTATTCCGCCTGGACCTCCATCTTTTACGCCTTTTTGTTCGGTACTCTGTTCCTCACTCCCCTCGGCCTCATTGCCCGGGATTTTGTTCCCCTGGGCCTCTCTCTTGATGGCTGGAGCACGCTGCTGTTCCTCGCACTCATACCGACGCTCGGCGGGTTTGCTGCGTACACCATCGGCCTCAGCCACTTGCCGGCGAGTGTCGCGAGTATCCTCGCAGCCTTTGAGCCGGTGACCACCGCGATCGTCGCCTATTTCATGTTCGCGGAAGTCCTCGCGCCTCTCCAGCTTTTGGGCGCCGCCTTGATTCTCTTGAGCGTGTTCATGCTGCGGCCGAGAAATGGCGCGTCGGAGAACAAGACGTTGGAAAAAGGGCTAGAATCCGGATCGGGTGAGTAGGTATGGAAGAGATGAAAAACAAACCTCCAGGGCAGTCCCCTCCCCTTCGCCCAGCCTGGGTAGAAGTGAACCTCGGAGCGATTGAGCACAATACACATCGCCTCGTCGAAATCGCCGGGCCCGGCGTCGAGCTGATGGCGATGGTCAAGGCGAATGCCTACGGTCACGGCGCGGTCGAGGTCTCGCGCGCAGTGCTCCGCGCGGGGGCCACTTGGCTCGGCGTCTTTTCGGTCGGGGAAGGGATCGAGCTGCGGCAGGCGGGCATCGAGGCTCCGATCCTCGTCCTCGGCCGCACTCCGCCGCAATGGGCTCAAGCCGGAGTCGCACACCGCCTGGCGCTGACCGTCTTCTCCACGGATGGGGCCCGGGCCGCTGACGAGGCCGCGCGTCAACTGGGCACCCGTGTTCCCGTCCATGTCAAAGTGGATACCGGCATGTCGCGCCTTGGGGTCTCATCCGAGGACGCGGCGAGTTTCGGACGGACGCTGGCCGGATTCACGCACCTGGAGGTGCAAGGCGTTTTCACGCATTTCGCTGTAGCGGACACGCCGGATGCTCACGGGATCGCAGGATGGGGACAAGAGTATACGCGGCGCCAACTCGAGCTGTTTCAAAGCGCGCTCGACGCGTTTGACCGGGAAGGCTTGCCCATCCGCTTCCGTCACGCGGCCAACAGTCCGGCCGTCCTCAATCTGCCGCAAGCGCACTTTAATCTCGTCCGGAGCGGTATCCTGATCTACGGTCTGGACCCTTCGCCCGAGGTGCCCAAGCCGCCTGATTTTATCCCCGCTCTCGCTTTCAAGACCGAGGTGGCTCTCGTAAGAGAGGTGCCTGTAGGGACATACGTCAGTTATGGCTGTACCTTCCGGGCAGAACGGCCCACGCGGCTGGCCGTGTTGATGGTCGGTTACGCCGATGGCTTTCGCCGCGCTCCGCGGGGCTATGGACAAGTGCTCGTGCGCGGCCGGCGAGCGCCGATGGCCGGACGCGTCTGCATGGACCAGACCATGGTGGATGTGACGGAGATTGACGGCGCGGAGGCGGGGGACGAAGCGGTCCTCATCGGTCGGCAGGGGAGTGAAGAAATCCGCGCGGAACAAGTGGCCGAGCGCCTGGGGACGAACAACTATGAGACGGTCACGACGATCAGTGCGCGGCTGGAGCGGAGGTACACCGAGTAAAGGATGAAGGCGGAAGAGAACGGTTTTGTAGCCTAGCCCCTTGTGGGCGTCGGGTTTCAGCAGAGGTGAATGAAAGGGGAGGCCGGGTCGGGCGGGCGCCCCTTTTTTATTCGATGTCCCCGTCCTCATACGCGTCGGCTCCGTCACCGGCGTCTTCGCTTGAGGTGCTGGTTGTGGAGGAGAGGAGAAGGCGCTGGGGGGCGGGGGGCAGGTGGAGCTGCTCCTGGACGAGTTGTTGCAGCTGGACAGCGGCCTCCCCGATGACCTTGGCGGAACCATTGCTGATGAAGGAGGCGAAGGTCGCGAGAGTTTGAGAGGCTTGTTTCCACCCCTTGGGGTTGGTCTCTTTTAGTTCTCTGACGCTCTTTTCGATGGCGACGGTGACGCCTTCATAGAAACCAAGGATTGCCTTGTCACTGTTACTCAGGACCACCCAGCAATCGTAGGCTTGCGCGCGGGAGACCCAGGCCCAGCGGACGGAGAGGGTGCTCCACCGGCCGGAGGGGCGCCGGAGCTTGGCGCGGTTAGAACGGGAGGATGAGCGACCGTAGAGGGCGGCGGCCTTGCCGAGCGAACGGCCGGGCCCGAGCGAGCGGTAGACGACGAATTTGTTAAAGGCGGCGAGGGGCTCGCCGTCGAGTCTGTCCCAAATCTCTCCCATGAGAACCTCCGGGTCAACCCCGCCAAGGTCCCGCGGGGTCTGCGGGATAAGCCAACCCCGCGCATCCTGAGCGGAGTCCTGCGTAGTTAGCAGGACGCAGTCGAAGGACGCGGAGTCTTCGATGAGCCAATGAGCCAAAAAAGGCCAATTTACCGTCTCATGTTACAAAAAGGATAGTAACATTGTAATTACCGATATTGATTATAACACGCAAGGTGAACATTGTCAAGCGCAGCCTATCAAGTAGGCTGCACTTTGCGCGAAACGGGTAAGCTGGCGGGGATGATCGAGGATCGTGTAGCCTAGCCCCTCGTGGGCGTCGGGGGCCCAGGACATCTGGACCGCGAACGACACGAAGCGGCGCGAAAACCGCGAAAAGGAAAGGTTGTCATCTAGAGCCGGGGCGTGACCCGGCTATCCTGCCCAATCTCTGGCGATGAGTTCGGCTTGCTCCAGGACAGTCCGGGTGGCTTTTTCTTGCTTGTCGGGCGGGTAGCCGTGCTTGCGAAGCAGGCGCCGGACCATGACGCGGAGCTTGGCGCGCGCGGTCTCCCGGACGGTCCAGTCTATCGTCGCGTTGCGACGGACGGTGTCGACCAGCTCGCGGGCGATGGTTTTGAGCGTCTCATCGCCGAGCACCTTGACGGCGCTGTCGTTCACCTCGAGGGCATCGTAAAAGGCGAGTTCCTCTTCTGACAGGCCGAGTTCCTCTCCGCGGCGGCTGGCCTCGCGCAGGTCTCTGGCGAGCTGGACCAACTCTTCGATGATTTGGGCGGTGTCAAGCGCGCGGTTCTGGTAGGCACGGACGGCCTTTTCGAGCATCTCGGCGAAAGATCGCGACTGGACGAGGTTCTTTTTCGAGTGTGCTTTGATCTCGTCGTTGATGAGCTTGCGGAGAAGCTCGATGGCCAAATTGCGTTGGGGCATCGCCCGCACTTCGGCGAGGAACTCATCGGAGAGGATCGAGATATCGGGTCTTTTCAGACCGGCGGCAGAAAAGATGTCGATGACCTGGTCGGAAGCGACGGCGCGGGAGACGATCTGACGAATTGCGTGGTCGAGTTGGTCGCCCGGACGGCGCTCTTCCAGGGTCGCTTTGGCAAGAGCTGCGCGCACCGCCTGGAAAAAGCCAACGTCATCCCGTATTTCCATCGCTTTTTCGTGAGGCACCGCAAGGGCAAAGCCCTTGGAGAGAGCGGTGACGGCTTCAAATACGCGCTCTTTGCCGTTCTCCTGCGACAGGATGTGCTCCTGAGCGGACGGGAGCAGAGAGAGGCGCTCGGCGGGCGTGCCGGTGGTCCAGCGCGAGCGGTTAAAGCCGTGGAAGAGGCCGCAGCAGATCTCGTACTTTTCGAGCATGACGGCGACGGCTTCCGCCTGGTCGAGCGTCGCGGTACCCGTGCCGCCGCTCTCGGTGTAGATGGCGAGCGCGTCGCGCAATTCCTCGGCCAGGCCGAGGTAATCCACGATCAAGCCGCCCGGCTTGTCCTTAAAGACGCGGTTCACGCGGGCAATGGTCTGCATCAAGCCGTGGTCGCGCATCGGCTTGTCGACGTACATCGTATGAAGCGGCGGAACGTCAAAGCCGGTGAGCCACATATCCCGCACGATGACCATCTTGAGCGGCTCCGACGGATCTTTGAATCGATTCGCGAGAACCTCGCGACGCGCCTTGTTGCGGATGTGTCGCTGCCAGTCGACCGGGTCGGATGCAGAGCCGGTCATCACAATCTTGATGGCTCCCCGCGTGTCGTCGTCATCGTCCCAATCGGGGCGGAGCGCGACGATCGCGTTGTACATGTCGACGCAGATGCGCCGGCTCATGCAGACCACCATCGCCTTGCCGTCCATTGCGTCAAGGCGCTTTTCGAAATGCTCGACCAGGTCGCGGGCGATCAGGCGAACACGCTTTTCAGAGCCGACGAGAGCTTCGAGGGCCGCCCATTTGGTCTTTAGTTTTTCCTTCTCAGCGACCTCCTCCCCTTCGGTCGCCTCCTCGAAATCCTTGTCGAGCTTGGGCCTTTCCTGCTGGTTCAATGCAAGCTGGGCGAGGCGGCCCTCGTAATAGATGGGAACCGTCGCGCCATCCGCGATCGCCCGCTCAACATCGTAGATGCTGATATAGTCCCCAAAGACCGCGCGGGTGTTCGCGTCCGTCTTTTCGATGGGCGTGCCGGTAAAGCCGATGAAGGTCGCGTTGGGAAGGGCATCGCGCATGTGGCGGGCATAGCCGTCGATGAAATCGTACTGGCTGCGATGCGCTTCATCCGCGATCACGACGATGTTGCGCCGGTCCGAGAGCTTGGGGTCGCGGTTGTGGTCATCCGCAAGGAACTTTTGGATGGTCGTAAAGACGACGCCTCCGGACGCGACCCGGAGCAGCTCATGTAGCTTGTCGCTGCTCTCGGCCTGCGCGGGCTTTTGGCGGAGAATATCGTGGCAGCGGGAGAAGGTGCCGAAAAGCTGATCGTCGAGGTCGTTGCGGTCTGTGATGACGACGATGGTGGGGTTTTCGAGCGCGGGATGGAGAATGAGCTTGCCAGCGTAAAAGACCATGGTGAGGCTCTTGCCAGAGCCCTGTGTGTGCCAGACGACGCCCGCGCGGCGGTCGCCGGGCGCGCCGCCGGGTTGCGGGACGGCGAAATAGCGACCCCGTTCCTCGCGCGCGGTGAACGGACCCGGGCCAACCGCGCGTATAGTCTCCTCGACGGCGACGTTCACCGCGTGGAACTGGTGATAGCCGGCCATCTTTTTCGCGACATTGCCCGCGCCGTCGTCCTCGAAAACGACAAAATGGCGCACGAGCTGGAGGAGACGCGACCTGTCAAAGACACCTTGGAGAAGAACCTGGAGGCGGGTAAGTGCAGGCGGAGCAATCTCCTCGCCCGCGATGGTCCGCCATGGCATAAAGCGCTCGCGGTCCGCGGTGAGGGTACCGATGCGAGCATCGAGGCCGTCGGAAATGACCATCGCCTCGTTGAACACGAAGAGGGAGCCGATTTGGCTCTTGTAGGTCTGCAGCTGGTCGAAAGCGGTCCAGATCGTCGCGCTCTCGTCGGCGGCATTCTTGAGCTCGATCACGCCGAGGGGAAGCCCGTTCACAAAGAGGACGATGTCGGGGCGGCGGTTGTGGCCATTCTCGACAACCGTGAACTGGTTAACCGCGAGCCAGTCATTGGTATCCGGGTTTTCAAAATCGATCACGCGGGCCTGGTCGTGGACGACGCGGCCATCGGCCGTATGCTCGACCGGGACGCCGTCGATGAGCATGCGGTGAAGGGCGCGGTTGTTCGCGACAAGCGAGGGATGCGCAGGACGCGTGATCCTGCGGTAGGCCTCTTCGAGCGCGTCGCCGGGGAGCTTGGGATTAAGGCGAGTGAGGGTGTCCCGCAGGCGACGCGGCAGGATGACTTGGCTGTAATCATCTCGTTCGGCACCAAGCTCGCCGGGGGCGATTTTGGGGCCGTGGAGGACCTTGTAGCCAAGTTCGCCTAGCCAATCGAGCGCGGCCTCTTCTACAACGGATTCAGTGAAGGAGGCCATTAGCGTGTCCTATGTTTGTTGCATGGCCAGACTTCCGAAGTCTTTGGGACTTCGGAAGTCTACGGCATCATCCCATACTTACTCTCAAACTCTCCGATCCAATCCCCCTGCCGCCCCGATTCTTTGATCGCTTGCACGACATCCTGAATGGTTGCACCGCGGATTTTGTCCTGCTGTGCCTCTGGCACGAGCGCGGTGAGGAACGGAACGAGACCGCGCGGCCCCTTGACGTAGGCGACGACCTCGGGCAAGAGGATATTTCTCGGCCATTCGTTCCAATGAGAAGGGATGTGCGGATAGCGCCCCTGCACCGCAAAGCCCTTTTCTTTGAACCGGGAGGATCCTGCCTGCTGCAACGACTGCTCGAAATAGCGGTGACGTGGGTAGGACCAAGCATTTGCTTTCTGGCGGCTGTTCTCGGTCATGTCGTCTCCGCGGCGAATTTCTCGGCGTCTTGCACGTGGATCTCGCCTGAGATTAGCTTGGGTAGGAGCGTATCGAGAAGCGCGGCGAGCGTTCTGATCTCCCGCTGGTTCGCGAGGACTTTATCCATTAGCGGAGTCGCCTGTCGCTGGAATGCATCCACCACGGGAGAGGGTGCCTTTACTGCCAAGGAGCCTTGAAACGTCCTCGTGGTGACAGTGTCGAAGATGGTTCCGTACACTTGCTGTCTCAAATCAGCGACCAAATGGGCCAGCGAATAATACACAAAATAGTCGCCTACGCCCTCCTTGGCTTTTAGGCCGTAGTTGGTTTGATTCATGGCCATCGGGCGGCCCAGGAGGCAGTAGCCGCCTACGGATCCCCGTGCAGTGACAACAGTGGTTCTCTCGGGGAGTAGACGCGTGGAGCTATTCTCAAGGCCCGCGGCGGTGATGTGCCGTTCAGTATCGAGTAGGAACAGCCTCCCCGCGCTCGTGACGTCCTTTGCCGACACCCAGGGAATGTCGCCGTCCCAATACATTGGCACTGATGTGCTTGGGGTTCCTCCGCTCAGGAGATCCGCCATCTCCAAGATGCTTGCGCGAAACCAGCCCTGGGGACAGCCCGTGTCGCGATCGAACTCATCGGGAAACAGCGCGGCTGTCTCAGCATCCATGCCCGCCGGCTGTCGCCCCTCGGCTTTGGCGCGCACGGGGTCAAAGTCCACGAACCAAGACTTGAACAGCGCGCGGGCGATGGCTTCAAGCGTTTCGTTTATCTTGCGGTTGAGCTCGATCTTGTCATCAAGCGTGCCGAGGATGTGGGCGATGGCGCGCTGCTCGGGGAGGGGAGGGAGCTTCACCGGAAGCTGGTGTAGGTGGTTTCGGTTGACCCTGGGACGCTGCTCTTGTCGCTAAACTGGGAGAAATCTACTGTTCTGAGCAGGTAGGACACGAAGAGAGGATCGTTTCCCTTGAAATCGCGCACGAAGAGCGTTGTGTTCGTTGGCCAGAAGTCTTCCTTGACGTAGAACACTCTGCCAACCGTCCCATAGCGCCCTGTCACAACCCCTGGTCCCTTCACTTTGGCCTCAGAATGCCGTCCAGCAACGCCCGACGAACTCACTACAGGCACGCTATCTGGCTTTAGCTCATCTGCAGTGATGTCAAACCCACGCTGGAGCGTGATAACATCGCCGAGTCGGACTCGATGCCATTCTGGATGCATAGTCTTAATTCCGTGGTCAGGGCTGTTGCAAACTCTGTTGACAGCCCTGGTCAGAGGCGCGCAGCCTGTCACCCTGAGCGCAGCGAAGGGTCTCGTAGTGCGGCGCGAGATTCTTCGCTTCGCTCAGAATGACAATGGGGACGACTTTGCAACAGCCCCGATTCCGTGGTACTGGCGCGTTGACAGGGCGCGACATATTTGTATAATGAGTGTTACTCCCCTGGGGACAGCATCTCCAGGATGACGCCCGCCTCCCGAGGCGGGTCGTCTCTTTTCGGGAATCAGACTTCCGAGGTCCCAGGAGTCTGTTCCCTGGCGCGCTCTGCCTGTTTTGCTTGGGAGAACCCCAGGGTGTTAAGATTCTTTCGAATCGCCTGCTGCAGCCACGCGGCCTCTTCAAATTGTTCCTCCAGCTCCCCTGTCAGTCTCTTCATCTTTTCATCGAACGGTTCCCCGTCCTCCTCCACTTCCGCTGCGCCGACGTAGCGGCCGCGCGTCAGGACATGGCCGTTGGCACGGATGTCCTCGAGGGTAGCCCTCTTGCAGAAGCCGGCCACGTCCGCGTAGGCACCCGCCCCTTTGTCGCCCCTCCAGGCATGATATGTTCCGGCTATCCTTTGAATATCGCCGTCGGTTAGCTCACGATGCGTCCGGTCCACAAGCGTGCCGAGCTTGCGGGCGTCGATGAAGAGGGTTTCGCCGGAGCGATTCCGAAAGCGTGCGTCCTTCTTGCTGCGGGCGAGGAACCAGAGGCAGGCGGGGATCTGGGTGGAGTAGAAAAGCTGGCCGGGGAGCGCGACCATGCAATCCACCAGATCGGCCTCGATGATGGATTTGCGAATCTCGCCCTCGTTCGACGTGTTAGACGACATGCTGCCGTTGGCGAGGACAAAGCCCGCGATCCCGTTTGGCGCGAGGTGATGGATAAAGTGCTGCACCCAGGCAAAGTTGGCATTGTTCACCGGAGGGACGCCGTAGAGCCAACGCTTGTCCTCGCGCAAGCGGTCGCCGCCCCAGTCGCTGTCGTTGAATGGCGGGTTTGCGAGGACATAGTCGGCCTTCAGGTCGGGGTGCAGGTCGCGGTGGAAGCTGTCGGCGTTCTCGGCACCCAGGTCGTTGTCAATTCCGCGGATCGCGAGGTTCATCTTGGCGAGCCGCCAGGTGGTGTTGTTGGATTCCTGGCCGTACACGGCAATGTCGCCGATGCGGCCGCCGTGGCCCTCGACGAACTCTTCGCTTTAGACGAACATGCCGCCGGAGCCGCACCAGGGGTCGAAGACGCGGCCTTTGTACGGCGCGAGCATTTCGACGAGCACGCGCACGACGGAGCGGGGCGCGTAGAACTGGCCGCCCTTTTTGCCCTCGGCGCTCGCGAATTGGGACAGAAAGTATTCCTAGACGCGGCCGAGTATGTCTTTGGAGCGGTTCTCGCGGTCGCCGAGCCCAATCGTGCCGATGAGGTCAATCAGCTCCCCCAGACGCTGCTTGTCGAGCGCAGGACGGGCGTAATCTTTGGGCAGGACGTGATTTAGCGAAGGATTATCCCGCTCGATCGCGACCATGGCATCGTCGATGAGCTTGCCGATCGTGGGCTGCTTCGCGTTGTTCTGGAGGTAGGACCAGCGCGCTTCCGGGGGAACCCAAAAGATGTTGACCGCCCGGTATTCGTCGGCGTCCTCGGGATTGGCGCCTTCGCTCTGCTGAGTGAGGAGCCGGGCGTGGTATTCCTCGAACGAGTCGGAGATGTATTTGAGGAAGGTGAGGCCGAGGACGACGTGCTTGTACTCGGCCGCGTCCATGTTGTTGCGCATTTTGTCGGCGGCGAGCCAGAGGGTGGCCTCAAAGCCGAGGTTAGCGCCGTTGGTTTGGGTTTGTTTGCGGGTCGGTTTGGGCATGTGTGGTCCTGTTGGTGCTGGCATGAGGGTTAGATTTGGCCCAGACTTCCGAATTCTTTGGGAATTCGGAAGTCTCAGGCCAACCGCCCCCGAACAAAAAGGCACCCGCCCGTGGCGCTAGCGCGCCGAAATGGCAAGTGCCGAGGATCGCCTATGATCCGGGTCGACCAGTGCTTCTAGAGATCGTCTGCTTTCAGGCCGGTTCGCTTGGCAATACGTGCCTGCATGCGAGGGCCGATCTCATCTCGGTCGTGGAAGGCAAAAACTACATCCGGCCAGCTTGGTCGGGCGAGAACCTTGTGCGATCCTGTTTCCCGCTTGATCTGCCAGCCGGTCCGGAGCAGAGCAGCCGGTACCTGTCTAGCGCGATTCGATCGCCACTGGGTCATGCAGCGGCCGCGGCGAACGAGATATTGAGCAAGGATAGGGGCTCTTCTTGGTGGTCGATGCGGTCCGCGAGGACGCGCAGCGCGAGACTCTCGACCTTGACGATAGCGTCCTCGGGGGTCGCGCCGTAAGCCATCACCCCGCGCAGATCCATCAATTCGGCCAGCCAGCGTCCGTATTCTTCCTGCTCGTACTCGATTGTGTACCTGATCTCCTGTTGGCCCATGATTTTACCTCTGTGAACGGTCAGCAACTGCCAGTATAGCGCAAGAAAGACAATGAGCCAACCACTGAAGGATGAAGGGGTGCCCGTCACATTTTTGGGTCCTCAGTCGGCACAGGTCCTACCGCTCTCCAGCCGACGGAGGTCGGCATTGCTACATGTTGCTGCGCCACCTGCCCCGCGCATTCTGAGCGGAGCGGCCTGCTCCTGGCCGCGCAGTCGAAGAACAGCGGCGCCCAGCGGGGTCCCTAGACCCTCGTAGATCCCGCGCCCCGTGCGGGGCGCGTTCTTGGCGGGGTGAATCGCCCAGAGGCGGTTGATGTGGCCCCCAGCGCTGCGCGGCCCGCCTCGACCGTCGGCCACATGCCCCACCACTTCAATCCAATCGTAGGCCGCGCGCCCGTCCCGTTCTTGGGCGCCGGGCGGTTTCCTTTCGCGACTTGCGCGGACTTTCGTGGGTTTCGTGTTCCAAACGCGCTCGCCGCGCAAGTGTCACCCCACAAAACTCCGACGCCCACCCCGGTACGGACGTAGGTACCATCAAAGTCGCACCTGACGGGGGGCTGGCCATCGGGGTTAGCGGTACTCAGTGCACACAGGAGCGGGCGTTCGAAGAGATCGCGCGTGGAATCGGGGATGGATGCGGCATGGGGGAGCCTCCGTTGCAGGTGACGCCGCACGGAGCGCTACTTTTCCTGGTAGACCTCCCGCCGGTGCTCGATACGGTGAATCCAGATCACCGACTCGGGGCGGGCCAAATCGTAGAGCACCCGGTAATCCCCCACCCGGAATTTGAACAGATCTCCCAACGGGCCCTGGAGGGCCTGGTGGGGAAACGACTCGGCGTGTCGCCCGAGCCATTCTAACCGCTTTAGGATCCGGCGCCGGACGGCGGGATCCAGCCGGGCGACATCGCGCTCGGCGGCGGCAGTGAAGCGGAGGCGATACACCAGGTCACTCGATCCCGTACTCTTGCATCAGTTCTTCGAGCGTTTTGCCTGGCTTCCCGGCAGCGATCTGTTTCCGTTGCTGCTGAATCTGAGCGATGATCTCCGGCCGCAGTTCCAGACCCGCATCCGGATCCTGCAGAATCTCCACCAAGCTGTCCTCGACCGAGGATTTAATTAGGTCACGAAGCTCCTCGCGGGTCATATCCCCGACTCGCTCCGGCCGAGGCGCGGGGGACACCCGCGCTGGGCGCACTCGCTTGCGGCTCACTGTACTGGCCATAGACTCCCTCTCGTTTCTTCTGTTTGGTTACCATTATACCCGCGCTGCCCCGATTCGTCATCCTCCCACGGGACAAGAATACGCCGCCTGTCCAAAAGGGTGCGGTTGATGTGGCCCCCAGCGCTGCGCGGCCCGCCTCGGACGTTGGCCACATGCCCCACCACTTCAATCCAATCGTAGGCCGCCCGCCCGTCCCGTTTTCGGGTGCCGGGCGTTTTCCTTTCGCGGCTTGTGCGGCCTTTCGTGGGTTTTGTGTTCCAAACGCGCTCGCCGCGCAAGTGTCACCCCACAAAACTCTGACGCCCACCCCGGTACGCCTGCTGGGGATCGAGCACGAGGACGGGAACCAAGGTGACCGGTTTCATGTTGTGGGCTTGGCGGGTGGCAGCCGGGCAGTTGACCCGGACTTGGGTGCAAGTCACACCAGATGGGGACGGTGGGGGCTGGCCATCGGGAAGGCCAAAGGAGCCCTCACGGCGACTCGCCTGCCAGCCGCAGCACCTCTTGGTAGAGGCGATCGTCGATCCATGTTCCGCCCCCCCCCCGCAATTTGTCCAGTTAGGTCTTTAGTTGGGGAATCAAATGCTCACGCTTGGCTCGCGATAGAATCCCGAGGGCGCCCGTGATAGAGATGCCGAGACTCTGCGCAACTCGTCGGCCTCGAATCTCGTCAATCAGCAGGACGTCGGCGCCTAGCTCTCGGCTGAGAATGATGGCCGAGGCTTCCCCCGGTCCAGTTCCGCCGCGAGCGCGTCGACCGCAAGCGCGTCTCGTGGGGTTTCTTGGCGTATCCACGCGGCGCCGCGCACGTCTTTGCTTCCATCGTGGTCTCGCCTCCGGGTGACCACTTCCTCGTAGACGGCGCGAGGTATGATGATTTGACCGTAGAATGGCGCAACCAATCAAAATGCTGGAGTCGTGCCAAGTTGATTAGGGGCGACGAGTTCGATACCGTCACGGTCACCGCAGCATCTCTTGACGCAACTCATCGGGTGAGAAATGAAAGATGGAGACCTTGTGCTCGGCAAGAACGGCGATGAGCTCGGCTTGTCCGATGCCTAGCAACTCTGCGGCCTTGCCGTAAGTGAGCGTCCCCTGCCGCACCAGTTCGACGGCGAGAAGCTGCTTCAAGGCTTGAGGGAGGTCCTTTTCGTCCCGGCCCGTAAGCATCACCACCTCTTTGGGCAGTTCCACGGTCAGCTTGACAGTCTCGTCCATGGGTAATTCCCCCGCTCGAAATGCTGTTATGGGCACCTTAGCACGGACCCGGCTGAGCGTCAACCCAAAGCAGCGTGCCGGGTGCGTGTCAGGCTCTTAGCCTCTCAGTCGGCGGGGATCCTGCCGCGCTCCAGCCGACGGAGGTCGTAGACCCCGCGCCTTACAGCGTGGGTCGGCTTTGCCATGTATTGCTGCGGTTTCTAACCGCTGGAGCCAACGACACAGGGGCGAAGCCCAACGGGATAGGCGTGCCGTCATGGATGGTGCCAACCGAAGAAAACAGCACCCGAATCCGGGCCCCGGTCAGGGGCCGATTCGGGTGTCGTTTTTGTTTTGTCGATACCTGAGAACAGAATCAGTTCCGAGAAAAGGTGCCGAGCGGGTCCGCCCAGATGTTGGGGAGGTGGCTGGCTTGAGGGGCAAGCAGCGGGTCTCCGTCTTCCGTCTCGTCGTCGGATTCGTCCACCATCTGTTCCATTGCCGTGACGGCGAACCACTCTTCCATCGCTTCCCGGGCCACCTCGCGGACATCGCGGTCGCGCGAGTGCTGCAGCCGGTCGAGCACGGGGTAGGCTCGCTCGTCGCCCGTCTCGCCGAGTGAATAAATGGCGAGCAGACGCAGCGGTTTACGGATCGTCCGGTTCCGCGCCAGCTCGATCAGCGTTTCTGTCGCTTCCTGCAAGCCCAGCTCGCCGGCGGCGCGGACGGCCTCATATTGAATTTCGGAATCTTGGCTGTTGAGTTCGGTGAGGATATAATCGGTCCAACGGGGGTCGCCGTTGCGCGCCATCGAAAAGATCGCGCTGACCCGGAGCCGGCGGTCGCGATGGTGGTACGCCCATTCAATCAGGTCGAGCACGTCGGTATCGTTTCCGCGAAAGGCGAGCGCCTCGATCGCGTAACGGCGAGTCTCGAGCGGTTCCTCCGGATCCTGCGCGATCCGGAACAGGAAATCGCTGACCCGGACATAGTCTTCGGCGTTGATCGCGGGCGGCTGCCCGTCCCAGTCGTCGAACGTCGAAGCTTCGCCCTCGAAAATATAGCGGCCGAGAGCCGAGATCGCATGCGCTCGCACGTCCGCATGCACATCCTCGGTGGCCTTTTGGATCAACACGTCAATCCACTTGGGGTCGGGATCGTTCCACAGGCATGCGATCGCCTCGGCGCGGACCTCGGCATCCGCATCGTTCAACAAGGAACGCAGCAGTCTCAGCGCATGTTTATCAAAAGGTCGGTATCCGTCTTCGATGTCCGCGAGGAGCGTCAGTTTTTCTTTCTTGCTCATTCTCGGCGTTGTGCGTGCCATCCGAGATTGCCTCCTCCCCTAATCACTCTTACTTTATTCTATCACGATTGGGAGATTTTCGCCACTAACACAAACCAGGGCGCTGGGTCACCCTCCCCTCGCCGAAAAGCGAGTGGGCCCATTCCATTTTAGGAGAACACGATGCAGATTCTCATTCCAGACATTCCCGTCCTAGAGAAGATCATTCGTCCGGTGGTCGTCTATCTCTTTTTAATGATCGCGTTTCGCGTGGCCGGCAAGCGTGAGCTGGGCCAGATGACCCCTTTTGACCTCATTATTCTTTTAACGATAAGCAACGTCTTACAAAACGCAATGATCGGCCCCGACAATTCCCTGGGGGGAGGCCTCATCGGGGGGATGACGCTCTTTGTCGCGAATGGGATTGTCTCTCGGGTCACGGCCTGGTCTCCCAGGCTGGCTCGTCTCGTGGACGGCGAGCCCACGCCTTTGATCGAGAATGGGAGAATCGTCGAACCGAACCTGAAGCGGGAGGTGATGACGCTCGAGGAGCTGCAGCGGGCGCTTCGTAAGCACGATCTGGGATGGGAAGACGTCTCCCAGATTCAACGTGCCCTCTTGGAGTTGGATGGATCGGTGACGATCCAATTAAAGGGAGAGGTGGCCTAGTGGCCGTCCCCGTTTTCGCGCTGCGCCGCCGCGCGGACGAACTCGCGAAAGAGCGGGTGCGGGCGCTCGGGACGCGACTTGAATTCCGGATGGAACTGCGAGCCGAGCATGAACGGATGGTCGCGTAGTTCTGCGATCTCGACGAGGTTTCCATCCGGCGACAGCCCGCTGTATTCCATCCCCGCCTGAGACAACAGGTCGCGAAAAGCATTGTTGAACTCAAAGCGATGGCGGTGCCGCTCGGAAACGATACCGTCCCCGTACGCCCGCGCGGCGACCGTTCCTTCGACGAGCTGGCAGGGGTAATGGCCCAGGCGCATCGTCCCGCCGAGGTCCGAGATCGCGCGCTGGTCGGGCATCAGGCTGATGATGGGGTAATGCGTCGAGGGGCTGAACTCGGTCGAATTCGGTTCGTCGCTTTCGAGCGCATGGCGCGCCAGCTCGATGCACATCACCTGCATGCCGAGACACAGTCCCAGGTAGGGCACCTGATGGACGCGCGCATAGCGCGCCGCGAGGATCTTGCCTTCAATGCCCCGCTCGCCGAATCCGCCGGGCACGACGATCCCATCCGCCCGGCCCAGCCGGTCCAGACCTTTGCCGCGTTCCAGGTCCTCGGAAAGAATCCAATCAATCTCGATCGCCCGGTTATTGACCAGGCCGGCGTGGTACAACGCTTCGCGGACGCTGATATAGGCATCCGGCAGTTCCACGTACTTGCCGACGATCGCGATGCGCAGCGGCTGCTTGGGCGTCTTGATGCGCTCCACCAACTCGCGCCACGCCGCGAGGTCCGCGGGCGCATCCGGCAAGCCGAGCCGTTCCACCAAAAGTTTGCCCAGCCCGAACTCTTCGAGAATCAGCGGGACTTCGTAAATGCTCGACGCCGTGACGAGGGGGACGACCGCGCGCTTGTCCACGTCGGTGAACAGAGCGATCTTGTCACGCAGTCCGTCCTCGATGGCATAATCGGAGCGGCACACGATCACGTCGGGCTGAATACCGATGGCCCGCAGCTCCTTGACGCTGTGCTGAGTCGGTTTGGTTTTCAGTTCGCCGGTCGAGCCGATGTGGGGAATGAGCGTAACGTGGATGTAGAGGACGTTGTCCCGCCCGATATCCTTGCGCATCTGGCGGATCGCTTCGAGAAAGGGGAGCCCTTCGATATCGCCGACCGTCCCTCCGACTTCGACGATGAGAACATCGGCCTCTGTCTCTTTCGCCGCCAGGCTGATGCGACGCTTGATCTCGTTCGTAATATGCGGGACCACCTGCACCGTGCCGCCCAGAAAGTCACCCCGCCGTTCTTTCGAGATGACGTCGGCATAGACCTGACCGGTGGTGACATTGGACGCTTTGGTCAGGTTCTCGTCGATGAACCGTTCGTAATGGCCGAGGTCGAGGTCCGTCTCGGCTCCGTCCTCCGTGACAAACACCTCGCCGTGCTGATACGGTGACATGGTCCCCGGGTCCACGTTAATATACGGGTCGAGTTTTTGGATGGACACGCGGATCCCGCGCGCTTTGAGAAGGCGCCCGATGGACGCGACCGTGATGCCCTTGCCGACGGAGGAGACGACGCCGCCCGTGCAAAAAATGAATTTCGGCATCTGTTTTTCTTCCTGCCTCGGGTCGTTCTCGCGACGACCCAACAAAAACACGGGGCAGATACGCTCCGTGTATTCAGAATTTCATCTCAGTTGAGAGTCGGCGGCCTCAGATCAGCGCCGCAATATCCGCCGCCGCTTTTCTCATATCGTACAGAATCAAGCCGAGCTTGGCCTCCTTGCGGGCCATCACAGTGAGGACGGATTCCTCTCCGGCCGACATCAGGACGACGTAGCCGTTCTTGCCATGGATGTACACTTGGTCGAGATTCCCTCGCCCCAGTTCGGTCGCGATCCGCTCGCCGAGGGAGAGCATGGCGGCCGACATGGCCGAGACCCGGTCCTCCTCCACGCCCGCCGGCAAGTCCGAGGCGACGATGAGCCCGTCGGCACTCACCACGGCCGACGCTTCCACATCCGGAACCGAAGACCGAAAATCGCGTAAGCGTTGCACCATCCTTTCCGAGCGGGACTTTTGATCCATGAAGTCTCCTTTGACGCACAGAATGCCAGGTGGCTCGGCTAACGTGAAATATGCTATCACAACTCGGCCCGCCTGTCAAATAATCGTCGCCTTGGGGGCAGGGCTGCTGCAAGGTCGCCTTTGTGTGTCATTGCGAGAGTTCGCCCACAGGAACTTTGGGTAGGCGAACTCGTCCCGTGGCACTCAACGGGCGCAATCTCACCCTCACATTGCAGATTGTGCGCGTGGAGATTGTGCCCGTAAAGTTCACGGGTACGCCTTCGTCCATCTGTCATTGCGAGACCCCTACCCGCGGTCATTGCGAGAGCGGGGTGTGCTCGAAGCAATCTCACCGATCCACGTGGAGATTGCGTGCGTGGAGATTGCGCCCGTAAAGTTCACGGGTACGGCTTCGTCTATCTGTCATTGCGAGAGCGGGGTGTGCTCGAAGCAATCTCACCGATCCACGTGGAGATTGCGCGCGTGGGGATTGCGCGCGTAAAGCGCACGGGTACTGCTTCGTCCATCTGTCATTGCGAGAGCGGGGTGTGCTCGAAGCAATCTCACCGATGCACGAGGATATTGCTTCGGCTTCGTCCATTAAAACACAAGGGACGAAGCCTCGCAACCCTTGCACTGCTCCCCTCCGCTGCGCTACGGGGATCTTCGACCGCAAGGGCAAGTGTGACGGAGGGGACCGCGCGTCGCGGTGACGATGGGCCCGAACGCATCGGCGATGCGTAGGGGCGAGGCACACCTGGCCTTGCGGGCGGCC
>JAMCQI010000031.1 GCA_023381515.1 Chloroflexota bacterium | reverse complement strand
TCTGTCGGGTTTGCGACCGCGCATAGCACATCTCTCTTTCTGGCGTCGGAGCGATGGCCAACTCTAGCACATGCGACAGACTCCCGCAACTTATTCATTGCAGAATTTAGGCATCAGGTCACTAGTACAGGTGTTCTCGGCAGGCGCGGAGGTTGCTGGCGGCAATTCAGATGGAATTGCAGTCGGCGATGGGGGTCGCGGGACCGGTGTCAATGTGCCAGCCGGCAATGAAGCCGGACCATTACGCGCGCACGCGGTCAGAAATGCAAAGACGATTAGACGCAACAGCAGGCTCTTCAACACGATTGCTGATGACCAGCGCGGCGTGACCTTCCAGGTATGCAATGACTTGAGGCTCTCCGCGATTAAGAACCCGGGATGGATGCTGGTCCGGGCTGTGGACTCGTGGGCAGAATCATCGGCGGGCGTGGCGGCTGGTTGAAATCGAAATCGTCTATCAGATTGCCGAGTTGCGGTATGTTCTCGCGGACGCTCGGGCGCGGGTCCGGGCGACCATCGGTCTTGGGGTCGATGCGCTGTCCGCTTAGGAGATCGTCTTCTATGAATTTCAAGTACGCGTCGAAGCTGAGCACATGGTGATCGATGTACCCTTTTTTCGCGAACGGGCTGATGACGAGACCTGGGACGCGCAGACCGTAACCGTTTTGGTCTACGGCCGGCGGGACAACGTGATCGTAGAATCCGCCCCAATCGTCCCACGACAAGAAAATGGCAGTGCTGTTCCAGTCGGGTCCCCGCATAATTGAGTTGATTAGGCCAGTGACGTACCGTTGCCCTTCGCTGACGAGCGCGGTGGGATGCTCGCTCGTCTTTCCATCGGGAACGATCCACGACACGGCGGGCAACGTGCCATTCTTAGCCGCGGTGAAGAAGTGGTCAAGCGTCTGGATGTTGCCCAACTGATGGTCCTGATGCACGGTGACGAACCAGGGCAATGGATTAAAAATGTCGGGGCTCCCTGCTTGCTGCGGTTTTGGCGTGCAAAACATGTGGTCGTCTTCACAATCGGGCTGGGTTCCCTCCGCAACATAGTACGCCCAACTCACACTGTTCTTGTAGAGGAGGAAGGTCAGGTCCGTCCACGCATAGTCTGGCTTGCGCGGCGGCAGAGGTTTGTCTGCTGTGCTCAAAAGTGGATTGGGGTTCTGCAAAGCATTGACACAGCTTGTGGGGTCTTGGGTCTTGCAGTTGCCAGACCATCCCGAGACCATGAACAGATGCTCCGGCAAAGTCCACGAGGCGCTCGGTTCGAACATGCGATCCTGCAAGGCAAAATTCTGAGCGTACGTCCAATAATTCGGAATCTCGCGCGCGTCGTGCCAACCCATCACATCCGGGTCAGTATGCGCTTGCGCGCAGACCGGGTCTAAGGAATTCATGCAGGAGGTCTTGAGTCCGGCTTCTTCCTGCCGAATGAAGCCATCCATCTTGCCGCCGTCAACGTCCGCGGTCGCATCGGTCGCGCTGTGCGGTCCACCATAATTCGTGTCGCTGGGATCGTGGAACGGTTTGACGCATTTGTTGGTCAGTGGATCGGGGATGCAAACAGTCGGCACTCCGTTCTGCGTTGGGATGCCATCCACGCCAGGATAGGTGCCAAAGTAGTGATCGAACGAACGGTTCTCTTGCATAATGACGACGATATGCTTGATCTTGTGTATGCCGTCAGTAGTCGTTGCGGTTGGCGCTGGCCGTGACGTTGGCGAAGCCGTTGACTTGGCCTGCGTTGGCGTTGGTTGCTCGTCGGTTCGTGATGACGAAGGCGCGGATGACGCGCACGCGGCGACCACATTGAGCGCGACAATACAAACGCTAATTCGAATGAGTCTCGCCATAGCGTCCCCTTTTGTCAGCAATCAGCACGGAGGTCGGTGATGCGATGAAAATGCCGTCTATGCTCGTTAGGAATCGGTCACTGATGATCGTGTCGTTTGGCCTAGCATTGGGGGATAGGGTGGCCCAGGCAATCTTCGCAGTCATCTAGCCCTATGAGCTCGCCGCGCTGGAGGCCATCCTAGGGACAAGCATACGGACGGCGCCGAATTGGATCGTCGACGGCTAGAGCGCTTGAAACGTGCGGACCACAAAGGCCATTTGGCCTGCTGACAGTACGACGTGGTGGATCCCGATAAACGTCCGTTTCTGCCGATCAGGAACGCCATTGGGATGGCGAATTTCACTAGCTCCATTTCGTTCAGGATGGGTATGCCGCTTTTCCGCGCATTCCGCGGTCCCCCAGGCCGTCGACTGGGATGCGTCACTAGATCAAGCATTGTCTCTGCGACCCTACAGGACCTGTAACAGGCGGCAAGCATCATAGCTCTAAGTGAGATGACGCGAAACCTTTTCTCAACGCGCCTCGCGGTTCTGGATTCCCTGCATTGAAACGGAGAAACGACAAGGTTTCAATCACAGCTCCCGTAAGACTTGATCGACCTCCATTCCATTCAAGCGATGATTGACCCACAGTGTGCACGCAATCATTCCTGCGAGCGTCGCGGCGAACAGCGTGAATAGGGAACCCCACGGGATCGTGACATCGGCCGGTGGAACAGTAAACAGCGCTCCGAGCATCAGGACGAACACTTTACTCAGTCCGAATCCAATCACTCCACCAATCGCGAGCGCCAGCAAGCCCACCGTCAAGGATTCCGCCCACAGGAATCGGCTCACCTGCGCCGCACTTGCACCGAGCGCACGCATCGTCCCGAACTCCTTTGCGCGTTGATATACCATCGCCATAAGAAAAATGCCCAAGCCGATGGATGCAATGATGAGGGTGTAGAGCCCTTCGATCGCACCCAAGCCGTTGATGTTGAGACTCGTCAGCGAGCGGCCAGCCGCGATTGTCGCGGTGTCAATGTCCTGCACGCGCATGGGAATGTTGGTGAACGCGTCGCGGATGTGTCTGGCGGCCGCCGCAGGTGGCCCGGCCGCCCCCGCCAAGAAGAGCGTCACCGTGTCGTCGTGCATTGCCTGCGTCAGAAACGAAAGGTTGACGACGAGGAGCGTATCGGATTGGCTCGTTGGAAAACGCGTGACGACGCCGAGTACTTGTCCCTTTATTTGCACGTTTTGATTTGTTCTCTTGTCAAGCACACGAAAGAGAATGGGATCGCCTACTTGTACGCTGTAGGCGTCTGCGAGTTGCGCTGATACAAGGACACCATTCGGCGTCGCCGCCATCTTGGCAAGCGCTTGCGCCGCGGTCATATTCCGGACATAACTATCCGGGAAGAACGCAGCTTGTGCGAATGTCCCCGCGTCGATACCGTAGACCGGCTGCGCCGTGCTGCCGACGGTTGCCTGGCTCGTCTTGAGCGGCGTGATCGCGCCTACGTCGCGAACTGCGGCAATGGTTTTCCCAAGCGCAGCGGTCGGATTTGCACTTATCGCCGGCGTGATTTGAATGTCCGCGCCGAGCTCATAGCGCGCGTCCACTGCTTTCTGTGCCTGATATGTTCGCGTGAAGATCGCCAGGCTCGTCCCGAATGAAATTGCGAGCGCGACGATGACGATCGCTGCACCAATCTCATTCGATCGACGTACGATCTCACGGCCTGCCATATCGCCGAGATCGCCAAACGCCCGGCGCAAGACTGCGCGGATCGCCGCACCGGCGCGCTGGATGCCGCCGCCCATAACGCGCGACAGAAGCAGCGTCGCTCCGATCCAGAGGAAGAGCGGCGCAAAAAAGATCAAAAACCCGAGCGTAAGCGTCTGCCCTTCGCTCCCCGCCGTATCGAAGCCGCCGCTTTGCGCGTTGACCGAAAAGAGCAACGCCGCGATCGCGAGGCTAACGAAATCAAGATACGCACGCGCCCAGAAAGGTCGTTTCTCGGCGCGCGTCAGCTCCAAGTGTTCCTGCGCGATTTCCTCGTGTAGCGTGTGACGGATCGGCAGGTAGGTTGCGACCATGGTCAGCGCCAGCCCGGCGAGAAAGGTAACGAGCGCGGACAATAGGAAGCTGCCAGCATCGATTTGCTGCCACAATGTTGGCCCGAACAGATACAGTGTGGTTGCCAGTCCCAGGACCAAGCCAACGAGAGTGCCGACCGCGGCGATGAAAGCGCTCGCTAGACCGGAGGCGATCAGTATCTGGCGCGGAGTCGCGCCACGGGCGCGCAGGAGGCTGATCTCTTGTCGCTGCGGACCCGTGATCAAGTCGGTCGCGTATTTGGAGAGGTACGCCGCCAGCGCGACGCCGGGCATTCCGAGGAAGAGGAACAACAGCTTCGCCCACAGAGCGTCGGATTGGGTTGTCGTCAGCGCGTCGCCCAGGTTGTTGGTGACGCGGACTTCGCCGGGAAACTGCGCTTCGAGGTGCCGGCGCATCACGTCGACCGAGTTGCTCGCCTGAAGCGGATCGCTGGGCAATTGGCTGTGATCGATCCGCGTGTCCACCTCGCCCTGAATCGGCTGCGGCGCGATCGGTTTGCCGTTTGCCGTGAGCGTGGGGTGGGTAAGCGCCTCGGCGAACGTGGATTCCCAGAGCGTCGGCGCTATGAAGATGTCATCCGGAACTGGGTTGAACTCGCCGGCATGCGCGGGATCGGTGGCTGCAAAGAGATACATCGCCTGACTGGTATCCACGATGCCCGTGACGCGTAGTCGGATCGGCTGTGCGACTTGCGGAAAATCGACCGCGATCGTGTCGCCCAGGTTCAAGCCGAGCGCACCGAATAGCGGCTGGCTGACCAGCGCGCCGTTCGGATCGAAGCTACCGGCGGCGAGGCGCAGGGTCTTGAGCGAATCGAAATACGCGGGACTGACGACGAATAATTTTCCGCTCGACGTTGTCTTGTCTCCGTTGCTCGTCGCGCTGGCGCTGTAATCAGTGCTGAGAATGGGCTGTGCGGCGGTGACGCCGCGGGTTTTCAGGAGCTGCGCGACGATCGGATCGAGACTAGGCGTGGCAAGCGTGGAGTAAACCTGCATGTCCACTTGGATCGATTGAACAGCGGACTGTGTCATCCGCTGGCTTGACGCATCCACGAAGAAGAGAATGCCCGCAAACAGACCTACTGCGAGGACAAGTCCAAACAGATGGGTGAACGTGCGGCGCGGGTTGCGCACGATGAGTTGCCGAGCATAGGAAACGTAGGCCATTTCGTTGTCTCCGAAGTCAGATTTCGGTGTGAACAACAGAGGGCGCAGTTTGCCTCGGACTTGAGTGCCCGAGGATCAAATGGAGAAAGCTTACTTGACTGTATCCTCTGTAGTTTGAATTTGCCCATCGCGCATCCGTACCCGCCGGTCGGCGCGCGCGGCGTCGTCAGGATCATGAGTGACCATGACCAGAGCTGACGCGTGCTCAACGTGAGTCCGGATGAGCAAGTCCATCACCTCACGCGCGGTTGCGCTGTCGAGATTGCCCGTGGGCTCATCGGCCAGCAGGACGCGCGGTCGATTGGCTAACGCGCGGGCGATCGCGACGCGCTGCTTCTGCCCACCGGACATTTCGCCCGGCAAGTAGTCGAGTTTGTCTTCCAATCCCACGGCAGACAGCAGCTCCGCCGCGCGAACGATGCGTTCCTTCGCGGCAACCCCGGCGAGCAGCATCGGCAATTCGACGTTCTCCTGCGCGGTCAACACCGGCGACAGGTTGAACGATTGAAAAACAAACCCGAGTGTGCGGCGGCGCAGTTCGGCGACTTGGTCAGCGGACAACCGCATGAGGTCGTTCCCGTCGATCACGATGCATCCCTTCGTCGGCGCAGTCAGCCCGCCCAGGAGATTGAGCAGCGTGCTCTTGCCACTGCCGCTGGGGCCGACAATGGCGACGAATTCACCGCGCGCGATGTCAAGGTTCACACCGCGCAGAGCGCCGACAGCGCTGCCGTTGATCCGGTATGCTTTTTCTAGCCCTTCCGCCCTTACAATCGAATCAACCGAGGGACCCGCGTCAGTCATGGCCATTCTCCTCTAGAAACCCGCCGTTCAAGTGAACGATTCGGTCGGCACGCGCGGCAATGCGCGAGTTGTGGGTGACGACCACGAGCGTCGTGCCGCGCTCGCGGTGAAGGCCATCAAGCGTGCTCATCACCCGCTCGGCAGTCTCTGTGTCCAGTTCGCCGGTCAATTCGTCGGCGAGCAGTAAGTCGGGGTCGTTCGCGAGCGCGATGGCAATGCCGACGCGCTGCGCTTCGCCGCCGGAAAGCTGGCTGGCTTTGTGGTTCAAGCGCTCACCAAGCCCCAGCCGCGTCAGCAGACCAGCAGCCCGCGAGTGCGCTTCGCCTGGCGCGGCCCCTGCCCACCGCATCGGCAACGTTACGTTTTCGAGCGCGGTGAGGAAGGGCAGCAAGTTGCCGGTTTGAAAAATGATCCCTATGTGGGCTCGGCGAAACGCGCCGCGCTCGGCTTCATCCAACTTGCTAATGTCAGTGTTGCGAATCACGAGCTGTCCGGCGGTTGGCGTATCGATTCCGCCGATCAGGTTGAGGAGCGTCGTCTTGCCGGCGCCAGAGCGGCCGAGGATCGCGACGAACTCGCCCGCTTTCACGCGCAGGTGCGCGCCACGCAGCACGACGGTTTCCAGGTCATCAGTCTTGTAAATCTTGAATAGGTCGCGCGCCATCAGAAGCGCACCGTCCGTTCTGACCGGACGGTGGGGGGTTGGCATTCCAGGCATAAGTCACCTTCGGCATTTTCGTTAGGGTGCCTCGTCGGGGCAGAGTAGTCGAGCAGCGCGTATGCTTCAACCGTTCGCAGCTGTACGAGCGGTCCCCGATCCAATAAACTACATCCATTTAAAACTATTGACAATCCGGTCAAAGATTTCAGTCAGGTCGCCGTAGAATGGTGCGGGACCCGTCACCGTGATAATCGCGAGATCATTCGAGTTCTGACGGTGCACGTAGACGCGCGCGGCCAGGTAGTTGAGCGTCTTACCCGTTACCGGATTCTGTCCGGCTTGATAGGAATAAATCAGACTCACCACGGCTCCGTACGGAATCTGTCCGGGCTTGAGGACGATGGTTTGGTATCCCGGCACCGCCGTTTTCAGGTTTCCTTCGTCCGCCGTGGCATAATCCATCGCAGACTTGCCGCCGCTGCTCACGACGTCGATCTGCGCGCTGCGGTCCTTGTTGGCGGACAAGACACCGGTAGTCGTGGTGACGGCACTGGTCTGCCATCCGTTGACAAACAGGACTTGATAGCGTTTATTCTGGTCGTGAAAGACGACCATCTTCTCTTCGCCAAGGCGATTGATGAGTGGATCGCTAGTAGGTGGCGACGGCGGCAATCCGCCCGGATCGGTGACGCTGGCAATCGAAGGGCCTCCCTCCGGTCGGTCACCACCACTGCTCGGCCCACTCTCGCCGCTGGACTGAGCGGCCACAGCGGGGGTGGTGGGTTGGGCGTACGAAGCATTGCCCTGCGCGGGAGGTGGGTTGGATTGCGATTTCGACGCTGCCGGACTCCCGCACGCGGCGAGTACCGAGAGGCTAGCGACCGTGAACGCGATTAGCCAACTTCGTGGTAGCAGATTTCTCTCTTGCATTTTGGCTTCCTTTCCTGGGCTTGACATGCATTTGAATCTACCGTAGCACCTCCAGATTAAAAACCGGTTAAAGTCCGCGCCCTTCGAGGACAAACCCGGCCTTGCAACCCGTCATTTCCTCCAATCTGAGGCATAGAAGACCAGATAATCGGTAACGGGAACGCGCCATTAAGCACGATCGTGGTCGCCATCGTTCAAGTGGAAAACAACATTGAGGTGACGCGCTTCCGCCGTTGCGGCGAGCGATGCGACGTCAGGCGCCAGAGGGTCGTTTCGACCGACATTTAGATAGATCCGTAATGTGCTTTGCTCCCCTCCGCCGGCGTTCAACGCGAGCGCCTCAGTGAGCGCGGCATTCGTCGCGGGACTATGGCCCCCAACAGCGCTGGAAATATCCGGATGCAAGAGGGCGAGATAAAGCGCCCAGTAACCGCCCCGCGAGAGGCCGCCTATCGCGCGATAAGTGCGCTGGCGAGAAACGAGAAGCGCCTGTTTTACATCCGGAATCACATCGCACAGGATAAATGCCGCGTAATCTTCGGCGGCGCGGCGGTTTCCGTTTGGCATCACAATGTCGAGTGGCGTGATGGCGCGGTTTGCAGTGAGCGCGTCTGCTTCTGGACTAACGTTCAGATCGGGCCACTGCGTGTGATCGGCGTTTACCCCATGGAGGAGGTAGAGGACGGGATAAACGCGCGAGGGTTCGGAGACGTAACATGGAGGCAGGTAAACCGACAAAGACGTGCGACGTCCGAGTGTCGCGCTGTTGAGATAGGATACGCTCAGACGTCCCTGCCTCTCGCCGCACGGCTGGACAGTCGGCACGCGGATCGTCGCTTCTAACGATGGCGCGGAACGCGGCGCTGTTGCGACTGTTTGGATCACTGCAGGCGTTCGAGTTGTGGGAATGGCGGCAGCGTACCCATAGCCGCGACAACAGCATGGCCAGTCACGCCGAACGCGACCAGCACGAACATCGCTGCGGACCCGAGAGCGAGCATATTGCGTTTCACGGAGCCCGCATGTCATGATTCGCGTATCGTTCGCGAATCTGCCAGAAGCGCAGCTGACCAGCTATGTGCGGCCATCGTGTGGCACTGACAAGTTCCAGAACTCCCGCGAGGAAGGGCGGTACGAAAATGACACTTACGAACATCAGATTGACTTGCAGGTTCTGCCAAACACGAATGTTCCAGATCCAGAGATAGTTGGCCGCATAGGAAACTAGTGCGGACGCCGTGAAAACGAGTAGCACTCGCCTCGCGAGACGGTGATTGACCCATATGCCTAGCGCAATCGGCCAGAGCGTGAACCAGGGTTGATATTCCCACGCGAGCGCCAGACAGGCGGTGGTCAGCCACGCGCTATGGAGAATCAGACTACGGGGCTGTTGTGCTTTGAACAACGCGCGCACGCTGAAAGTATAGAGAAGAAAATACGCCGACGAAGTAAAACCCCATGAGACTATCTTCGCCATCCGGTCACCTTCTATCCCTTTGAAAAAGTTGAAGATAAGAGTTGGGATCGCCAGAAGACTAAAGAAATTCGCCTCCTCGAGCAAACCGGATGGGATCGCGGGGAACGGCGACACCAGAATCAGAAAAACAAAAGAGGCGAGAGCCAACGTCTTGCCGAGATAGATAAAGCGAGCACATCGCCCGGTTTGGGCGAGCCAGCAGTACATCAAGAACGGCAAAAACAAGAGCACGGTGACATACTTGACGAGGAATGAGGCAACCAAAACCGGCAATACCCACAACCACTGACGCCGAACGAGCAAGTAGATGGCAAACAAGATGAAGAACATCATTATGATATCGTTGTGACCGTTACCGGGCGCTTCAAACAGGACCAGGGGGTTCCAAGCAAACAGGAGCATTCCGATCAGTTCGCGGCCCGGTTCGTTGTACCGCAGGATAGCCGTAACGACCAGAGTCGAAGCCACGTAGAAGACAACTGCCAAATTCTTCATCAGGATAAGGTTGAGGATGAGATCATTGCCCGCGAGGAGACTACCGGGCACGGTGAGAAGCAGCCACAAGGGACCATACGGCGACGCTTGAGACTTCCAGTTGACTGTTTTCAGAAACGGATCGCCCTTAAACGCACTTGGTGGCGTGACGAGGGGATTCTGACCGTAGTGGACTAGAACCCGGCTGTGGAAAACGTATTCAAACAGGTCCGTTGCGGTAATCGGGTACATGACTAGCAGTGTCAGCGCGAAGAGCATACCGAACATGAGGATGAGCCAACGTAAACATCGTTCGGTAGGATGGCGGCGAACGAACTGCCACGTAATGATGTAGAGCGCGAATGCTCCAAGAATCGAAAGAAGAAAATCAAGAAGCGACAGTGGGCTCCAATGGTTGGCTCGACCAAAGTCGGTCAGAGGGTACGTAGTGACGAATCGCGGCAGAGGGTAGCTTGTGGCAAGATGAAGGTAAGCAACCCAGGATAGACAGCCAAGAATTGCGAACTTGACGGTCGGCCTTCTCAACCGATGCTCCGCTGCCCAGACAAGATTTTCCACGCGTGTTCCTCGGCAGGGTAAGGTAACCCGGTATTGCGGGGAGCGTTCGCATAGGTGCTAGCACCACTGCGCCGTGACTTCAGCTGCAATCAAATAATGTGCCTTTTGTCGCGCAAGCCCCCATCCACCTGCACGCATGTCCATGTACTGCACGTTGGCCGAGCGATCGCACGGTCATTTGCCAAAACGACTCCAGCAGTCAGGAACCGGGCAACTGGGTAGTTGAGCGGTATGGCAACCAGGTTCGGCGCAAGTTGTCTATGGGACGAAGAGCAACCCGCTCCCTCGTTGTTCGGCTAGGGTCTAGCCGGGTGATTAGGGCGTCTCACGCCCATGAGCGCTACGTCCTCTGTCAGGACCCGCCGCAACGGTGTGAACGACCTTCCCGTCGCCCGTATCAACTTTCACGTCGGCGCCATTGCTGAACGCGACGCGGTAGACGAGACAGCGGTCTTCGCCGGCGAGCCCTAGCGCAACTCCACTAGTGCCAAGGCCCGCCAGACGCGAGGCGGCCCTGGTCCGCCAAGATCGACACCATCGCGCTCGACTTCACGTTGCACTCATAGGTCGGCCATTGGCCATTCGGACCCTGATCCTCATCCAGCCCAAGCGTCAGGCCTTGAGCGTCCACCGCGAGCGGCGCTACCGCGAACGCGGAGACGGTCAAATCAGAGAGAATCCAACGTCAGTAGTATGGTGGCGATTCCAAGCCGTATTGGCTATCTCGCAAGCGTGAGATAGAACAAGTCACGCGGCGAGGGCGTGGAAACGTAGAGTCCTCGCGGAAAGATCATCTCATCAATCAAAGCTTGTTCCGAAAGATTGCCGCGGTCAGCCGTGTAGCTTAGGAATTGCTCGTGCGCCAGGTTGACGTCCAGCTCGGCAACGTCGCTCGCGCCGGCGACAACGAGCGCCTCTGCCAGCCGCTGCGCGGTGAGCGATTCGCCCGCGGCGTAGTAGAGAGTTCGCCGGTCGGCGCTAATTCCGAGCGCAGAGCGCCAGATCACGGTGTTGCCGCTCACCGCCGCACCCCACAGGACGCGGCGGCTGTTGCTCAAGGCGGGATTGACTTGGCCCTGGTATGCCAAAAACTTCGGCGTCTGTCGGTACGACCGCATCAGCGAAAGGGTATCCGAGATCGCAGTCCACGGCGCGATACGCACGCTGCCGTCTCGATAGAGCGCGATCGTGTCCGCGTACGGCCGCGGCGGCGAGAGCGTCTGGCCGTCAACCATCATGCCGTAGTGTCCGTTGATCGCCTTGAATCCGCCGTTGAATGCGGCCACGAGCAATGCGCGGTCGGACGGAGAAACCAAACCTGGCCGCGGCACATGCGCTTCGGAGGCCGGCTCAACGGTTCCCGCGACGGCGTGGAGCCGGAGCCGGGTGGCATCCATAGCAACGATCGCGACGCGCGCATACGGCCGCTCCGGGTCCGCGTGTAGAAAGGTCTTGTACATGAGCGCAGGGGCGGCAGGATCCAACGCGTTCGGGAGGGGGTCCCACGCGCCTTCGCCGGGCGCGGCAAGGCTGGGGTACGGCGGCGCTATTGTGAACGGTTGAAACGTGCCGCTGCCAGCGCTGGGCGCGGGCGCGTTCGTGACCCGCTTTGGAAAGCTCAGCGCGTAAGGCGGCGGCATGGGAGGAGCTGTCCAATACCCGGGTGTCGTACGCCCGTGAAAGGTCGCGCGCTGCATCGCGTCCGTGAGCCCGTAAAACGTATTCTCGGCAAGCGAAACTGGCGCAGGTCCGATCACACCGCGGACTAGATCAACCACTGGTGTGAGAGTCGTTGGGGTGACCGCCAGAAGAGTGATGCCTTCTATGAGGACGATCACCAACAGGCCGATCTCGATTTGCAGTGTCCTAGATGGGTTTACACGCATTGCGGTCATTCTTTTTGAGTCGAGGGCACAGTTGGTCTTGTGCCCTCGACTCTTGATCTAGCCGCCGCTTTCCGGCGCGCTTGTCTCAGGCAGTCCGTCTTCGATCTGTTGACCGCTTTGCGCTCCGTTCTGGACGTTGTCAGGATCGGACGTAGTGGATTTTGCTTCCGCTGTGTCAGGTTGACCGTCTTCCACCTGCGCCCCGGATTGTGCCCCCGACGCGTCTTGACTCGCGTCGGAGTTTACCGCGCTGGACGGTCCCTGATCGACACCCTGCGCCGAAGTCACCGTGCTAGAAATCGGCTCGGTGCCGGTCGGTCCTTGCGCGAAGGCGTGCCCCGTTGCACCGAACGCGGCCAGAGCAAACGTCGCAATGGCAGCAAGAATCAATAGTTTCTTTGTCATCGTAACCTCCTGTTTAGACTCGCAGGCAGCTTGTGCTGGATTGAATAATCCTCTGCGAATCTGCATCCAGCATAGCGACCGTAGATTAAAACAAACGCGGCGGGCAGATTACAATTCTGTCACCCCGCCGCGCCCAAAATCGTCTGGCGTGAGACAACAAACCTCATTTCAATCACGCGAGCCGCCAGCGTGCCAAGCGTTCCAGCAACGGCTGCTCGATCCTCCTTAACCTTGATGCGGCAACGATTGCCAGCGCGCCCCACGCCGCGCCAAGCACCGCGCCCCCGAGCACATCGGTCGGATAATGCAAGCCCACAAACACGCGAGCTAATCCGATCAACGCGGCCAACCCCAGACAGAACAAGCGCGTTCGTCCCAATACGAGCCACAGTGCGATGATCAGCGCGAACGCAAGCGTCGTGTGATCGGATGGGAACGAGGCGTCGGGGGTGTACGGAATCAACTGGGTGACTGAATGCGTGACAAACGGGCGCGCCCGATAAAAGAATACGCCAATAAGATGCGCGCTCAACAGCGCACCGGCAAGGGCGCCGATTGCATTAAGTACCCGCTGTTGACGTTCGCGACGCAAAGCGACCGCGGCCGGCAGAAACCACAAACCTGCCAGCAGAAGCGCGTACAGCAGAAAGGCGTATTCGGCGAACAACTCGCCGAGTGCGTCCAGGACTTGCGACTGGCCAGCGAATTGATTGATCGCGAGAAACATCGTCCAATCCAGATTCACGACTTCGCCTCACACGGTAGTCTGATGACGAACTTTGTGCCACTCGGCAGCATCGGTGCATTCTCGTCACGCAAACCGTGCGTCGCCACCCCCCCGACCACGCTCTCAACGGTCATCGTCCCGCCCAGCGCGGTCACGAGCGAACGCGCGATCGCCAAGCCAAGGCCCGCTCCGCCCACTCGCGTCGAATGCGCCCCATCGGCGCGATAGAAACGCTCAAAGATGTGCGGCAAGTGTTCGGCGGAAATCCCGGCCCCGTTGTCCGCCACCGCCAGCGCAACACGATCTCCCTCACGCGTCGCAGAAAGCTCAACCCGGCCGCCGGTGGATGTGAACTTGAGCGCATTGTCTACCAAGTTGAAGAGCGCTCGCAGCAACTTATCCTCGTCGGCCCACACGGTTGCAGCACCGTCGGATTGAACATTCAGCGCAACGTGTTTCGATTCCGCCAGCGGGCGAAGCTGTTCAGCCACAGCGCTCAGGAGGCATTCCGCGTTGAGTTCTTCACACCGCACCGTCAAGCGACCCGCATCAACACGTGCGAGCGTAAGCAAGTCTTCGGCGAGCCGCGTCAGCCGATCCACATCGCTGCCGAGTGCTTCCAGCGCTCGGCGGTACTCCATCGCCGACCGCGAGCGATTCAGCGTTACGTCGATCTCACCGCGCATCACCGTCAGTGGGGTTCGCAACTCATGCGAGGCATCGGCAGTGAACTGGCGTTCGCGCTGAAACGCGTCGTCAAGTCGCGCCAGCATCCGGTCAAACGTGCGAGCGAGGCGCCCAACCTCATCGTCAGGCAGGTTCAAACTGAGCCGTTGGCTCAGGTCCTGCGCGCTGATGCGCTGCGCGGCACGCGTGATGTGATCCATCGGAGCGAGCGCCCGCTGCGCAAACCAAAAGCCGCCGCCCGACGCTAGTATGAGCGTCAGCGGCACGCTGATCGCCAGAATCAACAGTAATTCTCTAAGCGTGGCTGCAACTTCGTCTAGGGAATGCGCAAGTTGGAGCGAACCGTAGAATTGGCCGTTCTCCACGATCGGGCGAGTGAGAGTTCGGAACGACTGTCCATTAACGAACAGCGTGTCGAGGGAGGTTTGTCCCCGCCGAGCCGCGGCGAGCGCACTCTGCTCAACCGGAACTGCGGCAAAATGCGCGTTCGCGTCGACGGTTACGCCGCTAACGTCCACCAGGCGAACGAGATACCCGCGTTCGCGCACGCTAATGGCGTCCGACGTGTCGTTTTCGCCGGACTGAAAACTGACCTGTCCCTGACCGATGTTCACGGCGCCCGCCGCCTGTTCTGCGTTCACCCGCAAAGCATCGTTCACTTGCTGATCCAGTGAATGTGCCAGCGTGAAATAGAGCGCGCCGCTGAAGACGGTGAGAATCAGGGCGAGGAGTGCGACATACCAGAGGGTCAGACGGACGCGTATGGTCTTGAGCATTTCACCCTTCGATTTTGTAGCCGACACCGCGTACCGTCTGGATTAGTTTCGTCTCGAACGGGTCGTCCACTTTGCGGCGCAGATAACGGATATACACGTCAACGACGTTGGACTGCGCGTCGAAATCATACCCCCATACTCCGTCGGCGATCTGGGCACGCGTGAGCGGCTGGCCGCGATGGCGCAGTAGAAATTCAAGCAGACGATACTCGCGCGCAGAAAGTTCGATGGGTTGCCCGGCCCGCGTGGCTCGATGCGTCGCTGCATCGAGGGTCATGTCGCCGATCTGGAACTGAAGTGTTTGGGTTTCCGGTGGACGGCGCGCGAGCGCGCGCAACCGCGCCAGCAATTCTTTGAACGCGAATGGCTTGACGAGGTAGTCATCCGCGCCAACGTCCAACCCGCGCACCCGGTCGTCGACGGCATCACGCGCCGTAAGCATCAGAACGGGAGTCTTCATCCCACGCCGGCGCAATTCTCTGCAGACGCTGAACCCGTCGCGCCGCGGAAGCATCACGTCGAGGATGATCAGATCGTACTCGGTCGTCGCCGCGAAGTCGACGGCGGCTTCGCCGTCTTCTGCGACGTCCACGACGTACTGCTCCTCCTGCAACCCTTTCCGCAGAAATGCTATTATCCCGGCTTCGTCCTCTGCGAGCAAGACACGCATCCGAAAAACCCCAATTAGAGACACTGTAGCACAACTACCGACAAAGATGCCCCGGCGGGCAAATTGAGGTAAACTGGGGGCATGAAGAAACCTGCCTCCCGCACCTCAGCCAAAGTAGGC
>JAMCQI010000088.1 GCA_023381515.1 Chloroflexota bacterium | reverse complement strand
GCCCACCTTCTTCTATCCCCTCTCCCCCTTACGGGAGATCAGAGTCTGGCCGTGAACGATTTCCGCATCACCTCTGAGAATTTCAGACCCGCGTCCCTCTTTTTGTTGAGGTTCACCGAGCTGGCCGGCAGGAACTGGAGCGCACCCGGGTTGCAAAAACGTACACAGGTTGGATCGCCGTCGCACTGGTCGCATTTGATCACCTGGTGCGCGACCACGTCCACGCCCATCCCGCCAAACGGGCATGCCACGACACACATCTTGCAGCCAATGCACAGATCATAGTTCAGGGTGACGCGCGCCAGGAGCGGATCGCGGGACAGCGCACCCTTCGGACAGACGGATATGCAGGGCGCTTTTTCGCACTGTTGGCAGAGCATCGGCAGCTCGAATCCCTCACGCGGCCATTTGATGACATGGATGCGCGAGCGCGCTGGGTTGTTGACGCCAACGTGCTTGACCGAACAAACCATCTCGCAGAGCCGGCACCCTGTGCACTTTTCGTGGTCAACTACCAGTATCTTTTCCATTCGTCATCTCCTACAACAGGTGCGAGGGCTCGCTGTCCAGCCCTAGTTTCTTCAAGGTTTCGGGCCGCGGAACGCCCTTATCATCCCAGCCGTGCAGCTCATAGTACTCGTCAAGCATCGCCTTGAACTTGTCCCGGTCAATCGTCTTGCCTCGCACGATGGGCAGCCCGACCGGAGTCGGTTCGTCGAAATATCGGTCCACCAGCCAATCGTCCGCCCGCGTCAGTCCTTCTCGAAGGTTAAAGAGCCGCTCGACCGTATACGCCCGGTCGGCGACCTCCCATATCTCTTGCGGCGTGAACTCTAGTCCCGTGTTGTAGTAGAGCAGCTTGGACAGTTGGTCAAAGGCAATGAGGTTCGGGCTCAGGAAGACGGTGTGGAACTTGCACACTCCGGTGCAGTCGATCGCCTCATACATCATTTCGTGCCACTGCACCTGACGCGGCTTGCCCTCGTACGCCGTGTAATCCGAGGAGAGCGGGCCATCGTAGGGGGTCGGGGAGCTGTAGATCTTGCGGAGCAACTTTTCCGGGAGATGATACAAATCGATCGCAGGACGGCTGCGCAGATGATCCGAGCCGCGCGACCCGGTCGCAATGCCGAGCGCGAGCGAGGGCGTCGGGCGCTCGTCCGAGTGCAGGTTGCTCATCCCTTTGACGTGCACCAGGTACTTGAGCGAGTCTCGCCCGATCTTTTGAGCGGCGCGCAGCGGCCCTTCCGCCAAGATATCGCCCAGCCCCCGGCGCTCGCCGATCTGTTTGACCATTTCCAATACGGCGTCGTCGTTGCCCCACTCGAGCTTCAAACCACCCGTGTCCGCATCCGTCAGAATGCCCTTTTCGTACAGTTCCATTGCCCAGGCAATCATACTGCCCGTCTCGAGCGTGTCTATCCCGTACTTGTTCACCAGCGAATTGCCGATCAGGACGGTCTCAAAGTGGTTGCAGCCGACCTCCATCCCAAAGGCGCCCTGTGTGGTGTACTCGGGGCCCTCGCCATAGGTCCCCGCGTAGGGTCCCTTTCGAATCAGGTATTTGTGACGGCAGTGAATGATGCAGCCGTAGCAACCCTCGGTGCCGAAGGCATAATCCTCGATGTGCTCCCCTTCGATGTCGCCGCCGACCAGTTGGTTCGATTCGAAATTGCGGACTCGCACCAAGCCTGTCGAGTTGGTCACACCATAAATGAACATGGTGCCCCACTTTTGCATGATCTGGGCAAACTTGGTGGAGCCGATATGGTCAAGCAACTCTGCGTCATAGTCCAACGCTTCTTTCGGGAATCGAATATTGAGGTCGGTCGTCCCGCGGACCGCAATGGCCTTTAGGTTTTTGGACCCCATGACGGCTCCCATCCCGGTGCGGCCAGCGGCATTCTTGATTCCCGTCATCACATTGGCATAGCGGACCAACTTTTCTCCGGCAAGTCCGCAGCACAACGACTTGATCTCTTCATCGCCTAGCTCTTCACGGATGACATCCTGCGTCGAAGCGACGTCTTCGCCCCAAACATTCGAGCCGTCTCGGATCTCGATTTCGCCGTCGTGAATCCAGAGATACACTGGCTCCTTGGCCTTGCCGGTGATGACCAAATGGTCAAAGCCGGCAAAGCGCATCTCGGGAGCAAAAAAGCCGCCCATGTTCGAACTGCCCAAAAACCCGGTGAGGGGCGACTTGGCTCCGATGTGTGTTCGTGCCGACGCCGAAGCAGGGGTCCCCACGAGGACGCCCGCGCTCACCGTCAATACATTGTCTGGCCCGAGCGGGTCCACTCCTGGCTTCAGGTGGTTGTAGAGCAAATACATGTCCAGCCCGCGTCCACCGATGTACTTTTTCCGCAGCTCGATCGGAATCGGGGCAGTTTTGATCTCTCCCGTAGAGAGGTTGATGTATGCGATCTTGCGATTGAGAGCCATCGAATGCCTCCTAACTCTTCCGTTGGACCTGAGCCAGACTGCGATCCCAGCTCTCCCAGACGGGTTTCCTGATCTTGGCTAGCTTGCCCGACCACGAGATGTACCATTCCCATCCGCAGCCAGGGCACGTCGCTTTCTCCGTGCCGGGAGCCGGGTAAAAACGCTCAAAGCAATTCATGCAGCGCAGTTCTCCGACCCGTTCCCCTTTCTTGCTGCTCTCCTTGTTTCCTGCCATCGTTTCCTCCTCGATTGCCTCCCGCTACGCGGTGGCTCAATACCGGTTAACGCAGATGCTCTCCTTTTGCAGGTAGCCCTGATCTCTTACAGCGCGCCGCGCTGGACGCACAGACGGATGATCCTACCCACGTATCCTTCTTACGTAGAAGACGAGCTTTAGGGTGTTCGAGAAGACACTTGAGGAATGAGAGCTATCCCGAAGAATCCGAGGTGCCCTCGATAAATGCCGCCAAGGGCGAAGGTTGCAGGGAAAAGGCAAGGGCCACCTACCTCAAGTGCAAGGGCAAATCGTCGTCAATCTCCCTTCCATGACCAATCACTTGAGAGATGGCCTACTACAATCGGGCGCATTCCGTTTGAATTGCGCTATACTGATTATAGCAATACGGCGTCAGAATAGCAAGAATCAAATGGATAGTTGTGCCCCCCTCGAACGAGTAGGACGCGTTTTCACAATCACAATTTGGTCCGGAGTGAGGCTCATCCGCTTGGCGCCTTTTTCCGTTATGACAAATGTATTCTCAATTCCGACGGTCCCAACCCCTGGAAAAGTGACCTTGGGTTCCACCGCGACGACCATTCCTGCTTCAAGCGGCATGGCCTGTCCTTTGGCAAGGAACGGGTATTCGTCGATTTCCAGTCCAACACCGTGCCCGACAAACGTAATTCGGTCCTCGCCGATTCCGCCCATGTTTTGCGAGTACCCGAACCGCTCCGCCATTTCGACGGCCAGTTGATACAACTCGCCGCCGGTTGCCCCCGGCCTGGCCGCATGAGCAATCGCGTCCTGAATTTCGATCATCGCATTGTGCGCCCGCATCAGCTTGTCCGGCAGCGGGCCGATGGAGAAAATCCGCGTCTGGTCGACGAGATAGCCCTCTGAAACAAAGATGTAATCGAAAAGCACCGGCTCCCCTCGCCGGATCCTGTGGCGGCTCGAGCCCTGAGAAAACGCGGGACTTTGGCCGGGTCCTCCGGTCGGGGAAGCGAGGTAGCTGGGCGCGGCCCCACTCTTGCCCGCGATCAGATGGCCGTAAAACATCTCGTTGTTGAACAGTCGGAACCGGGCCAAGCCCTGGTGCCCCGCCCCTCGCGCGACAGCTTCCAACTGGCCTGCCAGAGCCACTTCGCTAATTCCCTCGATCAAAAGCCGGTTCATTGCCTGAAGCGTCTTGGCTCCCATTCTGGCCGCCCGGCGCATCGCGGCCAGCTCATAGTCGGACTTGACGGCACGCGTTCGGCGGATGGCGGGCGAAACGTCGCACAACTCGCTGCTCGCAAAAATCTCCTGATAGCCAAAAAACATGTTCGCCGGGAGGACGTCCAATTCGAGGCCAAGGCGCATGGGCAGCCGGTAGCCGTTGTCTTGGATAATGCGCGGGACGTCACGGGTCGATCCCAGCGGCACTTTCTGCTCCAGCGCAGATTCCGCACGCGCCCGAGGAAAACTGCGACGCGTCATCAAGATGGGAGCGCCCTCACGTGGAATGTAGAGATGGGATTGCTGGATCGTGCCTGCAAAGTAAAAGAGGTCCGTGTTCTGAACAATCAGTGCGCCGTCGAGATCCGCCTCCGCCAAATATTTCTGAAATTTGCGTGTGCGGGCGTCCAATTCGGATTTGGGTGTAATCCCCATGAGCATCTTTACCTACGGAATAGAGATTAGGCGAAGAGGGGTGTCCAGCCCCATTCGTAGCCAAAGAACTTGAAGTGATTGAGCAATCCCACGGTGCTCACATCGCCGACCATCACAGCGCCGATGAGCCGTTCCTTACGAAAGACCATTTTCTGATAGACTTGATTTTCGTGCGATTCGCGAACGAGCACCTCGTCGCCCGGCTCCGGCTCGACAATGCCCTGGGACGCAATCGCTTTTCCGAACAGGGGCATGGAGGTCACTCCCACAGAGCCGGTATAAGCCGTTGGAAATCCCGCCA
Organism: Chloroflexota bacterium; assembly: GCA_023381515.1. The sequence continues at coordinate 52,499 of JAMCQI010000088.1, read as the reverse complement.
TGTTCGAACCCGCGACGCGCCCCTGCGCGTGTGCGTTCGGCCAGTTCGCACTCACAAACATCCTGCCGGTGGTCACGTCATACGCTTCGGCCACATCCCCGGCGGCATAGACGTCCGGGACGTTCGTCTGAAAATGCTCGTCGACGGTAACGCCGCGATTCGTTCGGATCGACGACCCCCGGACGAGTGCAAGATTGGGAGCACCATCCGTCGCGTTAATCACCAGGCCACACTCTATCCGCTCTCCGTTGTCCATGACGACACTCGTCGCCCCTTCGTCAGCCGTGGCCTGGATTTCCTTGATCGACCGACCGGTCAGCACCCGTACTCCGCCCCGCTCCAGCATGCCTTGAACGTAAGCTGCCCCCGCGGCATCGAGCAGTCGGCTCAGGATAAAGGGTTGCGGCTCGATTAGGACAACGGTCATCCCGGCGCCACGGAGACCGTAAGCGGCCTGAATGCCTACAAGCCCCGCGCAGATTACCACGGCGGTGCAGGACAATTGCACGTCGCATCCGCTGATGCGGTCGCGTATCGCCTCGGCCTGAGACAAGGTCCAAAAGTCAAATATCCCTGCATGTTCACGTCCCTTAATGGGCAGGAACCCTTGGACTGATCCGGTGGCGAGCAAGAGTTTGTCATAGTGGATGGACTTGCCGTCTGCGAGCGTAACGGCATGCGCATCCACGTCTACCGATTCCGCACGGACCCCTAAACGCGCGTCAATCTTGAGGCGCTTGTAAAAGTCCAGGGGGCGAAAACGTATCTGGTCCGTATCCACTTTACCTGCAATAAAGTGGGAGATCAACGGACGCGAGTAAACATGCCGCGGTTCGTCGCCGACGATGGTCAGCTTCGAATCGCGGTCGACCGCTCGGATGGATTCGGCCGCGCCAATCGCGGCCGCGCTGTTGCCGATAATGACATAGTGCATATTCTGGTCTCCACTTTTCCCCGTTCCGCTTTACGCGGTGGGCTCGCGGCGGAGGAGCATCACAATGCCCACGACGAGCAGAACCAGAGCGAGAACGAACGAGCACAGTAATTGCACGGCGATCGCAGGACTGCCGCCGACATGCGCGTAGAGCGCGCCGATGTTTCCATTACCTGCCGATAGGCTCGCGTAATCGGCCACCAACGGGCACAGACAGCACACGAGAATGAGACTGACTACCATGACGATGATGCCCATGGTCCGATTCGATTGCATGAGTTTCTCCTCCGCCGATCTACAGTTTTTTGACTACGTGGCTCGAGAGACTCGTACGGTGAGCGATCCCGCGGCGCCAAGGAGCGAGACAACGCCCGCAATGATGAACGCCAGCGAGAAGGAAAGGGTCGCATCGGCGATCGCACCGGCGACATAAGGCGCCAACGCTTGGCCGATGCCAAACACGACCGTTACCAATCCAAGGGCGGCCGGTGCCAGCCGGCTGCCGAAAACGTCACCGGAGAGGGCCGCCATTAGCGCCGGTACGCTCCACGCCGTGATGCCAAAGAGGGCTGAGGAAAAGTACACCGCGGGCAGTTCGCGGCTTAATCCGAATGTCAGAAACGACAGGCCTTGGAGGCAAAACACAATCACGAGCCCGGCTCTTCTCCCCCAGCGGTCCGAGACACTCCCCCAGAGAAAACCGCTGATCGTCGTCAGGACCCCGATTTCGAACCACAGGGTGCCGGCTCCCGCCGAAGTGAATCCCGCTTCCTTGACGAGATACCTTATAAAAAAGGTCGAATAGATGACGTACGCAAAGCCGAAAGCAAAATAGATGATCGCGAGCTGCCACAGGAGACGCGATTTGTAGACCAGTCCCCAATCGAGAGCAGATGCCTTTTTTTCGGCCGTCCTCGCAGAACTCTCTGCTTGACTTTCCCCGACCGGCGTCAGGCCCACCTCCTCGGGTCGGTTGCGCAGCAGCAACGCGCAAACGACAAAAACCACCAGCCCAAGCGCACCGAGCGCATACCAGCTCACCCTCCAGCCTTCCGGACCGTATCGGCCCAAAATTGCAGGGATGAGCGGCCCGGTGACCATCAAGCCAACGCTTGATCCGGCAACCCCAACTCCGGATGCCAGGCCCCGGCGCTTGGTTCCGAACCAGGCGGAGACGAGCCCCATCGAGGGCACGTTCCCGCCTCCGCCGCCCACTCCGGCAAAAAAGCGCCCCAGTCGCGCTGCCTCAAAGCTCGGAAAGACACCGGTCGCCAGCATGGCTGCCGCCACGATTACCAGCGACACGGAGATGACGACCCTTGGGCCGTACTTGGCCGCAAGTATGCCTGCCACGACGACGGCGAGCAAATAGCCGATCAGGTTCCAGGATTGCAGTTCGCCCGTCTGAGTGTTGCTCAGTTTGAGCGCATCCTGCATGGCTGGCAGTATGCTCGTGTACCCAAAACGGGCTAGTCCGAGCGAGCTGAACACGGCTAAGATGATCGCGCCCAACATCACGAGGCCATAGTGAAGGTGCGATTGTGCCCTGACTACAGCCGTCTTGGCTGTCTGGTCCATCGCGGAACCTCCGGTTCAATGAGCCAACAGGCCAATGGGCCAAAGAACTAGTGTTTTGTTCCTAACTGACTTCGCGCGCCACCATATCTCCGATTTCCGTCGTGCTGAGGCCGCTGCGCGCATCCACCGATGGGATGCGCTTGGACGAAAGCAGCCGGCGCACCGCGCCGTCGATGCATTGAGCCGCGCTCTTTTCGCCCAAGTAATCGAGCATCATCGCGACGGCGTTGACCGTCGCCACCGGGTTCGCGACATTCTTGCCCGCATACTTGGGCGCGCTCCCGTGGATCGGCTCGAACATCGAGACCTGCCCCGGGTGGATATTGCCGCTGGCCGCAATCCCCATACCCCCCTGAAGCATAGCGCCCAGGTCGGTGATAATGTCCCCAAAAAGATTCGTCGTGACGACCACATCATAGTACTCTGGGGTCTTGATCATCCACATGCAGGTGGCGTCCACATACGCGTGGTCCGTGGTAATATCCGGATACTCGCGGGCCACCTCCTGGAACGTCCGCGTCCAGAGATCATGTGCCCGGATCGCATTCGCCTTGTCCACCATCGTGATCTTTTTCTTCTTGTTGCGGGCGCGGCACGTCTCAAAAGCATACCGGATAATTCGCTCAGTCCCCTTGCGAGTATAGAGCATGAGTGAAGTCGCGATTTCGTCGGGAGTCCCTTTCTTTGTCAAGCCCCAGGGCCCCGTATACGCATCCTCGGTGTTTTCCCGACACACGACCATGTCAATGTCCTCGGGTTTCTTGTCCTTCAGGGGGCAGAGGTGCTCGGCATACAATGTGATCGGGCGCAGATTCACGTAAAGGTCCAGGCCCACCCGCATCGTCATGATCACGGCATGCTCCACAACGCCGGTCGGGCAGCGTGGGTCGCCGATCGCGCCGAGCAGAATCGCGTCGAGCTTATGGTACTCGTCGACGACATTCGCGGGGCAGGCTTCGCCGGTCGCCAGATACCGTTCGCTCCCCCAGGGATACATGACCAGCTCGTATTTGAATTTCTCGACTGCCGCAACGGCGTTGAGCACTTTCAATCCTTCCCGAATCACCTCAGGCCCAATCCCGTCACCGGCCACCACGCCAATCTTGTAGGTCTTCATCATTCTCCTTTTTCTTCGTATCTTGCCACGGCCGCCCGCATCACCTCAGGGACACGCACGGGTTTTTTCGTTTTCAAATCCACGGTGACGCTAATAATCTTGCCCGTCGCCACCAGTTCGTCATTCTGTGCCTTGAAAGCAGCGAATTCAAAAGGGAGGCTCGAATTGCCGATCTGGCCTACCCGTGCATGTACGTTGAGCACATCTTCAAAGAACGCTTCCGACTTGAAATCGCACTCGGTCCGAATATAGTACAGGTCGGTATTGACTTCGACCAAGTCCTTGTACGTACACCCGATCGCGTGCATATAGCCGGTGAGCGCCTCGTCAAAGTAGGTCAAATAATGTCCAAAAAAGACGTGCCCCTGGAGGTCCGTTTCTGCAAAACGGACAGTGAGCGGCAGGTGGAATTTGTATTTCTCCATTTACTCACTCCGCCCTGAGGACACGCTTCAGTATCTTGCCCGTGGCATTCCGCGGCAGGTCCGAGAGAAAATCCACAGAGGCGGGCGCCTTGTAAACCGCCAGGCGGGACCGGCAGAACTCGATAATCTCTTCGCTCGTGCAGGTGGCTCCCTGTTTCAGGACAATCGCCGCTTTGACCGCTTCCCCTTTGACAGGGTCTTTGACGCCATAGACGGCCACCTCTTTCACCGCCGGATGCTTGTACAAGATCTGCTCCACCTCCGCCGGCCAGATCTTGAAACCGGCCGCGTTGATCATGTCCTTGACGCGGTCCACGATAAAGATATAGCCCTCGTCGTCCATCGTGCCAATGTCGCCGGAATGCAGCCATCCGGTCCGCAGAGTCCAGGCAGTGTCCTCCGGCTTGTTCCAATAACCCTTCATCACGCCGGGGCCGCGGATGACAATCTCGCCCCATTGCCCCAGCGGCGCTTCCCGGTCATTCTCGTCAAAGATCTTGAGCTCGAAATTCTCGATCGCGGTCCCCACGCTGCCGAACTTGTGGCGGAAATCATGATTGTAGCAAGCGAATGGCGAGCTTTCCGAAAGTCCGTACCCTTCGAAGATGGGGCGCCCAAAACGCTCGGTCCAAGCTTTGCTGATCTCGCGAGGCATCGTGGCTGCCGCCGAAAAGTCGTATCGGATGGAAGAGAGATCGTACTTGGACAAATCCATGTTCAACAAGTTGATATAGATCGTCGGCACGCCAAAGAACATGCTGATATGGTCGCGCTGGATCGCGCTCAGGACCTCGTCTGCCACAAATCGGCGAAACAGGTGGAGGCTTGCACAAGCCAGGAACGTCGAGTTCATGATAAAGTCCTGGCCGAACACGTGCGTCGCCGGCAAGAACAGAATCATTCGATCGTCCGGCTTAAAGCCGCTGTGATGCACCGTCGCGTAGGTGTTGGAGACCACGTTGCCATGGGTGAGAGTGGCGCCCTTGGGGAAACCCGTGGTTCCCGACGTGTAAAGGATGGCCGCGGGCTCATCCGGATTCATGTCCGCGGCATGCCCCTCGCTCCCGCCCTTGGCAAGCCAATCGTCAAGCGCAACATGGCCCTGGGCATCCCCTCCGGACACGACGATATGCTTGAGCGCGGGACACTCTGCCCGCGGCACATTCGGAACGAGATCACTTGTCGTGAAAAGAGCGACCGATCCGGAGTCGTTGAGGATATACTCCAGTTCCCCCGACTTGAACATCGAATTGACGGATACAGCTACTGCTCCCACCTTTTGGACCGCAATATAGGCCAGAGGGAATTCTGGAATGTTGGGCAGGTACAGCGCGACCCGGTCACCGCGCTGCACTCCGTTCGCTCTGAGAGCGTTGGCCAACCGGTTGGCCCGCGAATTCAATTCACCATAGGTTAGGGTCGCCCCCTCGAAAACGACAGCAGCGCGGTCGGGGAAGAACTTGGCAGCGCGCTCTACACTTTGAGCAATGTTCATGGCCATCCCTCTTCAGATGCTTTTTATCCTTCGCTCTTGGGCATCATCGCCCCTTCTTTTTGCTGCGCCAACCGTTCTTCCACGTAACCCAAGAGCCCGCCCCTGTCCATGATCATCTGCATGAATTCGGGAAAAGGCGCGGAGCGGAACTTTTGGTCCGTATCCAAGTCGTGAATGACTCCGGCGGCCGGATCGATTTCGACGCGATGCCCTTGCTCGATCGCCGCGGCCGCCTCGGGCGACTCAAAGATGGGCAGTCCGATATTGATCGCGTTCCGATAAAAGATGCGCGCAAAGTTGGCCGCGATGACCGCGCTGACGCCTGCACCTTTAATCGCGACCGGAGCGACCTCGCGCGAGGAACCGCACCCAAAGTTGGAATCCGCGACGATGATGTCTCCCGCGCGCACCTGCGTGGAGAAGCTCGGATCCAGATCCTCCATGCAGTGCGCGCCCAGATCCTTGGCATCCGTCATATTGCAGTAGCGACCTGCGATGATCAAATCCGTATCGACATTCGCGCCATACTTCCACACGCGTCCGATGATAGGCATGGTTCTCCTTTTCAAGGTTCAAGGTTTCAGGATCCGCCCAAGGTTTCACGTTCGACGTTCCAGGTTCAACGTTCGAGCTCGGGGTCGGCCTACTTCGAACCTTGAACCTGTAACCTGAAACCTTGACCTCATTGGTTCATTGGCGTATTGGTTTATTGGCTCATTGAACTCGCTTCTTCCGGTGAAGCGATTCGGCCCAGAATAGCTGTGGCAGCGGCGACGGCCGGGCTGGCAAGGAATACCTGGCTGTCCACCGCGCCCATGCGGCCTTTGAAATTGCGGTTCGAGGTGGAGACGCATTTCTCGCCATCGCCGAGAACGCCTAACTGGCCCCCGATGCACGGCCCGCAGGTGGGCGGGTTCAGCGTACACCCTGCCTCGACCAAACTCTGCAGCAAGCCTTCCTTGAACGCCTGCAGCTCCACTCTCTGTGTACCTGGGAAAATGAGGACGCGGGTCTTGGGGTTGACCTTTTTCCCCTTTAGGATTTGGGCCGCGATGCGCAGGTCCTCAATGCGCCCATTCGTGCAAAAACCGATGCAAACCTGGTCAATCTCAACCGGGTCCACCTTGGACACCGGCACTGCGTTGGAGGGCAGGAACGGGACGGCGACTTGCGGCTCGAGCTCGCTGACGTCGAACTCGTAGGTTCGCGCGTATTCGGCGCTCGGGTCCGGATGATAGATCTCCCGCACCTGGCCGCCCGAATCATGCACATAGGCCATCGTCCGCTGGTCGACCTGGAAGAGGCCCGCTTTGGCGCCGGCTTCAACCGCCATGTTCGCCATGGTCAGGCGGTCGGACATGCCGAGATAATCAAAGGCTTCTCCGGTAAACTCAAGCGCGGCATAGCGTGCGCCGTCGACGCCAATCTGCCCGATAGTGTAAAGGATCAAGTCTTTCCCGCTGACCCATTTCTTTGGCTTGCCATTGTAAACCAACTTGATCGTCGGGGGCACCTTGAGCCATACTTCGCCGAGCGCCCAGGCCGCCGCCACATCCGTCGATCCGACGCCCGTCGCAAAAGCCCCGAGAGCGCCGTAGGTACATGTATGCGAGTCCCCTCCGACGACGAGGTCGCCCGGACCTACGAGGCCGTATTCCGGCAGGAGGACATGTTCAATACCGCCTTGCCCGACTTCATAGTACTGGCATTTTTGCTCCTGCGCGAATTTCCGTACCACCTGACCGACCTGAGCTGATCGAATGTCCTTGCTGGGCACGAAATGATCCTGGACGATGACGACCTTTTTCGGATCAAAGACGCGAGTGGCGCCCTTGATTTTTCGGAACTCTTGAATGGCCGTGACCGCGGACAATTCGTTCGCCAAGACCAGATCGACCTGGGCGTTGATGATTTGACCGGTCTCGACCTTTTTCAGCCCGGCATGCGCGGCGAGGATCTTTTGCGCCATCGTCATCCCCAGATCGTCTCCCACATGTGTAAGAATACCAGGTGCGCTCGACATTGTGATGATTTCCTTAATCTCCGACTCGTTGAGTACACGGCGTGCCTCTTTGGCCGCATTCATGATCGCCGTGATGTTCTCGTCGGTTGGTTTGATCCGACGCTGGTCCAGCCAATAGCGGACGTTATGCTCGCCGCTCATCGGTCCAATCTCAATCCCCTGCTTCAAGCCAAACATATCCGCCGGCACCCCCGAGTAAACGCGATTCGCCAGCCAGTCCTCGCCGCGATTGAATGCCTTGATGACCGCGGCGGCGTGCACGCCGGCCTGCGTGCGAAAGGCATCTGCGCCAAAAACGGGATAGTTGACCGGCAGAGGCGTGTCGGTCGCACGAGACGCCAGCGCGGCATAGGCCTTGAGCTTGGTCAGATCGTTGTCGATCCAACCCAGCAGTTTCATATTGACGAGCAGCTGGTCCATGGAACAGTTGCCGCAGCGTTCGCCGATCCCGAGCGCCGTCGCGTGGATACGCGTCGCGCCCGCACTCATGGCCGCGAGGGCGTTCATGACCCCGAGCCCGCGGTCGTTGTGCCCATGAAAGTCAATCCCCACATCTTCGCCGGTCGCCTCGACAATCTTTTTTGCGAACTCGACGAGATTCTTGACTCCCGCTGGAGTCGCGTGCCCCACCGTATCCGAAAGACAGATGCGTTTGGCGCCGCACTCGATCGCCACCGTGTTAAGCTTTCGCAGAGTCTCCGGGTCCGCGCGGGTGGTGTCCTCGGTGACGAACATTACCGGGAGCCCGTGTTTGACGGCAAAGGTGATCGAGGCCTCGATATTCCGCAGCATCGTATCGAGGCTCCACTCTTCTACATAGCGGCGAATGGGGCTGGACCCGATGAAGGCAGACGCTTCGATCGGCATGCCGAGCGTGTCGCAGATTCGGACGAGCGGCTCGATGTCGGCGACCAGCGTGCGGCAGGCCGCGTTGGCTTGAATGTGCAGGCGCCGATTGCGTATTTCGCGCGCGAGCGCCATCATGTGCTCGACATGGCTCGGCCCCGCCCCGGGGAGCCCGATGTCTGCCGTATCCATCCCCAACTCGTCCATCAAGTACAAGAGACGCAGCTTGTCCTCGATGCTGGGCGTCTTGACGGAAGGAGACTGCAAGCCATCGCGCAGCGTCTCGTCGTCTAGCAGCACGCGGCCGGATGGCGCCGGGGTCGCTTCGCCCATGACGTTCCAATCATAAACCAATTCGTGCGGCAGGAGCTCTCGCTCCAGTCCGCTGAGATTCGTTTCCAGGTCCATTCTGGCCTCCCATTCCAGAGAGCTGGCAACCGGCAATCTTACGGCCGCCTATGATTCTGCGGCTAGGGTTTTCCGGTCGCCCTGCAGTTCCGCGCCACGTCGCATTTCGGCCGCGAACAGCGCGGCTCCAAAGGCCCCCATCTCCTGTGGATGGGGCGCGATCTCCACCTTCACCTTGGCGCGTGCACTCAACAACTCGGCCAGAGTCTCATTGTAGGCGACCAGTCCGCCCGTCATGACTACCCGGCCGACCAACGTGTCCATTTCCATGATGCGCTTGGTGACCGAATCGAACAGGCCCCGGACGATTTCACCCGTCTTCTCTCCCGCCCTGATTCGGTCCAGAACCTCTGTCGCGGTGAAAACCGTACAGTAACTTCCGATTTTAGCCGCCGTGCCTGCTTGCTGCGCCAGCCCATTCAAGTTGCCCACGGGAATATCCAGCTTGTGCGCGATCTCTTCCATAAAGGCGCCGGTTCCGGCCGCGCACTTGCGATTCATCTTAAATCCAATGCACTTGCCTTGCGGATCCAACTTGATGATCTTGCTGTCCTGGCCGCCAATGTCCACGACGGTGATCGCTTCGCGATAATAGAAAGAGCATCCGTACCCATGAGAGGCAATCTCGGTCTTGCTGTCATCTGCGAACGGAACGCTCTTGCGCCCATAGCCCGTCGCCACAATCGCCTCGACGGCATCGCGGGGCACACCGGCTTGCAGCAGCGCTTGCTCGTACGCTTTGGTCGCCGCGAAAGTAAGGTCTGCTCCGGAACGCCGCACGAACGATCCGACGATTTCTTTCTTGGTGTCGACGATGACGGCTTTCGTCGTCGTCGTCCCCACGTCAATCCCAGCAAAGAATCTATCCCCGATCATTATTCTCCTAATGCTGCTCCGGCGCTCCCGATTTCATCTCGACTCCTTTGATGAGCGCCGTGACCGCATAGTTGTACGGAGTCTTGACGCCGAGAGCGCGCCCGCGCTCGGCGATTCTGCCACACAGCCAGTCAATCTCGGTCGGCACTTTGCGCAGAACGTCCTGCTGCATGGAGGTCCGGTGATAGCCCGCCTTCTTCAGATAGTCCACGCAGAAATCAAAGAACCCTTCGTCAAAGGTCACTCCGCTCGCGCGCGCCACCTCGATTCCTTCTCGCATCAGCTCTTCCGCGAGCACGCGCGTATCCGGGCAGTCGATCATGTCCTTCATCGGCTTTTGAGTCAATGCGCACACGGGATTGAGCGCAATGTTCAGGATCACCTTTTCCCACACATACTTTTGAATATCCTTGGTACGCTGGGTCGTCAGGCCCGCGGCGGATAACGTTTCGGCCATCTGAGATGCCGCCGCCTCGCCCTGGGGTGCGAGGGCGCCGATATAGTTCGGCGGGTTAAAGAATGACATCCAGAGCTGTCCATCGCCCGTCTGGCCGCCGGCATAGTTGATGACCATCCGCAAGACATTCTCGTTACCAAACACTCCGGCCAAAAACTCTTCGTTTCCGAGACCATTCTGAGCACAGATGAACTTGGTCTCCGGCCCCGCCACCCGCTTGAGATCGGGAATGAGCCGCGGCATGATCGATGCTTTGGTCGAGACGACGATCGTGTCGACGTCGGGGTACTGGCTCAGTTCGGAAATGCTGTATGCCAGGTGCTCGCAACGCACGTTCATTTCTGAAACGCCCGTGATCGTCAGTCCCTTGTCACGGATCGCGTCGATATGGCTCTTCAGGACATCACACAATACGACACTGTTGCCGGCGCGAGTTAGATGGGCGCCCATGATTCCGCCGATCGGCCCTGCTCCGATAATGGCAATTTTCGTTTTGCTGGCCATAAGCCACTCCCCCCTTGCTTCAATACCCCTGTTCAGCCTCTGGTTGCGGCCCCGTTTGCGGGTGCATACCGCTCTCTCAAGATCCGGTGAAGTATCTTGCCTGTCCCCGTCCGCGGCATCTCTTCGGGTCTGAGGATTCTGACGGATCGAGGACGCTTGTAGCCGGCCATCTTGCCCCGGCAGAAATCGACAATCTCTTGTTCTTGAGGTGGGCGAGCCGGGTTCTTGGGGATGACAAAGGCCGTCACCGCCTCGCCCCATTTTTCATGCGGCAGCCCCACCACCGCCACATCCATTACGCCCGGATGGCCGTAGATGACTTCCTCGACTTCGCTCGGATAGACGTGCTCGCCGCCCGTGATGATCATATTGTCTTTGCGGTCGACGATGTAGTAGAAACCCTCCTGGTCGCGTTTACCCATATCGCGCGCACTAAACCAGCCGTCTCTGAAAGAACTCGCCGTCTTGTTCGGAAGTTTGTAATATCCGTCAAAGAGCATCGGCCCCCGCGAATAGATCTCGCCAATCTCGCCGACACCCACTTCCTTCCCGTCTTCGCCCAGGATCTTGATGAACTCGGTGCCCAATGACTCGAATCCGATCGAGCCCAGCTTTTTCATCTGGTACTCTGGCTTGAGCACCGTGACAATTCCAGCTTCCGTCGACCCATATGCTTCGTAAAGCTCGACGCCGGGGAAAAACTCGAGGATGGCGAGTTTCATCGCCTTGTGTACGGGAGCCGAGGAACAAAGCAGTTTCCGGATGGAGTGGACTTTAAACTTTCTCGCCTCTTCCGGCGCATTCAGCAGGAGACTGTAATGGGTCGGAATAAGTGAAATGAACGAGATTTTTTCCTTCTCGATGATGGAGAGGATTTCTTCCGCTCGAAAGGAACGGGCGGGATGAATATAGACCGATCCGCCGAGGTAGGTGAAGGTGAAGGTAAAGTAAGTGGAATTGATATGGCATAAAGGCATGATGTTCAAACAGACATCATGCTCGTTAAAGCCAAAATCGACGGCATTGATGAGGTAAAAGGCGATATGCGATTCGTGCGAGCGCACGACGCCCTTCGGCTTGCCCGTCGTGCCTGAGGTGTAGATCAGGATCCAGGTGTCTTGCGGCTCCACCACGGCCTCTGGCTCACAGTCGGGCGACGCGGTGATGAATTCCTCAAACTCTTTGTATCCCTGTCGCTTTTGGCCCACGACGATATAGCGGTCGGGGGCGATGTTCTTCAGGTTCGGCCTGATAGCGTCCACGGTCCCCGTGAACTCGTCGTGGACGACCATTGCCTTTGCGTCCGAGTCGTTCACGATGTACTCGACATCGGGCCCGATCAGGCGAAAGTTGATGGGAACGATGACCAGTCCCGTCTTTGCCGTCGCCAGGTACACCTCTACAATCTCGACACAGTTTTCCAGAAATACGGCGACCTTGTCGCCCTTTTCGAGACCGAGAGCCAGCAGACTGTGCGCGAGCCGGTTCACCCTCTGATTCGTCTCCGGGTAGGTAAAAGCCCGCGCACTGTCCTTGAGCGCGACGGTGTTCGGGAACTTTTTTGCGTTAACCTTTAGAATTTGGCCCAGATTTAACCAGCCAGCCATGTCCGGTCCCCCACAGTGGTCACTCGACATCCGAGAGAGCACTGTTCGACTAAACGACTAGCGCTTGACCGAGATTCGTGCGTCCACGACGAATGACCTATCCTCAAAAGCGATGATCGGGTTCAGGTCCATCTCGTCGATCATTGGAAATTCGGTCACTAATTGCGAGACCCGCTGGAGGGTCTCGACCAGCGCTTTTTCATTCACTCCCTTTTCTCCCCTCACTCCTTTGAGCAGCGGGGCCATCTTGATCGAGGAGAGCATTTCCTGCGCTTCGATATTCGTCACCGGCGCCAGCTTAAAAGCCACATCCTTCAGGATTTCGACATAGATGCCTCCCATCCCAAACAGGATGAGATGGCCCAATCCCTCTTCCGCTTTCGCCCCGACGATCACCTCTCGTCCGCCTGGCAAGTACTTTTGGACAAAGAACCGCATATCCTCGGCCTGCAGCTTTTGACTCATCTCTTGCACGGCGCCGCGGACGGCGCCCGCCTCTTTCAGATTCACCGCGACGCCGCCCATGTCGCTCTTGTGCACGATGGACTCGGCATCGGCCTTGACGACGACTGGGAACCCTATCTCGGCGGCCGCCTTTTCCGCTTCGGCGGCGTCTTGAGCGATTCGCCAATCGGCCACCGAGATGCCATAGGCCTGCAGAACACCGTACGCCTCCGCGGCCGACAACATTTTTCGTCCGGCCCCTTGGGCCTGATGGATGATTGCCTCTGCTCTGGCTCGGTCCATGTCGTCGAACGTGCGGACCTGGCCGGCCGGACGAGAGCGAATCGCGTTATAGCGATTCAGCGCCGCCATCGCTCGCGCGGCCGTCCCCGGCATGCTGTAGAACGCAACCCCTCCATCCCGGAGAATCCGGACCGTCTCACCACGTTGGCGTCTATCGGTAATCAGGTTGACGATCAGTGGCTTTATGCGCTGCTTGTTGACTTGCACAACCTGTCGCGCAATGCCGTCCGTATCCACAAAAAAGGGCGTGACCATGTTCACATATACGTTGTCCACCTGGTCCTCGCCCACCATGGCATCCAGTGCTGCCCGGAAGTGATCCGGGCCGGCTGTCGCGAGCACGTCGAGCGGATTGTGCAGCCCGACTTCGGGATACATCTTACCCTTGAGATATTCGACCGTGCGGTCGGAGAGGTGCGCGAGTTTCAGGCCGCCCGCCACGAGTTCATCCGTAGAGATCACGGCAGGCCCGCCAGCGTTGGTAATCATCCCCACCCGGTTGCCGTGGGGAATGGGCTGGGACGAGAAGGCCACCGCGGCATTGCACAGCTCCGACACATCTCTGAAAGAGAGAATTCCGGTTTTCTCAAAGATAAGGTCTGTGGAAATATCCTCTCGCGCCAGGCCGCCGGTGTGAGAAGCCGCAGCCGTTGCTCCTTCCTTGGTGCGTCCCGCCTTCATCGCGAGGATGGGCTTTTTGGCCGCGACCTTGGCTGCCGCTTGGAGAAACTTGTCAGGTTCCCGGAGACCTTCGACGTACAATACAATCACGCGGGTCCCCTCATCCTCGCCATAGTACTCGAGGATTTCCGGGATCGAGACGTCACATGCGTTTCCGTTCGAAGCATACAACCGCGTCCCGACTCCCATTTCAGAAAAAGCCTGGTGGATGAGCTCGGCAACGCCGCCGCTCAGAGCGACAATGGAGATAAATCCAATGTCTGGCCGCGTAAAAGTAAAATTGCAGTAGGCGCGCACCTCGGGGTCCGTATTAATGATACCCTGGCAATTCGGGCCCATGATCCGAATGCCATTCCTCTTCGCCGACAAGATGCACGCCTGTTCGATGGCAGCGCCTTCCGGACCGACCTCCGCAAATCCGCCGCCGTTCAGGATAACAAATTTGACCGCTTTCTTCCCACAGTCCTCGATCGCCTGAGGCACAAGTTTGGCAGGGATCACCATATGGACGACATCCACGTCCGTTGGAACATCCAGGATCGAGCGGTAGGTCTTGAGGCCCCGGACCTCTTCGCCCTTGGGGTTGATCGGGTAGATGGCCCCCTTGAAATCGAATTCGGTCAGGTTCCTGATGATTCGGTTGCCAATCGTAAGCTCTTTGGTCGAGGCGCCAATGACCGCGACCGCCTTGGGTCTGAATAGCGAGTCTAGCATCTCATCGCTCCTCTTCAAAGGTCAGTGCAGAGAGCTAGGCAAAAGCAGGCTGCTTGCTGCCCGCCAGCCGCTCGATGAACGCCTCGACATTCGTATTCGTCTGCTCGTCCGAAAGGCACCGCAGGTCGTTCAGGTCGCCGTCGATCACGAGCGCCGGTACGCCCGTCTCGCTCTCGAGACGCTGCGGCATGCCATAGCGACTGTTCGAGTTATTCGGGCAAGTGCGGGCGTTGTGGTAGACAATGCCGTCCACCTTGAAGAAATCAAGCATCCTCTTGATATACTGCTCTTTGGCTCCGTCGGAGCGCACGATAAACAGCTCGGTATAAGCTCGCGCCATGCTGTTGAATGGGTCTGCCGGATCAAAAGCGCTAAAGATCCAACTGTTACAGTAGGTTGACGCGAGCACGCTAGCCTTTAGGCCGCCGAACAGTTCAGAGTGCGCCCTCAGGCGGCCCCAGATCGGCATGCCTTCCCAATAGATGCGATATCGTTCCCCTTCGACCGCACCGTCATGATCGCGAGCCCTCTCTTCCAACTCGGCGAGCAAGATCTTGTAAAAATCATTCGCCTGTTCTGTTCCTCGTCCCACCACTGCCGGCCCCATGAGCGTGGTGCCATCAAAGAACGTCAAAGGAGACGGTATAGCCGCCGCCGTGTCCAAGACCTTTTTCCAGAGATCAGAGCATTCTCGGGAGAGCGCCACGACCCGCTTGAGTTCGCCGATGTCAAACCGCTTGCCCGTGATCTCCTCAAGGGGCGGGATCATCTCCTCCATCTGTTTGGCGATAGACAAAACGTGGCTCTCGGTTACTTCTCCCACGCCCCGATATGAACGGATTCCCACCACCGGGACATTGAATTTTCTGCCGTACCATTGAAACCAATCCTGCACATCCCGACATTGATTTGTATTGAACGCCAACACGTCAGGCTTGGGTATAGTCGTAATACCCTCGTAGGCTTTGGCCAGGGGAGTGATCCCTTGCAGAAAAGCCCCGATATCGGCCGTCAAGTAAGAGCAGATTTCCGGTGAGTAGCCGATGGCGTTTGCGTTCGGGATCATGTCCGTCGCCATGCGCGTCGAGCCGAGCATCGCCGAGTGGGTCTCCGGGAAATAGACGACAAACCCCATTGCACGCAGGATCTCAGCGGGCCCGACGCTTGTGCACCACGCCACCTTTTTCTCGCCTGTCTTGGCGCAACGATCCAGTTCATAGTAGTAATCCGCCATGAACTTTTTCATGTCCTCGTTGGCTTTTAGCTTCTTTCGAACGGCTTTCTTTTCCTCAGGCATCGCATATCCTCCCGAGTCTCCATCGACTCTGGCTTTCTCGGTTATCCTCTCTTTTTGCCTTTGGCGGCTCGGCCCGACCGCTTTTTAGGCTTGGCTGGTTTTTTGACTTTGGCGAAGACCGTTTCCCCCGTGAACACGGGCTTGCGCTTTTCGATGAACGCCTGCATTCCCTCGACCCGGTCGGAGGTCGCAAATGCTTCAGAAACGCGGTCCACCTCATATTCAAGCCCCTTATCGAGAGGCAGCTGCTGAGAGGCATGAATCGCCGCCTTGGCTTTGGCCACCGCGACCGGCGCGCGTGACACGATGCGGCCCGCCAGCTTGCGCGCCTCCACCATCAACTGCGCCGGCGGCACAACCCGGTTGACGAGTCCCGCGCGGGCAGCCGCCTCGGCAGTGATCGGATCGCCCGTGAAGACAAGCTCGGAGGCAATCCCGCGTCCAGCCAACCGCGCACTCCGTTGCGTCCCGCCAAAACCTGGAAAGATGCCAAGCCCCACCTCGGGAAAACCCATTCGTGCGTCCGTGGAAGCGAGACGGATATCGCACGCCAACGCCAATTCCAGCCCGCCGCCCAATGCAAAACCGTTGATGGCCGCGATGACCGGCTGCGGCAGGGTTTCAATATCCGAAAGCACACTCTGACCAAAATCCGTGAACGCCCTGATCGCGGCTGGCTTTTCGGCGAGCGCCTGCATTTCCTTGATATCTGCCCCCGCGATAAAAGCGGCTCCCTCGCCGGTGAGGATAACCGCGCGCACGTCGCGGTTCTTCCGCAAGGTGCCCAGCGCATCTTTCATCTCGTGGAGCACTTTGCTGTTGAGCGCATTGAGCGCCTCCGGCCGGCTCATCGTGATCAAAGCAAGCGGCCCATCGATAGAGAGGCGTACATCACGCAGTGCCCAGGGTTTGCCGCGCGCCGCCTGGGATCGCAGCAGTTCAGGGGTGAACCCGGGGCAAAGAGCCTCCATTCTCTCGACCAACTCCAGCCCGCGCTTGACCGATAAGTCATTCATCAAGGCGAACGGTCCTTTTGCCCAGCGCAAGCCGACGGTCGCCCCCCGGTCCGTGTCTTCAACCGACGCCACCCCTTCTTCCACAAGGCGGGTGGCAATGCCGAACAGCACCCCCAACATACGATCGGCCACCGCCTGCTTGCGCGAAGGATCCACGTCGCCCGCAATCTCCCACATCTTGCCGGACTCGAACTGCCGGCGCAAGCCTGCCGCCGGCGCGTAAAACTCGCCCAGTGCCGCGCCGAGGGAAGAGGCACTGTGAAAAGCGATCGGGATGCCCGTCGCGTTCATAAGCGCGAACGGCCCCATGCCGATTCCCAGCGCCTCGCATCCCGCGGCGTCGATGGTAGGAATATTCGCCACACCCTCGTCAAGTAGTCGCACGCTTTCGTTCAGCCATGGAACAAAGAATCGGTTGACGGCAAAGCCGGGGGCATCGCGCACAAGGATGGGCAACTTGCCTGTCAGGCGTGCATAGTTCATGAGCGCGTCCACCGCTTCCGGCGAGGTCTCTGCTGTGCGGATGACTTCCAGAAGCTTGTTCACGGCGGACGGGAAGAAATAGTGCAGCCCGGCCACCTGTCCAGGCCGCCGTGTTGCCGCCGCCATGTCAGCTACTTTGAACGACGAGGTGTTCGTCGCCAGGATGGCGCCCGCCTTGCAGACCTTGTCCAGTTCCGCAAACAGCGCGACTTTGGCATCGTGCACTTCGATGATCGCCTCGATCACCAAATCACAGTCCGCCAAGTCGGCCATGTCGGTCGTGCCCTTGACGCGGGACCAAACCTCGTCGCGCCGTGCAGAAGTGAGCTTGCCTCTTTCGACCCCCTTGGCCAGAAAACTCCGAATACGTTCGAGACCCTTGTCCAGCAATTCTTGCGTCGGCTCACGAACCATCGTCGCGTATCCGGCCTCAGCCGCCGTCTGCGCAATGCCGGCCCCCATCAGCCCACAACCGACAACACCAACCGTCTTCACCTCCATGGCTCCGCCTCCGACTATACGGTTAAATCGCGTCGATCGATAATCCTTTTCGCCTTGCCTTCGCTCCGCTGAATGCTGTGCGGCTCAGTCACTTTGACTTTGGCCGTGATGCCCAAAGTCTGGTTCAGGTCGCTGAACACACGATCCTCTGTCTGCTTGACCCAATACTCGCCGCGCTTCCACAACTCGGGCGACGCCTCGACCCAGACCTCGAGCTCATCCAGCCGATCTTTGGGACGATCGATAATCATGACATAGTGCGGTTCCAACCCGTCCACGGCGAGCAGTACGCTTTCGATGGACGACGGGAATACGTTCACTCCACGGATGATGAGCATATCGTCCGTCCGGCCCTTGACCTTGCTCATGCGCGCGACCGTGCGACCGCACGGGCACTTTTCGCGATTGAGGATCACGCGGTCACGTGTGCGGTAGCGGATGAGAGGCTGGGCCTCGCGTGTCAGCGCCGTGAAAAGAAGCTCTCCCACCTTGCCCTCGCCCACGGGTTCTCCCGTGTCGGGATCCACCACCTCGGTCAGGAAATGATCCTCTGCGATGTGCAACCCGTCGTGATACGGGCACTCGACCGCAACGCCCGGCCCGCCCATCTCGGTCAGGCCGTAAATGTCAAAGGCCTCCAGGTTCATTTTGGCTTGAACCTCTTCGCGCATTTCGTCCGTCCACGGCTCGGCGCCAAAAATACCGACTCGGACGCGCATTCGTTGCTGCACGTCGATGCCCATTTCCGCTGCCGTTTCGGCGAGCACCAGCGCGTAAGAAGGAGTGCACGAAAGCACCGTCGCCCCAAAGTCTTCCATGAGCATGACCTGCCGTTTGGTCAGGCCGCTCGAGACCGGCACGACCGCCGCCCCGATGCGCTCGGCGCCGATGTGAAATCCCAGGCCTCCGGTAAAGAGGCCGTAGCCGTACGCGTTGTGAACCACGTCTTTCGACGTCACCCCCGCGGCCGTGTAAACGCGCGCCATAGTCTCTGCCCAAATATCGAGGTCCTTTGAGGTGTACGGACCCACCGTCGGCTTGCCCGTCGTCCCACTCGACGCGTGCAGCCGAACCACTTTTTCCATCGGAACGCTTAGGAGACCGAAGGGATAGTTATCGCGGAGGTCTTGCTTCGACGTGAACGGCAGCTTGGTAATGTCCTCAAGCGATTTGATATCGGATGGCTTGACCCTTTTCTCGTCGAACGACTTTCTGTAAAAGGGCACTTTGTTATAGATAAGTTCGACGATTTGTTGCAGCCGCTGGAGCTGCAATTTCTCGAGATCTCCCCGCGGCATGGTCTCCATTTCCTTGTTCCAGATCAGCGGCTCTTGTTTGATCCTTGCCATTGCGCCCCTCCTCCATCAGATTCTAAATTGGATTTCTTGCTTCCAATGTCCCTGCGTTTTCGTGCTTCTTGCACGAATCCCGACACCCATCAGCCGGTCGGCACCCATTCCGTTTTTCTACTTTGTCGCCATTCTTCCGGACCAGAATGCCTTTTTGTTCTCCTCCACGTACTTTTTCGGCACACGTTGAACGACCACATCCAGCCAAGTCTCCGGGTCCACGTTCAACTCACGCGAGAGCGCCCCAAGCAAAACTGTGTTCGCCAGGTTCTTGTTTCCCAGTCCTTTGGCCACCTCGAGCCCATCCACGTAAATGATCCGGTCCGTGACTGCTCGCAGTGCTTTTTCGATGACGGCATCTTCGGGGTAGACGGCATCGCCCACCGTGGCAGACATGGGCAGGATGCGCTGCCGATTCACGATGACGACTCCGCCGGGCTTGAGGAACTCGATCCAGCGCGCACTTTCCATGAGTTCAAAGGCGAGCAAATAATCGATGCGTCCCCTCTCACCCATCGGTGCGGCGACGTGCTCTCCCCACCGCACATGCGACTCGACCACGCCACCGCGCTGCGAAAAGCCGTGAATCTCACTCTTTTTGGCGTCCAGTCCCACGGCCATTCCGACCTCGGCGACAATGTCGCTCGCCGTCAGAACACCCTGTCCGCCAACACCTGCAAGCAGGAAATCTGTTTTTGTCATTGCGCCTCCCTTCTCTCTAGCTATCCACCCGATGGATCGCATCGCGCGGGCAGACCTGCAAGCATACATCGCAGCCGATGCAGAGGAGTGGATCGATCAAGGCCTTTGGTTTTTTCGTCTTGGCGTCCAATTCGCCCTTGTAGAGCCCAGGGCAGCCAACGCGGAAACACAAGCTGCAGCCGTTGCACTTGTCCTGGTCCACCTCGTCGACGTATTTCTCCGGATATTGATCAAGGAAAACGCACGGACCTTTGGATATGACCACGGAGGGCCGGTCGGTGATCGCGAGCGCCTTTTTGATGGTGGCCTCGACTGCTGGTTCGTCGAACGCGTCCACGATGAATACGTCTTGGACCCCCATCGCCCGCACGACCGCTTCGATGTCTATCTTTTGCGTTTTGGCACCTTGGAGTGTCCGCCCGGTCCCCGGGTTCTCCTGCTGGCCCGTCATTCCGGTAGTGTCGTTGTCGAGAATCAGCAGTGTGCTTGCGCCGCGATTGTAGACGATGTTTGCAAGAGCGGGCAGCCCGGCGTGGAAAAAGGTAGAATCGCCAAGCACCGCCACCCATCGCTGTTTGGCGCTATTGGCCCCGGCGGCATCGATCCCGTGCGCCACCCCGAAGCTGGCACCCATACAGCTCACGGTGTCGATGGCATTAAACGGCGGGAGCACTCCGATGGCATAACACCCGATATCCCCCGCCACATACAGCTTCATCTTTTTGAGGGTGTAGAAGGTCGAGCGGTGTGGACAGCCGGGGCAAAGAGCAGGCAAGCGGGCGGGCGGTTGGAAAGCCCCGGCGACGGGAGCGGGATCCGGCGCCATCTCGACACCCAGCTTGCGTGCCCCGTCGCGCACAACCGAAAGCGAAAACTCGTTGCTGCGGGGAAAATATTCCTTGCCGACCGCGGGGATGCCCATCGCCCGTATTTCGGTCTCGTAAAAGGGGTCCAATTCTTCGACCACCACAACCTTGTCAACCTGCGCGGCAAATTGTCGGATGAGCTTTTCGGGCAACGGATAGCTCATTCCGAGCTTGAGAAACGAATAGCCGTCAAATATCTCGTGGGCATACTGATAGGCCACGCTGGACGCGACAATGCCGATATTCTTTTTGCCCCATTCGATCCGATTGACGCTCGCCGTCTCTGCCCATTCCGCGAGCTTTCTAAGCCGCTCCTCCACGACCGGGTGCCGCCGCCGTGCATTGGCCGGGATCATCGCGTACTTGGCGGGATCTCGCACAAACGCCTTGAGCGGCCGCGGTTCATGGCCGTCCCCCTCCGGTATTTGCACAACGGACTTGCTGTGCGAAATGCGGGTGGTCGTCCGCACCAGGACGGGCGTGTCGAATTGCTCGCTCAAGTCAAACGCAAGCAGGACATAGTCCATGCACTCTTGCGAATCGGAAGGCTCGAAACACGGCACCTTGGCAAAGCGGGCATAATTCCGATTGTCCTGCTCATTCTGCGAACTGAACGCGCCCGGATCGTCGGCACTGATCAGTACCAGCCCGCCGTTGACACCCGAATACGCCAGATAGAAAAGTGATTCGCTCGCCACATTCAGGCCCACGTGCTTCATCGCGGCGAGCGCGCGGGCTCCTCCATAGCTGGCGCCCGCGACGGCGTCGAGCGCGACCTTTTCATTCGACGCCCACTCGGCGCGTACGTCGCTCATCCTCGCCAGGTTTTCAAGGATCTCGGTCGACGGTGTACCGGGGTAAGCGCTCGCATAGCGGACGCCCGCCAAATACGCACCGTAAGCTATTGCCTCGTTTCCCGACAAGATTCTCTTCATCCCCGATCCTCCCCAGAGTCCAGCACGCTCGGGTGCCGCCTCCCTATAAAGTAATGCGCCTCGGCGCCGCGCTCTGCCTAATCGTCCGCGGCCGCCGGCTTGCTTCCATTTCTTTCGTTCGATGGACACCGTACGCACGAGTTGATCGCACGGTTCTCTTCGCACGCATATCGAGTCTCCGCGTGGCAGCGCGCGAATTGCAGCTTTTTCCCCTTGCCGAGGTACGACATTTGCACCCCTTCGTCCTCCGTCAGCTCCTTGGCCGTCCCCTCGAGCACCACCCGGCCCGTCTCAAGCACATAGCCGCGGTCGGCGACTCCCAAGGCGGCTTTGGCATTCTGTTCGACCAACAGAACCGTCGTGCCGCGCGACCGCATATCGGCGACGACCCGCAGAATCTCGCGCACCACGAGGGGCGCCAACCCTACCGAAGGCTCGTCCAGCATCAACAACTTGGGACGTGACATCAGCCCCCGGGCAATCGCGAGCATCTGCTGCTCGCCCCCAGAGAGCGTCCCCGCCGTCTGATCCTGTCGCTGGCCGAGAATCGGAAAGAGTTCATACATACGCTGAACATCCTGACGCACGCCGCTATCCCGCCGATGATAGGCACCCAGCAGTAGATTATCGCGGACGCTCATCCTCGAAAAAACCTGACGACGCTCCGGAACGTGGCAGAGCCCGAGCCGCACGATTCCCTCTACGGGGAGGCCAGAAATCCGCTTATCCTCGAAAGTGATTTCGCCGTGCCTGGGCTCGAGCAGGCCGCAAATCGTATTGAGCATCGTCGTCTTGCCCGCGCCGTTCGCGCCGATCAAAGCGACGATCTCGCCGCTGCGGACTTCGAGGTTTATCAATTCCAGAGCGCGTATTTGACCGTAGTAGGTGCTGACGTCACGCAATTGGAGCATCGGCTTCCTCCCCCCGCCTCGCGGTAAGAGCCTCCTCTCCCAAGTAAGCCGCGATCACTTTCCTATCCTGCTGAACTTGCAGCGGCGTCCCTTCGGCAATCTTGAGACCATAATCCAAGACGATCACGCGGTCCGCAATCCCCATCACCAGCTCCATGTTGTGCTCCACGAGAATCACGGTGATCCCCGCGCCGCGCAATTTCCGGATCAAGGCGTCAAGATCCTCGAGCTCCTTCCGTGTCAGTCCCGCTCCGGGCTCGTCGAGTAGAAACAATTCTGGGTCGAGCGCGAGTGCGCGCGCAGCTTCGAGCACGCGCTGCTGGCCGAACGGCAGAATGCCTGCCAGATCGTCCGCCCGCCCTTCCAGGCCTACCGCTCGCAGGCGTTCCCAGGAATCCGTGCGCGCCTGCGCCTCTTCACGCCGCGACCGCGGCAGACGCAGCGCGGCGTCGATAAATCCATAATGGGCTTTGGTGTGCCGCCCGACCATGACATTCTCCAGAACCGTCATGTTGCCGAAAACCTGGACGTTCTGGAACGTGCGCGCCATGCCCAGCGCCGCAATCTGGTGCGGGAGCAAACCATTGAGCGATTGCCCAAGGAAGCGAACCTCACCCGCGGTCGGAGGAATCGTGCCGGAGATTAGGTTGAACAGAGTCGTCTTGCCCGCGCCGTTCGGCCCAATAATAGCGAGGACTTCGCCCCGTGTGACCTTGAACGACACGTCGTTCACCGCGACGACTCCGCCGAATTCCTTCCGCATTTTATCTACTTGGAGTATGTCGTCAGTCATTTTGCTTCAACAATCCGCTGAATGGTCCGGTTTTCATGGGTCATTGTCGGCCGGTCGCCGACTTTACTGCGCTCCCAGGATTTCGACCGAATCTTCGATTTCCTTCCGCCGCGCGCGCACCGCGCGCCAATGCCGGTAGGCATTGATGCCGCCCACCGTCAGCCCTTCGGGCATAAAAATCATGATGGCGACCAGGATGAACCCAAAGGCCACTAATTCGAAGCCGGCGCCCGAGAAATTCCGCAATATTTCTTGAAGGATCAAGACGACCGCAACCCCAAACGGCGCTCCCCAAATGCTCGCCAGTCCACCCACCGCCGCCATCACCACCAATTCGACCGAGGAATTGAAATCGAACGGCGACGGCGCGATGACCATCTGGTAATGTGCGTAGAGGCTGCCGGCGAGGCTTGCCATCATCGCACTTACGGTTAGAATCTGCAGCTTGTAGCGGTCAGTGTCTACGCCCATCGTGTTGGCCGCGATCTCGCTGCTGTGAATCGCGCGCAGCGCTCGGCCGATGCGCGAGTTGACGATGTTCAGTGCCAGAATGATGACCGCGAGTGCCAAGAGCCACACGAGAAAATAATATCGCTCCATCGGCCAGATTTCGAAACCACCAATCGCGAGGCGGGGAATACTGCCAATGCCGTCGTTGCCCCCCGTCAAGTCTCCACCCTCACGAAACACAATATACATCACGATGCCGAGACCCAGCGTCGCCATCGCCAGATAGTTGCCACGCAGCCTGAGGATGGGACGCCCCATAATGTACGCAAAAAGGCCTGTTACCAGCATCGCCAGCACCATCGCCAACCAGGGCCACCACCAGGTCACCGAGATGCCCTGCAGTACATGCTGACGGAACGAAAGGGTCGTGAGAATCGCCGAAACATACGCCCCGATGCCGTAGAAAGCCGCCTGGCCCAGCGATATCTGCCCGGCGTACCCCATCAGCAAATTCAATCCCACGAGGATGATCGTAAAGATGGCAATGCGAATCATCGTGTCGAGCGTAACCAGCCCGCCGGTCAGGTCCGCAAAGGTCAGTCCGAATGGTTGGGCGATCTCAACATAACCGATCAGGAGGACGAGCGCGCCGAGCGCGATGACTGCCGTGGCGTTCGGGTTTTTGCTCCAGAAGCGTGATTGCCTGGACACGGTTTAGCCCTCGTCCGCTCTTCCGGCCGAGCCGCCAAGAATTCCCTGAGGTCGGAAGAGGAGAATTAGGATCAGAATTACAAAGGAGATGATGTCTTTATATCCCGCGGACGTCACGCCCGCGCCCAGGTTCTCGACGATGCCGAGCAAGAGTCCGCCGACCACTGCCCCCGGTAGACTGACTAGACCGCCCATAATGGCGGCCACGAACCCTTTCAGTCCCAGGATCAGGCCCATGTCGTAGGTGGGGCGCGTCGCCGGAGCAAGAACGGCTCCGCCGAGCCCGCCAATTGCGGCGGCGAGGGCGAACGAAAGCATGGACATGCGGGTGGGACTGATGCCCATTAATTGCGCCGCTCTGCGATTGATCGAGCAGGCACGCAGAGCTTTGCCCATCAGCGTTCGCTCAAGAAAAATGAACAGAACTCCGAGGATAATGGCCCCAACACCCCAGATCCAAAAACTCTGTGCCTTGAAGATGATCCCACTGTATCGGAGCGTCAGGTCTTCCAATTTCAAAGTGCTGAAAGCCGGAACGACATACGGGCGCGTTCCCCAAACAATCAGCGCCAAAGCGCGGATTGCCATGGTCGCGCCAATGGTGATGATAATGAGCGACACGATCGGCGAGTGCCGTGCCGGGTAAATCGCCACGCGCTCGATCACGATTCCGACGAGCGTCGTGAGGATCACGGCGATGACGACGGCGACGAGAAGTTGCAGTGAGGCAGGAAGGGGCAAAGCCCAAGTCATGACCGTCGCGCTGATCATCGCGCCGAGCATCACGAATTCGCCCTGCGCGAAATTAATAATGCCGGTGACGTCGTAGATCACAACAAACCCCAGCGCGATGAGCGCGTAGATCGCGCCCCCGCTCAAACCATCCAGGATCAACTGCACGTACTCTTGCGCCTGGAAGTGTTTCTGCGCGCCGAGATAAAAGATGATGCCCAACAGGAGCGCTATCGCAATCACCGTCAGGATACTCTTGCTCGTTCGGGTCCGCACCGCTACCTGCATTTCTGCTCCTTGAGACCCGAAGGGTTCTAAAGAACCCTTCGGGTCTGCGGCGACTAGTGGTTTACCACTGCGCCGGAGGGAAAGGAACGAATTTGCCGTTCTCGATCTTGAACCAGGTGAAGGACTGCGGTGTCAGACCATAGTGATCGGTCGGGCTCATGTTGAACACGCCCGCCGTACCTGGCCAGTTCACGATCTTGGTCTCGAGGTAATCGCGCACTTGTTGCCTCTGCTGGTCAATCGTAAGACCATCCTTCAGCGACTTGAGTGCATCGAGCGTCATGTACAGCGCATCCCACGCATGCCCTCCGAATGTGCTGACGGGCTTGCCGGTCGCCTTCTCAAAGCTCGTCTTGAAATCCATAAAGACGGCTTTTTGAGGATTGTTCGCCGGTACGTCTTCGGCGATGATGACCATACTGCAAGGCAGCTCCTGACCTTCGGCAGCCTTGCCTGCGGTCTTGATAAAGTCTTGTGTGCAGACGCCGTGCCCTTCGATGATCGGAACCTTGGGAAGCGCATCCCGAACGGCAATGCTGATGAGCGCCGCGCCCGGGGGAATGGCGCCGATGATCACCACACCGGGATTCGCGGCCTTCAGGGCAGCCATCTGCGGGAATTGTGTGTCACTGCGCTCGAACGAGTCCGAGGAGACGGTCTTGATGCCCGCTGCTTCGATTGCGGTCTTGGAGCTGTTGAAGCAGTCCTTGCCGTACCCGGTGTTCTCATAGAGATAGGATGCCGTCTTCACGCCCAGCTTCTTTAGACGCTGCACTTGCAGCACCGCGACGTCGCCATTCGACTGGGGAGTCTTGAACACCCATGGGAGCATCTTGTTCGTCTTGGGGTCCGTGATGATGGCGCTGGACGATGCCATGGAAACGTAGGGGATCTTGGCTTCCTCGGCGACTCCCGCGACGGCCACACTCAACGGAGTCGTACTGCCCATGACCAGTGCGTCTACATTGTCCTGAGTAATGAAACGGCGCGCGACGCTGACGGCCGTATCCGCTGAGCTCTGGGTGTCTTGAATGAGGATCTGTACTTGGTGTTTGACGCCATCGGGACCGACGACGCCGCCGGCCGCATTGATCCGGTCGGAAATGATCTTGCCGACCTCATTTTCCGGCTCGCCCAAGAACGCGCCTCCACCGGTTGTGTCCGGAGCAAAACCGATCTTGTAGGTGACGCCGGTCTTGGCCGAGGCTGCGGTGGGAGCGGTGGTCGGCGCCGTGGTGGCCGCCGGGGCACTTGTCGCAGCGGGGGCCTTTGTCGCAGGGGCGCTTGTCGGTGGGGCGGCCGTCGGCGCTGGGGTCGCCGCGGGTGAGCACGCAGCCAGCGCGGCGAGAACCACAACACTAGCAACCATCATCAGCACATAGTGTCGTACCTTCATCGTAACTCCTCCTTTGGGAACTCTCCTCCCGTTTTTTCTTCTTCGCCAAAAAGATCAGATCTAGGCGTCTGCAGTCTTCACCTCCTTTCTTGCACTCAACGTCAAGCTCCGGCCTTTGGTTTTTGATGCCGTTTATCGACCACCCACATGGGGAACGGCCTGTCCTTGGCGCTTGCCCCCTATTCGCCTACAAGGCGACAGCTTGTTGCCCCTGTTCGAACGCTTGCCGATTCAACTGGAGGAACCGCGCGGGGATGCGCTCGCGCAGAACCTTGTCCCAGGTCTCGGCACGAAGGGGGAGAAATCGAGAGGCCGCGCCGAGCATCATCAGACTCGCGACTCGCTCGTTTCCGATCGCGCGCGCCGCTTCGGTGGCTTTCAGGACCTTGACCTGATAGGGCTTGGTCTTCAAGAACCCAATCGGATCATCCGGGTATTTCACGCTGGTGTTGAGATAAGTCGGCTCGATCCTGTGATCGTTGATAATGATGACGCCGCCCTCCTTCAAATAATGGGCGTTCCGTACCGCTTCGAGTTTTTCAAAGGCCAGCATAACGTCCGCTTGGCCGCGCAGGTTCAATGGCGAATAGACGCGGTCTCCAAACCGGATATGGCTGATGACCGCCCCCCCGCGCTGGGCAGCGCCGTGGACTTCTCCCTGCTTGACTTCATAGCCTTCCGCGGCTGCCACGAGCGCGAGTACTTCACTTGCCAGTACAACCCCTTGTCCCCCGACCCCGGCAAAGACTAGATTGTGCGTCATAATCTGCTCCGCTATTTCACTTGTCTACGAACCAGTCCTTCTTTCGATAAGCCGTTGCGTGACACGAGGCGACGATCTTGCCGCTCTCCTCGGTCACCGTCAGATGGTAAAGACCGATGCGCCCGCCCAGGGCCTCTTCCTTGGCCTCGGCGATCAAGCGAGTCCCCGGCAAGACCGCTTCGAGATAATTGATCTTGACCTCAAGCGCCACGGCCACACGACCGTGTGAGTTGCAAGCCACGGCGAAAGCAAAGTCGGCCAAAGAAAAGAGGGCGCCTCCGTGCGCGCTTCCGTGCGCGTTGACCATCTCGGGCCGCACGGTCATCGCGCATTTCGCGTATCCCTCATGGATCTCAACCAGTTCAATCCCGAGCGATTTGGCAAA
The DNA here is from genome assembly GCA_023381515.1 of Chloroflexota bacterium. The sequence continues at coordinate 24,509 of JAMCQI010000088.1, read as the reverse complement.
CGGGTCGTTCTCCAGATGCCGGCGAATCTCCGGCTTGACCCCTTCAGTCATCTGCTCCGCGACTCGCTCATTATTCGACTTACCATCGCCAGCCCACTCGGCTACACCTTCTGCGGCCCTCTCGGATCTACCAACCATGCACCTGTACCTATCCAACTATTCGACCAACTTGATCTTCCGCCTTCCACCTTTGCTATGCCCCCCAAGGCTGCCCATCCACTCGCACGATGCACTCCGGAGGACAGACCGCGGCACACAGCGTACAGCCGACGCAAATGATGGGGTCGATGATCGCTTTGGACTTTGCTTTTTGGTGCTCGCTCGCGCGATAGGTCTCTTGACTCTCCAGAATGGCGGGGCAGCCGGTGTGGAAGCAAAGACCACAGGCGATGCACTCTTCCGCCACCACGGTAAAGGCCACTTTTGGCTTGGCCTTTTCCTCGGGGGTCAGGACACACGGGCCTTCCGAAATCACGACGGCCGGCCCATCGAATTTGAGGGCTTGGCGCACCGCCGCTTCCACCTCTTTCGGACGGTAAGCATTCGCATGGCGAACGAACTCAACCCCCATTGCCCGGCACAACGCTTCGTAGTCGATCTTTTTCGCCGGGTTCCCGTGGATATCCTTGCCCGTGCCTGCGTGGTTCTCCTGCCCTGTCATCCCGGTCGTCCGATTGTCCACAATCACGACCGTCGTCTTGCCGCGGTTATAGACCGCATCCATCAGGGGCGCAATCCCACTGTGCAGAAAAGTCGAGTCGCCAATGATCGCAATCGTCTTCGGCTCGCCCGCTCTTTCAAATCCAAACGCGTGGGCGATCGAGCCGCCCATTTCGAACGAAGTGTTCATGGTGTTGTAAGGCGGCAGGCCCCCCAGTGTATAGCAGCCGATATCCCCGGTGACGGTGATGCCCGGGATGCGGTTCAAAGAGGTAAAGGTGCCTCGGTGTGGGCATCCGATGCACAGCATCGGCGGCCGCGCCGGAATGGAAATCTCTTTAGAATAGTCACCTGGTGCCTTGGTCCCGCGCATCTGCTCGGCAATCAACTCCGGTAGCAACTCGCCGACGTTCGTGAACAATTCCTTACCCACGATATTCTGGACGCCCCAGTACCGCATCTGCTCTTCGAGAAAAGGCTCGCCCTCTTCGATGACATAGACCTTTTTGTAGGCTTGGCAAAAGTCCAGAATCCTCTGTTTAGGAAGCGGGAAGGTCATGCCGAGTTTGAAAAAGTCAGGCTCAGGCAGTACCTCGCGGGCATACTGGAAAATGACCCCGCTCGTGATCACGCCATAGTCCACCCCGCCGGTCCCTTTTTCAATCCGATTCTCCGGGAATGTTTCTGCGTACTGTTCAATCGCCCGCATCTTGCTTTCGAGAGGGGCGCGGTGCAACTTGGCAAAGGGAGGCACGACCCACTTGATATTGTCCTTGACAAAGGGTTTTTTCGCCGCGGTCACCCGTTCGCCCAACTCCACCATCCCTTTGGTATGAGCCAGGCGCATCGTAATGCGAAGCATCGTCGGCGTCTCGAACTGTTCGCTCACCTGAAAGGCGAGCTTGACATACTCCTTCGCCTCCTGTGTGTCGGACGGCTCGAGGAGAGGCACTTTGCCAAACTTGGCAAAATACCGGTTGTCCTGTTCGTTTTGTGAGCTGTGGGTCCCGGGATCATCTGCCGTGAGCACGACAAAGCCGGCATTCGTCCCCGCATACGGAAACACCATAAACGAATCCGCCGCGACGTTCAACCCAACATGCTTCACCGATACAAAAGCACGCACGCCGGCAATCGCAGCTCCCATGGCCTCGTCAAAGGCCACTTTTTCGTTGACCGCCCACTGCGCCTGCACCTCCGGATAATGCGACAGGCTTTCGAGAATCTCGGTGGCCGGTGTGCCAGGATAGCTGGTCGCAAACATCACCCCTGCTTCCCACACTCCACGGGCAATTGCCTGATCGCCGGACATTAGCTGCTTCGCCATGGATTATCTCCCGTCTTGTTTAACTCATTGCCTCAAAGGATCCCCAGTACCCGCGCGGCGTTCTCGCCAAGGATCTTGTCCTTGGTACTCTCTTTGAGCGGCAGGCTCCGAATGGTCTTGATGTTCTGTGCGATGTTCGGCATGCCCGGCCAGTCCGAGCCAAAAATGATCTTGTCGGCGTTTCGCTCGAACTCGGGAAAATAGTCGAGCAGTCTCTGGGGAGGTAGCCCTGCAATTTCCATATAAACGTTCTCATGCAGCCGGGCAAGGAAAAATGCCCGATCATACCAAAAGCCTCTCCCACTATGCGCCATTACGATCTTGAGCTTGGGGAAATCCACTGCCACATCGTCCAGCGGCAGTGGATCTCCGTATTTCAACTTGGCCCCGCGAAAGATCGAAGAGCCCGTATGCACCATCACCGGAATCCCCAGTTCCTGCGCGACCGCGTACATTGGGTAAAGCTCGCGATCGTTGGTCCAAAAGTGATGATAGACGGGATACAGCTTCAGGCCGCGAAAGCCCTCCTGAGTCACCAGCCGCTCCAGCTCTTGCGCGGGATTCGCATACAAGTAGATATTGACGCTGCAAAAGGGGATGAGTCGCTTGCTTCCCCTACAGATCTCTGCCACAAAGTCATTCGGGCATATTCCTGTCGTGATTGGGCTCTCTTCGGCCAGGCACACGGCATAGTCGAGGCCGTGCGCGTCGAGGAGTTTCTGCTCGAGGGATGTCGGGCTGTCCAGGATCGCGTGGAGGTTCTCCTTGGCATGCGCACGTTCGCCCTCCGGTAGATTCGCCTCTTCCCACGCGATCACCCAGGGATGCATATGCTCGTACCGCGCCATGTGGACATGAAAGTCGATGATCATTTCGGGGCATCCACGGCTCTAGCCAGGAGTACTGTAACCGCCGTCGACGCTAAAGATCTGCCCCGTCATGTAGCTTGACAAATCGGAGGCCAGAAACAGGATCGCATTGGCAATGTCGATGGGTTGCCCCAGCCGCCGCAAGGGATAGGCCCGGGCCAGCTTTTCATCACCGCCCGCCGAATCGATAAAGCCCTGTGCACCGGGCGTATGCGTGACGCCGGGGGCGACGCCATTCACCGTGATGCTATAGCGCCCCACTTCCTTTGCAAGCGCCTTGGTAAAGGCGGCCACGCCGCCTTTGGCCGCCGAGTAGATCGAAAGATACGGCTCGCCGATCCGCCCGGCGTCCGAGATCAAGTTCACGATACGCCCGTATTTCTGCTCCATCATCGGGTCCAGGACCGCGCGGGAGGCGTTCAGAGTACCGTACAGCGTGACGCGAATATCGACGTCATATTCCTCTGGCGTAATATCCTTGAAAAGCTTGGTCGTCCACCGCGCCGCATTGTTCACCAAAATGTCTACTCGCCCGTGCGCGTCGATCGCGGCGCGCACCATCTTTTTGGCATCCTCCGCAGAAGTGATGTCGGTGCGCACATGGGCCGCCGCGCCTCCCATGGCGCGGATCTCCTGCGCAACGCCGGCCGCAGTGGTTTCGTCCACGTCGGCAATCGTCAGACAAGCCCCTGCCTTGGCCAGCAACAGCGCCGTCTCGCGTCCGATCCCGCGCCCGCTGCCCGTCACGATCGCGCTCTTGCCCGTGAGATCAATACTCACACTCATGTGCATCCTCCAGGTCTGTATACTATCTTCCCAACGCGTTCTCAATCGCTCGCCTGATTTCCTCCTCGCTCTGCGAGTACCAGGCGACCATCTTGCCGTTCACGAAAAAGCCGTCGGCCAGACCGTAGCGCCTGACGCGGGCCCGGCTGTTCGTCTCGGTTTCATTCAAGACAACGCGGTCCTGCATCTCACGGGCGACTCGACGCACTCGGTCCAGCATCCGGCCCGAATACGGGCACTGTCCATTCCAGAACAGGTCGATGACGACAGAGCCCTTGATCAACTTGGGCTTGTAGCGACGCTGGATAAAGCGGGGGGCTTCCGCTGCCGTCCAATGCTTCCATAGCAGATTACATGGCCCTTCCTGCTCCACCACTTCAAAGCCCCGTTTCAGGAAAAAGCCTGCGGGCATGTAGTCGATGCCTTCATAGGCCAGGACCGCAATCCCCTTGTGTTTCGTCTTGGCATCTTCGACGCAGGCATTCAGGAGCGCCGTCCCAATCCCCTGCCGCTGATTGGCCGTGGGAACCCAAACGCAATCGATGAAGGTTAGCCCGCGCCCCGTCACGCGGTTGAGGGCGATCTCGATCGGCAAATACTCGATCTGCCCCACCGCATGCCCCGCTTCGTCGTAGGCCAACTTGACCTTGAATCCATCCGGCATCGTCGCCGCGCAATATGCGCGCTTGGCAACGCATCCCGACCCGAACGAGCGCTCCTTTTCGGCACGGGCTTCTGGCGAGTCGTTCGCATAATCGTAGCCCAGGCAGACCATCAGCTGATCGCCGATGGTGTCCGGCAGCATGCTCGTAATCTGCACCTGCGGACTTCTGGGCGGGCGCACCGGCGTCGCGCCGAGGCGGACCATGTTCCCGCGGGACATGGCAACGACCTGCTCGCGCGGTAGAACACCTCGCTCGGCTCCGTCCAGAACACGGTGAACTCGTTCGCGCAGGCGGGCGGCCGCCAGAGCCATGATCGCGTCCAGGTCCGGCCCAACGTCGCCGAGCAAAAGCGCCCCCAGAATATACGCAAATGCGGAATTTGCCAAGAAATCGGGAATCACCGTGACCCCGCGTCGGTGCAGCATCTCCTCCGCCTGCGCCGTCAATGGCAGAGTTGCTCCCTCGACGATAATCGCCGAGCGGACCCATTCCACTTTGGCAGCATCAATGGCATCGGTCACCGCTGCTGGAATGAGAACGTCGCTCGGCTCCGTAATCCACCCGCGATCGTCCAGAAGAACGCAATGGTCGGACAACTGAGTTCGGTCTACGACTCCAAACGCGTTGCGGGCCTTGAGCAGCTGCTCGACTGCCAACCCCTCGCGGCATGCCACCGTCCCTTTGATATCTGCAATCGCGACGATGGTGGCACCCTCTTTTTCGAGATACTTGGCCGCCGCGCCGCCGACGCTCCCGAAACCCTGCAAAGCGATGCGGGCTTGGCGTATCGGGATCCCCCGCCGGGCAAGCGCTTCTTGTGCGCACACCGCAACCCCGTAGCCCGCCAGAAAACCATCCAGTGGGATGCCGTCGACTTGCAGCGCGAGGGCGCGGTTCAAAGCCTCCTCCGTCTCTGGCTTGAGTCCCCATCGTGCGATGGCTGCATGCCCTGGGCTGGGGATGCCGAGACGGCGGAGCGTGCTCAGAATTTGGTCTTCGTTCGTGCCCATGTCCGGGCCGGTGATGTAGGAATCTCGCAGATAAGGTGTAATGGCAGAGAAAAAGCGGATCAAGACCTCATCCGCATCGGCGGCGCCCGGATCATAATCCACGCCTGCTTTGGCGCCCCCGATGGGAACGTCAAAGAGCGCGAACTTGCTGCTCATACTTTCGGCGAGCCGCGTGACTTCGTCCAACGAACAGCCCGCGCGCATACGGCAGCCGCCGCCCGCAACACCGCGAATGAGCGTATCGATTACGAGATAGCCGCGCGCCGTACTGCGCGAATCGTTCCACGTCAAGCTCAGCAGAGGCTCCATGATCACCTGCAACAAACGACTTGCCCCCTCTACCGTGAGAAGGCAACCGATCCTCTCCCCCCGTCAGGTCTTGGCTCCGGAGCAAAGGGATGAGAGGTTGGGGCTAGACGACTTGACACCATCGTCTCTCTTCACCAGCCCGCGGTCTAGTTAAGATGGCTGGTGTCCTGCGACTCTTTTTTCCGAGTGAATATGGTCCGCATCAATCCGGTCAGGGCACATGAACTGCACGAGGGATCCTCATCCAGAGTCAACGCCCACGGCTCTACCCTCACTTCCAGCCCTGCCTCTTCATAGAGCTCAATATACTCCTGCAATCGATTAGGAAAGGTCGTAAACTGCCGCGTCCATCCCTGGGCAATCAGTTCTTTTTCGAGCTTTGCGATTTCTTCCTGCGTTAGTGCTGGCGTCATAAGATTTACCTCTGGCCGCCTGCCCTCCCGCGACGAACCTGGTTCGGGAGGAACAAGCGGCGGGGCAAAACTAGGCCGCTTGTTTGAGCGCACCCGCCTCGCGCAGTTTCTTGAGACGCTGTTGACCCATAATGGCCGCGCCCACCGCCGCCGTGTATTGGACAAGATCGCCGGGCGGTACATTCACCGGCGAGTTCAGGTGGTCGCTCACGACGCGCACCATCGTTTCGAACCGGAGGATACCGCCGACGACCGTGAACTCGGGCTCCATCTGCACACGCTTCATGAGCTGCACCGAACGATCGACTAGAGACACCATCGCGCCGTGCATAATGTCTGCAGGGGTGGCGCCGGCCGAAACATGGTTGATGACTTCCGACTCTGCAAAGACGGCACATACACTCGAAATCGTCACCGGTTCTTTCGAGGTCGCAACCAGCGGGCCGATTTCCTCGATCTTGTAGTTCATATAACGCGCGGTCTTTTCAAGAAAAGCGCCAGTTCCCGCCGCGCATTTGTCATTCAGGCGGAAGGAGCGCACCCGGCCGTTGTCCAGGCGACTCGCCTTCATCGTCTGACCCCCGACGTCGAGGACCGTCTTTGTATTCGGGAAGAAAAAGGTCGCCCCGCGCGCCTGCGCACTCAAATCGGTTACCTGGATATCACGAAAAGGCACCTGGTAACGACCGTATCCCGTACTGACAATATAGCTGACGAGGTGCTCCGGCAGTCCCGCTTGTGCGATGGCCTGCCGATAAGAGCGCAGAGCGGCATCGCCCAGCCGAAAGCCCGTGTTGACCATCGCGCGTCCGACGACTCGCCCTTCGTCGCTGAAAATCACCGATTTCGTATATGTGGACCCCACGTCAATCCCTGCGGTATACATCACGACACCTCTTCCCTGGTGCTGACGGGGACGCGGCTGTTCATGATCCGGTCCAGAGCAAACAGCGCTGCTCCGAGCGCCCCCATCAGATGCGACTCCTCGCTCACGTTGACCTTGAACCCGAGCATCTGGTTGATGACCTCAACCATGCCCCGGTTGCGCGTCACGCCGCCGGTAAAGGTCACTTCTTCCTCGATACCCACGCGGCGCAGGAGCGCCATTGAGCGCGTGCCGATCGAGCGATGCACCCCGAGGAGTATTTCGTCGATCTTTTTGCCTCGCCCCAGCCAGGATAGCACTTCGGACTCGGCAAAGACCGTGCAAGTCGTCGTGATCGGAACAGCCTTTTCTGCCCGCAGCGCGGTCGGTCCCAACTCCGCGAGCGGAATTTCCAGTGCATAGGCGGCGGCCTGCAAGAAGCGGCCCGTTCCGGCGGCACACTTGTCATTCATTGAAAAGTCGATCACTTCGCCGTTTGGCCGCACCCGGATCGCTTTCGTATCCTGCCCACCCATGTCGAGGACGGTGCGCGTCCCGGGGAACAGGTGAACGGCGCCGCGCGCATGGCAGCTGATCTCCGTCACCTGGCTATTGCCAAACGTGACCTTGTAGCGGCCATAGCCCGTGCCCACGACGTACTGGACCTCAAGCTCAGGAATGCTGCTTTCCTTCAACGCGGCCTGAAAGGCCTTTTCCGCCGCGGTCACGACGTTTGCGCCCGTATCTATAATCGTGCGGCCGACGATCCGCTGATCCTCGTCCACAATAACTGCTTTGGTCTGAGTTGACCCGACGTCAACTCCTGCTGCGTATGCCATCAGAAATCCTCCACCAGCGGCCCTCGACTTCCAGAGTTCTCGGTTACTCCGGACGTCTGAATGTCATCAGGCCGCCGCCGCTGCGTGTAACTTGCGGGTAGCCAGCCCTTCAAAGAAGGCATCAATGCGGTTCTTCATCTGGGCTTCCGAGACTACGCGCTTGTCCATCATATCGGATTCGATAAAAAGCGTTGCAATGTCTCGCGCGGCCATGACCGCGCGCCGGTTGTCTGCCAAACCTGTCGAAACCGTCCGACAAGACTTGATCGGGTGGTAGACGATCCCGTCGACGTGAAACTCGTCCACTTCGTCCACCAGGTCTTGGTTCTGGAAGAACATGGAATCCATGGCATGGCGAAGGCTTAGCAGTGTGCCTTCCGCCAGGCTTTCTAACGGCCGGTTGAGGTCGTACTGGTAACCCAGGTTGAGGCCGCCGCTGGCGAATTTCAAGTAGGTCGAGTTTACGAACGTGCCGCCCCATTCAGCAAAGAGGTCGTAAAAGCGGCGAAAGATCGGATAGCATGGGACGCCGACAAAGGTCAGCCGATACTTCTCTTCGGTCAGAGTCCCGATCCGGTTCCTGGACTTGAACTCCATTTCCTCGACCAGGTCGCGGAAGAACTCGCTTCCCTCTTTCTTGCCGCGCAGAGCGTTCGCAACCCCGAGATAGACCGTCCCTTCGTTAAGCGCATTGAAAGGAGCTGGCGCCGACCGATTGAGCTCCAGCACTCGCTTCCACGCCGCGCTCATGTCGTTGGTGTACTGCATGGTCTCCCGGAGCTTGTCAATATCGAATTGGGTGCCCGTCAACTGCTCGCACAACGTAATCAGTTCGCGTAGCTGGAATTCGACGTACTTGCGGTCGTTCTCAAAATCCTGATCACCCGGCTGCGTGTGCAGGTTCGCGCTCCGTGCGCCCGGGGAATCGAGGGCAAAGGTCGCATTCCCATACCAGCGCTCCCAGATCTCGCCCCACTTCACATAGGTGTTGCAGGCGTTGGTGAGAATAGAGAGCGTCGGTTTCGGAATCCGCCCCATAGGGTGCTCGCCGTTCCGGAGTTGCACTCCCACATCCGCCTTGACGTATCCACAGACGTCGGGTGAATACCCATAGTCCTCCGCCACCGTCAGGTACTCGTGCGCGACGCGCCGTACGGCCGTCTGGAGTGAGCTGATTTCGGGAAAGACCAGGTTGAAACCGAAAGCGTTCAAGACCTCGGCGATACTTCCCATCACGAATACATAGGCGGTCGGCTCGCCGCGTTCGGCTGCGCCGGATAGCCGCTGGAACCACTCACGGAACAGGCGTGCGCCCTCTCGCGATCCTCGTCCGACGATCGACTCCTGTCCGGCTTTCTTATCTGGGGTCATATATACGCTCCGTTCACTCGAAGAGAATGTTCTCTACGAACGTCTCGAGCTGGATCTGCATGTGGTCAAATCCCGTCATTTTTTCCTCAAACTCGCTGATAAAGTACGGAATATTCAGCTCGTCCAGCTTTTTACTATAGGCCACTTGCTCTTCCAGCCCCGGCTCGCACATCTTGGCCGCGGTGATGATGGCCGCGCTGGCTTCTGCATTCTTCATTCGGTCGAGAAGCATTTTCTCCTTGGGCTTGCGGAGATCGTGCTGAACCGGGCTGTAAGAAGAGTCGTTGAGATAGGCATCGGCAAGATTCATCAGCGGGTCGCCCGTCGTCGGCACATCTTGAAGCAGCCATCGCAAGCCGATCAGGAGATCGTCGTCTACCACATAGCATGACTGCCCGATCACCCGGAGGAGGTCGAGCGGCGGCTGCTCGCAGAACCCGCCCTCAAAAACGACGCGGATCTTGTCCTGTTTTTTCCCCGCGCGCGCCTCGATCATCGGGATTACGGCCGTCAGCAGCGCATTGTGCTCCTCGCGTGGAATCATCCCGCCGATAGAGACCAGCACGTAGGCTTCGTCGACGGACAAGAGCCAAGGCGTCTGTCGCTTGATCGCATAGATCCGATGGAGCAGGCGGCGGTTCTCGTTGAAAACGGTGATAGAGCGCCGCAGGTCATCTTCCGAGACTTGCCTGTCGGCGACCTGTTCGATCGTTCTTAGGACACGTGCATATTCGTCGCGCAGGTACTGCGCGGAGTAGGCAGAGTTGGCATTCTGGGGCAGATAGAGGATTTGCGAAGGATAGGCAAAGTTCCGCGACCAGACGCCCGCAAGGTTGCGGGCCACGTCACAAATAGGGTGGGTGACAAACATGTCCAGCTGGACGGTCCCGGTAAGGGCCAAGTCGAGCGAACTGCGGATAATCGAGCAAAGGTATGAACCGAAATAGGCATCGGCCCGTTTGCGGTCGATGGCGGCGCCGCGCACTTTGACCGGCAGCATGCCGGCGGCATGCGCCAGTTCTTCTGGAAAGTAGACCTGAAAGTGGCCCAGCACCTTGCCGCCGGCCTCGCGCCAGCGGCGAACGGTGGGGAAATCACCATCTTCGACGAACTCACGGCAAAGACCGATCACTTGGTCAAGTGACCTATCTTGCCAGCCTTCCAGGACTTGCATCCGAACCTCCTCAGGCGTCGGCAATCGCTACGCTACGCTCATTCGCCGGACAGGAGGAGACCATTCTTTCCGCTATCGGAACGGGCACCTGGTGATCCTCCCTGGCCTTTCCTTGACCATTTGTTTCCGACGCATGAATCACCAAGTCAATGAGCCACTTAACCAATGAGCCAATCTTGAATGACAAATTCCAAATGAGCCAATGCCCAAAAAGCTTGCTTCCGATCACGCATTCGTCATGTGGTATTTGTTCAATTCTCAATCCATTGGATCATTGGCTCATTGATTCTACTTTTCTTTCCACACGGGGTTGCGCTTTTCCATAAAAGCGTTCACCCCTTCGAGTGCATCTTCCGTACGCATCAGTTCGTATAGATAGAATCGCTCAATATCAGAGAGGGCGGCATCCAACCCGGGGTTCTCTCCCAGTCGCATGGCTTGCTTGGCATGCTGGAGCACAATACCGCTCAGTGCCGTCAGTTTGCCCACAAACGCATCGACGGCGCCACTGAAAGACTCGGGCGGAACGACTTGATTCACGAGGCCGATCCGTTCGGCCTCGCGGGCATCGATGGCCTCGCCGGTCATGACGAGCTCCGCCGCCTTTTTTCGGCCGATGAGACGCGGCAGCAAGAGCGCCGCAATCGGCGGGAAAACCCCCACCTTGATTTCAGGCTGCCCGAACTTGGCCTTTTCGCTCGCAATGATGAAATCGCAACCGATCGCAAGCTCACAACCGCCGCCGAGAGCGGCTCCCTGGACCGCCGCAACGACCGGCTGCTCAATCGACCACATCGTGCGAAAGATATTGTCAAATTTCTTGATCATGGCGTCGACACGTTCGGCTGTGTGGTCGGCCACGTCGACGCCGGCGGAAAAGGCCTTGCCCTGCGCCGCGAGGAGCACGACTTTGGTCGCACGATCGCCCCGGGCTGACCTCAGTGCGGCCTCCAACTCTTCCATCATCGCAATATCGATGACGTTCAGTGGGGGCTTGTTCAGCTCAATGCGGGTGACCCCGTTCTGGTTCTGCACAGACACGGTTGCCATAGTTTTACCCCCGAAAATTGTCCATCGTAATGTAGAGGCGACCGGCCGGTCGCCCCTACCGCAGCCCTGTCTTACACCCGCTCCACAATCGTCGCGATGCCCTGGCCGACGCCGATGCACATGGTCACGAGACCATAGTGCGAGCCCTGGCGCTTCATCTCGTGTATGAGGGTACTCAAGATGCGAGCGCCCGTCGAGCCCAGCGGGTGACCGATCGCAATCGCGCCGCCGTTCACATTCACCTTCGCGGGGTCCATTTCCAGTTCGCGCATGCACGGGATGGCCTGAGCCGCAAAGGCTTCATTCAGCTCGATTAGATCGATATCCTTGATCGAGAGACCGGCGCGCTGCAACGCCTTGCGAGTGGCCGGGATTGGACCCAGACCCATGTAAGAGGGGTCCACGCCCGCGACCGCGCTTGCGACAACGCGCGCCAGCGGCTTGTAGCCGAGGCGCTCCGCCGTCTTGGATTCCATCAAGAGGACTGCGGCCGCCCCGTCGTTGATGCCGCTAGAGTTGCCCGCAGTCACCGTGCCCCCCTTTTTGAAAGCGGGCTGAAGCTTAGCCAACTGCTCCATCGTCGTTTCCGGTCGCGGATGCTCGTCCTTGCTCACGACGATCGGATCGCCTTTTCTCTGCGGGATCACGACGTTCACGAGCTCGTCGTTGAATTTGCCGGCGGCATGCGCAGCGCCCCACTTTTTCTGGGTCTTGAACGAAAACTCGTCCTGCTCCTCGCGCGTGATGCGATACTTTTCGGCCACGTTTTCTGCCGTCTCGCCCATGCCCAACGGCGGGTATTTCTCCACCATCTTGGGATTCGTGAACCGCCAACCGATGGTCGAATCAAAAACCTTGACGTCGCGTGGAAATGGGGCATCCGCTTTCGAAAAGACAAAGGGCGCACGCGTCATCGACTCGGTTCCGCCGGCAATGAATACATCGCCTTCGCCAACCTTAATCGCCTGCGCGGCGCTGTTCACGGCGTTGAGCCCCGAGCCGCACAGCCGGTTGATCGTTTGACCGCCCACCGTGACGGGCATTCCGGCAAGCAAGAGCGCCATACGTGCTACGTTCCGGTTATCCTCACCCGCCTGGTTCGTGCACCCGAATACAACGTCTTCCACCAGGTTCGCGTCCAGGTGATTCCGCTTGAGAATCTCGCCGATGCACAGAGCTGCCAGATCATCCGAGCGCACGTCTTTCAGGATTCCGCCGTAGCGCCCGACCGGCGTCCGTAGTGCATCGACAATGACCGCTTCCTTCATCCGCATCCTCCATTCAATGGGTTAATCGACTACCAGATTCCTAAACCATCCGACTGCGGGACCGCTGGACTAGATGTACTGTCCCCCGTCGACCTTGATCACTTCGCCCGTGATGTGTCGCGCCTTTTCGGTGCAGAGGAAGGTCACAACCCAGGCGACCTCTTCCGGCATTCCCAGTCGGCCGAGCACGATTTCGGCAAGCGCCTTTTGCTTGACATCCTCGGGGGCTTGTTTCATCATTTCCGTCTCGATCAAGCCCGGCGCGACGGCATTGCAGTTCACGTTGAATTTCGCCAGTTCTCGCGCGACCGTCTTTGTCAAGCCGATGATGCCCGCTTTGGCCGCGGTATAATTCGATTGCCCGAACTTGCCGCGCAAGCCATTAATGGAGGTGACGTTCACAATCTTGCCGCTGGCCTGCTCCTTAAAGAGCGGTGCCACCCCGCGGATATAGTTAAAGTACCCCTTCAGATTGATGGCGATCGCCTCGTCCCATTGTTCTTCCGTCATCTTCCAGATGACCGCATCTCGGTTCACCCCGGCATTGTTGACGAGAATGTCCACGCGGCCGAATTCCTTGACGACTGCCTCAACCATCGCCTGAGCATCCTTGAAATTCGCCACGTCCGCCCGGATGGCCAGGCCCTTTCGCCCCATCTTGCCGATTTCGTCGCAAATCGCCTTGGCCTCGGTGTCATGCTTGCGATAGTTGATCGCAACATTCGCGCCATTCTTCGCCAGATCGAGAGCGATAGCGCTTCCGATCCCGAGGCTCGCACCAGTCACAATCGCGCTCTTCCCTTCCAAGTCCATACACCCCTCCTGAAGCTTTTTTCTCATTTTACTTCGGTTGGCCGAGCACGGCTTCGAACAACTCGTCGTCCATGGCATGGCCGGCCGCCATCATCTCTCGGAATTTGATGAAATCGATCTGGTCCTTGCCGGTGATCTTTTTGGTATTAAAGGCGTTAAAGCCTGCGAAAGCCTCGCTGTTCATATTCACTGCCAGCCAATGCCGGTTCGCCGTCTTGCTGATATCCCAGAAGAATTTCTTCTTCTGGCGAATGCCCTCAATAGAGACCTGGAGACAATTCGGGAAGAGGTTCGTGAATGTCCAGAGGATATCGTTCACGGCCTTGTCCAGGAGCTCGAAATCCGTCTTGGCTGACTTGGCCAAGTCGCGTGCCCGAGCGGCCTCGGGACCCGTCTTGAATTCGCCATAGACGATCTCGCCGTCGCGAATGTAATCTTCCGTAATGACTTGGGGATTGCGCAGCCACTTGCCGTCCGCTTTGAGGACCGGGACCACCTTGCTCAGCAGTCCCTTGTACTTCATCTTGTAGGCGCTCCACAGTTCGCAAGAAATGCAGTTCCACATGGCATCTTCAATCCCCAGCGCCCAAGGCAAAAAGTCGGTCGCACCACCCACCGGGGCGCTGCCGTGACGGGGCCCTGCCTGCCCGTACACGGCCATGTCAGAGGAAAGACTGATGTCGCAGGCCATGCCCACTTCCTGGCCGCCCGCGACGCGCATTCCGTTGACCCGGCTAATCACCGGTTTCTTGCAATTCAAAAGACCATCGACCATGGTGTTAAAAAGATCCATGTACAAGCCGTACTCTTGGGGACGCTTGGAATAGTACTCGGCGTATTCTTTTGTATTTCCGCCCGTGCAAAATGCCTTGTCTCCGGCGCCGGTAAGGACTACCGCGACGACGTTGCGGTCCATGCTCGCCTTGTTTAAACCGGCGATCACTCCTTTGACCATCTTGGTCGTGTAGGAATTGTACTGCGCAGGATTGTTCAGCGTGATCCAAGCGGAATATACCCCTTCGACGGGCTTCCCTTCAGGATTCACAATGGGTCGATTCTCGTAAATGATACAGGGTGCTTCCGTGCCGAAAAATTCATTTCCCCACAGATCATGGTCCTTCAGGCCGTTTTCTCGCGGCAGCCAGTCCAGCGCCATCTTCAAACCTCCCTGTTTGGATTCAATACACTCGGGCGGGTGTGTTCGAAACTGGTTCGCTCGTCCTCACCGTGTGAGGAACGGAAAACCCGCGTGGTTGCTCGTAGACCGAATAAAAGAACGCGTTGGCTTTGCTCGCCAGCTGGTCGTGGTAATGGCGAAACAAGGCCGCGGCTTCAGTTCCGCGCCAGTCGGTCGGCAGCAGTTCTGCCGGCAACTCTGGATCGATGTAGGGAAAACGGCGGTATTCGTGGATGAGGTTAAAGCGCCGGACAAAGTACTCGCTCGGCTCCAGGTCGGTGCCCAATTCCAGACGGCGACAGTACTCCTCGTACTCCGGCTTGTGTTTTTCGACAAAGGCGATGTAACGAGAGTTGATCGCCGCCAGATTCCAACAGCGGGCCACAATCATCGCGGCGTCGGCAAAGCCGTCGTGACGTGCCGTGAACAATTCGACGCGAGCGCGCAGCCCGAGCCCTTCCGCCAATTGCTCGATCTCGCGCCGATAATCGTGTGGCGAGATCCAGAGCGCGTTGGTCAGCATGCCGAATCCCATCCACTCGAGTTCTTGGCGAAAGCGGTCGCGAGCTTCCCGTTCGTTCTCGGGGACCGAGTACGTCACCAGATGCCACTGCCCATCCCATGCGTCCCGCGGAGAGTGAAAATGGAAAATGCGAGCCGCGCCCTCTTCCATCATCCTGGAGCTCTTGTCGGTCAAGGAATAATAGCTGCGGGTGCCGACCCGATCGATCCGGAGCATCCCACGGCGGGTCATCCGAGAAACGGTCGACCGGACGGCCTGCTGTGACAGCCCGAAATAGCCAAGGAGACGGATAAGGCTGCCTATCCAGATGCTGCCGCCGACATGCCGGATATAGTCCCCGTACAGGGTTATGATCATGGATTGGGGGCGAATGCTGTTCATGATTCTAAACAAAAAGCCGACGCTTGAAACTCATTTTGGGCATCAAATTGGCCTAGTCGAGTTAACAGCAGATCGGCTTTTCTTCCTGAGGAGTATTCGCGCGAGGCGAAAAATATGTCGTTTATTCTACGCTAGATAAATTATAGCGATAAGATGATTGCACGTCCATACCCAGGATGATAGGATTTGAGGCGAGATTGGGCAGTTGCAAGCCCCGCCATTGTGGGTAGCGGGCGGCCTACCCTTACGGGTGGTCAACGCCACTGGGCTGCCGTTTCGCGAACGGCGCTGTCGGATCCATGTAGGCCATTTCATCCATATGATCCATATGATCCGAGGGGGTACAAAATGCTGACAGGCACCTCCCTTCAAATCTGAATTGCTTTTGGCGCCCCTGATATGCTATACTGGATCGGCCTTAACTGGGAATCGACTAAAGTAGAAAGAGATGGATTTGTCGCGACCTATGATTACGGACAAGACACCGATCCTCCACCGCCTTCTCACCGATGCACAGGCTCAACTCCTCCGTGAGGAGAGACAAACTCTCGCCGATATTCGGCTGGCGCTTGCCGATCTTGACCTGCCGCGCCAGGACCTTGACACCCTCCAGCAAGCGACGCTGCAATTGGACGAGCTATTTCTCCTCGTCGTCGTCGGCGAGTTCAACGCCGGCAAGTCCGCATTGGTGAACGCCTTGCTCGGCGAACGCGTCCTTCCCGAGGGTGTTACCCCGACCACCTCCAAGGTGACTTTGGTAAAATGGGGAGACCGGATCAATGCGCAGGCAGCCGGGGACGATTTGGCCCTCGTGACCTATCCGTTGGGCTTGCTGAAAGAAATCAACATCGTCGACACCCCCGGTACGAACGCCGTTATCCGCCATCACGAGCGCTTGACCAGCGACTTTGTGCCGCGCAGCGACCTCGTCCTTTTTGTGACTTCGGCCGACCGGCCCATGACCGAGAGCGAGCGCCAGTTCCTCGCGACCATCCGTGCCTGGGACAAAAAGGTCGTGATGATCTTGAACAAAGTGGATATCCTTCAGAACGAGGCGGAGTTGGCTGAGGTCCAGACCTTTGTTCAGAGATACGCCGATCAAGTGCTAGGAAGCTCCCCCGAGTTCTATGCCGTTTCGGCGCGCTTGGCCGAGCAGTCATACACGGAGCGCAGTCCGGAGAAAAGCGCTCAGCTGCGCGCGGCCAGCCGCGTCGACGCCCTCGCTCACTATATTGAAACCACGCTCGACGATGCCGCGCGCTGGCGCCTCAAGCTCGCCAGCCCTCTGGGCGTCGCCGCGCACGTTGTCGAGCAAGCACAATCCGCCGCACAAACCCAGGCGGAGGAATTGAATGCCGATAAAGAGACCGCCATAGCCGTCGAGGCGGTCATCTCCGGTTATGAGCACGACCTCGGCAGTGAGCTCGATCCGCGGCTCGCCGAGATTGATAACATCCTCTTTCGCATGCAAGAGCGCGGCCTCGACTTTTTCGACCGCACCCTCCGCCTCACCAACATCGCAGCGCTGGCGCGCGGCGACAAGATACGCGCCGAGTTCGAGAGACAAGTGTTAGCCGATGTATCTCAGCAGATCGAAGGCAAGGTGCAGCGAGTGATCGATTGGCTCGTCGACAAGGACTTGCGTCAATGGCAGTTGGTCATGGACTATATGCAAAAGCGGCAAGCCCGCTACGCGGACTCGCTCATCGGCGAACACATAACTCCCCTCGACAACCGGCGTCGCACCCTGATCGATTCGGTCGGGCAATCGGCCAAGACCATCGTCGAAACCTATGATCGCGATCAGGAAGCTCACGACTTGGCCGTGAACGTCGAATCTTCCGTTGCCCAGGTCGCGCTCCTCGAGGTTGGTGCGGTCGGATTAGGTACGCTCGTGACGACCGTCATTGCTTCGTCTGCCTTGGATTTTACAGGCATTCTCGCCGCCAGCACTCTCGCCATCGTCGGCCTCTTCATTATCCCTTACAAGCGCAACCAGGCCAAGACTCGCTTTAGGGACAAGACGCAGACTCTCCGCGAACGCCTGTTGCAGGCGCTCGAGACCCAGTTCAACAGCGAAGCGTCAAATTCCGTGACCCGCATGAAAGAGGCCGTTGCTCCTTATACCCGGTTCGTCCGAGCAGAACGTGAGCGAATCGAACAGTCCCAAGCCCGGCTCGCGCAGCTCCGCGATCGCATCTCCGCAGTGCAGGCCCGCATCGGTTCCTGACGCTTGTCGCTCTCCCGCGACGGCGGGGATTTGGTATGCGCGGGGATCTAGTGTATGATGTTGGCCGAAAGAAGAGAATCCAACGATGGCAAATCGCCGACGCATGCTTCAGTCCGGGTACATGGCTTTCTCCGGAGCACTGCTCCTTCTATCGCTTCTTGCTCTGACCGATCTACCTGGTCCCGGCCGGCGGTATTCCGCGCGAGCTGCCGAAGCAGCCCAATCCGTCCAAATCTACCTGCCAGTTGTCTACAACAGCGCTCGCTCGGGCTTGTTCGGCCACGTCACGGTTGCGGGCAGCCCTACTGCCGGCGTCCCATTGAATCTGCGGTTCTATAATGGCTCCGCTTGGTCGACGGTCATGACCACCACGACCGACACTCAGGGCCTGTATCAGTTCACAGACGTACCCAGTCTTGGCTCTGGACAGAAATACCAGATCGAGTATTTGAATTCCAATCCGCGGGACTCGACACGGTTGTGGAACTGGACAACGCGGTTACTGACCGACTATACTGCGGGAGAAGGTGTAGGCATCGGCGATTTCGATCTGGCCAACCTGACTTTGGCGGCTCCGGTTCCCAGTTCGGACGTTACCCTCCCCATCACTTTCCAGTGGTATCCGCGCGCGGCAAGCCCCAACGACAGCTACATATTTGAACTGTTTGAGCCATCCAGTTTTGCTCCTGACTGGTACACAGCGCCGCTCGGCTATGTGGGAAGCTACACGTTGAACGCGCTCCCCACCGGCTTTGCCACCGGACATCTGTATAGCTGGACGGTATACGTGGCCGGCCCCGACGGCAGCGGTGGTGCGGCTTACTACTCGTCCCTAGTAACGTTCACGAACGCAGGAAGCAGTCCTCGTATGCCCCTCCCTTCAAGCCCATCTCCCTACCTGAGACCGGGCCCCTTGCTCAATACGCCACCCACCAAGTAGAGCCCGCCCGACAGAGACCTCTCTCCGCAAGGCGCGCCTGCCTCCAGCCTAGCCCACCACCCTAGTAATCACTCTTCTGACGATGAAGAAAAGCGCCGCAGATGCGTACATCTGCGGCGCTTGCGTTCGCTTCCTATTATGGACCCTCTTACTCACGCAGAAACTGAATCATCAGCTCATTCACCCTGTCTGGCTCATCATGCTGCACCCAATGCGTTGCCCTTCCCAGGAGCTCGAGCCGGCCCTTGTCGCATAATTGCGCGCTGGCCGGAGCCATCTCTTGACTGAGCGCCACATCATGCACGCCCCAGATGATGAGAGTCGGCACATGAATGCGCGGGTCTGGAAGCGGTCGCGGCGGCTTTTGGACGATCGCGCGATACCAGTTCAGCATGGATGTCATCGCCTCCGGTCGAGACCAAGCCTCACGGTAGCGCTCGAAATCGGCTCCGGTGAAAGAGCCCGGCCGGCTGCTTCTTTCCATTGTCTCCACCAGCGCCCGCCAATGACCCGCCCGGGCTAATAGCTCGGGAGCCCGTGGAATCTGAAAAAAGACAATGTACCAACTCTTGAGCATCTGCTTGGGTCGAGTGCGTACGGTCTTGAGCATTACCGAAGGGTGCGGCACATTGAGGATCACGAGCTTGTTCAACCGCTCAGGGAATTGCGCGGCCACATACCATGCCACCGCCGCACCCCAGTCATGGCCGACAAGAAACGCCGTTGTCCTCCCTGCGGCATCAATCAATCCAATCACATCTGCCGCGAGCTGGTCGAGATTGTATGCCGCAATCCCTCTCGGTTTGTCACTCAGATTGTACCCACGTTGGTCTGGCGCCCAGACCTGCAATCCTTCTCCAGCCAGCGGCTCGATTTGGTGCCGCCATCCGTACCAAAACTCGGGAAAGCCGTGCAGCAGAATAACAAGCGGGCCTGATGACGGGCCCGCCCGGACGACGTTAAGATAGATGTGATTGGTCGCAATACGTGCTTGTTGCATGGTTTTCTTCCTACCGGATCTCTATTGACCCCGCTCCCATCTCTGCATCCCTTCAAAATGACCAAGCCCGACGAGTATCCGGACGATCCCCCAAAAGATGTCCCGTTTACGCGTGGCCCCCTCCACTCTGCCGAGCCGGAATAAGCGAGCGAATGAGAAGGATAGCGCCGAGCGCGATCAGCAGTACGGGCCAGTACGCGCCCAATAGGTTCGGGCCACCCAGGAAAGAAGCAAAAACGACGAAAAGGACGAGACTGATGACGATGAGCCAGATCGCACCGGTAAGAGCACTCCTCCGGTTTTCCAAAAGGCCCGTGAGCAGCAGACCGACCCCCACGAACCCGGGAATCAATGTCCAGGCATAGGCCCAACTGTCCCATCTACCCGTAAGGTTCTGATAATAAATCAGACCGCCGATGCCCCAAAAAAGGCAGACCGGCACCGCCATTCCCGGCGTACGCGTGAGCAGCCCGATGATTAGCAAAAAGACGCCAAAAGCGACGATCAAGAGCGGCCAGGCCTGACTCAATGCCAGCCATTCGCGCAGTCCGGGAACCAATTCCCCCAAGAGCAACCAAACGCCGATGAGAATGAGAACCAGGCCAAAAGCCAGTCCCGATCTCTGTCGTTGATTCATGCGGACCTCCTGGCACGCAGCCTCCTGAAGCGGGTTGTCGCCCCATGCTCCCTCTGAGAGAAACCGTTATTTCGCTTTACTCAATTCTTCGATTACGGCACCCGCCACCTGGTCAGTCGTGTTCGTGCCGCCCAGGTCGGGCGTGCGGACACGAGCTTGCGCGACCACTCTCTCCACCGCACGCATGACTAGATTCGCGGCCGTGTGCTCTCCGAGATGATCAAGCATCATCGAGCCTGCCCAGATGGTGGCCAGCGGGTCGGCGATGCCCTGACCCGCGATGTCCGGCGCCGAGCCGTGAACCGGTTCAAACATGGAGGGATAGCGCCGCTCGGGGTTCAAGTTTGCGCTTGCGGGCAGACCCAGGCTCCCCTGTAAGGCGCCGCCCAAGTCCGTGAGGATATCGCCAAACAAGTTCGACCCAACCACCACGTCAAGCCGTTCGGGATGCAGTACCATCAATGCCGCCAGCGCGTCCACGAGCATGCTCCGCCAGGGCACGTCGCTGTATTTGCGCGCGACCTCTATGCACACCTCGTCCCAGAATACCGAGGCGTATTGCTGCGCATTCGACTTGGTCGCGCTGATCAAGGGTTTCTCTTGCTTGACTCCGCGCTGCTGCGCCAACTGAAAGGCATAGCGGACAACTCGCTCAACTCCCGTTCGAGTAAAAACGGTCGTCTGAGTGGCCACTTCCATTGTCCGTCCACGATGGCTCCGGCCGCCATGACCGCTGTACTCACCCTCACTATTCTCACGCACCACGACAAAATCGATATCGCGCGGCCCCTTGTCTCGCAGAGGTCCGACAATTCCTTCCAACAAGCGAATGGGGCGCAGATTGATGTACTGGTCAAACCCCTGGCGAATGGGGAGAAGCAACCCCCACAGCGAAACGTGGTCTGGTACCCCCGGGGAGCCGACCGCGCCGAGATAGATCGCGTCAAATGCCGCCAGGCGCACCAGTCCATCGGCATCCATCATCCGGCCGTGCTTTAGGTAGTACTCGCAGCCCCAATCGAAACTCGTCGCGCTGAGTCGGAACGAATCCGTCAATTCCCCGACAGCCTGGAGCACTCGCAGTCCAGCGGGCACCACTTCCTGGCCGACGCCATCGCCTGCAATTAACGCAATCTCGTACTGGTTCATATCTCCTCCCTATGAAGACCAATCTCGCCTGCGCTCTTTTCATCGACGATCTGTTTCGAGTATATCGCGCCGTGGAGAAAAGTCAACCAGGCAAAGAGGTAGCAGCGGTTTTTTGACGAGAGTAGGTGAACATGGTAATATCGTGTCGATGGCGATTCCCCTCAACCCATCTCGCTTCCCAGCGTACATCTACGGCCTACACGATCTCGGTGGGCAGAATCTCATGCTCGAGGCCCAGCGCCCCGGCTGGCTCCTGGATTCTGTGGATCTTCGCTCCCAGGTCAGCACCGATTACTCTTCGCTCGCCGAGGCCGGCTTTGGTCTGATCATCCGGCTAAACCACGGCTATGATCCGGTAGGCACCATTCCCCCATCCGATCAATACGATGCTTTCGCCGCCAAGTGCGCGGCCTATGTCGCCGATTCTCCCGGTCCGCGCATCTGGATCATTGGCAATGAAATGAACTTGGGGGTCGAGCGACCCCAGTTTCGTGACGGCACGCGCGAAGTAATTACGCCGGACAAGTACGCTCAATGCTTTTTAAAGTGTCGCCAAGCCATCCGCGGCTTGGAGGGACATTCCGACGACTGGGTGATCCCCGGGGCCGTCGGTCCTTACAACAACGAGACGGTCTATCCCGGCAACGTGCGTGGCGACTGGGTCCAGTACCTCGTCGATCTTTTAAACCTCCTCGGGAACAACACCGACGGCATCGCTCTCCACTGCCACACGCACGATTATAACCCAAATCAAATCACTGGCGACCGGTTGATGGATCCCCCGTTCAACGATCGGCGCTACGATTTCCGTACTTTCCGCGATTTCCTCGAAGCGCTTCCCGAGCCGTTTCGCAACCTGCCCGTCTTTATCACCGAGGCGAATCCCTACATGGGCTGGCGCGATTCGAACCTTGCGTGGATCCAGACCGCCTACGATGAAATCAACAGTTGGAACGCGGACCCGTCCAATCAGCCGATTCAGGCTCTCATCCCGTACCGTTGGCAGACGCTTGAGGACCATCCCGAATGGGGAATGCAGGACAAGCCCGCTCTCGTCAGCGACTTTCGCATTGCCCTGAGGTCGAGCTATCGCGTGCGCTGGCCTGACCCTAGGCGCAAGCCGGCCAAGCCTACCCCTCCTCCCGACCTACGCGCCCAGTGGCTCATCACAGTCAACATACCCAATCGCATTATGGTCGCCAACTCTGTCGTCGTCGGGCATGTAGCGGTCAAGAATATCGGCGGCGCGATTTGGAAGGCAAGCGGTCCGAATCCCGTCAAGCTGGGGTATCGCTGGTTTGACGCGGAAGGTAAGGAGGTTTTTCTCCCGCAGGCCGAAAGCGTTCCACTGCTCAAGGATGTCCGGCCCGCCGAAAGCGTAACGTTCGAGCGGGTGGAGCTGCGAGCTCCGTCGGTCTCCGGCCCCTTTACCCTGCGCTGGGATATGATGGTGGACGGAATCGTTTGGTTCAGCGCACGCCAGAGCCCGACACAGGATATCGAAGTCGACATTACCGCCCCCGCGACTCGTCCATTGCCGCCCCCTGATGCCGAGCCTTCCGCGACCTTTGCCTTTGTCCCGACGGCGGCCGCTGGCCTTGATACCTGGGCCGCGCTCTTTCTCGGCCACGACACCCCGATCAGCATGGTGGCGGGCCAGGCGACGAGTGTCAACCTCCGCATCAAGAATGCCGGCGCAAGCACCTGGTCGCGCGATGGCGGAAATCCGGTCCATGCCGGCTACAAATGGTTCACCTCCTCCGGCCGGCCGCAGCTGGACGTGGAGGATCGCCGTACAGCTCTACCAATGGATATCGCCCCGGACCAGGAGGCCGTTTTCGGCGCTATTCTTGCCGCACCCAAGACCGCCGGTGATTACTACCTCCGCTGGGACCTTGTTTCAGAAGGGATGACGTGGTTCGCCGATACGGGCAATCCACCCCTCGTGATACCCGTGCATGTCACCTCACTCCCGAGCGACGTCGATTTGTGGAGAGCCGAGGCGAGCTTGAATCCGTCTGAAGTTGTGTTCGCCCTCGACGGCAACCCGAATACGTTTTGGGACAGCCATACTCCGCAAGCGCCCGGCCAATGGTTCCGCCTTAATTTCTCTTCGCCCCGGCTCGTCGACGGCTTTCAGTTCCTCAGCCCCGGCAGAGGATTTCCGCGCGGCTATCTCCTGAACGTCTCTCAAGATGGCAAGACGTGGATCGAGCTCATCCGGCACGAGGCAGATAACGAGCGCGACGTGATGGCGGTCTTTGCCCCTCAGCTCGTACAGTACGCTCAGATCGACCTTGTCGCCGGGCCGGATTCCGAGATGAGCTGGATGATTTCAGAGGTGCTCTTTCACCCCGCCGTTCACTGGGCGGCGAATGCGAGTCACAACACAAAGACGGCGGCTCTGGTGATTGATGACCGCCCGGATACAGAATGGACAAGCGGGGTCGCCCAGCAGGTGGGGATGTGGTTTCAAATCGATCTGGGACGCGAAGAGGCCGTGAGCGGACTCGCTCTCGTCGGTTCACCGGAAGAGGCCCCCGCCAACTTTCGCATTACCGTCTGGAATGCGCGCTTGAGTAAATGGCAGGTCGTGCACGAGCAGGAAGGAAATGTCGAACCCGTGCAGGCGAGTTTTGATACGGTCAGGACGCAGTTCCTCAACATCCAACTGCTCGACGCAAGCCCTCAGCCGTGGTCCATTCAAAACGTGCTTGTCTCCCGCGACCTGAATCATTGGCTCGGTCCCAAGACCTAGCCGATGGATGGTATGCCAGACGCGCAGGGGCGAGGCATCCTTTTGTGCCAAAGGATGCCTCGCCCCTTTTGATCCTTGATCGGCTGCTACTTTTCAACCTTGAAACCGTTGGGCCCATTGATAAACCTGATCAGGCGTTCTCCATGCATGGTCTCGAGATAGACGGGGGCCTTCCACAGCTCATAGAGGTACCCGAGCGTCTTTTCCGCATAGCGCTGATCGAGATCCCCCAGCGAGCCCTTCTCGTGCCGCAGGTGCAATTCCCCCCGCTCCACCTCCGTAATCACGATCTTCG
>JAMCQI010000083.1 GCA_023381515.1 Chloroflexota bacterium | reverse complement strand
GATACCGCGTTTTATATGTCCGCCGATCCGTTCCTGCCTCCGCGCAACAAGGTGATTGTGAAACGGGGCAAGTGGGCCAGGTACTTGAAGCTGGCCTTTGAACGCTACTACGTGGCGCGTATCCGGCACGATTTGCCGTCGCTGGACTTCGGGTGGTAAGTATGCGGATCTATCTTGATTTCAATGCGAGCACGCCGGTAGCGCCCGAGGTTGCCGCACGAATGCGGGCGGTTCTGAACGAACCGTTCGGGAATCCGTCGAGCGATCACTGGGCGGGGAAGCCCGCGCGGGAGGCCGTCGAAAAAGCGCGGGCGCAGGTTGCGGCTCTCCTCGGATGCGACACCGGCGAGGTGGTGTTCACCAGCGGCGGAAGCGAGGCCAACAACCACGCGCTAAAGGGCATCTTCTTTGCCAACCCCGTTGCGCACCGGCACATCATCACGACGCAGATCGAGCATCCGGCAGTTATCAATCCCTGCCGTTTTCTGGAACGGCTCGGGGCGAAGGTTACTTACCTGCCGGTGGATGGGTTCGGCCGTGTCGCCCCTGAAGACGTCCGGCGCGCGGTGTCGCCGGAAACGGTCCTGATTTCCGTGATGCACGCCAATAACGAAGTTGGGACCATTCAGCCCATCGCCGAGATCAGCCGGATCGCCCGGGAGCGCGGAATCCTTCTCCATACCGATGCGGCCCAGTCTGTGGGCAAGATCCCGACGAAGGTCGCGGAGCTTGGCGTCGATCTCTTGTCCGTGGCCGGGCACAAGCTCTACGGTCCGAAAGGAGTCGGCGCGCTGTACATCCGCGCGGGCACTCAGATCGAGCCGCTCATCCATGGCGCAGGCCATGAATCGGGGCGGCGCTCGGGAACAGAGAACGTTCTGCTCGATACCGGACTGGGCGCGGCTTGCGAATTGGCCGAATCCTGGATCGGCAGGCAATCAATCCAGCATTTGCGCGACCTGTTCTGGCGTCGGCTGACCGAGGAGTTCGGCAGCGTGGTTCTCAACGGCCATCCAACGGAGCGTTTGCCGAACACCCTGAACGTGAGTTTTCCAGGCAGGATTGGAGCGGAGATTCTGCACAAGTTGGATGGGGTGGCTGCTTCCACAGGCTCGGCTTGTCATTCCGGCTCGGTCGAGCTCTCGCCGGTTCTGAAGGCGATGCGCATTCCTTCGCAAACCGGCATGGGCGCGATCCGGTTCAGCCTGGGCCGCACGACGACTGAAGAAGAAATCGAAGTGGTCGTGAAAGGCCTGGAAGCGGCACTCGCATGATGGCTTCACGCGACACAAAGGAATACCGATGAATTATCTCCTGATTCTGAATGATCCCCCATATGGCGCGGAACGCAGTTATAACGGCCTCCGGTTGGCGAACTCGCTTGCTAAAGACGAGAAGAATACCGTGGCGGTGTTTCTGATGGGCGATGCCGCGTCCTGCGGCGTTTCGGGCCAGACGACGCCGAATGGGTATTACAACATCGAGCGCATGCTGAAGATCCTGGCCTCGAAACGCGGAAAGATCGGTGTATGCGGGACGTGCATGGATGCACGCGGTGTGAAATCCGAGAACCTCGTTGAAGGCGCGCATCGAAGCTCGATGGACGAACTGATCTGCTGGACGCAAGAGGCCGACAAGGTCCTTGTCTTCTGACCTCTCGCACGGAGGACTGTGCCAACTCGCGGAGATCATCTCCGGCCGGCATCAACCGCCAACCCGGAAGGTCGCATACACCGGGCGATCCGCTCCCTTTTGCGACGGCAACTCGACATACTCTGGGGCGGAATCGACCGCGCCCAGAAGCCGCATGGCCGCCATAACGGCAGGGACGTAGTTCCTGGTTTCGGGGGGCAGCGATCGGCTAGCGCTCAAGCCGGCAAACGTGCGCACACCGGAGCGCGCCAGCGCCTTGGCGACGGTCTGCTCACCCGCATTGTAGGCAGCGAGGGCCAACTGCCAGTCGCCAAACTCTGTGTAGAGGTCGCGGAGATAACGCGCCGCGGCATGTGTCGCATGCTCCAAGTGAACCCGTTCGTCATTTTCCGGCGCGACTTTAAGCCCATACTGGCGCGCTGTTGCCGGAACGAACTGCCACAGGCCGCGTGCTTCCTTCGGCGAGAGCGCGAACGGCTGCGCTGCGCTCTCGACTAAGACCACCGCGACCAAGCTCTTTGGGACGCCTTCGGAATCGAGGATCTGCTCCAACGCCGGGCGGATCGCCTCAAGCCGCGCGACTGCCTGCTTGAGATTGTCCTCGCGGCCCTGCCAATAGCGATTGGCAAACTCGCGAAAACTAACCGGGTCCGCAGCCCGGTTCCGAATGCCCGCCTGCTCAGCAGGGTCATAATGCGGTACGGGGTGTGGCTGGGCCTCCACGGCGCGTATCATCTCGTCCAGCATGCTGCTGATTCCCGCGTAGTCGAACTTGTCTGGCCCACTGCTGGCCGGGGGAGCATCGGCTGCACGGACGAGCCGCAGCGACAGGGCGGCGAGGACAAACGTGATGAGAACGATTTTCAAAGAGTAGATTCGGGAGCACGTCGATTGCCAGCCCGCGATATGCCGGGGTTCATGTGACGCGACTGGGGCCGGTAGTGTGGTCTGCCCGGGCGGAGTGGCGCCGCGTTGCGGCACTTCATTTTCACCCCTGCCCGATCTGAGGCACTAGGAACCTACCTCGCTGAGAACGCTCGGTTTCAAACGCCTGCAACAGCCTTTGCCTTGACAAAATGAGTTCGCTTGCTGGCTGAAATGGGGCAACAGCATGGGAACCGGCGTCGAGACTGTCCCGTTCGGCGCCACACTTATACCGAAGCCATGAAAAGGTGCCCGCATCCGAAGGGGATTTCTTCTCCGATGGTCTGACGCGTGCTGAGTTCCGGGATCGATTTTTGCGCGGCACTTGCCTGATATGTGGAACCTAAATTCGTTTCCAAGGGCTCGCGTGCTCCTGGGTCTGGGGTTGGCAATCGGATCGGCTGCTCTGATCAGCGCTCCCAGGTCCCGCTTCACGGTGCATGACAAGGCCTACTATCAACCGGAAAGCCAGGTGGAGTTTATTCGCCCTGGCATTCTCTTCAAGATCACTCAAGCGGCAATCGCATCCGACGGGACTATCTCCGCGACCTTCAAAATCACCGATCCGGAAGGCCTTCCCCTGGACCTGAACGGGATCTCGACGCCGGGGCCCGTGACCGTCTCTATGACCGCCGCCTACATACCGAACGATGGCGTCAGCGAACAATACACGAATTATGTGACAGTGACCGTTACGGATCCGGCCAGCGGCAGAACGGCAACCCAGGCGACAGTCGATCAGGGCGGCATATTCCGGCAGATAGGCGACGGGATCTACACCTACACCTTCATAACCAAAGCCGCTCAGTTCGATCCCACGGCGACTCACTCCATCGGCGGGCAAGCTGTGCGGAACCTGTCGGAGTTTGATCTGGGTACCCAGGCGAGCGACGACGTGTTCACATTCGTGCCGAACGGCAACCCGGTCACGACGATCCGCGACGTGGTCTCGACCGCAGCATGCAACCAATGTCATGATCCCCTGGCCGTTCATGGCGGGACCAGGAAGGACATCCAATACTGCGTGCTGTGCCACACACCCCAGGCGAGCGACCCGATAACCGGCAACTCGCTCAACATGAGCGTGATGGTCCACAAAATCCACTTCGGCCCGAATCTTCCCACCGTGAAGGCAGGCGGCAAATACCAGCTCGCGGGCGACGGCGGCGCGCTGAACGATTTCTCGGGCACTACATTTGCGAGAGACATACGGGAATGTACGAACTGCCACCAGCAGGCTTCTCAATCCACCAATTTCAAGACCTGCCCGGACCGTGCGGCTTGCGGGTCGTGCCACGATGACGTCGATTTCGCGAGCGGCAAGAACCACGTGAATCTGCCACAGGACTCCGACGATAACTGCTCGCAGTGCCACGCCGCAGACGCCGCTTCGGAGTTCGATGCTTCCGTTCCTGGCGCGCATACCATCCCCGCGCGATCGAAGCAACTGCCGGGCGTGAATTTCGAAATTCTGAAGGTGGAGAATGCCGTGGCGGGCGGCAATCCCACGGTGACGTTCACGATCAAAGACGATGCCGGCAACCCGGTTGCCCCTTCGTCTATGGAACACGTAGCTTTGGTGCTCGGAGGCCCCGCTACGGACTACGCGCGAGCCGTCGTCGAAGACGTCAGCAAAGTTCCCGGGCCGAGCGACTCATATGCGTACACGTTCAGCTATCAGATTCCGAAGGACGCAACCGGGACCTGGACTATCGGCATCGAGGGCGCCAAGACTTACACCCTGAATCCCGGTACTGTTCTGCAGGCGAGCCAGAACCAGGGAGGCGTCAACAAGCTTGTCTCGTTCTCGGTGGATGGAAGCCAGTTGCAGCCGCGCCGGACCGTGGTGTCCCTTCAAAACTGCAACAATTGCCATAGCAGCCTATCCGCCCACGGGGGCAATCGCAATCAGATCGAGATGTGCGTGCTGTGCCACAACCCGAATGCCACCGACGCCGACGTGCGGCCCGCTGCGAAAAACCCTCCGGAAGCCATCGATTTCAGGACGATGATTCACAAGATTCACATCGGCAACGACCTGACGAGCGACTATATGGTCTATGGCTATCGCGGGTCGGTGAATCAGTTCAACGGAGTGACCTTCCCCGGCGACCGGCGCGACTGCTCAAAGTGCCATGTGAACGGGTCAGAGGAACTGCCGCTCGGAGCCAATCTGCTGTCCCTCACCACCCCCCGGGATTACATCACAACGACGCAGCCGGAGACCGCTGCTTGCCTGGCGTGCCACACGGCCAAGAGCACCGCCGCGCACGCCCTGTCCAACACCGCAACATTCGGCGAGAGCTGCGATGTCTGCCATGGCAGAGAGGCCGACTTCTCGGTGGACAAGGTTCACGCCCGGTAGAGCACTTCGGGCACCTGTGGTGGGCCCGAAGTGAACAGAAGCTTCGAGCATGACAAGGGCAAAGCCCAGGCACGGCGATGTTGCGCAATGGATATGGCCGTGCTCAGATATCTGCGAACAGGTGAACAGCGATGTCCGATTCGTTCAATCGAAGCAAAACCGCTCCCGTGCGACGCCCGGCTACAAACTGGCCGGCGACCGTGCGGGACTACTTGAGCATAGCCTCGTTTCACCGCCGCGCGGCGGAGCGGCGGCAGGAAGAACTGACTGAGCAAATGAAACCTGTGCCTCCACATCTCCGGGATGCTGTCGAACGGGAATTCCGGCTGGCGGCAACTTTCGAGGAACTCGCAGACTCTGCGGCCGGTAGCGAGCGGGTGATAGCGGTGAGTCCCGAGCCGGTGTTCGCGTCGCCGGCCGAGTTGAAGGCTGCGGGGATGGGCCGGCCTCTTGCTGCGGCCCGATTGGGCTGGCGGCCCGCTTGGATTATGGGTGGCCTCGCCTTTATTGTGGCCGCCGTGCTGTTCGTCACCGTGTACAGGCCGGCGGTACCGTCCGCAACGACTTTCGTTGGCATCGTGACGGATAGCCTTTGCGGGCAACACCACTTCACTAGCTCCAACGCGGTTTGCGTGAGGAACTGCGTCAAACGCGGGGCCAAGTACGCCCTTTACGATGGCAAGCACCTCTACACCCTTGGCGACCAGCAGGTGGGAGAACGTTTTGCGGGACAGAGTGTCAACATCTCAGGTACGCTGGACCGGGCAACGAAAACCGTGCGCGTGATTTCGATCAGGCGATCCTGACGGCGCTGCCTCAAACCGGGCAGGGTGGATGATATTGGGCAAAGGCCGATGTTCCACCCGCGGAGCGCGATGATATACAAGGCGCCCGTTTGGTCTGCCCGGGTCTATCCGACGTCCGGGCCTCACGCCCGCAGCATTCGCAGCCCGCTGGCGATCACTACCAATTCGCTGAGTTCGTGCCCCACCACGGCGACTGGCAAGGAGAACGCCCCCGATACCGCGCCGGCCACGAGAGCGCCAATCACGATTGCGGACAGCGCCAGATTCTGACGGATGACGGACTGGGTACGCCGAGCCAACTGCAGCGCATACGCCAGCCGCTCCAGATCGTCCGCCATCAAGGCCACGTCGGCCGTCTCCAGCGCTACGTCGGTCCCGGCGGCGCCCATCGCCACTCCGACTGTGGCCTCGGCCAGCGCCGGTGCATCGTTCACTCCGTCTCCTACCATTGCCACGTGCCCGTGGCGCGCGCTCAATTCGCGCACCTTCACTAACTTGTCCTCCGGCCTGAGATCGGCCCAAGCCTCTTCAATGCCCAACTCTCCCGCGATCGCTTGAGCGGTCCGCCGGTTGTCGCCCGTAAGCATCACTACTCTCTGCACGCCAGCCGCGTGTAGCGCTGCAACGGCTTGGCGAGCATTGGGGCGGATCATATCACGGATGGCGATTAAACCCCATAAATCGGCTCTGCCACCGACGAGCACGACGGTGTTGCCCTGGCTCTGCAAACGCCGGATCTCGTTGGTCTGCCCTCTCAGGTCCTCACCAAGCCTCTGGGCGAACATATCGGGACTCCCCACGTAAACGAGACTCCCATTCCAAACAGCCCGCGCACCCGCGCCAGTCAGCGACCGGAAATCATCCACATCAGCCGGAGCGATGCCTTGCCTCCGAGCGTGGCGGACGATGGCTTGCGCAAGCGGATGTTGACTGAGGCGTTCCACGCCTGCCGCCACGGCGAGCAGTTCCGGCAGGGAGGTGGGACCGCCGGGAGCGGGGGCCTCGAGCACCCGGACGTCCGTCACCTCGGGCTCCCCTCTGGTCAATGTACCGGTTTTATCGACTGCAACCACCCGGATCTTAGCCATCTCCTCCAGGAAGAAGCCACCCTTGATCAGCACCCCTCGGCGGGCGCCGGTACCGAGCGCCGCCACCAGCGTAATCGGGATGGAGATAACCAGCGCGCAAGGAGCAGCGGCCACAATGAATACCGTCGCGCGGCCGATCCATTCCGTCCAGCGACCGCTGCCTACCAGCGGTGGCAAGATCGCGAGGAGGACACCTACCATCAGAACCACCGGGCTGTACCGCGCGCCGAAACGCTCGATGAAACGCTGGCTGACGCCCTTTCGTTCCTGTGCCTCCTCGACCATTTCGATAATGCGAGCGATCGTATTGTCAGCGAAAGTCTTGGTCGCCCGTACCTCCAGCGCGCCCTCAGCGTTGATACTGCCGGCGAACACCGCGTCACCAGTTGTCTTCTCGACTGGGACGCTCTCGCCGGTGACTGGGGCTTGGTTGACGCTTGAGGTGCCGGCCAGCACCACACCATCGGTGGCCACCGCCTGGCCGGGCTTGACGACGAAGATGTCGCCCACGAGGACTTCCTCGACCGGGACTTCAATCTCGCCTCCGTCACGGCGAACAAGCGCCATTTTGGGAACCAGGTCCATCAAGGCAGTGATCGCAGATCGCGTCTTCTCCTCGGTGTAGCCTTCGGCGGCCTCGGAGATGGAATACAGGAAAGCCAACATCGCGCCCTCGACTGCCTCTCCCATCAGAGTGGCGACGACCGCCGCAATGCTCATCAGCAGTTCGATGCCGACTTGCCGCTCGAAAATGAGTTTCTCGATCGCTTCGCGGCCGAAGTAGTATCCCCCAACCATGATGGCCGCAAGG
Organism: Chloroflexota bacterium; assembly: GCA_023381515.1. The sequence continues at coordinate 8,172 of JAMCQI010000083.1, read as the reverse complement.
TAGAGGGCCAGCGACATTGCCGGCGGCCCGCCCGCCAAGCCGATCAGCCAGCCGGCTGCCAGCAGCACACCGGATGCCACCGATGTGAGTACCTTCGAATTCCCCCAGAGCCTCGGCTGCGAGACAACCACCATTCCTTTCTGCGGAGGAAAGCCGAGATTCCGAAGTTTCTCCTGGATCGCCCCGCTCGATGTCACCGCCGGGTCATAGGTCAGAAGTACCCTCGCCGATTTCGGAAGCACCCGAACCGCAGCCAGTCCCGGAAAGCCCTTCAGGCCGCGCTCGATCGCCGCCGCTTCGTGCTCGCAGTCCAGGTTGCCGACGCGAAACTCACATCGCTCAGTGGCTTTCTCCATCCGGGTCACTCATCCTTCTTGGCCTTAGTACCCACCTACCAGTATCCAAATCCTTATTCACTGCTTTCGAACCTGCACTCGCGATCCTGCGGCTCGCAACGGAAAGCCTCGATTTGGACAGTCGCATGGGTGATGCCAAACTCCCGCTCGAGCAAAGCGGACGCTTCCCGGAGGACCTCATCCTGGTCTCGATCGGGCGCGAGGACGAGGTGAGCGGTCAAGCTGTTCTTGCCGCTGGTGATAGCCCACACGTGAAGGTCGTGTACGCCTCGCACGCCGGGTATCGAAAGCAGTCGTTCCTGGATTGTGGCGAGGTTCAAGTCCTCCGGAACGCCCTCGAGTAGAATATTGACGCTCGCGGAAATCAATTTCCACGTCCGCGGCAGGACCCAAAAACCGATCAGCACCGCCACTACGGGATCGGCTTGCCGCCAACCGGTGAATCGGATAATGAGTGCGGCGGCGATCACGCCGATTGACCCGAGCAAGTCGCTCCACACCTCGAGGTACGCACCTTTTATGTTTAGACTCTGGCCGGAGCCGCCCTCGCAGCCGTGCATTGAAAGGAGATTAACGGCGAGGCCGATCACCGCTACGATTAGCATTGGGACTGACTGGATTTGCGGCGGGGACTGGAACCGCCTCCACGCTTCATAGAGGATGTAGATTGCAACGAGAAACAACACGGTCGCATTCGCTGCTGCGGCGAAAATCTCGAACCGGTAATAGCCGAATGTCCGCCTCTTGTCGGCTGGTTTCTGCCCCAATCTTATTGCGATCAGCGCGATCAGGAGGGCCATTACGTCCGTCAACATGTGCGCAGCATCGGACAGCAGCGCCAGGCTTCCTGTCAGGAGTCCACCCGCAACTTCGGCGATCAGATACGCCCCGGTTAGAGCGATTGCGATCTTCAGTGCCCTCGCGTTGGCGCCGGCTCCGTGGCTATGGTCTATTTCAGACATGATTCCTCCATGAGAGTGGGCTATGGAATGGCTTCACTGCCCGACTCCATCAGGACCTGTACGTCGCGCCGCGACCATCGAGCGCGGTGCCACACGGCGCCGCTTGGAAAAGCGACTCCCACGAAAGCAGGAACAGATACGGCCGAAACGCATGCAGCGCAAACTCGCCGCTGATGAGAATGGACAGATTGAATAACCCACCGTATTATCTCCAACTATCATGTCGCAGGGCGGAGCGCCGGCGCCATGTTGTGCGTGTCATTTCTTCTTGCCGGGGCTGGACGGCGCCGCTCTCTTCAGGAGAGCTTCGATGTTGGCTCGCACATTGCCCTCGGTGTTTAGGAAAAATGCGTCGTCACCGGTAAACTGGGCCCGAATGACCCCACTCGCGTCGATGAAGGCAAGGAATGGGACCAAGTACCGTCTGGCAAACGACAATTGCAGGTACTTGAAGACGGACATTTGTGTATCGAAGCCGACTGGAAAGGAAAGATTCATCTTCTTGATGAAGCCCGGCAACCTGGCCTGTGCATCCTGGTTAAACGCCACCGCAACAACTTGGAGCCCGCGGGGTCGGTACTCCTGGTGCAGGCGCTCCAGCACCTGCGCCGTTTGCTGACAATGCGGGCACTCGGTCAGAAAAAACTCGACCACCACCGCCTTCCCGCGGAGCTGGTCGAATTGCAGGGGCTTACCCGCCGCAGTCAGAACTGTTAAGGCGGGGGATTGTCGAGGAATTTGCTGGGCGTGCAATAATGCCGGACCAAGGCACACTGCGCTCCAGATCAGCAAGTTAATCGTTCGTCCTCTCATTGGATAGTCTCCTCAGGTGTAAGTTCGAGTCTTTGGGCGTTTCTCGCCCAACACGCCCGGAACATAGGACCGTTAGCAAAACAGAGCTCGCGAGCAGCACGCCGTCTCTCATCAGCGTGCGCGGACCGAGCGCTTCGCCCGGTCCAAAACAGCCGCAATCAATTCCCAGACCCCTCGCAAACGTGAACAGCATTGCCGCGAAGAACGTGCCGAGCAGGACGGTGGTTGCCAGCGAGGCGTATCGTAGGGCATAACCACTAATGACGAAGAGGCCAAGCATAACTTCCAGCCAAGGAAGCGATCGAGCTACCACCAGCACTGCCCACTCAGGCAATAGTCCATAGGAGGCGACGGACATCGCGAACACCTCCCAGGGATCGCGAATTTTCGTATAGGCGGCGTAGAGGAGAACGCCCCCCAACAGCAGTCTCAGACCGATCGTCACGTTTCGCCGCATATCACCTCACGACTGCCTTAGCGCGCATCCTGCCCACACTCGACAGTCTGAAACCCGTACCTTGGTTTCTAAACCCGTCTTGTCTATTCGATCTGCCGCAAAGCCATTGAAAGATCCCGCCGTGCTTTGAGCAACTCCTTCCGGATCACGACTTCCTCACTGCCGGTGATCTGAGCCAATTCCGAAACGGACTGTTGCGCGACTTCTGTCAGCAAGAGAAGTATCCTCGCTTTTGCGGAAAGGGCCTGTAGCCCTTCACGAAGCGCGGCTCGTCCACCGGTTAGTTCGCCCGTCGCGGCCGCTGTGCTTGCTGTATGCGGTACGAATATGGCCCAACATCTCTGGAGCGTCCTTCTTAGCCCTTCGGTTCTGCTCTGAAGGACGCACTCCTCAAAAGCCAGACGATATAGCGAGGTAGCACTGGCCATCGATGCGTCCCGCGGGCGCAAAGCCCGGTATGCGCGAACGAATACCTTCTGAGCGAGGCTGTCGGCTGCGTTCTCGTCTCCGGTCAGAGCAAGCGTAAACGCAAAAATCCCGGGCTGAAATCTTTCAAGCAAGCTCCTGAAGGCCACCTCGTCGCTGGAATCCATTACTCTTAGCCGCCCTTGCTAATGCCGTTCGCGACGGCGGCGCCCGAGCCAGCCTCTTCGACGCAACCATTCCGCAATGAACCCGATGATCACCAAAACGGTGACGGAGATGATCACGACGATCGCGGCTCTTCGCGATCGCCTTTCGATGGCACGCCGTTGACGTCGCGATGCCCGCATACGCGTTAAAGCGCCTCCCGATCCCTTTCACCAGTGCTGATCCTGACGACCGCTTCGACGGACGATACAAATATCTTTCCGTCACCCGGCCGGCCCGTGTGGGCCGCTGAGCGAATGAGTTCGACCACAGTGTCCACGAGTGCGCTCGGAACAACGATTTCGAGCTTCATTTTGGGCGATGTTTCGGAAAGTTCCTCCCCCGTTTCGTACCTGCCCAAACCCCTTACTCGAGAGATCGTGAGCCCCGGAAATTCCGGATGCTCACGAAGCGCATCTACGACCTTTGGCAGCATGAATTCCTGAATGATAGCTTTGATCTCTTTCATTTGTCCCTCAGATCTCGGGTTCCGCCCGTTCCCTGGTAAACCATCCGTAAATTGCCGGCAGCACAAGAAGCGTCAGCAACGTGGATGTCATCAGGCCGCCAATCACGACAGTCGCCAGCGGACGCTGGACCTCCGCTCCCGCGCCGGTCGAAAGCGCCATCGGAATGAAGCCGAGGCTGGCAACCAGCGCCGTCATCAGAACTGGCCGCAGGCGCACCTCGGCGCCGTGAAAGGCAGCCTCTTCCGCACTCATCCCTTCCTGGCGCATCTGGTTGATGTAGCTGACGAGCACGACTCCGTTGAGCACCGCCACGCCGAACAGCGCGATGAAGCCTACTCCCGCGGAAATACTGAAGGGCATGCCGCGAGCCGCCAGCGCAAATATGCCGCCGGTGGCCGCCATCGGTACATTCACAAAGATGAGTAGAGCGAGTTTCGCGGAGTTGAACGTCGTGTACAGCAGCACGAAGATCAAAAACAATGCCAGCGGGACAACAATCCCAAGCCGCGCGCTGGCCCGTTGTAGATTCTCGAACTGCCCACCCCACTCGATCCAGTAGCCCGGCGGAAGTTTGACTTTCTGTTCCACCGCCCGCCTCGCGTCGCCAACAAAACCCGCGAGGTCCCGCCCGCGAACGTTGGTTTCAACGGCGATCCGCCGGTGGATGTTTTCGCGGCTGATCTGCGCCGGGCCTTGCTCAACCCAGATATTGGCAAGCTGACTGAGCGGAATGAGGCGGCCCTGCGGGTCTGCGACCTTGAGATTGCGGATCTGCTCCAGATTCTGCCGTTCGTTCTCCTGAAACCGAACCTGAAGAGCAAAACGGCGCTGGCCCTCCATCACCTGGCCGACCGTCTTGCCGCCCATGGCTTCCACTACGTCGAGCACCTGCGACGCGTTAATCCCGTACCGCGCAATTTCCGCTCGATTGATGCGAATCCGTAAATACGGCAAGCCGGCAATTTGCTCGGCCTTTGCGTCCGAGGCACCAGGGACCTGAGACACCGCGGCGACGATCTCATCCGCCTTGCGCTTGAGCACGTCCAGATCTTCGCCATAGAGTTTGATCGCAACATCCGAGCGCGCGCCGGCTATGATCTCCTGAACCCGCAGCTCGATCGGCTGGCTGTACCCGAACATGTGGCCGGGAACGTTTTGCCTGAGGGCTTTGTCAATCTTCGCGATCAGGTCTTCCCGTGATTCGCCGCCCGGCCATTGCTCCGGTGGTTTGAGGATCAGGTACACGTCGCTCATCTCGACCCCCATGGGGTCTGTGGGGATCTCGGCTTGTCCGGTGCGCGAAACGATGGTCCGAATTTCCGGGAACGGCTTGAGCGTCTTCTCGATCAAGGTGGTGCTGTTAACGGAATCCGTCAGCGATACGCTGGGTAAGCGCCACGCGGAAACCGCGATCGCTCCTTCGTCCAGCCGTGGAATGAATTCCGCGCCCAGCGTCAGCGCTACCGCAACGCTCGAAAGGAACACCACCGCACTGATGCCAACCACGAAAGCCGGACGGGCTAGTGCCCGGCGGAGCAGCGGACGATAGAGCTGCTTTGCTTTGTGCATGATCCACGTTTCGCGTTCTCTTACGCCCTTGCGAAAAGCGAGCGACGCGAGAACGGGCATCAGGGTCAGCGAGAGCACCAGAGCGGCGCAGAGGGCGAAGATCACCGTAAGCGCCATCGGTTTGAACATCTTGCCTTCGACGCCTTCCAGCGCCAGGATCGGCAGGTACACCATGATGATGATGCCGACGGCGAAAACTACCGGCCTCGCCACCTCACGGCCGGCTTCGAGGATGGCGGGAATGGGATCCTGCCGCTTGCCACCGCCTTTCTCAGCCAGCTTGCGCACTACGTTTTCGATCAGCACCACGGAGCCGTCTACGATCAGCCCGAAATCGATGGCGCCCAGGCTCATCAGGTTTCCCGAGATGCCGGCATATGTCATCCCTGTGAACGCCACGAGCATGGACAGCGGGATTGCGGCTGCCACAATCAGACCGCCGCGGAGGTTGCCCAGCAGGAAAAGCAGCACCGCGATGACGAGGAGGCCGCCCTCGATCAGGTTCTTCGAGACCGTATGAATGGTCTTTTGCACAAGCTCAGTGCGGTCATAGTATGGGTCGACCGTAACACCGGCCGGCAAGGATTTCTGGATTTCTTTGAGTTCATCCTTTACACGCTGGGCAACGACACGGGAGTTCTCTCCCATCAGCATCATGACGACGCCAGTCACCACCTCTCCGCGCCCGTCCCGGGTGACCGCCCCCTGCCGGACACGCGGCGCAAACGCCACCGTGCCGATGTTCTTCACGTATATGGGCACCCCGCCCTGGGAAGCGCCGAGGACGATATTTTCGATATCCGGGATACTCTCGATCAGTCCCTCGCCGCGGATCACCTGCTGCTCCTGGTTGTGCTCGACATACGCTCCGCCGGTCGAGAAGTTGTTCCGCTCCAGGGAGTCAATCACCTGCTGGAGGGAGAGATTGTAGCTGGTTAGCTTATCGGCATCGACCTGGACCTCGTAAGTCTTCAACTGCCCGCCATACGTGTTTACCTCGACCACTCCTGGGACTGATCGCAGTTTGAACGCGATATCCCATTCGAGAATCGATCGAAGATCCATGGCCGAGTAGTCGGCGCCCTTCACCTCGAACTGATAGATCTCTCCAAGACCGGTCGTGATGGGCCCCATCTCCGGACTGCCGAAACCCGGCGGAATCATCTCCTTCGCTTGCGGCAAGCGCTCCATCACCAGCCTGCGGCAGAAGTACATATCCATGTCCTCTTTGAAGAAGACCGTCACGGAGGACAACCCAAAGCGCGAGGTGGAACGAATGTCCTCGATCCCCGGCAGCCCGCTCATCGCCGTCTCAACGGGGAACGTGATGAAGCGCTCAACCTCTACAGGCCCGAGGCCCGGGGCACGCGTGAGAATCAGCACCTGGTTGGGAGTAATGTCGGGGACGGCGTCAATCGGAAGCCGTTGCAGGCTCCGAATTCCGATGCCCACGGCAAGGCATGCCAGCACGATGACAAGAAACCTGTACTTCAACGAAAGTTCGATTATGCGGTGCATCCGGCGCTCCTATTCCTCGCCGCCAATTTGTGAACGGAGCATCGTCGATTTCAGGAAGAAACTGCCGTGCGTCGCCATGATCTCGCCTTCCTTGATGCCGTTCTTGACCTCAACCCAGCCATCACTCTGCGTCCCCAATTCCACATTGCGCGGTTCGAACTCCACGTCGGACCTACGCACAAACACAACCGGCCGATCGTTCAGTTGCTGGATGGCGGCCGCCGGCGCCATTAAGGCCTGCCGGCCCATGGGAGTGGGTAACTGCACCGTCACGAACATATCGAGCTTGAGTCTTCCGTCGCGATTGGGGACTTCACAGCGAACTTTTGCCGTCCGGGTCTTCGGGTCCAGAAAATCGCTGACATAGGTGATCTTTCCGAGGAACGTCTCCCCCGGGTAGGAATCCGTGACGACGCGGGCCTGCTGCCCGGCGCGAATCAGGGCGATGTCCTTCTCGTAAACGTCGGCCAGGACCCAGGCGGTGGAAAGATCGGCTATGGTGAATGGCTCGTCCTCCGGACCGAACGTCTCGCCGGCCGCGGCGTTGTATTTGATGACGACTCCATCGAAGGGAGCCGTCATCCGGCTGTGAGAATGCTCGCGGTGCGATCCGGCGCCCTCGCGAGGGTTGATCGCCCTGACCTCCTCCTCAGTGAGCCCGAACCGGTGCAGCTTTTCTTCCGTCTTGGCGAGATCGGCGGCCTGGCTCTCGATGGACGCGAGCGCAGTCTTGTACTCCGCGCTCCGCCTGTCGAACTCGGCTCGTGACAGTGCTCCTACATCCACCAGCGCCTTGGCCCGTTCCAACGAACGGCGCGTGACCTCGGCATCCGCCTTCGCTTTGTCGAGCGCAGCGACGGCCGAGCTGTATTGGCCGATGACCTCGCCTAGCTCGATGTTGTCGTAGACCAACAGAACCTGGCGGGCCCGGACACGATCACCCAAACGCACATTCACGCTTTCGATCCGACCGCGGGCCAACGGCCGCACATGCGCCAGCCGGGACTCATTCGGGCTTACGACGCCCGTAGCCTGGATGGTGCGCTCGATTGGCCGCAGTTGAGCGCGCTCGAATTGCAGACCGATGTTTCTTTGCGCGGCGGCATCCATTCGGAGCCGTCCGTCCTGCTGCTGTTCCTCGCGCGGCGACTCCTTCGCCGCGGCGCTCTTCGTGCGTCCTGGATGCGATACCAGCTCAAGGACGAAAGCACCCGCCGCCATTCCAAAGAGAAAGATTGCGGCAATCCAGAGTTTTCGATGTTTAGCAAAATGATCTGTCATGATGAGTCCTCTTTAGAAGATGGGGCCTCCAATGGCGCGTTCGAGTTCCACAGCGGCCTGGAACGCTTCGCGCAGGAGGTCCGTGTACGCGCGTTGGATGTCGATCAGCCGGCGCT
>JAMCQI010000068.1 GCA_023381515.1 Chloroflexota bacterium | reverse complement strand
AGAAGAGGACGGCGACGACGCCGTTGGTGAGGAAGCGGCCAGCCGCGCGCAGCGGCGCTGCCCAGGAGGCGAGCAGGAGCTGGCGTCCCACCGTGCGGCGCGCCCTCACCGGGAAGGCGTGGATCAACGGGAGCCAGGGGGCGCCGACGAACGTCGAGTGAACACGGTAACGGCTGTGTTCGGTGATGCAGACCAACGGAAGGCGCCCGATCAACTCGCCGTCCGGATCGGCTTCGGCGGGCGGTTCGTAGTCCGGCAGCGCCTTGCCAAAGGGAAGCAGGCGCTCGACGTAGAATTCGACCCGGCCCGTAGAGGTGCGGAACCGGGACGCGTGAAATGGGATTCGAGCTTGCAGCGGCAGCTCCCGCTCCAAAAGGCCGGAGCGCTTCAATTCGTCAAACGAAAGCGCGCGCGTGCTCTCATCTTCCGAAAGAATCTCGGCGAGGTATTCGCCGGACGATCGATCGAAATATTCGCTGCACCCCAGCCGACGCGCGAGGCCGGCGGCGATTTCGAAATCGGATCGGCACTCGGCGGGAGGGGGCACGATCGCGGGCTGGTACTGCACGTACGGGCCGGGCCCTTGCACCATGTCCTCGCGCTCGAGAAACATCGCGGCCGGCAGCACGTAATCCGCGTGACGCGCCGTCTCCGTGACAAAGTGATCGGCGACGACGAGCAAGGGGAGGCGCGGGAGCACGTCGTTCAGGAGCCGATTGCGGTCCGGCCATTGATTCAGCCAGTTTCCGAACGCGACCCAGACCGCCTTGATCGGGTAAGGCTTGCCGGTCAGGATCTGGTCTGGCAGCACGGCTGGGTTGATCGCGTGATACTCCCGGCCGTCCGGGCGGTCAAACTTGCTGTTGAAGAATCCACCCGCTCCCGAAGACTCGGCGCCGGCACCGCCACCCGGGACCCCCAGGTTTCCCGTGAACGCCGCAAGCGTCGCAATCAGGCGTCCGAAGGTCGCCGCGTGATTCCAGCGGTCGACGCCGTACATGGTCAAGATGCGCGCGGGGTGCGTCGTTGCGTACGTCTGCGCCAGGGCAATGATCTGATCGGCCGCGAGTCCGGTTTTCTGCGCAACATAGGCCGGCGAGTACGGCCCGAGCATCTCGCGCAGCCGGTCGAAAGCGGTTCGGCACGCCACTCCTTCGACTTGGAAGCTCCCCGAAAGGGCGGGCGACTCGCTCGCCGCCGCGGCGCGCTGCCGATGCCGGTCCCACACGAGACCGACGCTGCCTGGATCGGAACGCTCGGAAGAACGGAGAAACCGGCCGTCGTCCTCCCGCACGAGCAGCGGCGCCACGGTGTGGCGGAGGACAAATTCCCGATCGAACCAACGCTGCTCGATCGTAAGTCGCAGCATGGCGAGCGCGAGATACAAATCAGTCCCCGGGCGAATGGCGACCCATTCGTCGGATTTGCTCGCCGAGACACTGTAGCGCGGATCGATCGTTACGAGACGCGCCCCGGCGCGTTTTGCGTCCAGGAAAAACGGCCACCAATTCATGCGCGTCTGCGCGGGGTCGCCGCCCCAGATCAAGATCAAACGCGAATTGACGAGATCGGCAAAGTCATTCCCTCCGTAGCCAGCACCGACCCCCAGCGTTTCTTCCAATCCGCTGGGGATGCCGCTGTCGACGCCGTACTCGCGCAAGCTGGTCCCCGATGCCCCGAGGGCACCGGCCAGACGCAAATAAACGCCGCCCATTCCGTTCAGCGCGGCGAGCTGGCCGGAGTAGGGAAAGAACATCCAACTCCGTGGACCATCCTCCTGCGCGACCTCGCGCAGCTTGTCCGCAATCTCGTCCAGCGCTTGGTCCCACGACACGCGCTGCCAGTTACCCTCCCCGCGTGCGCCGACCCGCTTGAGGGGATGCACCACCCGACGCGGATCCGCGATAAGCTGCGAATAGCTCATCCCCTTGAGGCAAATGCGTCGATACCGCACGTCGGGAAAATCGGCCGGCTCGATCTTGACGATACGATCTTCCCGAACGCTCACGTCCAATCCGCAAAAGTGACTGCCGCAATTGACGTTACACGCGGTCCGCAAGGTTCGCGCGACGGCGTGAGGCGAGCTGGGGCCCGACGCGAGCGAGAGCCCTCGCAAAAAGACCCGGCCGACCTGGGCCGGGCGTGCGACGTCCGTATCCGAAATGGCGGAAGGGAACGCGGGCAGCCTCGGAGCAAGCCGCTCGACCGCTTCGCCGCTCAACGTCGCGAGGCTCAATCGAGAGAGATCTTCGTCGAACGCCGCGTCGCCTATGGGAGCGCTGGTCTGCGCGATCCGCTTGATTTCCCGGGCGACGCCGTCGACCAAAGTCGAGCGAGAAAGAATCTGCTCGACTGTCGGGACGAGATCGGTTGCCAAGGTCTGTATGCTCAGGATTCCATTGGCACCGGACCGAACCGCGGCTCGATGATATTCAGGCGTATCGAAGGGAAGCAGAACAATGAGCGGAACGGCGGGCGCGGTGCGCTTGAGCAGGCGCAGCAAGTCCAATCCCGGCTCGTCGAACGCAAAGGGTTCGGCGAGCAAAAGGTCGGGGTTGGCGCTCACCTGACTGACCAGATCGTCGCGGCTCGCAGCGACGAGGATCTCCGCGCGGTCGGCGCGAAATACCTGTGCGATCGTCTCGCGCAGCGCGGGATGCGGGACGGCCAAGAGGATTCGGAAGGGATTACGCGGTTTCACTCGGAGCGACCTGACTATCCAACATTGTAAAACAAACGGCGGTTCCCGTCAGTCAGGAGCCGCCCGTGTCTTGGTAGGGGAAGAGACGTACACGCGTGTGGTGATTTCTACGGACTGGAGTCCGCCAGGAGGTTATGCGTCAAGGCAAATTCGACCAACTCGGACCGATGCTGCAGGCCGAGTTTCTGCATGATGCGCTCGCGGTAGGTCTCGACCGTACGCGGCGACAGAGCAAGTTGATCTCCGATCTCGCGACTGGTGTATCCTCGCGCCGTCAACGTGAGAACCTGCCGCTCCCGCTCGGAAAGCACATCCAGACCCGGCCGGGTATCGCGATGCTCCCGCACGATCGCTTGAACGCCCTCCGGCTGCAGGAACGACTCGCCGCGCGCAACCGTCCGGATCGCCGTGACCACGTCCCGGTCGGCGGCCGACTTACGAACGTACCCCGTGCCGCCCGCTTCGAGAAACGGCACGAGATGCGCCTCCTCGTCGTGCATCGTCAGAGCCAGCACGCGCGCATCGGGGAGCGCCGCGCGAATGCGCCGCGTGGCTTCGATCCCGTCGAAATCCGGCAGCGTGATATCCATCACGGTCACGTCCGGCTGGAGCGCGCAGGCGAGCTGGACTGCGTGCGCGCCGTCCTCGGCCTCGCCGATTACGACGATGTCCGGCTCCTGCTCAATGAGCAGCCGCAGACCGCTGCGCACGACGGCGTGATCGTCCACCAACAACACGCGAATCGATTTCGTCACTGCGGCTCCTCTTCGAGAGGCAGCTCGATGATGATGCGCGTGCCCGCACCGGGCGCCGAGTCCAACTCCAATCGCCCGCCGACGAGCGCCACGCGTTCGCGCATTCCTTCCAGACCCATACCGTTTCCGGCGTGTTCGGCATCCGCCATGCCTTGCCCGTCGTCGGCGATGGTGAGCCACACCGCCCGCGCGCTCCGTTCGAGGACGACGCGCGTTCTCCGGGCGCGAGCGTGGCGGACGATATTGGTGAGCCCTTCCTGGACTGCCCGGTAGAGGACGATCTCCAAGTCCGGCGGAAGGCGCCCGATCGAATCGGCCGCATGGACCGTGATCTCCATGCCGTTCTCCTTCGCCGATTGGCCGGCGTACCAGCGAATCGCCGCGACCAGTCCGAGATCGTCCAACGCCGTCGGGCGCAGGTCCATCGACAGACGCCGCAGCTCCTCGAGCGTCTGTGTGGTGAGATAGCGCAAGCCGTTCAAGCGATCGTGGACCACTTGGATGTCGGTCTCGGCTTGCAGTGCCTTCAACCGCACCAGGATCGAGGTGAGCGACTGCCCGGCCTCGTCATGCAGCTCGCGCGCGACCCGTTTTCGTTCGGCTTCCTGAGCGGAGGTGGCATGGTGAAGGAGTTGATGGAGCCGATCGCTCTTGGACTGGAGCTCGACGAGCAAGCGCGTTTTGTCGCGATTGAGCGTCTCCAGTTCTTTCTGTTGGGAGAGCAAAGTGCTCCTCGAGTCACGCAAGCTGGCCACCATCGTGTTGAATTCAGTCTGCATCTCTCCAATCTCGTCGGGCGCCCATACCGGGACCTGAGCGTCCAGGTCGCCGCTCTTCACTCGCCGCATGGCTTCGACGAGCTCGTGCAGGGGACGAACGAGTACGTGAGTGAACAAAACCGCCAACCCCAATCCGAACAAAGCGACGACGACGAAGACGAAGATCGCCTGGCGCGCGAGGTCAAGATACATTTCCGGCGGAACGGATGCTTGTTCGTGAACTTGCAGGAGGGCCACAAGGCGTTCGCGGATAAAAAGCCCGCCACCCAAGCTTGCGACGAGGAGGGGAAAGACGACGAGGCCAATGACCTTAAGCGCAACGGGGGCGGCGCCGACGCGGCGCCACACGTCGGCGGCGAATTCCTGCAGGCGCACGGAGGCGCGCTGCCCGGCCGCACGCCACGCTCCAGCACGCATTCCGAGGAAGGGAAAATTACGTTGCATCGGCTTACAGTTCGCGTTTGATTATATCCCGGCGATCACGTTTAGGCAAACAGCATATCGCCAGATCGCGCCGCCGATGATTGGCCCCACCCCCAGGACAGTCGTTCGAGGTGATCTTGGCACACCGGAGGCTCACTTGCTCAGCAAGGTCAGTAGTTGCGCGACACCTCCATTTGATGCGGTGCAAGTGCCGTCGGGCTGGACGGCGCGTTCGTCAAAGGCCGTTTGGTGCGCCGCAAGCCGCTGGCTCGTTCGCCGGTTTGTGCGGCGGCGGCCGCTGGGCAACGAGCTCCATCCGTAACGACCAGGGAGTTGGACGCTGGTTGTCGACCATCGGGGCGGAGCGGGCCAAGCCTCTCCGACCCGTCCTGGACGGCTCCTTGGGCCAGAACAAACCGTTTTGTCGAGCCCCAGGGCATCCATGATTTGCCAACGCATCCGGCCGCCGCTCGGATTGACCACATGGTTTCACGCTTGTGGCTGCTTGACTTGCTCAAGAGACTCGGGCGGCGCTAGAAGCATTGCCGGACGAACCTGGGCCATGCCAGGCTGGGTTAAAATCTGGACAAGATCCCCGCTGACATTTCCGTTTCGCGCAATTCAGGAAGATTCCTGCTTGACATTTTGACACACCGCATGTTATAATACCATGAGTAGGATGGTCACAAGGTGACGGCGAAAAAGGGCCATCTGGGGTGACTGTTGGCGGTGTCAGTGGGTCAAGCTGGGCCAGCAAAGCTGGTAGCAGGCAAAGTTGCGATCCAGTTGCAGCAGTTCGTGCCAGGCGAAGACCTTGGCGCTGGACAGTGCCAAGCAGTGGAGCTCGATCCTTCACAAATCTACGTGTGGTCTTGGAGGCTGTGACCTCTGATCATGCCTGACATGGCATCTGGACACCTGAGATCAGAGGTAGCCAATGGTGTAACCGACCCGAGGACAGAGGCCGGTTTTTGTTTTTGAGCCGAGCCTTGCTACTAGGTCCGCCCCGTATCCCTAATCGATGCTGACAAACAAATAGCCACAATCGGATTTGAACCTCATACAAAGTTCGTCGATTCCTCAAGCGAGAGTATCAATGAAGACGTCGACGTTGGTGAACCCCCGGTGCCTTATAGTTTGCTGGGGGTTTTGTGTTCTGAAAAGGCGCTTCAAAGGTACGAACGAACCCGCGCCTCCGTGCGTCGCGTTAGAGATCCGAGAATAACGGCCGATGGCTCTCTTGGGTAACTTTCTGCTCGAGAGAGCCGCGAGTGTCAACGCTCTGTTTCTGTCGTAGACATACCTGCTCGTCCTGGTACTTGTGCCATCCGGTGGCTGATTGTGGGGGGACGCCAAGGCACCATGTGCTGGTTCGTTTCCCCGCGTCGGCACGTGGTGCTTTGTGTTTGCCCAGGGTCGATTCAACGGGGTTCTTTCTCTTCAATCCAGATCACAGCGCCTAACCTATTTCGCGAGTGAATGAAACAAGGCTGATCAGTTACCCGATCAGCCTTGCGGAGGGGCAAGTCCTGTCACCCGTCCACAGCCCTGCTTTGCCGGCGTGAGCGTGGACGATCCGGAGACAGTTTCCGTTCCTAGAGCGCGTTTCGCGCTCCAGGTAGCTTTGATTTACCCCTCCACTTCATTATAGCCGCGTTCGCGTGTTTGTCAAGAGTTGGTGGTGGCCTTGAAGGTGAAAGAGCATTCGACCAGGTTGAGGACGCCGGTTTCGAAACGGCGACCGAGCGGCAGGAAAACCAAATCATGCCCCAAAGTCGTCAATGCGCAAGCCTTCTACGAGTACCTCCTCCTGCTTCTGCACCCAAATGGCTTGCGATGTCCGAGAGGACATCGGCTCCCGAGCGAACAGGCGCCGCACGATCGGCATCGAGCTCCGATCGTGGACTACCGCTGCAGGAAATGCGGCGCGGTTTTCAACCTCTTCACGAAAACATCGCTCAACGGAACGCGCTATTCCTGCAAGACGATGGTGCTCCTCCTTCAGGGAATCTCGATCGGAATGTCATCCCGCCGCCTCGCGGCTGAGCTCCGGGTCGATCGCTCACATCTACTAAAACGGCGCAAGGTACTTCAGAGACTGCTCAAGAGGCGCAGAGCCCCGTTTGAAAAAGCGAGAACGGCAGGGAGACCTGGAAGGCGTGCCAGCGCCCCGGCTTGACCGATTCATGGCCAGGCCCCCCTCACTACTCCGTCTCTGGTCAGCGGGGACAACGCAACTCGTCCGGCTTATGGCGATCTCTCGCCGATCGGGCGCAATTGCCGCCGGACCATAGAGACGATTCATGTATGAAGATAGGCCGCCGCGGAACAAGGTCGGGCAAGACACACTTGGCCCTCACAAGTTGTTGCGGCCCAATCTGATCTTCATAATTGAACACGCGCTCAAGGAGGTAAAGCCTTATGGAGAAATCCACCTCGTTGTGGAGCGCGGGCGCGTTCGCTTAGTCCGGATCGTCAAGAGCGAACAGGTGGATAATGCTGTGAGTTCCCGCGGCAAGCCAGAATTACCGGGAGACTAGGCTCATCGATTCGTACTTCCGCCAAAAGTTGCGTGCGGATGCCCGGAGTCTACACGCGGGTTAAGCCAGGAGCGGTCCATGTGAGTCTCAGCGCATCGCTCCATTGCGGGAACATACGAACCCCGCTCGTCGAGCTCACGAGAACGAAGACATCGCCTGCAATAACCCAGACGGACTGAAATTCGATCTCTGCTGTGATGCGAATAGGTACAAGAGAGGGCGTCTCAATCAGGATGACGCCTACTGGGCAGCCATCGGGAGGGACACATGGAACTCAGAGACTATCTCGGGGTCGTATGGCGACGCAAATGGATCATCGTCGCCACGACTGTGGTAACGCTGATCGTCGTCGTCGCCAGCACGCTCTTGGTGACGCCTTCGTATCAGGCTACAGCCACGGTGCGCGTGAAGACTGCCTCGGAGGGATCAATCGACTACGTGACCTACGACATCAACTACGGGGATCGCTTGATGAACACGTACGCCAAGATCATCACCAGCGCTCCGATGCTGGAACAAGTAAGACAGAAACTTGGGTTCGACACAATCCCCCATACCAGCGCGGAGGTGGTCGCAAACACCGAATTGATCCGGATTAGCGTAGAGGATCAAGATCCGGTTCTCACCGAGAAAGCCGCCAATGCCTTGGCCGAAGTCTTCATCGCCTACACCACCGGTCCTTCTGGGGGCAGTCCAGCCGGTCAACAGATTCTCGGCGAGCAGCTGGCCCAATACGAAAACGAGATAGGCCTGGCGCGAAAGCAGTATGACAGCTTGATGGCCCAAAGCCCCAGTGACCCGGTTCGCGTCGCGGCGGCAGATGAAACGCTTCGATTAAAGGAAGAGACTTTCGCAACGCTCCTACGAGAGCGCGCCAGGGAGACTCTGCGCGCCAACTCGCTTTCTGTCGTCGAGCCGGCCATTGTTCCGGCGTCGCCGTCCTCACCGCGCAAGGAACTGAACATCGCGTTGGGACTCCTGGTCGGATTGGTGGGAGGCTTCGGTTTGGCCTTCCTGATGGACAACTCGGGTGCCTCAACGTCCCGCACAAGTCAATTCGATAAGGACACATTGAGCGAGCAGAGCATGTAGCGTTCTTCCTTGCTCTGTGAAGGGCCGCATGGGAAATCGCGTAGCCCGAAGTATGAGTGCTGGCAGAGCGGTTCGCTCCCATGCCAGAGGTCGGCTACGCGAACGTAAAGCGTGCTTGATAGAGCAAGGCTAATCGCGCGCAAGTGCGGCACAGAGGGGGCAAGCCTATGCTACTCGAACAACCAAGTGCGGGTGAGTACTTGAGGACGGCACCCGCCTCCGGCAAGCGCATCTATCTCCGGGCAAAGCGTTTTGTCGACGTCATTTTGGCGATCCTCATTCTGATCGTTCTGCTGCCTCTTTTCGTCTTGATTGCCCTCTGTATCCGGCTGGATTCGCGGGGGCCGGTGATTTTCAGGCAGACGAGGACTGGCGCGAATCGCCGCAGAAGGGAACGGCGAAACCAGGGCTATTGGCGGTTGGCAGGCCCGGCTGAAAGGCGATCCAGGAAAGATCGTCGGCAAGAAAACGAACCATTCGGGAAACCATTCACTTTCTACAAGTTTCGGACGATGCATGTGGACTGCGATCCCGAAATCCACCGCCAATTCGCCCAACGCTTTGTCAAAAACCAGATTCCGGGAGACTGCGGCGGAAAGCACGTGGACTCTCTGGCATACAAGATGGACCGCGATCCACGCGTCACACGCGTTGGATGTCTCCTGCGCCGGACGAGTCTGGACGAACTACCCCAATTGTTCAACGTGTTGAAGGGCGAGATGAGCCTGGTGGGACCACGTCCGCCACTCCCCTACGAAGTCCAGCACTATCAGGAGTGGCACAAGGAGCGTCTGGCCGTGCTTCCCGGTATCACGGGCTTGTGGCAGATACGGGGGCGGAGCCGCGTTCCATTCGACAAAATGGTCAGTATGGACCTGTACTACATAGACCACATGTCGCTCAGCCTTGACCTTCAGATTTTGCTCCTGACGCCGTGGGCGGTTGTCTCGGGCAAGGGCGCAGCCTAAAAAAGAGGCGTTCAGCGGCTCAGGAGGTCTCAACCACTATCCGGAAGGGTCGAGTGCCATGATTAGAGCCGGAGTGATCGGTCTGGGTTACTGGGGTCCGAAGCTCGCACGGAACTTGAACACGCTCGCCGATGCGAAGCTCGCGTGGGTCTGCGACCTCGACCAGTCGCGGTTAGATCGCATCGTGTGCCTTTATCCGGACGTGCGTGCCACGCGGGACTATCGCGAGCTGCTCGCTTCCGACGTCGACGCTGTGGCGATAGCGACGCCCGTCCGGACGCACTATCGACTTGCCATCGACGCACTGCGAGCCGGAAAACACATCCTGGTGGAAAAGCCTCTGGCGGCCTGTGTGGAGCAAGCCGGCGAGATCGTCGTAGAGGGCAGACTCCAGAGCCGCATCGTCATGGTCGGTCACACCTTTCTCTACAACCCCGCGGTTGTCGCGATGAAGGCCATCATCGCCAGCGGCACGTTGGGTCGGATCTACTACGTCAACGGCATGCGCGTGAATTTGGGCCTTTTCCAGCCGGACATCAACGTGGCATGGGACCTGGCTCCTCACGATGTCTCGATTCTGCTGTTTGTCCTGGGCATGTCGCCGCTGTCCGCAAGCGCACGCGGAGGGGTGTGCGTGCAGCAGAGGAAGGGGCTTCACGACGTGGCCTATCTCAGTTTCTTTTTCCCGAACGACGTGATGGCCGATATCCAGGTAAGCTGGCTAGACCCGTGCAAAATACGAAGGTACACGGTGGTCGGCAGTGAGAAGATGTTGGTCTACGACGACATCGAACCGGTGAACAAGATCATGATCTACGACAAGGGAGTTGAGGTGCTGCCTCCCTACTCTGACACGGAAAATGAGTTTCACCTCTCATACCGGACGGGGGATGCCGTTGCTTATCCGGTCGAATGGGTCGAGCCGCTCAAGGTCCAGTGCCAGGATTTCTTGGACTGCATCGCGCAGGGCAAAGAACCGCTCAGTAACGGAAGAATGGGTCTCCAGGTCGTGAGAATACTGGAAAGCGCCCAACACTCGCTTCTCAACGGAGGCAGCCGGGAGGTCATCGGTGAAAGCAGGGGCTTTTGCGCGTATCGCACCCGACGTGAGGTTGGGCCAAGATGTAAAGATCTATGCTTTCGTGAACCTGTATGGCTGTGAGATCGGCGACCAGAGCAAGATCGGAACGTTCGTCGAGATCCAAAGGGGAGCGAAAATTGGGCGCCAGGTCAAGGTATCGAGTCACTCATTCATTTGCGAGGGAGTAACAGTCGAGGACGGGGTTTTTATCGGTCACGGCGTGGTGTTCATCAACGATCGATATCCGCGCTCCACCAATTACGCCGGCGAGCCGCAGACGAACGCGGATTGGCGTTGTATTCCCACATTGGTAAAGCGAGGAGCCTCCATCGGCAGCAACGCGACCATCCTATGCGGCGTGACGATTGGAGAAGACGCGATCATTGGCGCCGGCAGTGTGGTCACGCGTGACGTACCTCCCCGGGCGATCGCGGCGGGAAATCCAGCTCGTGTACTTCGCAAGACCGACTGAAAGGCGGAGACCGGTGCATGAACATTCCTCTGGTGGATCTACGTAAACAATATGCTCCGCTCAGAAATGAGATCCTTGCCGGCTTTGAGCAGGTATTCGACAAAATGCAGTTGTTCCTCGGCGAGAATGTCCAGGAACTGGAAAGGGAGTTTGCCGAGTTCAGCGGCGCGCAATTCGGGATTGGCGTGAGCGACGGCACTGCCGCTCTCCACATCATATTTCGTGCCCTGGGAATCGGACCGGGCGACGAGGTGATTACCGTATCGCACACGTTCATCGCGACGGTAGAGGCGATCCTCCTGACCGGGGCGCGGCCGGTGTTCGTCGACATCGATCCGGGAACGTGCTTGATGGACGCTGCCCAGGTGGAATCCAAGATCACCTCGCGCACCAAGGCCATCGCGCCGGTGCATCTCTACGGTCAGACGGTCGATATGGACCCACTCGGAGAGGTTGCGGCTCGGCACGGTTTGAAGGTGGTTGAAGATGCCTGTCAGGCGCATGGCGCGGAATACAAGGGGCGGAAAGCCGGCAGCTTGGGCGATGCCGCCGCGTTCAGTTTCTACTACTCAAAGAACCTCGGCGCATACGGAGAGGGTGGATTCATCACGACGAACGACGACGCTCTCGCGCGCCGGATGCGAATGATTCGTGATCACGGGTCTGAGCGGCGCTACTATCACGACATGCTAGGTTGGAACGGGCGTTTGGATGAGATCCAGGCGGTCGTTTTGCGTGCGAAATTGCCACATCTCGCGGTCTGGAACGAGCAACGCCGTGAGCATGCGCGGCGCTACACTAGACAGCTAGCGGGCACGCCGGTCATCCCGCCAGCCGAATGCTCGGGCAGTAGACATGTTTTTCATTTGTATGTCATCCGCGCACCCCGGCGCGACCAACTGCAAGAATGGCTCAAGCGTCAGGGCATCGGCACCGGCATTCACTATCCCGTCCCGGTGCATCTGCAAAAGTCAATGCGCAGGATCGGCCTTCCCGCCGGCGATTTGCCGGTGACCGAGCGCGCGACGGAAGAAATCTTGTCGCTTCCAATGTACGCGGAATTGACTGATCCGGAGATCGAGTACGTGACGGACGCGATCAAGAAATTCTATAGTGGCGGCAACCCATTCTGATCTGCGTCAGTGGCAGGAGAAGGAGGATCTTGATGCAGGCGGGTGAGTCCGCGGAAGCCCTACCGACCTCGGTGTCGTCCATGGCAAAACGTATGAACGCGGCGTGGCACATAACAGTCAGAGCATTGATATCGTGGGACGTCGCTGCCGGGTTGGGGCTGGTCACTTGGGTCTTTTCCCTTTCCTACGTTCAGGGATTTCACCTCAGTGTGGTGGGGACTGACGCGATCCTTCAGTACTTCCCGGCGGCGCAGAAATTGCTGGAGGGACAAGGGTATCACGCATTCGCGGCAGATGTTAATCGCGGCCCGGGTTATCCGTTGATGCTCGCAGTAATCGCAAACCTGCTTCAATTCGATTTGTTCACAGCGAGCAAGGTGATCGCGGTGACTTTCTCAGTACTATTTCTGCTGTTTGCTTATTTGGTTCTAAGAAGGGTCTTCGAACCCCGGACGGCTTTAGCTGCGATGCTACTGACCATGGCACTCAATTCGTTTGCTTTCGTTTCTTGCATGGAGGGGACGGACTTGCCGTTTGCAGCGCTGGCGATGGCATCTCTATACTTCGTTGCGCGCCGCGACGGCCCAACTGGATCCGATGCCATCCTGTCAGGGCTCCTGGGCGGCCTGGCACTCGCCACCCGATGGACTGGTTTGTTCTTGCCGCTGCTCATACTGGTTGGCATGGGACTTGTACCAAGACGTGAGTTTGGCCTACGGTCTAGGATTCAGCGCGTTGGATTGTACATGCTGGCATTCTTGGTCACAAGTGGTCCCTGGTTGTATACGAATTACCTACTTCACGGAAATCCTTTGTACAATGAAAACCTGAATCCTTCTGTTCTTGATCTGGAACTTTTCCCGTCTTCGACAATAGGGTTAGGCTCCATGCTTCAGGTCGTTCAGCAGGAACCGTTGAGCTTTGGGCTTGAGTTTATTGGGAAATTCTTTGGCAGCTTCCCTTCGGTCATCCAAGGGCTGAACGGCTACCCATCTCCAAAGGGCTGAGTGATGGCTGGATCGTTTTGGGTGCTCATACCTCTGGGAGTGTTGTTTGTCCTTTTGCGTATTGATCGTTTGCGCCTGTGGTTCTTATTGAGCGCCGCAATTTGGTGGGCCTCGCTGATGCCGGTTCATTTTGAATCCCGCTTTTACCTTCTCTTGGTGCCATTCTTTGCAGGCACAGCGACCTTTGTGGTCACCGGCGGCTTGTTACCTGATGTGAGGTTTACGGCTGAGAAGGGAAAACGGATAAGGGTCATTCCCGGGCGGATCCTGGAGAGACTCGGGAGATTCCTGCGGCCTAGTCAGCCACCTATTAGCCCTGTGGGCACAAGCCTTGCGAACCTGTTGTTGCTGAGTTTGCTGGTGGTCACCGTTTTCGCCACGCTCCGACAAATCCAGGAGAGCTATCGATGGCATAGCGACCAAGATGATTTCTACCACGGTTTAGCCCAATTCGTTCGTCAGATAGAACGGCCAGCACTTGTTCGCCCTATTGGTACCCGAGGATGGTCCCAAGCGCAGTACTGGATACCGAGCGAGTCGGGGGTGCCAGTCCTGTCATTAGCTGGCCGAGACTATGAATCTGTTCTACCAAAACTATCTTACATTCTGTATGATCAAATCGACGACGAGGATACCTTGGCAAATTGGTGGGACGACCCAAAACTGAGTGCACTTGCCAACCCCCTCCGGGCTCCCTCTCATCTGGAAGCAGTGTATTACAAGCCAAGTCCGTACCGCGCCATACTGTACAGAGTTCTAGAGCAAAACGAAGCGTCGAATATCGTTTCTACCAGCCAGTCATCCGCTCTTCCGCAATACCCGGGAGCGCAAGTCTTCGACAACGACGATCAGACTTGGTGGTCATCAGCGCCGCAGTCTAGCGAGAATGCGTCTCAATCACTTACCCTAGATTTAGGGAGATCCACATCTCTTAACCGGGTTTGGCTTCTCCCAAGGCAAGGTGGACAGGCTTTTCCTGCCGGCCTCCGAATTGACGTCAGCACAGACGGCGAGACGTGGCAATCTGTCATCGAGGCGCAGCAAGTTCAAGCGCCGATTCAACAGAACCCTCAGATTTTCCCCTTCCCTGAGACAACGGCCCGCTTTGTGAGAATCACGGCTACCCAACTAAAGTGGGATGAGACCGAAAAAGACTATCTGGTCAGCCTAGTCGAGGCAAGAGTCAGCCTAGCCGTCGAACGTCCCATAGAACTACCGGTGTTCTCTATGTCACCCACCGACTTGTTCTATGATCCGTTAAGCAGCGCTTTGGCAGCAAAAGTCTACAACCGAGGCAAGACGCCAGGCAGGGCAACTGTAGAATTCTCCTTAGGTTGGGCACCCCGCGATGTGCAGCCACTTGGTGTAGTTGAATCTTCCCTTGTGACACCGGGAGGGAACGCCGTCGCATATCTTTCGTCAAGTGAGTGGCAGATCCTCATGCCTGGTGATTGCCGCCCGATTTGGGCAACCGTCAAGCCCTACGGGGAACTGGAATTGGAAACCTACGGTGTAGTGGATGCCCGGCCTCAGACGGTCTTTCAAGTAGTATGTTCTCCTGCAGACGCGCTCGTTGATGACTTCAACTATGCCGGATCACCTCTAACTCATGGATGGACAACGCCACAAGATCAAACTGCACCCGGTAACGTAATCACGACTGATGGCCCAGAACGGGGCAAACAAGCCATGCGGGTCAACACGCCGGCGGGAGAGGAATTCGTTATCCGCCGACAGATGCAGGTATATGGAAGGTCGGAATTGACATTGTGGATCAAGGCAACGCCCGAATTCATTATCTATGTGCGCGTAAGGGATCACAAGGGAGAGTACTATTACGTTCAGTACATGCCCTATACTTGGCCGAAATACTCCCAAGAGTATCCTGATGGACGGTACATATATTGTCCGCTGGGTTCCTACTTCGTCGATGGAAAATGGAATTGGCTAGAAAGAGATGTATATCAGGACTTTGCAGCAAAGACAGGATAAGAAGTTGATTACGTCGAGTCCCTTGGTGTTAGGTCATATGGCAACTTTGAGATCGCCGAACCCCGGTTGAGCGTACGCGAATGAGTGAATCGCGCCGGCGACGAGCGCACTCATTTGGGCGGTTGGGATCGTTTGCGACTAGACCACAGTGACATGGGTTCCGGTCATGCGCCGGCAAGGTAGGCTGACATGCTGAGACAGAATGCGATGCAGTTACCGAGAACATACCGCTTGCGAACTCACCTTCTGGTTGCCTGCGGCGTTGGTCTTCTCTTGGGCATTGCTGCAACGGGGCTGTCGCCTCTCCTCGTGCTCGGCGGTTTGCTCGGCGTCGGATTCCTCGCTCTCGTAACTCGTCGCGCCGAAATTGGGGTGTTGTCGCTTGTCTTTGTCACTTCCGGCTTGATTGACTCTGGTCGTCTTCCGCTCCTTACGATGGGATCGTTCAGCTTTCACATGACGGACCTTATTCTGCTCTACCTGCTCGCCTTGATACTCGGCCGGGGGTTGGTTCAGCGCGGATTCGCGTTCGTCAGGACTCCTCTCGACGTACCGCTGATCCTGTTCGGCCTCGCCATCTTGGCATCTACGATTCTCGCACTCAGTCAGCCTGGGGCTGACGCTAACTGGGTGTTTCGGCGGCTTCGGCCACTGAGCTACTACATGGCTTTTTTTGCTGTGACAAATCTCATCCGCGACAGACGACAATTGACCACTTTGATGTACGGCTTGCTCGTGATTGCAGTCCTGAGTTCCCTTGCAACTCTGCTTCAGGTGTTGCTTCCCTCCCTTGGTTGGACCCAGGTCCGCTCCATGGAACTGGTGACCGCCGGACTCACCTACGCCGGGATAACGCGCGCCTACCTGCCCGGGGCATGGCTTGTTTACTTGGCCTTTATCATTTCGGTGTGTTTCCTCGTCACGCGACGGGCATTGGCCGCGCCGGCCTTGGGGTTCGCTCAGGCGGCCATCCTGATCGTCGGTTTGGTACTGGGGTTCGGAAGAAATGTGTGGCTGGGCTTGGTCGTCGCACTGGCTCTTATGCTTCTGTTGACTTCGTGGCCAGAGCGATTCCGTCTTCTCCGCTGGGCGATTGTCGGCATCGTCGTATTGGCCTTGCTGCTGAGTCTCCCAGGCACATCTCTCGACCGGTACTTGACGGCAACGTGGGACCGGGTGGTGACGGGAATGCAGCCGGATACTCTTGCTCGGGACAACAGCGTGCAGATGCGGCTCATGGAGATACGGAATGCGGTGGAAACGATTGCCGACCATCCGCTCCGGGGAATCGGCTTGGGGGGCACGTATCGTCCCGCAATCCCTGACGATAGATTTTGGATGCCTGAGAACCCAGCGCTGGGACTTCGCTGGTACATACACGATACATACTTGTGGATATGGATCGATATGGGCTTGGTGGGACTGATTCCGTTCGTCTGGTTGTACGTTCGCTTTCTGGCTCGTGGGTTTGGACGCTGGCGCGGCGTCAGGGATCCGTTCTTCCGTGCGTGGTTTCTCGGCAGTACGCTGGGGATCCTGGGATTGACCCTCAGCAATCTGGTAGCGCCCTCCTTCGTCGAGGGATGGAGCCTCGTGATTTTCGGCGTGGTCATGGGGATCAACGAGATCATTCTTATCCAACCAGGAACGCGTAAAACGTCCGACCAGCAAGGAGGAATTCAAAATGCCCGCTCTGCAAACTCAGTCAGTTGAAGCGATCAAACCAGTTGCTGAATCGATCTCGACGCCAGAACCACCGCTGATTCCGATCTTTCGCCCCTTCTACGATGATTCGGAGGCGCGGGCAGTCGCTGATGTTTTCAAGTCCGGCTGGATTGGCTTGGGACCCCAAACAGCCGAGTTCGAGCAACGGTTCGCCAGGTACGTTGGAGCGCCCTACGTTGTGGCATTGAATTCGGCCACGGCGGCGCTTCACTTGGCGCTCAACCTTCTGGACGTGACCGGGGGTGAGGTGATCACCACCTCGATGACGTTCGTTTCCACCAACCACGCAATTCTCTACAACGGCGCGGTCCCGGTGTTTGCTGACATCGAGCCCGATACACTGAACATCGATGTCAGATCCATTGCCCGGAACTTGACCGATCGGACCCGGGCAATTGTCGTCGTCCACTATGGAGGACATGCATGTGATATGGACCCGATCCTCGCCCTTGCGGGGGAACGGGACATTCCCGTCGTGGAAGACGCCGCACACGCTTGTGGGGGCACTTACAAGGGGCGCAAGCTCGGATCCATCGGCACCGTCGGCTGTTTCAGTTTTCACGCGGTCAAGAATCTGGCTACCGGCGACGGCGGCGCGGTTGCAGTGAAGGATGCGGAATCGGACAAACGACTACGTCGACTGCGCTGGTGCGGCATCGACAAGGATACCTGGAACCGCTCGGAAGTAGATCAGAAATACTCATGGTACTACACGGTGCAAGAACTTGGATTCAAGTGTCACATGAACGACATCAGCGCGGCGATCGGGCTCGTGCAGCTAGAAAAGCTGGATCGCAGCAACGCGCGACGGCGAGAAATCGTGAACTTGTACAACACGCGCTTTGCGGACCTGGCGTGGCTAGAGCTGCCAGTGGAGAAAAGCTACACGTGCAGCGCTCATCATGCCTACGTCGTAAAGCTGGACCGCCGAGACGATCTGATCGCCCATCTGCGGGAACAGCGCATTTCGGCTGGGGTACACTATATGCCGAATCACCTCTACGGCATGTATCGCAACTATAGAGCCGATGTGCCGGTCACGGAACGCGTCTGGCGCCGTTTGGTTACCCTTCCCCTCTACCCGAGCATGACAGATTGCGATGTCGAACGGGTCGTCGCCGCGGTGCGAAGTTTTGGAGAGCACCGAATCTAACGTGTCGACAGAGAAGACCGTGCAAACCAAGATTCGGCGCATCGACCTCATGGAACCAGGACAAGAGGACAGCCAGGCCATCGATCAGGTGCTTCGCCGTTCTCCAGACTCGACCGTATTCCACACCCCGGAGTGGAATCGCTTGCTGATGCGCCATTTTGGCTTGAGAAATGTCACTCTCCTCGCAAGTGTGGGCCAAGCGCCGGTCGGACTCTACAGTTACTATGTGCTCGACGACCATCTCTGCCGATCGCCGGCGATTCATCTGCAAAGTGTGTACGGCGGGCCGCTCTCTACCGTGAATAGACCCCAGGTCGTTGCCGATTTGCTTAAGGAGGCTGAAAGGCTTCAGAGGACTGCGCTCTTCCAGGTCTGGACACCCCCCAACTATGATGCGTCGGTATTCGTTCGGTTAGGCTATTCGATCGGGTCGATGTGCACGCCGGTTCTGCACTTGGATGCTTCAGAAGAAGAACTGTGGGCTAGACTGGACCGGAAGAAACGAGGCGCCATTAGAAGGGCGATCAAGCACGGTGTAGGTATCGCGGAAGGGGACATATCTGCGTTGGACGAGTATCACGAGATGGTGACTGCGACCTTGGGGAGGGCCCGCATCAAAGCATTACCAAAGAGCTTTTACGCGGGGATCCTGGAGCGCCTTGTACCGCAAGGTATGGCCCGGTTGGTGCTGGCCAGACACGCGGGTACCACCATCGCCGGCACCTTTTTCCTGCTCTTCAAAGAAACCGTTTCTGTTTGGGACATGGGTTGGCGCAGGGATTATCCACCCCTCGCTCCCAATGACCTGCTCAATTGGGAGGTCATCAAATGGGCGAGCCAGAAGGGGTTCAAGAACTACGATTTTCTTAGATTCGATCCCGACCATCTCTCGGGTATCGCCTTGTGGAAAAAGACCTGGGGTGTGGAACTTGTGCCCTGTTACTACGTGAGCAAGGTCACCCCTGGTCTGCGCCTCCTGCGCGGCCTGAAAGTCATGACCAATCCCGGGAGGGCCTTCCGCAAACTAAGGACTTGGACGTCGGGCCGATGTGCGCCGATACCTGGAGAAACGGCGACGTGAACAACGTGAGGCGCATCGTCAAGAACACGACAGCTTTACTCCTCGGACGCGTCTTCTCGATGGGTCTAGGGATCGTCTACGTTGCGGCCTTGGCTCGATACATTCAGGCGGCGGGGATGGGTAAGATCGCGACCGCCACATCTCTCGTCTCGATACTGGTTCTACTTGCGAATTTCGGGCTCAGCCAGTTGATCATCCGGGACATCGCCGGCGAAAAGGCGAAAGCGAGCCTATATGTCACGAACGCAATCTTGCTTCGTTTACTGCTTTCCGTCGTCTTCGTCGGCGTTATTGTCCTGGTGGCGCAAACCACAAAATTCCCTGCGGACACTATCACCGTCATCTACATCTACAGCTGCGCATACATCTTCGACGAACTGGCCGACGTAGCGTTTTCGATATTCAATGCATTTGAAAGGATGGAATATCAAGCGCTAATTCAAACTGGTCGAGACATCGTCAACGTGGCCTTTAGTCTAGGCGCCATTTATTGGCACGCAAGCCTGATCACGATCGTGTTGGTTTCCCTCTTTGCCGATCTATTCAAGTTGACGGCGAGCATGGTGGTTTTGCGGTGGAAATTCATCAGACCCAAGCTTCAAATCGACGTGGGGCTCTGCAGACAGCTGCTGATCGGCGCGTTACCGTTTGCGGCGTTGGTGATCGTTCAACTCGTCAATCGCCAGATCGATACGGTTCTGTTGTCGTTCAATCGCCAAGAGGCCGAGGTGGGTTGGTTTTCGGCTGCCAACACCTTGGTATCGTATCTGCTGATCCTGCCGGGCATGTTTCTGCAGGCGGTCTTTCCGGTATTCGCGAGGTTTCACACGACGTCGAGAGAGCAACTCCAGCGGACCTATCAAGCTTGTTTCAAGTTTCTTCTTCTCCTCGGATTTCCCTGTTGCATTGGCACGATCGTGACGGCGGACCACGTCATCGCGTTGATCTACGGCCCTGGGTTTGAGAATGCCGCACTTTCTCTGCGCATCCTTGCGCTCCTCTTGCTCTGGGTCTTTGGATATGCCAACGGCGGGCTGCTGAATGCGACGGGGGGCCAGGTTTTTCTGGCTGTGCTCACGACATTGAGCACCGCACTGAATGTTGTGGTCGCACTCGCCCTGATTCCCCAATTTGGTTCAACGGGAGCCAGTATTGCGGCGATCGCGGGAGGGGTCGTGTTCTTCTACCCTCTTACCGTTGCGTGCCACAGACGAGTGGGACTACGCCTGCCGTTCGGCCTGGCGCTCAAGACGTTCATGGCATCCCTGGGCATGGGAGCCGCCGTCCTCCTGGCGCTGAGGGCGGAGATCAACGTGCTCGCCGCGATCTTCGCGGTTGCCCCGGTGGTGTACGCTGCCCTGTTGCTCGGACTCCGCGCCGTGGAACGGGAGGATTTGCTGGCGCTTGCTCGCGCGCTGAAAAGCCGGCGCGAGGTCGTCCTGCGTGAAGGCACAGCCAATAGCTGATCCAGCGTTTGAATGCAAATTGGGGATGCCGCTATGGATGCGAACAGTGAGCCTTCGCCACGAGTTTCAATCATTACGCTCAATTGGAATGGCAAACAGGACACGCTCGAGTGTGTCGACTCGCTCAAGAAACTCAACTACGCGAACTATGAGATTGTTGTGGTGGATAACGGATCCACCGACGGTTCAGTGGGGGCGTTGAAGAGCCAGCATCCCGATGTTGCCGTGATCGAGAATGGACGGAATCTTGGATACGCCGAGGGCTTTGATGCGGGGTTGGAGTACGCCCATCGTACGGGGGTGAGGTACTTTCTCATATTGAACAACGACACGGTCGTCGACCCAGACCTCCTTAGCGCGCTGGTGCGTGTGGCCGAATCGGACAGACGCATTGGTTTCGTGTCGGGAAAGGTCTACTTTTATGATGAACCCAACAAGCTGCAAACGGCGGGTAGACAAGATCACCCGCTCTTGCTTGTGGAGGGGCACATCGGTTCGGGAGAGATCGACCAGGGACAATACGATGAGATCAAAGACTTTGATTTCTTAGACGATATTTTCCTCTTGGTAAGCCGGGAGGCGTATCAGGACACGGGTGGCTATGATCCGAATTTCTTTCTCTACTATGAAGAGACGGATTGGTGCGCCCGCGTTCGGAGGGCCGGCTATAGACTGGTCTATGCTCCGCAAGCCCGGGTATGGCACAAGCACGGCAAGAGTACGGGGGGAAGCAAAGGTCCACTCTACGCGTTCTACATGGCGAGAAACCAGATCATCTTTATGCGCCGCAACGCGCCGGCCGACTGCTTCGGCCGCTATTTGCGCTACCTGGGGGGCAATAGCCCGCGACGCGTTGCCCAGTGGATCAAGCGCCGTCGCTTTGATTTGGCGGCGGCGCACCTTCGCGGCGTTAGCTCGGGCCTGGCTTGGGTCTGGAGGAATCGAAAACGCGCACGATCAGCCGCGATCAGCCGCGTGGGTGCCCAATGAAGGCCACCCGCCGGCACCTGGACTGAAGGACCGAGAATGATGAAACAGCCCAAACGGCTCTTGCTTATTGGCGGTACTAACCTCTTGCAGGCCAGCAACCACCGCGTCAAGCACCTGGCTGCTCAGCTCAAGTCGTGGGGCTATCCGGTAGACATCGTGGGGCAGGTGAATTTCTACACCGGGCCGCAGACGAACCGATGGAAAAGGTTCCTCCGGGGATCCCGGAGCATTCTGTATGCACGCGGATGCGCGGTTCGCGACGGCCAACATTCGCAGATCACGATACGCAGCCTCCCCGGCGTTCTGCCCAACCTGGTTCGCGAATTGTGGGCCTTGTTGATTCTCAAGCCATTCCTCAAGGACCACTACGCGCTCTGTCTCTTTGGTCATCCCCGCAACGCCCTGCTGGCGCTGCTGCTGAAGAGAATCGGCATCGTAGAGTCTCTCATCTACGATGATTGGGACTATTATCCAGGCCACGTCACGACAAGCAAGCGACTGCTCGACGGTCCGCTGCTCAGGATACGCGAGGCGCTGTGCATCCAGAATGCCGATGTGGTCATTTCTGTGAGTGAGCCATTGGCGAAATTGCGTATCGGACAAGGTGCGCGCCAAGTTTTGGTGATTCCGAATGGAGTTGATTTCTCGCTGTTTAGCACAGCACAACGAAAGCGACCGCACCCCCCTACATTGCTTTTTATGGGCAACCTGTTCGCCGCGTGGGGTGCTGACTTGCCCCTGCGCTCTCTGCCTGCCATTCGAGAAAAAATCCCGGACATCCGCTACGTCATCGTGGGGAGCGGTCCGGCAATATCGTCGTTACGGCGTCTGGCCTACGAAGAGTTGCGCTTGAACGGCGCAGTGTCGTTTCGCGGCAGGCAGCCATACTCTGAGCTTCCCGGTCTCTTGGCCGAGGCAGACGTCGGCGTGCTCACATACCGGCTGGAAGCCTTCACTCAGTACGCGTCTTCTCTGAAAGCGCGCGAGTACATGGCAGCCGGATTGCCCGTGATCGGTACGCGGGTTGGCGAGATTGCGGACGTAATCGAGAAATCCCATGCCGGCGTGATCGTTGACTTTGCACCGGATGCATTTGCTGAGGCCGTGATCAAGCTGTTTCTCGATCCGCGGGATTACGAATGCTACTCTGCGAACGCAATCGTGTGCGCAATGCAGTATGACTGGTCCCAATTGTTCGGCCCGCTCCGAGGGCTTGTGGATCGTTACGCGGCGCGCGGCGTCTGAAAATGTCACCGATTCTGATGTATCACCGCATCGCACAGGTGCCAAGAGAACACGATCCGCGTGGACTCGCGGTGCCGCCGCGTCAATTCGAAAGACAGATGGCGTACTTGAAGCAGCACGGGTACCAATGCATTCTTCTCGACAATGCCGCACACCGTTTGCGGACGACACGACAAATGTCGAGGAAGAGCTTCGTGCTGACCTTCGACGACGGGTATCACGATTTTTACTCAGTCGCATTTCCAATTCTGCAGAACCTGGGTTTTGCTGCGACGGTATTCTTGGTCGCCGGGCGTGTCGGGGGGTACAGCAACTGGAATGGGCAGCCGACTACGTCGAGCGCGCCGCTGCTTTCGTGGGAAGAGATTCGTGAGTTGGCTTGTTCAGGATTCACAATCGGCAGTCACACCCTGACGCACCCGCGGTTGACGCTCTTGGATGACGACCGCGCAGTGCACGAGATCCGAGACTCTAAGACAATCATCGAAGATTCCGTTGGAGCCGCAGTTGATGTGTTTGCCTATCCCTATACGGACTTGGACTTGCGCATTAGGCGGATCGTCGTGCAGAGCGGTTATGCCGCTGCCTGCGGACGCGATCGCGGTAGATGGGGACTGGACAATCTGTGGCGCGCCCAAGTGGGGCGCAATGACACTCTAGGCTCCTTTGTACTCAAGCTATGCGGCTATCCCGAGCGGCTCGCCTGGCTGCGCGAAGAATCTCGTTTGGGGCAGGCGTTGTGGCGGACCGCGCGAGTCCTCAAGCCTATGCCGGCGATGATGCTGAGCCGTGTCAGGCGGTAGGTTCCGCCGACGGGGTTATCAGGGGGAAGACGATGCAGGAGTCACATCCAGCCGCGACGTCCTGAACGTGAATGCCAGGGTGAAAGAGACCGAATGGTTGACCTGTCCATCGTTCTCATCAGCAGAAACCAGGAATGGAACATCGCCCGTCTCATCGAATCCGTTCTGGCGGCGACCGCGCGCGTCGCGTCCAAAGAGATCGTGTTAGTGGATTCCGCTTCCAGTGACAAGACTATCGAGATCGCACAACACTATCCGATAAGCATTCTGCGCTTGCGGCCGGGTCAGCGCTTGACTTCGCATGCCGGTCGATATGTTGGCACCCGGTTCACTTCGGGCGACTATGTGCTGTTCCTGGATGGGGATATGGCCCTGTGCCCGGGATGGCTGGAGAGGGCTCTCGCGGTGATGAGGGATCAGCCTGACGTCGCGGCAATCACCGGTCATTGGTATGACTATCCGAGAGCGGACGGGACCGCGGGCAGCCCCAATCCGGCGCAGCTCAAACTCGCCGATCGTGACACGGACGTGTCGCGAGTCGGCGGAGCTGCTATGTATAGACGATCCGTCCTTGAACAGGTCGGGACATTCAACCCCTATTTCTATTCCGACGGCGAGCCCGAACTTTGCGTCCGCATTCGTCACGCCGGATATCGAATCCTTCGTTTGGGGTCTCCCATCGCCTTCCATTATTCGGATCCCGTGGAGGCCATCTCCACTCTGATCGCTCGATGGAAGCGCAATCTCTGGTTAGGAATGGGGCAGAGCATGCGTTACCATCTCGGCACTCCTCTGTTTATCCCCTACGTCCGGGAGCGCGGCTATGGCTGCGTACCCATCGTGGTTCTGGTCGTGGGTCTGCTCAGCTTTCTCTGGGCTCTGGCCATGCGCGAATGGCTCTGGCTTGGACTATGGGCAAGCGGATTGTGCGTGATTGTGATCGGAGACGCATTGAGAAAACGGAGCCTATATCGCGCGCTCTACAGCTTGGTAAACCGGCTGCTCGTGGTTGATGGAACACTGCGCGGCTTTCTTATTCCGCCCGGTAATCCGGCGACGTATCGAGGCAAATTCGATGTCATTCAGCAAGTTCGATTGACGCGAGACGCTGTCGAGGGAGACCGATAAAGCGTGAGCCGCTGTGTGAGCGCCGCACTGAGACTTCATAGATACCTTGTTTCGCGGCATTGGACGGGAAAGGCCTTGGTTGGACCAGACAGCGGAATCCGGTTCAATTTGCGAATCGGGCGATTCATCAAGAGCTACCTAACCAAGCGGAAATGGCGAGACAACTACTACTATCTGCAGGGGCAAGGCTATTGGATCATAGCAAATTGGGCCCTGTTCAAACGGACGAACGATGTTGCATTTCGAGACATCGCTCTGCAGTGCTCCGAGGAAGTACTGCGACGGCAGCGCGACGACGGCGCGTGGATCTATCCCAACCCAGAGTGGAAGGGACGGATTGCGACGGTCGAGGGCACCTGGGGTTCGTTGGGTCTGTTGGAGACCTTTCGCCAGACCGGCGGGCTTGGGTTTCTTCAGGGTGCCCTCCGCTGGCATGCATTCCTTGTTGGCACCATCGGTTTCCAACGCGTCGGCGATGAGTTGGCGGTGAACTATTTTGCGCATCGGGCGACCGGCCGGGTACCCAACAACACGTCTCTCGCGCTGCAGTTCCTCGCCGAACTTGCGGGAGCGACCCGGAACGTGGGCTACCGAAGCGTGTGCCCAGCGATGGTGAACTTTCTGCGCTCTGCGCAGAGGTCCAGCGGCGAGTTTCCTTACACAGTCCGTGGACCCGAGCGCAACACGTCGAGATTGCACTATCAGTGCTACCAATACAACGCGTTCCAGTGTCTCGACCTCGTCAATTACTACCAGATGACCGCAGACTCGAGCGTGTTGCCGATCATCCGGCGGGTGTTGGAGTTCTTGCGGCGCGGACTGGCGGAAGATGGGCACGCACGCTTCGATTGCCGTGTCGCTCATCCCGCAGTGACCTATCACGCCGGGGCTTTGGGAGCGGCGTTTGCTCGGGCGGGTGAGTTAGGTTTGGACGGCTACGACCGATTGGCGGATCGCGCATTCTCCTTTGTCCTGAGTTGTCAGCGCCCGGACGGCAGTTTCCCGCACTCCCAGCGAGATTATGGCTTGTTGAGCGATCAACGCCCGTATCCGAGGCATCTGGCAATGATCCTGTACCACTTGCTCGTGGGCGATTGGACGACCCGAAGGGGGGCCTGCAGCCAGTCCATTGAGCGCGCCACAGCCTAAAGGTCGACTCGGTAGCGGTGGAGAAATAAAACGTGTGCGAGACGAACGGCTGGAAAAACAAGAATCTGTTGATCACCGGCGGCGCCGGGTTTATCGGCTCACACCTGGTTGAAAAGTTCGTCGAGGCAGGCGCCGACGTCACGGTCATCGACAACTTTGTCACCGGCTGTCTCGAAAACCTGAGCCGCGTGACCGAACGTCTCGATTTGCGGAGCGCCGACATTCTGAGCATCGATTGGGAAGACGTGCTGGCCGAACGCTCCTATGATGCTATCGTGCACCTGGCGGCGAACGCCTATGTCCCACCCTCCGTCGAGCGGCCCGCATTGGACTATCAGATCAACCTCGAGGGTACGTTCCGATTGTTGGAGGCATTGCGCAGGCATCGATGGCCCGGTACGTTGGTGTACGCATCGTCCGCTGCCGTATACGGGCAAGGCGTGCGGATGCCGATTCAGGAGGGAGACCCCACGGTTCCGATTTCCCCTTATGGTGTGAGCAAGCTCGCCGCCGAGCGATACGTTGCTGTCTACAGCCAGTTGTACGGTCTGCGAGCGGCTTCGGCGCGACTGTTCTCTGTCTACGGACCTCGGCAGCGCAAACAAGTGCTGTACGACCTGATGACCAAGCTCTTGCACGATCCACGTGAATTGCACATGCACGGAGACGGCAAACAGACCCGCGATTTTAGCTACGTAGGTGACGCCGCGTCCGCCGTGATGCGGGTTGCCGGATTCGGACGGCTCCACGGAGAAGTGTACAACGTAGCGTCGGGTCGCGAGTGCTCGATCTACGAATTGGCAGAGACGCTTTGTCGCGTCTTGCGCGTACGACCCATATTCGTCTTCAGCGGTTCAGTTCGGCCGGGTGACCCAGAGAGGTGGTTGGCAAACGTGGAGCAGCTTGGACGACTGGGTTACTTGCCACAGACCACACTCGAGGAGGGGATCCGGAAAACGGTTGAATGGTTTGTGGCGCAGACAGCTGAGTTATCCGTCTTGCAAGCCGCGAAGTGAAAAGCCCATGGTCGACAAGAATCAGATCCGCATTGCCTATATCCTTTCGATGAAAAGTGGTCTCCGGGGCTGGCTGTATCGCGAGATCGAAGAACTCGCCAAAAGCGGAGCGGCCGTCACGTTGTTTCCCACCAAGTACACTTTGGGCGCATATGCACCCAAACCGGAGTGGGCGCTATACGTCTACAACCCGATCAACGTTCTGCTGCGGCAAGCTTACTACCTGTGGCATTCGCCGCGGTTGTATCTCAGGCTGCTAAAGGTGGCATTCCGAACCAAGTCACTGGTAGATTTCGTGCTCGGGTTTGATTTCGCCCACCAAATGCGAAAGCGCCACGTCGAGCGAGTGCATTGTGTTCCGGGCGGCCATCAACTCTTCATTGGCTACTACGTCAAAAGCATCCTCAAGATTCCCCTCTCAGTGGCCATCTATGGTTATGAGCTTGACGCGAATCCAAACTGGGGGATGGCTCGGGAGGCACTGGAAGTCTGTGACGTGATTGTGACGAATTGTGAGCACAAAAAACGGCAATTGATTGAGCTCTTTGGAAATGACAAGATTAGGGCGGAAGTGATCAGGCATTGGCACGAACCTGTCAAAACTGGCGATGGGAAGGTAAGAGGGCTGGTCGTGGCAGGCTTTCTTGAGCGGAAAGGGCATCGCGTCTTGTTCGAAGCGATGAAAGGCTTGGACGATCTGAATCTCTGGGTCGCCGGCTACCCAGGGCCTGTGGATGTGGCGCAATTGGCCCGCGACGCCGGAGTGGCGGACCGAGTGGCCATTCTAGGCGAAGTAACTGACGAGGTCCTACAGTTTCTCTACCAGTCTTGCGATTTGTTCGTGCTGCCATCGAAAGCTGGCAGCGATTCCGGCGTCGAGGAGGGCGTGCCGGTGGCTCTTATCGAAGCGATGTCATACGGCAAGCCGGTTGTTTCAACGCGCCTCGGTGGAATTCCCGAGTTGGTAGAGGAGATTCTCGTCGAGCCTGACGACGTCGACCAACTTCGCGCGGCGCTTCACCAGTTGATCGTCAGTCCGCAGCTTAGAAGGGACCTGGGGTGCCGGAATCGGAAAATCGTTGCCGAGAAATACGGTAAGGCCAACATGATCCGGATGCGGCAGGTGCTGCTGGGTGAAAATGGCTAGGAACGCGCAGGGCGCCGACGGTCTCCGTCAATGGCAATTTCGCAACGCTCGAGGGTCGATTTCGTTGGTTGTCTGCGGGTTGAGCAAGTGCAATTGGCGTAACCGCGTCGATTGGATGGCAACAGCACGGGGGAGAACATGAAGGTGAGCGTATTTGGACTTGGCTATGTGGGTTGCGTGTCCGCAGCATGCCTCGCTCACGATGGTCATGAGGTGATCGGCGTTGATATCAGCCCGCAAAAGGTCGAACTGGTGAGATCCGGCAAATCACCTATCGTCGAGCCGGGTTTGGATGAGCTTGTCGGTGCGGTTGTTCGAGCTGGCAAACTGCAGGCAAGCCAGGACGCACGCGAGGCTGTACGGAACAGCGACATCAGTTTGATCTGCGTGGGGACGCCCAGCAACGGCAATGGCAGCCTCGACCTGCGACATGTGCGTAACGTCTGCAAGGAGATCGGAGCCGGGCTGGCAGCCAAGCGGCAATACCATGTGGTGGTGGTGAGGAGCACCCTCTTGCCGGGAAGCACGCAGTATGCCCTTATTCCGCTGCTCGAAATGCAGTCCCGTCGCTGCGCCGGCGGCGAATTTGGCGTCTGCACCAACCCTGAGTTCTTACGCGAAGGGAGTGCAATCGACGACTACTACCATCCCAGTTACATTGTGATTGGCGAACTTGACGAGCGCAGCGGAGACACGGTCCAGGAAATGTACCGCAGCGTAGAGAGCCCCTTCGTGCGCCTCCCGATCCGGACGGCTGAAATAGTCAAGTACGTAAGTAATGCATTCCATGCGGTTAAGGTTGCCTTTGCCAACGAGATTGGGGATCTGTGCAAGGCGAATGGGATTGACGGACAGCAAGTCATGGAACTGATCTGCCAAGATGCGCGGCTCAACTTGTCACCGGCCTATTTGACGCCGGGATTTGCCTTCGGCGGGTCGTGTCTTCCGAAGGACTTGCGTGCCTTGCTGTATCGAGCGAAGGAACTGGATCTGGATTGCCCCCTGCTTGAGGCGGTGCGGCCAAGCAACCAGAAGCAGATCCAGCGCGGGATCAAGATGGTCGAAGACGTCGGTCGCAAAAAGGTCGGGGTTTTCGGTTTGAGTTTCAAAGTCGGGACCGATGACGTACGGGAAAGTCCCGTCATCCCTCTAATCGAAACCCTCGTCGGCAGAGGTTACCAGGTGAGCGTTTATGATGAGAAAGTGAGGCTGGCGGAACTGGTCGGAGCCAACAAGTCCTTTCTGGAACAACAGATGCCCCACATTGCGTCCCTGATGCGCTCGTCGATTCACCAAGTGTTGGATACGGTCGATGTCGTGGTGATTGCGAACGGCAGCCCCGCGTTTCGCCAAGTACCGGAACTTGTTCGCCCCGATCAAGTCTTGGTCGACTTGGTCGGACTAGGTCGCGGCAACGCCGTGAGCCGAGGTATGTATGAAGGCATCTGCTGGTAGTCGCGTGCTCATGCTATTGGAGAATGGACCCTATCAGTTCGATTGGCGTCCGAAAGCCGAGGCGCGGACGCTGATGCGAGCCGGCTACCGGGTCTCCGTGATCTGTCCGCGGTCGATGAACGGCATCGAGCACTACGGAACGGATGACGCGCGCGTCTATTCGTTTCGCGCTCCGCCGGATGCGGAGGGGTTTCTAGGTTATCTTTGGGAATACGTCTATGCCACCTGCGCAATGTTTCTGCTGTCTTTGGTCGTTCTCTTTCGAGAAGGGTTTGATATCCTGCATGCACACAATCCGCCCGAGACGTTCTTCCCAATTGCGGCGTTCTACAAATTGCTTGGCAAGCCATTCGTGTTTGACCATCACGATCTGTCGCCCGAGTTGTACTGCGCCTCCTCCAAGGGTCGGGCCAGCCGCGTGGTCCACCGCATTCTCGTGCTATTCGAGAAACTGACGTGCCGCTTCGCCAATCAAGTGATCGCGACCAACGAATCATACAAAGCAATCGAGATCGAGCGCGACCGGGTACCGGCGGAGCGCATCAAAGTGGTCCGAAATGGCCCCGACCTGGCGCGCATACGTCCAGTCGAACCCGACCCAGTGTTGCGACAGAGGTCCAACACAATTCTTGGATACGTCGGCACGATGGGCCCTCAGGATGGCGTCGACTATCTTCTGCGAGCCATTCGGCATCTGGTCTATGATCTGGACCGGCGCGACGTTCTATGTGTGATTGTCGGAGGGGGGAAAATGCTCCCGCAGCTCAAGAAAATGGTGAAAGAGCTGGGAATCGAAACCCACGTTTGGTTCACCGGGCGTGTTTCGGATCAAGACCTGATGCGCTATTTGTCCACGGCGGACATTTGTGTCGACCCCGATCCATCCAATCCCTTCAACGATCGCTGCACGATGATCAAAATGATGGAGTATATGGCCTTGGGAAAACCGATCGTGGCCTTCGCTCTTCCCGAGCACCGCGTGACGGCCCGAGATGCGGCGGCCTATGCGCGACCCAACGATGAACTGGACATGGCACGGCAAATCGCTGCGCTCATGGATGACCCGGCGCGGCGCGCGCGAATGGGCAAGACTGGAAGAATGCGCGTTGAGACAGAACTGGCCTGGCTGCATCAAGAACCGCATCTTCTCAAAGCGTACGAGGCATTGGACTGTTCCGGCCGACCCGCACGTTCCCGCGCATCCGATTGTGCGCCCCTCTCGGAGAAATAGATGTCATGC
This sequence comes from Chloroflexota bacterium, assembly GCA_023381515.1. Next base: position 28,537 of record JAMCQI010000068.1, on the reverse strand, counting down.
GAGCCGTTTGCGAACTCGCCAGAGCAGTGCCGGACGACGACGCGTGGGACTCTTTTGTTGCAGCATCGCCCGAGGGCCATCTGTTGCAGACAACTCCCTGGGGCGCGCTCAAAAGCCGCTTCGGCTGGCAGGTCGAGCGCGTGGCGCTATGCAGCGGGAAAAGGATTGTTGCGGGCGCCCAGGTACTTTACCGTTCCTTTCCTCTTGGACAGACGTTGGCCTACGTCCCCAAAGGTCCGCTGGTCGATTGGAATGACGACCGGGCGGTCAGCGCTGTGCTTGCGGCATTGCGAGACGCCGCGCACCGTCGTCGTGCGTTCTGCCTCAAATTGGAGCCGGACCTGCCGGATACGCCCGGGCTGGCGCAAATATTGAGTAAGAATGGCTTACGGCGCAGCCTGCAGTCTGTGCAGCCCCGGTCGACTCTCCTGATTGAGCTAAAGCGCGACGAAGAAGAGATACTGGCGAGCATGAAACCCAAGACGCGCTACAACATTCGCCTCGCAAGCCGAAAGGGAGTTGTCGTGCGCGATGGAACGCTTGGCGACCTGCCGGTCTTCCAGGACCTGATCGCGGCGACGAGCCGGCGAGACCACTTTACGGCGTATGGTCCGCGTTACTACCGCGCGGCGTTCGAGCTGTTCGTCCCCGGCGGGCACGCTCGTCTACTTCTCGCGACCTTTCAAGGGACTGTCCTCGCCGGAATCTTCGTCTTTGCCTTCGGCAACAAGGCCTGGTACATGTACGGCGCGTCCGGCAGCATTCATCGCAACTTGATGCCGAATCACTTGCTTCAGTGGGAAGCGATACGATGGGCGCGTGAACGCGGGTGCGCCACCTATGACTTGTGGGGCATTCCAGATCAAGTAGGCGACCAGCCTGAGCGCCACGCCCACGCGCCACCAAAATGCGCGAATGGTCTATGGGGCGTGTTCGGCTTCAAGCGTGGTTTCGGCGGCCGCATTGTTCACTACCTGGGAGTCTACGACGATGTCCTCGTTCACGCAGTCGACTGGCTCTACGAGCAGGCCGTCACTCTGCCGACGCGCGTTTGGGGTGAGACATGGCACCGCCGCGTGCGCGCGGGCTAAAGTCCCTATGATAATGCAGCTGGTACGCAAGAAGATTCTGAAACTGCTGGCGAAACAGATGCCGATCCACCAACTCCGCGCAGTCCTGCTGCGCTCGTGTGGGTACACGATCGGAAGGGACGCGTTTGTCGGCGAGGACCTCATCATCGTCGACGAGCTTTCTGACAACGGCCTTGTCCGAATCGGGGACCGCGCGGCCATCTCGCCGCGAGTGACCTTGGTCGTATCCTCGAGGCCCAACTCATCTCGGATTGCGCCTTTTGCTCCGGTCAAGCATGGGCCCGTGGTTATCGAGAACGACGCGTGGCTGGGGACCGGCGTCGTCGTCCTACCAAATGTCACGATTGGGGAAGGCGCGATTGTTGGGGCAAACTCTGTGGTGGCCGTGGATGTCAAGCCCTATACGATTGTCGCCGGGTTGCCCGCCAGAACTATAGGGACGGTGCCCGTGCCGTGAGACAGAAAGATGGCAAACCGAGTGCGATGATCGTGGGCGGTCATTTTGCCAGCCTGGGAGCAGCCCGAAATTTGGCAAAGCACGGCGTGCCCGTCTATATCGCGGATCACGAGATCTGCGTGTCGCAGTTTTCCAGTCAAATCAAGGGCTATCTGCGCTGTCCATCCGCCGGCAAAGAGGACGAGTTTGTCAGTTATCTCAATCAAACCGCCCAGCGTCTGCACCTGAAGGATTGCGTTCTCTTTCCCAGCACCGACGAGTCCGTCAGGGTCCTCTCACAGCGCCGCGACTGCCTCAGCGAATACTATCGCGTCACCACGCCGGCTTGGGATGTCGTCAAGTTTCTTTACGACAAGCGTTTGACTCATCGTCTGGCGCTTGAACTACAAGTGCCGATTCCCGAAACATGCTGCCCAGGCAGTCTGCAAGCTCTCGCCTCACTTGCGCTCGAGTACCCGGTTGTGCTCAAGCCTGCAATCACGATTCATCTCACCTATGCCACTAAAAAGAAAGCCTATCGCGCCAATGATTGGAAGGAACTGGCGGCCCTCTTCGAGATGATGGCGGCGATCATGGATCCAGATGAAATACTGATCCAGGAGCTTATTCCCGGTCGTGCGGACAATCTGTATTCGTATTCCGGCTTCTTCAAAGACGGTAGGCCGGTGGCCGGCTTTGCGGCAAAGCGACCGCGCCAGCATCCCATGGAATTCGGACGCGCCAGTACACTTGCGGTGACGGTCAACATCCCCCAATTGGAGCTCCTGGCGACAAAATTGCTGTCCGCAATCGGCTACACGGGATTGGCGGAAGTGGAATTCATGTGGGACCGCATACACAATCGATACGAGTTCCTGGAAGTGAATCCAAGGATTTGGGGGTGGCATACGCTCGCCATCTATGCGGGAGTCGATCTGCCGTACCTCGCGTACGCCGATGCGCTTGGAGAGCAGCCTTGCCATTGCTCTGTCCAAGAGGGTGTCAAGTGGGTCCGTCTGACCACCGATCTTCCAGTGGTGGCCACAGAAATGTGGAACGGCCGATTGACGATTGGCGAATACGTGCGATCGATTCGGGGCAGCAACGATGCGCTGTTTTCCTTGCGCGATCCACTTCCGTTTCTAATGGATTGGCTGCTTATCCCGTACTTCGCCAAGCACAGGGGGTTCTAACCATGTTCAACAGGATTCTGCTGCTGCAACCTCCCTCCTCCAGCTACCTGGGAGCAATCCGTCCACCGGCAGGACTAGGCTATCTCTCCCAAGCTTTGGAGGAGAACCATATCGAACATCAAGTCCTGGACATGCGCGAGCGGACTAGTCTGTCTGCCCTCACGAAGAGGATCAGATCATTCCAGCCCGACCTGATCGGGGTGAGTATGGTCAGTCTGGAATACAAACGAACCTATGCCCTCATTCAGCACATCAAAGAGTATTGCCCGCACGCGTCAATCGTGGTAGGCGGCGCACACCTCTCGGCCTATGGAGAGACCGTTCTCGAGGAATGTCGTGCGATTGACTTTGGCATCGTTCAAGAGGGCGAGCGGACTCTCGTTCAGCTCTGCCGGGGTGAATCCTCGCTCGCCGAGATCCCTGGCTTGTTGTATCGCCGCGATGGAGCCGTGCTTTCGGGTCCAAAGGCAGAACTCGTGTGGAACCTGGACGAGAGCTCCTTTCCGCGGTACCACCATTTCGACCTTCGGGATTATGCCAAGGAGATACCACTGATAACGAGTCGCGGTTGTCCCTATCGCTGCATCTTCTGTATCAACAGCAGCATCAAGACGAGAAACTTCCGCCCCAGGAGCGCAGCAAACGTCGTAGACGAAATCGAGTACTGGTACTCTCACGGGATCAAGAAATTCGTCGTCGACGACGACTGTTTCTCGTTGCAGGAGAAGCGTGTGCAAGCGATCTGTGATGAAATCAAGCGGCGCGAGCTGAAGGGTCTCTTCATTCGCCTGTCGAACGGCATTCGAGCAGATCGATCGAATCGAGAGATGCTCGCCCGGCTGAAGGAGATCGGCGTCCGAGAAGTGGGGTTTGGCGCGGACGGGGGGAACAACCGTGTCCTGACGCAAATTGCGCACAAGGGGGAGACCATCGAAGTCATCGAGCAAGCTGTGCGGGACGCCATTGATCTTGGGATCGAGGTTCGACTCTTCATCGTCATCGGCTACCCGGGGGAGACGATGAGCGATATTGAGGATTCATTTGCCCTGGCACAGCGATACCCGCTCATTCTCCTCCACCTCAACAACCCGATTCCCTATCCGGGGACCGAGTTGTTCGAGATCGTTCGGAAGAACAACTACTTTTTGAGACCGCCCGAGGACTATTTGAACAATTGTACTGACAATGACGATGAGCCGGTGTTTGCGACGCCCGAACTACCGGCGGACGTGCGGCGCAGGTTTCTAAAACGGGCGCGCGCTATCGAGCGACGCGTCTGGCAACGGGCAACCGAGAGAATGCTGGGGAACGTTCCGGTCATTCGGACGATTGCGGGCATGTTCTTTGTCACTCAGTTGGGACATTGGCTTTTCTTCAAGAATATCTTCACGCGTTCTCTCATCGATCGCATCTGGTACCGCAGAATGGTGAACGAATAGGAGAGCAGTGTGCCGTCGGGATTGGTCTCGGTCGGTATGGCAGTATCAATGCTGCTGATGCTGCTTGCGGCTCGCAAGTGGAAGATTCCTCCGCGTCTCGCCTGGACTGGTTCAGCCATCTCCGCGTTCGCGGCGGCGCTACTCATTGCCGGTATCTATTCCCGGTGCAAGGCAGATCGGACGGAGGCGATCTGCGTGCTGGCACAAGTTGGACTGAGCCTCGCCATTGCTTCCGCGCTTATCCTGCTGCGCTTCTGGAGAGACCCCGAGCGCGTGCCACCCGTGGCAAGTGGAGTGGTGTTGTCGCCCGCCGATGGCAAGGTGGTCTACGTCAAGTGCGTGGATGCCGGCTTGACTCCGCTGGTCACGAAAGGCGACAGGAGTTATCTATTGACAGAGCTGCTTGGAGTGGACCTGGTCGGGGGCAGTTCGCTCGTCGTCGGAGTGGACATGAACATTCTGAATGTGCATGTGAACCGGTGCCCCATCGCCGGCCGGGTGCGGCTGGTAAAGCACATAGCGGGTCGGTTCATGTCTCTGGGGAAAGAAGAGGCGCCGTTCGTGAACGAGCGCTGCACGACCGTCATCGAGAGTCCGACGCTCGTCGTGGCCGTCGTCCAGGTTGCTTCACGGCTGGTCCGCTGCGTCGAAAACTATTTGAGCCAGGACCAGCTCGTCGGCGCCGGAGAGAGGCTGGGCATGATCCGTTTCGGCTCGCTGGTTGCAGTGGTGTTGCCGAAAAAGGAGTCAGTGCAAATCGAAGTCGGGGTAGGAGATCAAGTCATCGCGGGAGTCTCCATCGTGGCGCGTTACGCGCAACCTCAGGCGGGAACACCGAAATGACCCTCAGACGATGGTTTGACCTGCGCGGACCCCGGTATATTGTCCTACGGGGAGCCAATTTGGTGGAGCGGTACGGCCTCACGCCGTCCAAGGCTGTCCGGCGTATCGATCATTGCATGGCAACCCTAGCCGACTTTGGGTGCCAGCCTACGTTTCCGACGCCAGCGCGAGTTGTAGAGCAATACCCGGTTTTCTTCCGACATCTTCAGGATGAAGGAGCGGAAATTGCGGTGCACGGCTACAACCACGTTGACCTCAAACTCTATCGTCCGCATGATGCCTGCAAACAGCTTACCGACGCCGCCGACGTTTTTCGCCGGAACGGCATTCACGCACGCGGCTTTCGTTGTCCCTACTTGGGCTGCAGCGACACTTTGTTGGATGCCTTACCCAAGGGCGTCTTCGGGTACAGCAGCAACAAAGCAATCTGGTGGGATGCCGCAGCTCCGATCCGCCATAACCACTCGAGCACCGTCGTCGACACGATTCATCGGTTCTATCAACCGGCGTCGTCGCAGGAGATCGCGTGCGTGCCTTGGATGCGGTCGGGGATTGTCGAGATCCCCGTGAGCGTACCAGATGACTTGCAGCTCCACGATGGCTTTTGTCTCGACTCCGAAGGGATCGCGCAGGCGTGGAGTCAAATCCTTCATCTGACTCACCAACGCGGAGAGTTGTTTGTGCTTGCTTTCCATCCAGAGTTGGCCACCAATTTGGAGCCTGCCTTTGTCGCCTTGCTGCGCGAGGCAAGCCGGCTCCACCCGCCCGTTTGGATCTCCAGACTGTGTGACATTAGCGACTGGTGGGAGGAAAAATCCAAATTCCGAGCCGATCTCCGTAACACCGCTACAGGTCCGCAGATCTCTTTCCGCTGTTCCGCCCGGGCCACGGTCCTCGCCCGAAGTCTCAGCATCGATGGCGGCGAAGAGCGCTGGGACGGCGCCTATTCCAGAGTGAGAGCCGAAACGCTGGATGTGCCGAGCGGGCCTTATCCCCTTGTGGGCTTGCCCGTTCACGCGCCGGACCGCGTCGTGTCTTTTCTTCGAGAACAGGGGTATGTGACGATTACGGCCGACACGGCTACGGGCTGCCATACGGTTCTTGATGACAGTACGTTGGCGAACTTGAGCACCGAGAGACGGCTGATCGATCACATCGAGGCCGCCACCGGTCCGCTGGTCCGGTATTGGCGCTGGCCGAACGGAGCCAGGAGCGCATTATGCGTCACCGGCGATCTAGACGCACTCACGTTATTGGACTATGCATCGAGGCTTTTCGTTCACTGACTGAGATCGGGTCAAAAGGAAGCCAGGTGTTCTGGAGGCAGAGGTGTTGGGCTCGGTTTGTTTGTTGCCTTGCGGCAACCTTGCTCTATGCGTCCCAACCCGTCAGCCCCACAAAGGGAGGAGTGTTTTCTGCGCCTGCGCCCGGCAAGCCTGCCAGCGTGACTGTGCTCGCCGTTCCCCTGGCGCACCCGCGACTCTTTTTTGGCGCAAGTGAGATTTCGGCCTTACGTGCCAAGGCAGCGTCCACGCACAATGAGATCTGGACGCCGATCGTTGACGAGGCTACATCTCAACTCGGGACCGTGCCGCCGGCTCAGGCCCCCGCGAACGGAGACCTGGATACCTACCGCAACTTTGGTAATGAGCTAATCCCCTTTGCCTTTACGTGCGTCATTACCGGAGCGACCAATTACTGCGACCTTGCCAAGACCTATCTCCTCACCTACGCCACTTGGGGACAGTGGGGCGAGGACAACAACCGTGACCTCGGCTTGGCGCATATGTTGCTGGGCAACGCAATAGCCTATGATTGGCTCCACAATCGTCTGACACCGGCCGAACGACAGGCGGTCCGGCAGAGTCTGGCGGTATGGACGCAAAGGATGTACGAAGCCAGCGCGGAGCCTTTTCGCGCTGAATGGAGTAACTGGTGGGGCTCCGCATACTTGCAGAATCACAACTGGATCGACAACAGCGCATTGGGGATGGCTGGCCTCGCATTGTTGGGCGAAGACGCTCGTTCCCAAATGTGGGTCGACCAGGCACGAAACCAAATGTCTCGGGTGCAGTTCATTCTCGACGGAATTGGAGATGGCAGTTGGCATGAAGGCATTGCGTATCAAAGCTACGGCCTGACGATGGCATTGCCCTTTATGGTCAACCTGCAAAGAATCCAAGGGAGCGAGATCATTCCCCGTGAGTATCTGAGGAGCTACTCGAATTGGCGTATCTATAACGAGATTCCGGAGACAACACAATCCGTTTTCGCCTTTGGGGATTTTGAGCCGTCGTGGAGTAACTCCTTCCGGCCACAGAACTTGCTGCGGTTCATCGCCAAGGAATATGGCGACGGACACGCCGAATGGATGGTTCGCCAGCTCAATGCCGCCGATGATAGCTCCGTGAGTGTTTGGTCAGCTCCCTGGTACGTTTTCGAGTTTCTCTATTATGACCCCGCCGTTACTTCTCAGCCGCCCACCTATCCTCCGAAAACGCAAGTTTTCCGGGATCTTGAAGGAATCATATGGCGAACCGGCTGGGACAGCGATAGCTTGATCTTCGGCCTTAAAACCGGGGGTTTCGGTGGACGATTCGCGTTTGATACCTTCACCCAGGAGACATACCCCTGGGAGAAGCCATGCGCGACCACGGGTTGTCAACTCAACGTCGGTCACGAGCATGACGACGCGAATGGCTTTACCATCTACCAAGCCGAGCGCTGGTTAGCCCCCGAAGTTGAAGGGGTCGGAGTGCGCGATTCTGCAGAACACAACACCCTTTTGATTGACGGGGAAGGTCAATACAGACCCCCCGAAAACCGGCACGACCAATATCCTGAAGATTTCATTGGCAGCGACGGCTTCCTAGAGGCAACTGCCAGCTCCCCGGACTTTGATTACGTGGCCGCCGACGCGACGCGTCGGTACAAGAACATTGCTGGACTAGAAGATATCACCCGCCACGTTCTATTCGTTCGCCCTGGCTATTTCTTGATGCTGGACAACCTGGCTGCGGCTTCTCCGCACTTGTACCAGTGGGTATGCCACTTTAGGGAAAGTGATTCGATTGAGGGTAACTGGATTCGGGGCAATGCCGGCGTAGGGCAAGTTCTGGGGATTGGAGTTGCATCTCCTCAGCCCTTTGCCGTCGACACGGGGAACGATGGACGGCCCTACATCCGCTTACAGCCAACTTCCGCGGTAGCGGATGTTCGATTCATAAACGTTCTGTACCCGACAAACGACGATGCGTGGGGGTCGCGGCCAACGATTACGACTCTCGGCGATAGCGGCAAGGCGGTCGGTGTCCGGGTAAAGATGCACGACGGCAGTGGTCGCGACGACGACGTGCTGCTGACGTACACCTATGGCCCGCCTTTCCCTCCGGCCGTCACGGGGCCCTACAGCTTCGATGCTCGTGTCTCTGTGATTAGTCGGGGGCAAGATGCTAGCGTGCAGAGAGTGTTTGTCTACGGTGGCACCTTGGTAAAGGAACAACCGTCCGGCGCCGTGTTGGTCGCGAATCTGGATAGGAACGAGCCTTTCGAGGCCGTTTACTCCGGCGAAACGGTATCTGTGTATGGAAACATCCGAACTCAGGTGACCCTTTCTGCTCCCCGAGCAGCCCACCTGACGGTCAACGGGGTGCCTGAAACGTTTGCCCGCTCTGGCACGTACATCACGTTCACAGATAGCAGCGTTCGAGTCTATCTTCCCTTCGCGAGCAGACGATGAAAGTCGGAACGGGCTTGTTTCGGGCGTCACCGATATTCACCTCGTGCGCTGGACAACGTGCGCGAGTGGCGCGTGGGCGGCTTTCCGCTGGTTGAAGGTGTCTCCCGCCGGGTCATCGCAAGACTAACGGAAGGTAGGATGGGAACACAGACCGAACAACCGCGGTCGCGTACTCGTAAGCGCCTATGTCATAGCCGGCCCCTTCGGGACGAGGATTGCCATCCGAGTCGACGGACACGCCGACATTCGCCCCTTTGTCGATTACGGGGCTTGATTTTTGCAGACGGAAATTACCGGCCGGTGCATTGACGAAGAGCGGATTTCCAAGAATGCCATTTGCCTCCTTGCCGATCCCGCGCCATTGGGAGAAGGAGTAATTGTTCACGACGGCCACCATATTGCTCTTGTCGGGGCCGTTCATATAGTAGTACGCATTGTAGTTGAAGGTGTTCTGCAGAGGATTGTACGAGCTGGTGTCGCCAAAGTCGCCAATGCCAATATCTCCGCTTCCCACCACTACGAAGACATTGTTCTCAAAGATGTTGTTCACGGGAATCGAACCGCTCCAGGGACCGTAGAGTACTTGGTATCCCGTGTTTCCATAGAAGGTGTTATTGTAGATCTGATTGCTGGGACTGTTCGTGACATAGCCTGCATGGCAGTTGTTGTACATCAGATTGTTGTAGACCTTGTTGTTCTGTGAGCTGACCTCTATCGCAATCCCCGCATACCGTTGGTCCTGTCCGCACGAGTTACCGTAGGCAGTATTGTCGTATATGCTTGTGTTGGTCGTGCCGCCACTAACCCCAATCCCGTTCTGGTTGTTTCTATAGACCGTGTTATTGTGAATCGAATAATTCGAAACGTTGCCCCCCCAGATCCCATTGTATCCCTGAACGTCGTGGACCGTGTTGCCTGAGATCTCGCCGGTGTTGCTGTTGACAACGTTGATACCCAACAACGTCATGTCGTGAACTTTGTTGTTGCGGAAAATCAGGTTATTTGAGTGCTGGAAATGCAGCCCGAACTCATAGTCGGTATAACCGGTGCCGTCGAATTCAAAGCCATCAATTACGGTATAGGAAGTGCCGGAGGTGCCGTAGTAGTCAGAGAAGCCGTACCAGCCGCTTCCCTTCACGATCGGTTGTTCTCCCGGGTAGGCCTGGTAGGTAATGTAGGCTCCGGCAGATCCAGATCGGGTCAACGAGACTCCATTCGCATACGTGCCTCCTCGCACGTAGACCTTGTCTCCGGCCACCATCGTGTCTGCCGCTTTCTGGATGGTTTTCCAGGGCTGCGTAATCGTGCCGGGATTTGAGTCGTTCCCGCTGGATGCGATGTAGTAGACGCTGCTTGCTGAAATGGCCGGGGCTGACCGCAACGCGATCTGCGCGAGAACAACCCATGCCAATGCCAGAAAAAGACGCTTTACCACGAGATATCTACGCACAACGCTCCTTTGCTCTCGATCTATGACATGCGCCTAGTCCAGGCGGGGCGGCGCGCCGTCCGGATCCAATGCCCAAGCGACGAAGATAGACCAAGTTCAGCCGTCTTCGTAGCTGGAGGTTGCCAAACACAATCGGGGGAGCAAGCGGTTGCTCAACACCGACGATCAGTGCTACAAGCAACTTTGCTTTGTGTCGTGGGCCGCTGCGCGTGCCGCGGCACGGACCACAAATGCACCTGGTCCCCAGCGCCGTTACAAACGACGAGATGGGACAAGGGCTCGAAGCGTCAGTGCTTCTGGGAGGATAAGAACTAGAAGTTCAGTTGGGGATAACGTTCGCGATCCGACTGCGATGAGATCGGAACTCGGGGCGCTTTCCGTGCCCGCACATTACTTTCTGTATGGCCTATCGGGCATTATTATGAAACGGGAACGGACAAGTATCAATAGGACCATAGTACGCTGTACCTTGGTACCAAATTTGAATCATACGGGTTCACCGGGTGGTGCGACTCAAGTTTGCCCGTGGGCGGCAAGAAGCAAACGCGTGTAAGATTGCGCATGAGAGGCAAACAGAAACACGGCATCGCCACCTTCGTATCCCAGCAGGATTTTGAGGTCAACCTGGAGCCAGCCGGTTTCACGGTTGACCTGGCAAGTCCGTATGAGTTATTGGCCAGCCTAACGGATGGGCGATGCGCTCGGGGCAAGTGACGTGCCCTCGTGACGATCCTCGTGTTCCTGATACTGGTCAAACTGGGCGGACAAGATCGGCTGTATGGTATCTCGCAGAGGTCCGTGATCGAAAGCAAGCTCCAGTCGAAGTATTCCATCAGAAAGAGCCGCGGACACCATGCGCCAACACCTACAGGATTATCTTGGGGCAGGCAATCGACATCGAAGAATTGGCGTTGGTCGTACGAGGGTTCTTCGCGGCGTAACCGAACGCCGTGCAAAGTATCGTCATCAGCTTGGATGAGAAGACGTTACGGGGGAGTGATTTCAACAGGACGATCGCGTGGGCAACATCTGCTGGCGGCGTGTTTGCCGGCGGAGTACTGGGCGCTCTTTCAAATCCAGGTCGATCGCCATGAGAACGAAATTGCGGCGGCGCCAACGGGGCTGAAATGCTTGGATCTACGAGGGAAAATCGTCAGTGGCTCCTCCTACGATGATTGTCTGACTTTTTTCAAGCCCTGGCTTACAGCCCCTCGACTTTGACGCGCTCCCCCGCTCGTGGTACAATCTCTTCAGTAGCTCGCAGCGCGTCGCTCGGAATGACCTTTGCACGACGGAGGCCCGGATGTTTGCCAAGGTCAACAGTCGCGCGACACTTGCACTCCCCAGCATGACTGTGGCGCAGTTCACCACAGCCACGGTTCCCGCTGGGGCAGGTGTGCATGCGGTGCAAGTGTCGTTGGTCTGGACGGCGCGCTGGTCGACGTCGAGGTGGACGTCTCCAACGGTCAACCCGGCTTTACGATCGTCGGCCGGCCCGACGCCGCCGTACAGGAATCGCGCGAACGCGTGCGCGCCGCGATCAAGAATTCCTCTTTCGCTTACCCGTTCAACAAACGAATCACCGTCAACCTCGCCCCCGCAGATCTCCGTAGAGAAGCGCCCGCTTACGATCTCCCCATCGCACTCGGTCTGATGCTCAGAAACGCGCCCACGCCGCACACAGCGCACGGGGATAAATCCCCGTGCTACGACGCGGCGCCCGATGAATCGGGCTAAAACCGCCCGCGGATTCGGGCTAAAACCGCCCGCGGATTCAGACTTAACCCCATTCATGGGGTGCCGCTATCTAGCCCGCCGATAAAGTCGGCGGGCGTAGTCTTGCGCACAAACCTCTGTCCTTGGGCGTGGGGTAATGGAATGGAGGTATCGCGATGAAACGGTTCTTTATCGGCTCTCTCCCGACTGTCCAACTTTGACTCGCTGTTCCCCTCATGGTACAATCTCTTCAGTAGATCGTCGCGCGTCGCTCGATAGACGGTTGCACCACGGAGGCACGGATGCTTGCCAAGGTCAACAGTTGCGCGACACTTGCACCGCACGCAAGTGCAGGTGTCGTAGGGCTCGACGGCGCGCTCGTCGACGTCAAGGTGGACGTCTCCAACGGTCAACCCGGCTTTACGATCGTGGGTCTGCCCGACGCCGCCGTACAAGAATCGCGCGAACGCGTGCGCGCCGCGATCAAGAATTCCGCGTTCGCCTACCCGTTCAATAAACGGATCACCGTCAACCTCGCCCCCGCCGATCTCCGCAAAGAAGGGCCGGCGTACGACCTCCCAATCGCCGTCGGCTTGCTGATGGCATCCGAGCAATTGCGCGCCGACCTCGCCCACGCGTTCATAATCGGCGAGCTCTCGCTCGACGGCGTCGTTCGACACACGAACGGCGTCCTCCCCATGGCAGCGCTGGCTCGCCAAGCCGACATCAAAACGCTCTTCGTCCCCGCTTCCGACGCGCCCGAGGCGGCGCTCGTGCCCGGCCTGGACGTCTTTCCGATCGAGAGTGTCAATCTTCAACCATTGTTCGGTGGTACTGTATCCTCCCGTTCCCGGCGATTTCCCGCCTGTCCCCTGGAACGAGCGCGAGAACGGATTTGTTTGCATAGGCCCTATCTCGAGCGAGAAGAACTATGAAGATATCATTGCGATTCTGTCTCAGGTACGTGCGCGTGGACAAGCGATCCACTTGCATATCGTCGGCGAGATCAGCGGGCAGCGCGATGCCGCCATTTATTTCCAGCGCCTCAGGGAGCTGGCCCGCGCGAATTCCCAGTGGGTCTCTTTTGAAGAAAACGTTTCGCGCAGTGAATTGGCGCAGCTCGTCACACGACATCGCTACGGCATTCACGGTCGGCGAGGCGAGCATTTTGGGATCGCGGTGGCGGAGATGGTGCGCGGGAATGTGTAGTGTTTGTGCCGAACGCCGGCGGGCAGGTGGAAATCGTGGGGGAGGATGCGCGGCTGCGCTACGATTCGATCGAAGAAGCGGTGGAAAAAATCTCGCGCGTGCCCGGGGATGCCGGCGTCCAGCGCGACCTGCAAGCGAAGTTGGACGAGCGGGCTGGACTCTTTTTGCCAGAGTGTTTCACGAACCGGCTGCAAGAGTGGGTAGGGCAATATTTGATCGCGATGGGTGAATCCTGACGCCTCCAGAACACCTCTACTTGTCTCCTCACTTTGACGATGCCATCCTTTCGTGCGGCGGGCTGATCTATGCTCAGCGCCAAGCCGGCCAGCGAGTCGGCGTACTCACCCTATGCGCAAATTCTCCGCGCACAGCGCGCTTGTCCGCTCTGGCGCAGAAATACGAGTCTGCCTGGAGTGAATCCGGTACCGGATACGCGCACCGACAAGCGGAAAACGCAGCCGTTTTGTCTGCTTGGCGCGTGGAGGATTGGGGATGCGGCACGCCGGATGCGATTTACCGGGCTGGCGAGTCGGGAACGTACTACGAAACCCGATCAGACCTGTTTGACGAGCCAGACCCCCAGGATGCAGCTTGTGTGCAGCGCATCTGGGAAGCAACGGTCCAGCAGGCAGTGGAAGGATCGCAGAATGTGATTCTCTATGCACCGTTGGGGGTCGGCAGGCACGTAGACCACGAGCTAGCTCGCCGGCTGGGGCAGTCGTTGCGCGAAAAGGGCCGGCCGGTCTGGTTCTACGAGGACTATCCCTATATTGAGCTCGAACCTGACGGGCTCGCGACCGCACAGACCCGGTGTGGTATCCGCAAAGGGTCCTGCCGGGTTGTGCCTATCGACGTGCAGGCCAAGATCAAGGCCGTGAGAGGTTACCACAGTCAGTTGGGGCGGGTATTCGGCAGCGATAGGGACCTGGTGCGACGCGTGAAGGAATTCACCGCCGAGACAGCTTGCGCGCTCAACGCGTGGGAACGACGGCGCCGCAGGCTGGCGCCCTCCGGGATACGCTTGCGCATCTGGAGGCTCGGCTTGGGCTATCACGCTCATGCCGAGCGAATCTGGAGATAGTCGTGAACGGGGAGTCTGAGGAGCAGCGGGCTTATTGGAACGAGCGATTGCGCCAGCACTGGGGTGCCGAGGGAGCGGGTTCGGTTGTTCTGGGTCGGCAGTTCAACTTGTGGCGTTACCGAGTGCGCAAGCAGGTGTTCCGTCGGCTCGTGCGCCAACTGGCTTTGCAGCCCGCGAATCTCGCCGTGTTGGACGTGGGTTGTGGCACCGGATTCTACCTCGAACAATGGCAGTCTCTCGGAGTCCGGTCATTGGCCGGCCTGGATATCTCCGATTGGTCCGTCGCACAGTTGGCGAAGGCTTACCCGAACGTTACATTTTATCGGGATGATGTTGGCGGCGAGGTTTCTTCGCTCCCGGTCGGGGCGTTCGACGTCATCACCGCGCAAGATGTATTGGTCCATCTCGTCGACGATGCGTCCTACTTGCGCGCGCTTCAGAACCTCCGTCTCGCTCTCAAGACTGGCGGATACCTGCTCTATTCGGATGCTTTCTTTCACGCACCTGCAAAACAGTTCGAGAACTATTGGAAGGGCCGCTCACTTGCGGACGTATCTTTAGCCATGCAGGCCTGCAAACTCGAGATCGTCACGCGAGTCCCCATGTCCGTGCTGATGAGCGCGCCTACCGACACTTACCGCCGCGAGTTGAATGAGCGCATTTGGGATGCGGCGATGATCCCAGTGCGAAAAAGCGAGTGCATCGGTTTTGTGATCGGGGCCTTGCTGTTTCCGTTGGAACTCCTGCTCGTTTCCGCGATGAGTTCAAGTCCGGCAATCGAGATCATGGTTTGCCGAAAGCCGAACGCGCCCCTGTCCCCCATCGACGACTCCGGTGCGGTGGAGGCCAAAAGGCAATCATGCTGACTGAACCGCAAGCCGTACTGCAGCCAAGACGGACTGATTCGGAGGACGAAGCCATCGACGTCGTCTACACCTGGGTCGACTCCAGTGCGCCTTCCTTCCAGGCCGCGGTTCGCCGCTTCGCGTCTGCCGGACCGGTAGAACCAGGCCCGGATGCTGCAGGCCTGCATCACTTCCGGGACAATGGCGAACTGCGCCTATCCATTCGCTCGCTGTTTGCTTTTGCCCCTTGGGTGCGGCGAGTCCACATTCTGACCAATGGGCAAGTCCCAGGCTGGCTGGACGGCTCACATCCGCGCGTTCATCTGGTGACTCACGCGCAGGTTTTTCCAGATCCGAAAGACTTGCCGACGTTCAATTCGAACGCCATCGAGATGTATCTGCACCGCATCCCGGGTCTGGCCAGACGATTTGTCTACTTCAACGACGACGTGTTTCTGGGCCGCCGTGTTCGAGCGAGTGATTTCTTCCTGCCGGGTGGAGGCCAGAAGATTTTTCTGCAAGATACTGTTCTTCCCTGCGACATTCGGCGAGGATCGGCGCGAGATCGAGCCTGCGCTCATACTCAAGCGGTACTCAACTCCCTGTGGGGCAAACCGCCAGCGCCCCGTCTCCTGCCCGCGCATTTGCCTCAAGCCTATGATCGCGATAAGCTGTTTCACCTGGAAAGCATACTGCAAAGCGAGTTCAGCCGAACGGCCTCCCACCGGTTTCGGTCCGCGGATGACCTTGTGCTCAGCGTTCTGTATGGCTATGCGCTGAGCCAGGGCGCCGCCGAAAAGCGGCGAAACCAAATTGAGATCTTGGCCTCTCCCTCGGCTCAATACTCCTTCCTGATGCTCGAGAACAAGCCCCTCTGGGCCATCCGAGCATTTGCGGATATCTTGCGCCGGCGGCCCAAGTTCTTTTGTATCAACGACGACACTGAAGACGGGCTGGTCGGACATCTGCTACTGCTGGGGATGCTGGCGGTTCTGCAGATGGTCGTGCCCAACCGAGCACCGGCGGAGCGGTGGAAGGAAGCAGAGGAGGGAATATTTGCTTGGATGAAAAACAAGCGGCTCGCGGCCCCAAGACGTTGATCCTCTCATTAGGAAAGACCTCGTTAGCGACGGGTCGAACGGTGTGCCCGGCTTAGATCGTCGGCCTGCTCGACGCCGCCGCGCGAAGCGAGAATCGCGCGAACGCGTGCGCGCCGCGATCAAGAATTCCTCGTTCGCCTGCCGTTCAACTAACGCATCACCGTTAATCTCGCCGCCGGCCAGCACAACGTCATCATGGTCGGGCCGCCGGGCGCCGGCAAGACGCTCCTCGCGCGTTCGATGCCCTCGATCCTCCCCAACCTCACGCTCGAAGAAGCGCTCGAGGTAACTCGCATCTACTCGGTGAACCACATGCTGCCGTCCGACGAGCCGCTCATTCGTCGCCGGCCGTTTCGAGCGCCGCACCATACGATCTCGCACGCCGGCTTGGTCGGCGGCGGACGGTGGCCGCACCCGGGCGAGATCTCGCTGGCGCATCGCGGCGTCCTATTCCTGGACGAACTGCCCGAATTCGACTCGCGTAGCTTAGAGGTCATGCGACAGCCATTGGACAACAGGTTCTCTTCGTATCCACGTCCTTTGCCTTGACCCAAGACTGTTCCTAGCATTGTCCATTCGTCCGGTCACGTTGCGAAGCGTGAAAGGGGTGCAACAACAAGCTAGCGCGAACGATGTGACGCACCACGGAGCGGACGTGGGCAATATACAGTTTCGTGAGAGCGAGCTCTAGTGCAACTCTTCTACAAGGTCGATGACTTGCGCCTGGGTCGAAACGTCGGGCGCGTTGATCGGTTCGTCGCAGACGATAAATACCGGGTTGACCGCAAGCTGCGCGAGCCGGAAATCGCCATCGCGATCATAACGCGCTGGCGCATTCCCAAGGAGAACTGATGGGGAAAATGTATAAAAGCCTGCCAATGGTGATATAATGGTATTAGGAGGCGTTCCCAGGTCACGGAACAAAGATGCCTGATCCGTTACGAATCTTGATCCTCAGCCGTCACCTGAGGGACGTGGAACCCGTGCTGCGCCAATCGGGTTTCGATCCGATGTGCAAATGGATCGAAACCGAGTCGAATTTTCTTGCCGAACTCCACCCTGACGTCGACGTTGTCTTGGCGGACTGTGGCCTCGAGAGTCTTAGCGCGTCAAGGGCGCTTGCGCTCGCGCAGGGCAGATCGCTGAATATCCCATTCATACTCACCGCAGAGGCCATCAGCGCCGAGTCGGTCGTCGATCTGATCAGACAAGGCGCAGTCGACTTTGTTTCGATGATCCATCTCGATCGCCTGGGGCAAGCGGTCACGCGTGCACTGAAGGAAAAGGCACGGCGAACGTCCGAGCGAGAGGCCTTAAAATCGTCGCAGGATTTCGCTCGCAATCTCGTCGATAGCTCGTTGGACATGATCATCGCCGTCGACCGCAAACGCAACATCGTCGAATTCAATCGGGCGGCCGAAGAGACGTTCGGCTATCGCCGGGAAGAGGTGTTGGGCAAGAACGTCGATATGTTGTACGCGGACCCGCCGAGCGGGCTGATCGTCAGTCAGGCCACGTTCGCGCAAGGGCGGCTGGTGCGCGAGGTCTACAATCGCCGCAAGAACGGCGAGCGCTTTGCGAGTTACTTGGCCGCGTCCGTCGTCACGGACGCGCACGGCAGTCAGATCGGCCTTATGGGCATCTCTCGCGACATCTCGGCGATGAAGCAGGTGGAACAACAAGTCGAAAAGCGTGCGAATGAGTTTTCCGCGCTGTACGAGACCACGCGCGATCTCGCGACAGAGTATCATTTGCCGACGTTACTCCAGACCATTGTCGAGCGAGCGACATCTTTGCTCTTCGCTTCCGGGGGAGGCATCTATCTCTTCGATCCGGAGGCGACTGATCTGCGATTTGAAGCCGGGCGAGGCGAGAAGAATCCTCCCTTGGGTACCCGACTGAGACTGGGCGAGGGGACTGCCGGACGCGTAGCCGAAACGCGGCAGCCGATCATCGTAGACGCGCCGCCGCGTGGCGACGTCCACTCCAGTCTCAAAGCGCAATCGGCGGCCGTGGCCGTTCAGGTGCCGATGCTTTACGCGGGGGAATTGATCGGCGTTCTTGCCGTGAGTGAATTCAATTCCGCGACGCACCAGTTTACTCAGGATGACACGCGGCTCTTGGAGTTGTTCGCGGCGCACGCTGCCAGCGCGGTGCACAATGCGACCCTGTTCGAGCAGGTGCGCACGAGCCGCGAGCGACTGCAGAAACTCTCCGGAAGCCTGCTCCGAGCGCAAGAGCTCGAGCGCCGCAGCATCGCTCGGGAGTTGCACGACGAGATCGGTCAAGCCCTCACTGGCATCCAGCTCAATTTCCAGTCGATCGAGCCTCTGCTGCGCGACCGCACCCCTTCCGCGCTGTTGTCTGACAACATGGCGACGATCGAACACCTCCTTCATCAGGTACGCGACCTCTCACTCAATTTGCGACCGTCCATCCTGGACGATTTCGGCCTCGTCCCTGCGTTGAGGTGGTTGCTGAAGCGGCAGCCGTTCGGCACGGGACTCGCCGTTGACCTCATTACCGCCGACATCGAACCGCGGCCGGCGGCGGAAGTCGAGACCGTCTGCTTTCGCGTCACACAGGAGGCGCTCACGAACACCGTCCGGCATGCCAAGGCCAGTCGTATGCGAATCGAGCTGAGCCTTCATGAACAAGAGCTGTGGCTATCGATCGATGACGACGGCGTCGGGTTTGACGTTCCAGATGCCATGAAGCGTTCCATCCGTGGTTCGAGCATGGGACTGCTCGGAATGCACGAACGGGTCGAGTTGGTGGGGGGACGCATCGGCATCACGTCCGCCGAGGGTCTGGGAACGAAAATCCGGGTGGCGATTCCGCTGCGCGTGCCGGAAGCGTACGTCGAGCGTCGGGCGCGCCGGCGCAACGTTCCATAATGCCGATCCGAGTACTGCTGGCGGACGATCATTCGCTCGTCCGCGCCGGGATTCGAGCGCTGCTTCAACAGATCGCGGGGGTCGAGGTCGTCGCGGAGGCAGAAAACGGCCGCGAAGCATTGCAGCGGATCAAGGAGTTCGTGCCCGACATCGCTTTGCTGGACATCGCCATGCCGGAGGTCGACGGCTTGAGCGCGCTGGCGCAGGTCGCAAACGAATTCCCCAGCGTTCGCGTCATCATCCTTTCGATGCATTCGGACCAGGAGTACGTCCTTCGCGCATTGCGCGCCGGCGCCAAAGGCTATTTGTTGAAGGGCGCACGCACCTCTGAGCTCGAACTTGCCGTGCCGGCGGTCGCACGAGGGGAAACCTACCTGAGTCCCGCCGCTTCGATCCACGTGTTCGACGACGTCGCGCGCCGCGGGAATGGCGAGCCTCGCCCGATCGAACGGCTTACGGCGCGCCAGCGACAAGTACTGAAGTTGATTGCGGAAGGATATACGCGCAAGCAGATCGCTCAGAACTTGAAGATCAGCGCAAAGACGGTCGACACATTCCGAGCACAGTTGATGGAAGAATTGAACATCCATGACGTTGCCGGCCTGGTGCGCTTTGCGATAAGCGAAGGTTTGGTCTCCGCGCGCGACCCCAAATTCCTCGAGTAGGCCTGGTTCCCCACAAGACCGTCACCTTCTGTGAGTGTGTCGAGTCCTGTACGCTCGTGCTGTCGCAAGAACCTCATACCGGGTCGGCCTCGGTTTCTCCGCTCGACCGGCGATCGAATGTCCCATGCCTCCCCCAATCGTCACTCTAGGGAGTTTCCCGATGCAGCCTCAGCACCTTGCTGATCCGCTTACCAGGACTCCTGATTGATTCGGGCATTCTCCTGTTGTACACTCCGGCAAAAGGCGATGACTCAAAAGGAGATTTGAATGCCTATGGGAAAGCTTGCAGATTCCAAGTCGTTGAGAGTCGGTATCCTGGTTGCTTTGACGTTGCTCTTGCTGGTGGTGGTCTTCGTCGCGAACTCGCCGTTCGCACAGCCCAGTCACCAACTTGCATCGGGCCCTGACTTTAGCACTTGTTCGCCCGGGCCGGCGTATGGGACGACCCCGGCAAGCCCAACCTCAAAACGGCTTTCGACGCCGCTCTGTCCGCCGTTAGTCAAGCCTCTCGCGAGTTGGGGTAGTTAGACGCGTCACCCTGACTCAACCATCTGCCTCACAGTGGAAGGGAATCAAATGTCGATGAAGCGAGGCTCGGTGAACTGGGGGAAGGGATTTGCGCTCTGGTCTTTGCCGGTGCTCTGCGCCCGAGTCACTGACCATGCAGCTGCGGGCTGAGTCGGCGCCAGGTGGGACAGCAAGAATTGGAAAACTGAGAATTGGGGTGGCGAGTATCGGGCGCCCCAGCTAATGAGGGAACGATGACGAGGGGGCAGAGGGGATTCATTTCAACTCTGCCTCCTTGCTGCAATCTTCAGCATCGAGGAGTCACATAATGTCGCGTGGCGCATGGACCTACGTTTGGTTCATTCTGCTGTTAGGAGCGCTGTTGACTGCGCTTACGACCCTCGTGCCGTTTTCATTTGCCTCCCAATGGCTGGCGTTCACCGTTCTCACGGCATCAGCAACGCTGACCCAGCTATTCAAAGCCAATACGCCCAATCGCAAACTTTACTACCCCAACCTGGTATTCGTCTTTGCCGGGCTGCTCGTTTTGCAGCCGTTCCTCTATGCGATGTTGGTCGTCGTTTCCTATTCGATAGAGTGGGCGAAGGAACGCCTCACCAACAGCCAGGACCTGCGCAACTGGTACCTTCAGCCGTTCAACATGGCCATGATCGTCATTTCCGGGTCGGCCGCGCGCCTGGTTTTCGTGCCGTTGACGACGGACGTCCTCGCGCCGGCGGGGCCAGCCTCGATCGTGACCGCGCTATTAGCCGCGGTCGTTTTTGTGACCACGAACCAGATTCTCTTGACCGTTGCGCTGGTTCTCGCACGCGGAATGTCTTGGAAAGAGGTGGCGAGCGTCGATGTTGAGAATATTCAGGCCGACCTGATCCATACCCTGCTCGGATACGTCGTGGCTATTGTCTGGAAGATCAATCCGTGGCTGGTTTTTCCGACCGTGGCTCCCTTGTTTCTCACGTATCGGGCATTGATGGTGCCCCAGCTGCGGAAAGATGCTGCGACCGACGCAAAGACTGGACTATGGAACTCGGCGCACTTTACCAAATTGTTCGCGACGGAACTCGAGCGCGCCAAGCGTTTTGGGCATCCCCTAACGGTCATTATGGCCGACCTCGATTTGTTGCGCAACATCAATAATCGGTATGGGCATCTGGCCGGCGATATCGTCCTGGCAGCGATTGGCGGAATAATCCGTTCGACGATACGAGACTACGACATTGCCGCGCGATTTGGCGGCGAGGAATTCACCATCGCCCTTCCTGAAACCGGACCGGAGGAAGCGGTCGCGATCGCCGAAAGGCTACGCCGGGCCATCGAAGCTGCCAATTTCAACATCGGGAACAGCGAGGCCCCGATTCACGCCACGATGAGTTTTGGACTGGCCAGCTTCCCTCAGGATTGCGTAACCCCCAACGACCTCATTCATCATGCGGACCTCGCGGTCTACCAAGCCAAGCTCAGAGGTCGCAACTGCGTGGTCCTTGCGTCAGATGTGCCGCGATCAATTCGGCCGGAGGGCCACGATATCGATCCACCGGAATCCGAGCCGAAGACCTCAAGTCCAGGTCCTGGCGGCGGTGAGGAAAATCCGGGAAGTGAGATCGAGCCCTCGGTCAAAAGGTCGAGGCGTGAACGGCGCAATGAGAGCAGAGCAAATTACCCTGACGCGCTGCTCACGTTGTTCGTTTGCGTCGTCATTCTGGCCGGACTCATCGCGGCTCTAGCGGGCCTCGGTTTGAATCGTTCCCCCGATTTGGCATACGTGGCGGTCTTGTGCGCCATGGCCGTGCTGACCGAGCTCTACGAAGTCCGGCTCTACGGGGACAGCACATTTTCCGTCTCGGTGGCAATCATGTTCGCCGCGGCTCTGACCGCCGGAATGCTCGGCATAGTCTCCGTCAGCCTGGCGATTGCTCTTGCGCACTATGTCCGCAATCGGGAGATCCCGCTGTACAAAACAGCCTTCAACTGGGCCACCCACGTCCTCGCCGGTCTCGTGCCGTTGGTCGCTTTTCGGGTTACCGGCATCGCACTCACACTCGACGCATTCATCCCATTGACCGTCGTAGGAACCGCCGCGGCGATGATGTATTTCATGATCGAGACTGGTCTGGTCGCGACGGCGATCGGTCTGTCTGAAAACTACAAGATTCGAAACGTCTGGCGCGAGCAGTTTCAGTGGATGACCATGTACTATGCGGCGCTCTGTGTTATGGGGCTGTTTATGGGCATTGTCTATCGAGATGCGGACATGGGGATTGCGGGGGTGGTCGTGATCGCCATCCCGATCGCCATGATCTATTATGCCCAGAAACAATACGTCGAACGGACCGAAAACAGCGCGCGGGAGTTGACGCGCATGAATCGGGAATTGTCGGCCGCAAACCATCAGGTCCGGGCGGCGAGCCGGGCCATTCAACAACTCAACGAAGACCTGTTTCTAACCGTCGCGAAGATGGTTGATACGCGCGATCCGTACGTTCAAGGACACTCCAGTCGGGTGGCGCGCTATGCCCTGGCGCTCGGCCGAGAAATGGAATTGCCGCCGGAGCGGCTGGAAAAGCTGCAGCAGGCCGCCTTGCTCCACGATATCGGCAAGCTGGGCATTGCGGAGCAGATCCTGAACAAGCCGGGTAAGCTGACTGCTCTGGAGTACGAACAAGTTCAGAAGCATGCCGCGATCGGCTCCGACGTGCTCGAAGCGATTCCCGGGCTGCGCCCGCTGGCTCCGTTCGTGCGTCACCATCACGAATGGTGGAATGCCCATGGTTATCCGGATGGGTGGGGCGGCGAACAAATCCCGCTAGAATCGCGTATTCTGGCTGTCTGTGACGCGGTAGACTCTATGGCTTCCGATCGTCCATATCACGGCGCGATGCCGATGCACGATATAGTCGAGGAGATTGAGCGGAATTCGGCAGTGCAGTTCGATCCCACAGTGGTAGAGGCGTTCAAGCGAGTCTTGGAACAGGAGGCGATATCTCCCGCGGTTGACTCAGCGCGTCCGGCCGCACCAAAGCAAACCGGCACCTTCGAAAGGGAAAACCTCGGCGGATGGATCATCTTGCCCGGCGACTCGAGCGGCGGTTTCGCAGTCGCACAGTAGGCCGGTGATAGTCAAAAACTCTGTACGCCGGCGACTGGCCCAGCACGATACCCTGGTTACAGTCTCTTGATAGGTTTTGAAAGTCAATACAATAGGCCGTCACCTCGTTCAGCCGGTCTGATTCGAGCAGGTTGAACATTCGGCTTCCACGATCACCGGACTCCCCGGCATCGCGATGCGAGAATCGCGCCAACGCGTACGCGTCGCAATCAAGAGCTCCTCGTTCGCCTACCCGTTCAACAAACGCATCACCGTATTTCAGAATCGCTGGCTCTAGCTAGTTCCATCTGGAAAATCCAAAGGAATCAATGTTTCCGAGCCGCGGCGGTTTGCGCCGCGAGATATCTCGTTTCGCCAACAACGAGACTTTGCTTCGCTCGAAGTACCAAATTTCGCCCCCACTGCGAACGATGCGATGGTAAATGGTAAATAGAGATTTGCTTTCCGGCCTATACGCTAGGTATAATTGAATAAGACTCGATAGCGGCGTGTCGTGACGCTCGAATCGCCGACCGCACAGAACAAACGTGCGCGCCAATTCTCCTATTGCGATCAAGCGTGAGCGAGTGTATGCTGGGGGCATAGCCCACGTCGAAGTGTATCTTGGATATGTTGGAGGAAACATGTTCTTCAAATGTCTTGATTGTGAATCTACGGTCCTGGACCCCGATCTCAACACCTGGAAATGTCCCGTTTGCGGATCAGTCAATTTCGTGGTCGACGAAAGCCAAGTGGCCGGTGCGACCCGGGAACACAGTGACACCCGAACGTCTCGTGCCGTTGAGATCGAAAAGGTAACCGCGGCTTAACTTTACATCGCCCCTTTTTTCCACCGTTACTTCGCTCCGGTCCGCAAGGATCGTTCCTCACCCTGTTCTGGTTGATTCCCATCCGACCAGGCATGCGCCGGGAATCTAGGTACAAACGGGGATTGTAATTGTCGTCGCAGGGTTTGGCAGCGCCGTAACGAACGTAAGCTCCACCAACCGCTCCGCGTTTGACGCCGGGAACCCCGGCTGAGTCTCCGTGTCGACCGCGGCCTGCGGCAAACACGCTCCTATCTAACCCTGCTAGATCGCTGTGATCTACCCCCCAACTTTGACTCGCACCCCTCGTCGTGGTACAATCTCTTCAGTAGATCGCAGCGCGTCGCTCGATAGACGGTTGCACGACGGAGGCCCGGATGCTTGCCAAGGTCAACAGTTGCGCGATCGTTGGTCTGGACGGCGCGCTCGTCGACGTCGAGGTGGACGTCTCCAACGGTCAACCCGGTTTCACAATCGTGGGTCTGCCCGACGCCGCCGTTCAAGAGTCGCGCGAACGCGTGCGCGCCGCGATCAAGAATTCCTCATTCAATTACCCTTTCAACAAGCGCATCACCGTCAACCTCGCCCCTGCCGACCTACGCAAGGAAGGGCCGGCGTACGACCTCCCAATCGCCGTCGGCTTGCTGATGGCATCCGAGCAATTGCGCTCCGACCTGACTCACGCGTTCATTATCGGCGAGCTGTCGCTCGACGGCGTCGTCCGGCACACGAACGGCGTCCTCCCGATGGCGAGCCTCGCGCGTCAGTGTGACATCAAGACGCTTTTCGTCCCGGCATCCGATGCGGCTGAAGCTGCGCTCGTTCCCGGCCTCGTGGTCTTTCCGATCGAAAGCCTCTTTGCACTCGTCGCTCACCTTCAATCCATGCAGCCGATCGCGCCGTACCGACCTGGACGCAAGTTCGAGCCTGAAGCCGCGCCGTCTTATGCAACCGATTTCGCCGAAGTGCGCGGCCAAGAACACGTCAAGCGCGCCCTCGAAGTCGCCGCCGCCGGCCAGCACAACGTCATCATGGTCGGGCCGCCGGGCGCCGGCAAGACGCTCTTGGCGCGCTCGATGCCGTCGATCCTGCCCAATCTCACGCTCGAAGAAGCACTCGAGGTGACGCGCATTTATTCGGTGAATGACATGCTGCCGTCCGACGAGCCGCTCATTCGTCGGCGGCCGTTTCGCGCGCCGCACCACACGATCTCGCACGCCGGCCTGGTCGGCGGCGGACGGTGGCCGCATCCGGGCGAGATCTCGCTGGCGCATCGCGGCGTGCTGTTCCTGGACGAGCTGCCCGAGTTCGACTCACGCAGCCTGGAGGTGATGCGGCAGCCGCTCGAAGACCGGATCGTTACGATCGCGCGCGCTCAGGGTTCGCTCACATTCCCGGCCAACTTTATGCTCGTCGCGGCGATGAATCCCTGTCCCTGCGGCTATTACAACGACCCGGTCAAAGAATGCACCTGCAGCGCCACGAACGTTCTCCGTTATCAAAAGCGCATCAGCGGCCCGCTGCTCGACCGGATCGACATCCACGTCGAAGTGCCGCGCGTCGATTACGAGAAATTGTCAGGCGATCGGCTGGGCGAGACTTCCGAGACGATTCGCACGCGAGTGGAGACGGCCCGCCAGCGGCAGAGGAGGCGATTCGAGGGAACGGCTTTGCAGTGCAATGGCGACATGGGGCCGGCGGAGGTGCGGTTGTACTGCGCGATCGACGCAGCAAGCAAGAGTCTCTTGCGCGCCGCGATGCAGCAGATGCAGCTGAGCGCACGCGCGTTTCACCGCATTCTGAAACTGGCGCGGACGATTGCGGACCTGGCGGGCTGTGACAACATCGAGACCCCGCATCTGGCGGAGGCGATCCAGTACCGGCCGCGGCGGATGGTGTAGCAGTGCGATAGTCCAATAGTTGGGTAGTGCGATGGTCCGATGGTTGGCTGATTGCTTGTAAGCGTAGGACGCGGTAGAATGATGCAAGAAAGGAGCAAGTATGGAAGAGACACAAGAGCAATATGTCGTGGACCCCAAAGGGAAGAGAGTAAGCGTCATTCTCTCCGTTGAGCGCTACGACAAATTATTGCAGGACCTCCATGACCTTGCCATTGTTGCAGAGCGGCGCAACCAAAAGCCGATCAGTTTCGACGAAATGAGACGACGGCTGAAAAAAGATGGCATCCTTTAGTATTGAATTCAAGCCATCTGTCCAAAGAGATTTCCGCCGTTTGCCCAAGTCGGCTGCCGAGCGTGCACTGAAGCGCATCGAAAACTTGCAGAATGAGCCTTTCCCGCACGGAGTTGAGAAATTGGAGGGTGCAGACAGGCTCTACCGCATCCGCGTCGGAGAATATCGGATCATTTACCAAGTTGAACCTCAGGTGCACATAATTACGATTCTTTACGTCCGTCATCGCCGGGGCGTGTATCGCGCACTATAAAACAGACGTTACTCCAAAGCATTTGCCGTTTTTCTCCGAACTGCTCTTGTTCGCTGAGTACATTGCGGTTGAGCAAGCTAGCCCGTTAGTTTGCCTTTGCCCCCCGGTTCGCTGGAATGGTCGTGGTTCGCTAAGCGGTGCCGTCGGCGCCGAAGGAGAACCGGAAATGACCGCACATCGGGCTGGTTCATTGCGGATTCCATACGGAAGGGCGGAGCACCTGTCGTCAGATGCCGCGCCGCCGAATGATGGCGGACGCCCTGGCGATGGGTGCTTTTGCTTTTCGCGGAGTGGATAGGACGTGGCGACACTCAAGATTGAATCTACCGCCGACGGCAAATTGTGGGTCTGGTTCTCACCACCAACCCACCGCATCCGCTGATGAAACAAGTCGATGACGAGCTGGTGTTGCGCGGAATGGCGTATGGGACACGCACACTTGCACCGGCGGATACGCAAGTGCCAGGAAGAGTTATGGACAGCACCTGCGAAATTATTTCGATTGGCTTGCGAATGCCCACATCGAGCCGGAGCAAGCCACTGCTGACCAGCTTCGAAGGTATTGGGTCGAGTTGGCGTCAAGCGGGCGCGTGTCGGCGGCATATTGTCGCGGCGCGCGATCGGCGTTAATCTTCTTTATGAGACGGCGTTGAAACAACGCGGGAAGGTCTGCGAACTGCCGCGCATGAAACGACCGCACCAACTGCCGGTCCTATTGAGCCGCGAAGAGGTTGCCAAGATTATCAAGGTGACGACGTTCTTGAAGCACAAGGCATTGCTCGTGACGGCGTACTCGGCGGGACTGCGAGTGGGCGAAGCCGTGCGACTGAAAGTGAGCGACATTGATTCGAAACGGATGAGCATTCGTGTAACGGCAGGCAAGGGAGCAAAAGATCGCGATACTCTGTTGTCAGAAACTGCACTAACAATTCTGCGCGAGTATTTTCGCGCGGTCAAGCCCAAAGACTGGTTGTTTCCGGGCGAAGAGCGTAGCAATCATTTGTCAGAACGATCAGCGCAGGAGATTTTCAAGGATGCGAAAAAGAGAGCCGGCATTCTCAAGCCAGCGACGTTCCACTCGTTGCGCCATTCGTTTGCGTCCGAATGAAAACAAAGCCTATCGCAATCGGATCGCTCAAAAGCATCTGGACTTTCTGCTCTGCGCGCCAAAATCAATGCGCCCGCTTGTAGGAATTGAATTGGATGACAAGTCACACTCGTGCTGTCACAGGCCGGATTAATTGGAGGCGCACGTCCTGGATAAATGGCGGGATCGCTGGCACAAGGACGGGCTCCTGGTGCATAGCTGGAGCCCGTGCATTTTCATTTGCGTTAGGCGTCCTTCATTCGTGATCGAGATCGGCGATTGCCTTGCGGATTGTAGTTTCATCCAGGACCGTTTTCTGATCGATTAGCCCGGCCATGAGCGCGGTCGTGCAGACCTGGTTGATGCGGCGCGGAAGACCTTTGGTGTATTCGAAGATGCGTTGGATCGCATCGTCGGTGAAGAGGGGACCGGCCGTGTAGCCGGCGATGCGCACTTGGTGTTTGATGTAGCCAACCGTCTCCTGTAAGTCCAAGGCGGCGAGGTGACATTTCACGGCGAGGCGTTGGTTGAACGCCTCATGGACCGACAGGTGTGCCACTTCAATTGCGGGTGCCGGCTAACCTATACTCCCTTCGAGTAGTTTCGCTAAGCCAGTCGAACCTTAGCTCCAAGTGCAAGAGTTGAGATCAAGAAGCGATTCCCGACAGGACGTTGGGGAACGGTGAGGTAGCTGAAGTGCTTGATTCCGACATACCTAGCTTATGTAATCAGATACTAGTGACCTGATGCCTAAATTCTGCAATGAATAAGTTGCGGGAGTCTGTCGCATGTGCTAGAGTTGGCCATCGCTCCGACGCCAGAAAGAGAGATGTGCTATGCGCGGTCGCAAACCCGACAGA
>JAMCQI010000017.1 GCA_023381515.1 Chloroflexota bacterium | reverse complement strand
ATCCTGGGTGGAGCGCGCAGCGGAAAGAGCGATTTCGCGCAGTCGCTCGCGAAACGCGCCGGCGGTTCCGACGTGCTCTTTCTCGCTACGGCCGAGGCCTTGGACGACGAAATGACGGCTCGGATCGACAAGCATCGCCAATCGCGCCCGCCGGAATGGGCGACGCTGCCAGCGCCCCGCGCTCCCGGCCGCGCGCTCCGCTCCGCGCATGTTGCGCGAGTGGTCCTGCTCGATTGCGTTACGCTGTGGGTTTCGAATGTTCTGCTCGCGGATGGAATCGACTCCCAGGAGTCTATGGTTGCCGAGCTGAGAGAGCTGTTGGATTGGCATCGGGATGCCGATGCTGACTTGATCGTGGTTTCGAACGAGGTGGGGATGAGCATCGTCCCTGACAACCCGCTTGGACGGGAATTTCGGGACTTGGTGGGAATGGTCAACAAGAGGCTGGCACAGTCCGCCGATGCCGTTTACCTTATCGTCGCGGGTCTCCCGATGGAGCTC
Source organism: Chloroflexota bacterium (assembly GCA_023381515.1). Next base: position 15,581 of record JAMCQI010000017.1, on the reverse strand, counting down.
AAGCGTATGCATTTTCCCGGAGAGGAAACATGATCGCACAGCCGGCCGCGGTTCTCCCCCTCCCGGGCGCCGCCGTGCAAGCGCAGACGGTGCTCGCCGCGAACGAGATCGATTTTGCATATTCGGATCAGTCGGTGCTCCACGCTGTCGACCTCGTGTTGCAGCGCGGCGACCTGGTCGCGCTGATCGGCCCGAATGGATCGGGCAAGACGACCCTTCTCAAAGTGCTCTGCGGCGTGCTCAAACCGCGCGGAGGCCGCGTCGAATGGAACGGCGGCCGGATCGAGCGCCTGGAGCGGCGCGAGGTCGCACGTCACATCGCGCTCGTCCCCCAGGAGCTCAACGTTCCGTTCGCGTTCACGGTCCGCGAGATGGTTTCCCTGGGCCGTACGCCGCACGTCCGGCCCCTCCTTGGCGAAATGACGCGCGACCGGCGCGCGGTCGAGCACGCTCTGGAGTTGACCGATGCGCGCGCGTTCGCCGATCGATATTTCGCCGATCTCTCCGGCGGCGAGCGACAGCGCGTCATCATCGCGATGGCGCTCGCGCAGGTCGTCGATCTGGCGGACTCCTGCCGCCCGTCCGTCCTCCTTCTCGACGAGCCCACCGTCCACCTTGACATCAATCATCAAGTCGAGGTGCTGGACCTGGTTCGCCGGCTGAATGGCGAACGTGGGCTGACTGTGCTTGCGACGATGCACGATCTGAATCTCGCCGCGCTTTACTTCGATCGCCTTGTCCTCCTGAACGAAGGGCGTGTGATCACGCAAGGCACTCCGGGCCAAGTATTGTCCAAGGAGCGCGTGAGAGACGTTTTTCGTGCGGAAGTCGTGATCGAGGCGCACCCGACCAAGGCCGACGTGCCATACGTCATCGTCGTTCCAACGAACGGAAATGGCAAGACCCCAACATAGATCGGCGGGTGGACTTAATCAGTCTAGCGCCGCCAGCCCGAGGTGACACAACGCGTTCGCGCGGGACTCCGCCAATAGGAACAAATACCCCCTTCACATCTAGCGCAAATCTCCCCCGTCGAGCACGTCGAAACTGGTCAACTCGGCGAACTCCAGCTTGTCGCATGCCTGCGGCTCAATCTTGGCATTTGGGGCCGGCTGTGTTATACTAGCCTCGTCATGAGCCTCAAGCGCCTCTTGGTCGCCGCTCCCTTCGCGGTGGTCATGATCCTCGCCAGTTTTGCGATCGGTCCCGCCGCGGATTCCCAAGTTGCGGTGCAGCTCGCCGGCATGATCGCGCCTTCTGCCACGCCGACGGCTACGGCCACGCCCACGAATACCTTCACGCCGACGCCCACCGATACGGCCACTCCGACTCTGACACCCACGATCACTCCGACGCCGACCAATACAAAGGTTCCCACCCCGACGATCGACCCTAATCTACGCGTGACGCACGTTCCGATACTCATGTATCACTACATTTCCGTTCCGCCGCCGGACGCGGATGCGTACCGTCTCGATCTTTCCGTGACGCCTGACAATTTCGCCGCGCAAATGGAGTATCTCTATAATCAGGGATACCATCCGATCCGGATTTCCGATCTGACGGATTATCTGAAGGACGGCAAGCCGCTTCCACCCAAGCCAATCGCCCTGACGTTCGACGACGGCTATGAAGACAACTTCCAGAACGCGCTCCCGGTGCTTCGGAAGTACAAATTTACTGCGACCTTCTTCATCATCACCCAATTCATCGACGACCAGCGGCCGGAGTATATGAATTGGGATCAGGTGGAGGAGCTCGATATCGAAGGAATGGAGATCGGTTCGCATTCGGTCGACCACATCGACCTGAGCAACCGGACCAAAGCGGTGCTGGAATCGGAGATCGCCGGCTCCAAAGCGGTCATCGAGACGCGCATCGGCACGCCGGTGAGATCGTTCTGCTATCCCTCGGGTCGCTACGACTTGCGCGCGGTCGGCATCCTGCGCTCGAGTGGGTACGACGCGGCCGTGACGGAGATACAGGGGACACGGCAGGCGACGGCGTCGATCTACGAGTTGCGGCGAATCCGAATTCGGGGGAGCTACGCGGTGAGCGATTTTGCTCACTGGATCAGCTATTTTATGACGAGCGGAAAGTAGAGTGGAGCTTGATTGCCTGGCTCGCGTCCAGGTGGTTCAGGAGTTCGCGGACGCTCACGCGGAGCTTGGGATGAATCAGGTCTGGAGCGATCTCGGCGAGCGGCACGAGGACGAACGCCCGCTCGTGCAGCCGCGGATGCGGGATCGTCAGCGCGGGGGACAGCGCGACCAAATGATCGTACAATAGAATATCGATGTCGATGGAGCGGGGTCCGAAGCGAATGCCTTCGGCCCGCCCCATTTCTGTTTCGATCTTTTTCACGCGCCGGAGCAGGTCAACCGGCGAAAGGCTCGTCGTCCCCCCGCAGACCACGTTCAGAAACCAGGGCTGGTCGCGGACGCCCCACGGCTCGGTCTCGTAGATCGACGAGACGCTCGAGACCGCGACAAACTCCGCAATGCGCTTGAGCGCGACGGCGAGGTTGCGCTCGCGGTCTCCCAGATTTGCCCCGAGGCCGAGATAGACCGTCGGCATTACGCCCTGCGCCCCTTCGCTTTCGGGTCTTGCGCGATCTCCCCCGCCGGGTCGAGCGACGCGCCGTCCATCAGCTCGGCGTCCACTTCCGCCGAGAGTTTCTCGTACGCGTCCTCTGAGATTACCCGCTCGCGCCTGAGATTCAGCAGCGCGCCCTTCTGAGCACGCAGCAGCTCGCGGCGGCCGGTCTCGAGTTCCTCCACGGCCAGACTCGGGTCCGCCAGTGTGGCTTCGCGCACGGCGTCGGAGAGCGCTCCAATTCGCTCGCGTGTTGCGCGCTTGAGCGTCTCCCACACGTGAGGGGAGAGGAGCCCGTCGCGATAGAGGCTGTCGAGATGCTCGTCGGCCGCCCGCATCGCCACCAGGCGCCCGTGCCGCGCCGCGTATTCGTCCTGTGCTTCGTTGCGCACCAAGATGCGCAGCCGATGCAACAGCTTGCCCATCGTCGTGCTCTGAATCAATAGAGTGAACAACACCACTCCAAACGTCATCAGACGGATGAGGTCGCGTTGGTCGCCCATCGCGTCTGGCAGGCTCAAGACCAGTGCGAAGCTGATCGCTCCCCTTAGGCCTCCCCATACTAGAATGTGCTGCCACACATTCGGGACCGGTTCCTCGAAAAACCGGTTGATGATCCAGCCGAGTGCGTAGACCACGAGCGCACGCGCGAAAAGCACGATGGCGATCGCCCACGCGACCGGCTCCCAGTTCGCCAGCAAAGCTCCAATGTTGACCTGCAGGCCGATCAACAAAAAGAGGAGCGAGTTGGCCAGGAACGCAACGTATTCCCAGAAGTTGAACAGCACAATGCGCGTGGTCGGGCTCATCCCTTTCGGACCGAGGTTGCCGCAAATCAGTCCTGCGGAAACGACGGCAAGCACGCCGCTGAAATGCAGCCATTCCGCCGCCAGATACGCGCCGTAGGCGAGCACCGTCGTGAGCGTGGTCTCGATCAAATAGTCGTCCACTCGCGAGATGAGGCGCGCGACCGCCCAGCCCAACGCCAGCCCGACGATAGTGCCGCCGGCGCTCACGCGGACAAAGTCCGCCACTCCTTGCAGCGGGTCGAAGCGGCCGGTGAGTGCCATCGCCACGACGATGTTAAAGACGACGATGGCGGTGCCGTCGTTGAGGAGGCTTTCACCTTCCACCAGGGCGGACAAGCGCTTGGGAACGCCCAGCGCTCGAAAGAGCGCGACGACGGCGACGGGGTCGGTGGCCGCGATGAGCGCACCGAACACGAGCGCCCCCGACGGACCGAGCGCCGTGGTCTGTGCCAGCCACGCGCCGACGATGAGGGTGGTAGCCACCACGCCCGGGACCGCGAGCATAAGGATACCGGAAAGACTGCGCCGCAGTTCCGCCGCAGTGAGGTGAAAAGCAGCCTCGAATACCAGAGGAGGAACGAAAAAAGCGAGAATGAGCTCGGGCGTTACGCTGACCGCAATCGTCTGTTGCGTGGTCACCAGCAGACCCACCACGACCAACGCGACCGTGTACGGTACGTGGAGACGACGGACCGCGATCGCCACAAGCGATGCGACCAGGAGCAGAATGATAATCAGGCTTTCGGTGAAAAGCAAGGGTTCCATAGACGTGGCACACGTGTCGCCGCCGGCGGTGACGAATCTTCTGCATCCCAAAGGCGTCGCGGTACGCTTCCTCGGTCGCGCGCCAGGCGCAGGTTCGACGAGCGAACGATGCCCGCCCACGCGTCGAACTTGCGCCGGTCTGCACGGCCGAAATTGGATTTACATTTTATATGCAATGGCTCGCAATGTCTACCTCTCGAGTCTGGTGGTTACCCACATGTAGGGGCGATCCCTTGTGGTCGCCCACAATTGGGCAGGCACAAGGCGCCGCCCCTACGCGATGTGTACAATCACCAGCTCGAGTGCGTCCTTTTTAGCCAATTAACGATAGTTCCGATCATCCAGGACATACGTCGCTGCATGTGTTTCAAATCATTCCTGCGGCCTGCCATCGCCGCGCCGGCGCCCTTGTTTTTCGGTTCTCCATGCGGTATACTCCGCAACATGATCACAATCCCCCGAGAGATCTGCCGCGATCTCGACCAGGCCTTGTCTCGCGAATGGCTCGTCACGAACGGAATCGGCGGTTATGCGTCCAGCTCGATTGCGGGCGCAAACACCCGCCGCTATCATGGCTTGCTCGTCGCAGCGCTCGATCCGCCCGCCGCCCGCACTGTTCTGTTGTCCAAGATCGACGAAGAAGTGCTGGTGGACGGCTCTACCTATCGCCTTGGAACGAATGAGTACGAGAGTGGCACCATCTATCCCGACGGTTATCTCTTTCTCGATCGGGTCGAATCCGATGGCATGATTCCGACGCTGTTCTACCGCGCCGGCGGTTTCTCTCTGTCCAAGACGGTTTGGATGGAACAGGGCCAGAATACCACGTATGTCCGGTACGCTCTCGATCCGTCGTCGAAGCCGATCGCCATTACGCTGCTCCCCTTGTGCACCTATCGCGATTTTCATTCGCACGTCCGCGGGACGCTCGAATGGCATTTCGGCGTCGACCGGGACGGCGACGACGTGTTGATCACCGCGCACCCGGGCGCGCCGGCCCTGCGTCTCGCCTCCTCGCCGGCGGCCAGCTTCGCGCGGCTGGACTTGTGGTATTGGCGCTTTCGACACCGCCAGGACATGGAGCGAGGGCTGGACTCGGTGGAGGATCTCAACTTGCCGGGGTTGATGCGAGCGCAGTTGAATCCAGGCGAATCGTTTACATTGACGGCGACCACGGAGCCGGCAGAACGGGTCGAGCGCGATGTCACGGCCGCGTTCGAACGAGCGCGTTCGCGAGCGAGCAAAGTGGTTGTGGGCGCGCGCGACGACTTTGAGGCGCAGCTCTACTCGGCGGCCGACCAGTTCATCGTGCAGCGTCGGGTCGGCGCTGCGGCCCTGCACACCGTCATCGCCGGCTATCACTGGTTTGGCGATTGGGGACGTGACACCATGATCTCGCTGCCCGGGCTCGCGTTGCTGACCGGTCGATACGAAGACGCCAAAGACATATTGCAAGCGTTTGCTCAATACGTCGACAAGGGGATGCTGCCGAACCGTTTTCCGGATGCCGGCCTGGGCGCCGCGCCTCTGGAATACAACACGGTCGACGCGACCTTGTGGTATTTCCACGCCGTCGACGCCTATCTCCAAGCCACCGGCGACCAGGCGCTGCTCGAGAGCCTCTTTGCTACGCTCGATTCCATCGTCGACTGGCATGAAAAGGGAACGCGCTATAACATTCACGTGGATCCGGCCGACGGTCTGTTGTTTTCGGGTGCACCCGGCGTTCAATTGACCTGGATGGACGCCAAGGCCGGAAACTGGGTGGTGACGCCGCGGACGGGGAAACCGGTGGAGATAAACGCACTCTGGTATCACGCGCTCTGTCTCATGGAGGGTTGGGCGGCGCGCCTCGGCAAGTCGACGGACCGTTACCGCGACGCGGCCGCACGCGTCAGAACGGCGTTCGACAGTTTTTGGTACGCCGAGGGGGGTTACCTGTACGACGTCGTGGACTCGCCCACGCCGGGCGCGAACGACGCCTCACTGCGCCCGAATCAGCTCTTTGCCCTCAGCCTCGGCCGGGACTTGGTCACGGTCGATCGCGCCAAATCTATTCTCGACGTTGTAACACGCTACCTGCTCACGCCGTTCGGCCTGCGTTCGCTTTCGCCGCACGATCCGGATTATCACTCTCAATATCGGGGCGACCAATTCCATCGTGACGGAGCGTATCATCAGGGGATCGTCTGGACTTGGCTGTTGGGCACGTACGTGGATGCGTATTTACAGGTTTACGGCGACCGCGCGCACGCTCGCAGCTTGCTCGAGCCTCTCCGGGCGCAATTCGGGGACGGAGGCATCGGGACTCTGAACGAGATATTCGAAGGAGAGCCGCCCTACCTGCCGGTGGGATGCATCGCGCAAGCATGGAGCGTCGCGGAGGCTCTGCGCGCCTGGCGTGCGAGCGCTTGAACGACCGGCTTCCCAAATCGGTCGGTTGCCGCATCGTGCGACCGCGGCGCGCGTCCGCAGCGCGCGACTTGCCATTTTGTTACCACTTTGTTAGAATAGCCGAGTGCCTCTGCAACTCGACCTCGGCGCGGCTACCGAGTACTTCACCCTCGTCGGATTGGTTTTTACCGCTGCGCTCATAATTCTCGTGGCGGACTGGCGTATTACGCTTTACGCGTTGATCGCCCAATACGCCCTGGCGGCGCTTCTCCTCTCGCAAATCGTTTTCCCGTCGGTCTCGCTCATCCGGGTCCTCTCGGGCGCTCTCGCCGTTACCATACTGTACATCACGCTACACCGCCTCACGCGCCAGCGCCTCGACGTTCTGATCGAAATTGACGGCGAGCCGCCTGCGGCCTCGATCGCGCGCCTTTATCGGCCGGAGGTCTTCGTCGTCGGTTTCACCTTTCGGCTCTTGTCTCTCACGCTGGTCGCCGTCGGCATCGTCGGCATTTCCTCGTCGATGACGCTGCTGGGTCTTACGCCGTACGTATTGTTCAGCGGCTTGTGGCTCGTAACCGCCGGCATCTTGGTGGCCATCCTGTCACGCGACGTCCTGCGTTTGGGCCTGGGCATTCTCATGTTCACGAGCGGCTTTTGCATCCTGGAATCCGCGGTGGAGGGAAGCCTTTTCCTTTTTGGATTGTTGAATGTCGCGGACCTTCTCCTCGCCGTCGTAATCGCCCACCTGGCATCGGTGACTCCCCCCGAGGCCCCCGGCCTCGCGCGGCGTCGCGGCGAGGCGCCGTGAGCGGGGCGGACGGCGCATGAGCGCAGCATTGTTGGGAACGGTCTGCATCGGAACGGGGCTTGCGATCCGTTTGATGAGACGCTGGCCGCGTCTCGTCTTTCTGTCCACCTTTGTCGGAATGCTGCTCCTCGCGGTTCTGTTGTTGGTCCCGTCGGCTCCCTTCGCGCTATTGGGCCGCACCCTGGTGATGGATCCTGCCGTGCGGGCTTTTCTCGCTCTCGCGATCGGCGTCACGGGGTCGTTGGCGTTTTTTGGTCCGCTTGCCTTTGAAGAGTCCGACGATTCGCCGACGGCGATCATCGAGAACTCACAGGGCGCCTTTTTTTTCTGGAGCCTCGCGCTCTTGATCCTTGCCATTGTCGTCGACAGTTTTCCCCTGGCCGTCTTTTTCTGGGCGATCGGGCTGATCATCCTCATGTTGACCGCGGCCCCCAAGCGCGAAGGGCGGGTTGGCGGCGCCGCGCAGTTCCTGCTCCTGACCGTCATCGCATCGGCCTGTTTGCTGCTCGCGAATCGCTTCGTCGATTTGTATCCGCTGACGCCGGAGAACTCGGATTTGTCGACGAATGCGGTTATCTTCCTTGCGCTCGGGTTTGGGTTGGTGCTCGCCGCGGCTCCGCTGCACATTTGGCTGGGCCCGCTCGCGGACGAGATGCCGCTTTTGGCAACCGCGTTCTTAGTCGGCGTCGCGCAGCCGGTCGGACTCTGGCTGCTCTTTCAGCTGATGAGCGAAACGTTTTGGCTGACGTCTAGCTCGCCGCTGTTGACGGTCCTGATGTTGGGCGGGGGCTTGACGGCGCCCGTGGGCGCTTTGCTGGCGCTATCGGAAAGGCGCGATGGGCGGCTCGTTGCATTCCTGTCGCTCGTCACGCTTGGTCACGCGCTGGTCGGGCTCGGGCTTGGATCCAAGGCCGGGCTCGAAGGTGCGATGATCGCGACGCTCGGCCGCGCGATCGGGGTTACGCTGTTCGCCGGGGGGCTGGCCTTTGTCCGCAACTATGCGTCACGGCATTGGCAGTTGGTTGGAGCGGCAGCGATTTTGGCTGGAGGGCTGACGCTCGCCGGCATTCCGCCGGCGCTGGGTTTCGCATCCAGCTGGTCGATCTACCACGAGCTGGTCGCTTCGAACTTGGCACTCGTGGTGCTACTCCTCGCGTCGAATGGTCTGGTCTTGCTTGCGACGCTACGGCTGGTCTGGTCGATCGTGGGGTTGAACGCGCACCCCGCGGCGGAGGACTCGCGCCGCCTTTTCCCCATTCTGTGCACCGCCGTGATTGCGGTCCTGGTCCTCGTGGTGATCTTGCTGGGTGTCTTTCCACAATGGGTCGCGGACCCATTCGCGTCCGTTTTGCTTACGGTTCAGTACCTCAAATAGCGCCGCTTGGAGTGCTGCCACGCGGATGACATTCCGCGTTTTCCCTCTCGCGGCGTTCGGCAAATCTCCCGCTTTGGTGTTGTAAGCTCCGGTAAACGAATCTCTGTTCGGTTGACCGCGCTTGCTGCGCGCGGAGGAGCCTAAAGTACGCCGGCGTCCCGCATGATGTTCTTGAGCGAGGTCCGGTCTTCGTCGCCGAGCGGCCGCAGTGGAAGGCGGGGTGGGCCGCCGTAATAGCCTTTGCCCAATTCCTCCAGCGCGGCTTTCAGGCCGGGGATATTCCAGCGGTTAGTGACCGCGGCATTGAGCGGAATCACCTTCAACTGGAGTTCGCGCGCTTGTGCGTGCCGCCCGGCACGCCAATGGTCGTAGATCTCCAGACACTCGCGCGGGGCAACGTTCGCCAGCGCAGCCACCGCACCCTTGGCCCCCACGCACAGCGCCGGGTAGAAATAGCTGCCCGAGCCTGCCAAGACGGAGAAATCCGCGCGAACGGAACGAACGATCTCAGCAAACTTGGCGACGTTTCCGCTGCTGTCCTTGATCCCCACGATGTTGGGATGTTGCGCCAGCGCGATCACCGTCGCCGTGTCGATGTCGATACCGGTCGCTGCCGGCATGTTGTAGATGATCACGGGGATCGGCGACGCGTCCGCGATCACGCGATAGTGGTTCGCCAGCGCCGCCGACGTCATCTGCGACTTGTAGTAGTTGGGCGTGACAAACATCGCCGCGTCCGCGCCGGCTTCGGCCGCTCGCCGCGCGAGCGCGATGCAGTTGCGCGTCGACTCCACCCCTGCGCCGGCGAGGAACAGCTTGTCCCTCGGAATTGCCTCGCGCGCGGTTTCCCAGACCCGCACTCTTTCCGCCTCGGTCAGCATCACCGCTTCGCCGTTCGATCCCAACACGACGTACCCGTGCAGCCCGATCGTATTCCACAGCCGAATGTTCGCGGCCAGCTTGTCGGGCAGGAGATTGCCCTCCGCGTCGAACGGGGTAGGGATGGGTGGGCACACCCCCTCTAGCTTTAGCGTCATTTGAGGTCCCCTATTCTGTTTGTATCACGCCGCCGCAAAACGCGCATTCGGCGCTCTGTGAGTCGATCCAATCCACCTGGTCGCTCTTTGCCGGCGCTCCACAATTTGGGCATTTCGCCGGAAGCCGGCCCCGCGCGGCCGGCTGGCCTGCGGCACGGATGAACGAGCCAAGACGGCCGCTGTATTCCGATTCTAGCGCATGTGCGGACGCCATACCACCCTCATTCATTTCCCGGACCAGGTTCGCATAAAACCGTGCTGCTCGCGGCGTCATGTTGAGCGCGATGAATTGATCGAGCGCCAGGCGTGCGTGCTTGGACGCAGAGCGCTCGTCCTTGCTCAGGACGAAAACGCGCGCCGCTTGAGCGTGTAGATTGGCGGCGAGCCGCGGTCGACGGTTGGCCTCGGCCTGTGCACACATCTGCGTGAGCATCTCTGCAGCCTGTGCCGCTCGTCCGTTCGCGATCATTTGTTGAACTTGCGCGTTCGCAGCCGCCAACGCGGCGCCCGGCCGCGCCCGGCCGAAAACCCCTCCAGACATAGGTCTTCGAAACATCTATTTCTATCCCCCTGCGGCGGCCAGCGCCACCAACCAACCGCCGGCCAGGACTACGGCACTCGCGGCGACGAGGCGAAAGACAACTCGCAAAGTTTCAGAACTCGGTCGGTGGCGGCACAGGGCGATGCCCACGACCGCAAGCCCGAAGGAGAGACCAACGGCGGGGAACGCTATGGCGGGGGCCGACCCGAGCCAAAGCGCCGAGAGGAGACCGAGTGCCTGTGCCCCGATCACGCTGGTCCATACGACGGCAATTCCGCGGTCTAAACCTAGAGTGACTGCGGCGCCGCGACCGCCGAGCGCCCGGTCAGTCTCCAAGTCAGGCAGCGTCTGTGCAAGGTGTACGCCGATCAGGAGCGGTATGCCGATCGGCACGAGCGCCAACTGTCGCGCGTCAAAGCGCTCCACCGTCGTCCACACGTAGACCGGCAGCACGGCAAACCCCAGAACATATGGAAGCCAGCTGAGCGGCGTGCCGCGCAAGACAAAGTTGTAGAACAATCCCGCCAAGGTACCGGCGAGCGCAAGCGCCAATACGTACGGACCGAGGGTCGCCGCGAAACCCAGCATCAGGACAAAGGCCGCCGCGATCAGCGCACGCGCTTCGTTCGGTGTGACGACGCCCGAAGCAAGCGGTTTCCACTGTTGGGCTTGGGCGTCGAGGCCGCGATCGTGGTAGTCGTTCGAGATTCCGACGACGGCCTGAGAGCAAAAGAGGGCGGCGATGGCTACCGCGATCCGCGGGTAACGTGCGGCGTCGTGCGCGGTGGCGAGCGCGAGAACCGTCGCCACCGTGACGACCATCATCACGGGAAATGGGTGAATCATTAGCCAGTAACCTTGCGCCCGTCGAAGCAACTGTCCGCTCACTTTTCTCCTAGCAGAGATCACAACATGGCAAAAGCATCCGCAAGAGTGGACAGTGTTCAGGCGTGCCGAGATTCGAAACGTTCTGCCCGGTATGCCTTTCAGCCGGAAAAGCCGCGCAACTTGTTGGCTATCCGAATGTACTCGACATGCGGGCGATCTGCGACGGCAGGCGGAAGCAAGATTAGAGTGCGGAGATTTTGAGAGAATTCTCCCAGTCCCTGATCCTGTCTCGTACGCGCAAGGTCTTTCAACTGCAACTCGTTCAGGGCAACTGTATAGTCCTCCTGCACCCAAATGAGGGCCTGATCATATGCGCGGTGGTGAAGGGCGCAGAGCGCGAGGCCGTTTTGGGTTTCATCCGTGCTTTTCTCGTTGCTGACCGGAATGATGTGTGCTGCATCCACCAACCGCAACTGCACCCCGCACACCGCACACCGAAAGCGATACGCAGTCAGAACCCTCCTGCGAAAGCTGATGTCTCTGAGTGCTCGTCGGACAGCAACCACGGCTCGTCGTCTTGTCTCATCCTTGACATCGATTTGTTCGTCGTTGATTGCTGGATTCTCCGAAAGCGCCCGAAGAGCCATGACGTCCGGAGCGAACTGTCCAAAGTTGTGCAACGCTTCCAGATTGCGAACATACTCGACGAAGAAGTCCGGGCGAAATGCGATAGCGACCTCTCCATTGCCCCGGTCGCACGGCGCGAACCCGTTAATGTATGCCTGCCTTAGGTACTCCTCTCTGATCTGAATCGACGGCGATTTTCCCAACGGGCCCAGATGCTTTCTTACATCGAATCCCGCAAACACCTCCCCCTCTGCCCACCAGCCCAGGATCAATGTCTTTTCCCCGCCGGTCTGCGAAAACGCTTGCGTGCCGGTGACTTGAATACGATATTCATTCTGCGGGCGGGCCCTTCCTCCGCCATGAGTCATGTGCCACACGTACACGCGGACCGAATAGGACTCGTTATCCTTGTACACCACGAGTCGGAAAGGGTGGACTTTAATGCCGGTAAGGTAGGTTATGCTCCAACCGGACTCGACGACTGCATCAACGATGCGGTTTAGAAGTTCGCTCTTGTGGTGTCTAGGCATCGCTGGTCGACAGTGCGAACATATCGTTGACTTCTTGGAAGCGGAGCAGACTGCCCCTTAGGTATGATTCTTCGATCTCAAATGCGACCCACCGGCGTCCCAAGAGCTCAGCTGCGTGGCCGGTTGTGTTTGAACCCGCAAAGGGATCGAGGACTACGTCACCTTTATCGGTCAAGAACCTTATGAAAAATCTAGGAAAGTCAAGTGGGAACCGCGCCGGGTGTGGTTTTACCCCGGCCTCTTTGCAGCGTCGCAAATAGGGACTATTGGACTCTGTGTTTGCCAACTCCAAGAGATTGGGGGGAATCGCGCCCTTGTTGTCCTTCTGGAATTTGTCGGAAATGTCGTGCCCACTTGGACGTAGCTTGGGCTTGTATCCATTCTGCAGAAGTTGACGCATGCTCTCGCTGTAGGGCTTGAGAACCTTCCGATTGTCTGCTTTCGGATTTTCGGAGACAGAAAGCCACCAAACCACATTGACCGAGTCTTTGACCCGTACTCGTCGCACCGTTACCCATTCGGCGGGCGCCGGGAGTCTGGAGGGATTGTAGTGGAAGAATTCCTGCGCCAAGAAAAAGCCGAGCTCTCGACACAATCTGACCAAGAGTTCGAATTGGTAGATCGCTCTCACCGGGTGCCCGGGTAGATATGCCCCCCCCAAATCAATGACAAGCGATCCGTCGCTCTTGAGAATTCTCTTAAACTCTCGACTGAACTCCAAGAACCACTCGACGTACTCACCGGCCGCCTTATTGCCGTAGTCTTTCTGCCGGGTAAGCGCAAACGGCGGTGATGTCAGGACTAGGTTTACGCTCTCGCCGGGCAAGGCGCGAAGGAGCTGCAGGCTGTCACCGAGATAGGCTGCTCCCAAGTCGGTCGCATAGAAGGGAGCAGTTGACATGCTCATTCGTTCCCTGATCGTGGTTTTCTTAATCCCCGCCGTGCGGCCGACAACGCGCGGTTGGCTGTGTTTCATGTTGTCCTCATTTGCCGTCAATGACCCAGTTCTTTTCCAGAAAACCGAAATCCCAATATCCCTGCGTGTCCGGTTCGGAGCGCACGGTGATTCGGGACTGGTCTTCCACCGCCGCGAAATCCGCGAGTGTGAGTGTAAAGACCAGTGTGTGGGAATCGCCGTTCCTGTACTCGCCGTTCTTGAACTCTGTGCTCCCGATCGTCATGACGGCTTGAGCGGCGGGAGACGGGAACGCGTGCTTGCTGCTGACTTCTACTTCGATGCCTGGCTTGCCGTTCAGCGCCTGCGCCGTCGAGACGCGGCGGATCGTGATCGCGTTGCCCATGCTCGCGTCGCTCATCGTCTTGGCGACGAAGGCAACCGTGATCACGGCTACAATTGCGAGTAGGATGAGTGTGTTGCGTTTGATCATTTTGATGTTTACCTTTACGCCGCGGCGGAGTTCGCCGTCTCCCGGTCGAGCCGGAGCGACATCGCCTGCGAGACGCCGTCGTCGCTCATCGTAATCCCGAACACGGTGCTGGCGCTTTCCATCGTCGCCCGATTGTGCGTGATCACGATGAATTGGGTGTCCAATGCCAGCGTCTTGAGCGCATCGCGGAAGCGACCTACGTTCGCCTCGTCGAGCATCGCGTCCACTTCGTCCAGCACGCAAAACGGCGTCGGCGACACTTTGAGGATGGCGAACAATAACGCTGCGGCGGTCAGTGACCTCTCCCCGCCCGAAAGCATCGCCAGATGCGCGGCGCGCTTGCCAGGAGGCTTGGCGACGATGTCGATCCCGGTCTGTGTCAAGTCCTCCGGCTCGGTGAGCTCCAGGCGCGCGGTTCCTCCGTTGAAGAGCAGCGTGAAGAACTTGCCGAACTCTGCGTTGACGGCTTTGAATGTCTCCTCGAACTTGCGCCGCATGATCTCGTCCAGCTCGGCCACCGCTTTGTTCAGGCTCTCGATCGCGTGATGGGCGTCCTGAGCCTGCTCGGTCAAAAAGGCGTGCCGCGCCTTGAGCTCGTCGTGCTCCCGGGGCGCGTTCGGGTTGATCGTCCCCATGTATTTGACCTGATTGCGGAGCTTGCGGATCTCTTTCTCCAGCTCTTCAGGCACCGCGGAGACCACTGGCAGCGCAACGACCTCGTCGGACATGCGGAGGCGCAGCTGCCCGGGCAGATCGGCGTCGAGTAGCACTGCAGCATCCCGAGGCGCCGCCTCCAGCTCGCCGTTCTCGCCGTTCGGCGCCGGCGCTTCTCCAACTTTGATCTCGGACACGATGCGGCCGCTCGCGAGGTCGTCTTCGATTTCCGTCGCGAGGCGGGCAACGTCCGAGCGGGCGCGCTCGGCGTCCAGCACCGCATTGTTGTGTGCGTCCTCGAATTCCCGGAGGCGCACACGGAGGAGCGATTCCTGCTCTTCCAGCTCGGCTTGTTCCTTCTCGGATTCAATCAGTCCGGCGTCCGCCGGCGCGACTCGTTCTTCGAGTTCGGCGAGCGCCCGCGCGGACTCGTCCGCTCGCGCCTGCAGCGTGTCCCGTTCTTCTGTCAGGGCACGCACCTGGCGTCGGAGCGTTTCGAGCCGGTTCGACCTCGCCGTGACCTGTGATTCGAGCTGCGCCGCCATGGTGCGCGCGGCTGCGAGCGCCGCGCGGGCGCCGGCCACGTCACGCTCGGTGACAGCCAATGCCGTGCGCAGACTCGTGATCCGGTCGCGCGCCGCGTCGACCGCGCTTGCCGCCTCCGCCCGCTTGGTCTCGAACGCGTTCAGCTCGTCGGCCTGAAGGCTAAGGGCTGCGGCTTGCCTCAACCCCTCTTCGTAGATCCCCAGCATGCTCCTGAGCTCGGCAACTTTTCTTGCCAGTTCGCGAATTTGCGGCTCGCTGGCCCGCTGCTGAGTCTCCGCGAAGGCAGCCATTCGTTCCAGCTCGGCCAGCTCGGTCTCGGCGGCGCGAATCTCCCCGCTCAACGAGTCGCGCTTGCGCTGCTCGCCTTCCAGCGTCGCTCCCGCGGCCGACACTTCATTCACGTGCGAGTCCCGGGAGGCGCAAAGGGAAGCGAATTCGCTCTCCGCCTCTTCGTGCTGCTGCGTGGTGAGGCGGAGCCGCTCGTTGTGTACGGCGAGCTCGCGTGTGCGAACGGCGTGGTTGCTTTCGAGCGCGGCGCGCGCGCGGCGGCTTTCGGCGAGCTGGCTCCTCAGCTCCTGCCCGCGTCGGCGGAGCTGCGTCAAGCGAGACGTGAGGTCTTGAAGCTCGGTCCGCCGCTGCTGGAGCGCCTCTTGCGCACTTTTCTCTCGCGCCGCTTTGTCC
>JAMCQI010000093.1 GCA_023381515.1 Chloroflexota bacterium | reverse complement strand
AGTCTAGTGTCCCAAATAGTGGATATGGATTTTCTATCGAAGTGACACACGGGACGGGAGACGGCAGAAAATCGCGGACACGGACAGAGGCTCAAGATGAAGTCGGGTCTTTCCTGGTCCAAGCGTGTTGGTCGACACCAGGTTCCGGGGGCATCGGACCGGCAGAATGCTAAGGGGATTCTTCGTCGGCCGGCGCGTCGGCAACTAGGGGTGCCCACTCTTCCGACACTATGCTTTACCTCAATCCCGAAGCGTCGCTGCTATCAGGGAATATTACCGCGCATCAGAGATCCGCGCACCCCGTGATCAATTCCGCGAGCGAGGCAATCTCAATGTATGGTCGGGCGTCGGCTAGCGTCGGAAGGCCGCGATCAGTGATCTTCCATTAACTTACTTAAAAGATTTAACCATCTCTTAGCAATAGTGAAAAGCGAATTCGGTAATACTCTATGAGTAAAATGCCAGGAAGCATGGTTAATTGGGAAAGCTTAGCTTCATCGCAAAACCAAGATTGGTAGTCGATCGTGCGGTGTGAGAGCACCGTGGGAGGACGTGTGAAGTTTCGTCGAATCGTCGGCGTAGCGCAGCTCGCGTTGGTCGGAGTATTGGTCGCTGGGTGTAGCGCATTGGGTCTTGGAGGAAAGGCCGCCCCGGCGCGACCGGCCGGCGCGTTTCGGCCGGCAATCTCCGTACAGACCGCCAAGGTCACCTCGGGACCCATCAGCGAAAACGCCCTCTACACGGGCACTGTCCAGGGGTCGGACAGCGTAAACGTTGAGCCCCAGATTTCCGGACGAATCGTTAAGCTCAACGTCGACGTGGGCAGCACGGTGAAGGCCGGTCAAGTCATCGCCGAGCTCGACAAGAGCACGCTCGAGGATCAGGTTGCGCAGGCCCAAGCTGGAGTTGCCGCGGCACAAGTGAAGCTGCAACAAGTTCAGGCCGGGGCACGTTCCGAGTCAGTCGCGGCAGCCAACGCCAATCTCGCGGCAGCCCAAGCGAAGCTAGCCGCGCTTCAAGCCGGCCCACGATCGCAAACGGTTGCCGAGGCAAAAGCCAATCTTGACGCCGCGAAGGCGAAATTGGCGCAACTCGAGGCGCCGCCGACCCAGGACCAGATTAAGCAGGCCCAGCTTCAAATTGAACAAGCGAAGAATTCCCTATTCGCGGCAAATACGACTAAAGATGGCGCGTGTAATCCTCGGAATCCGGCGTACCAATGCCAAGCAGCTCAAGCCTCCGCGGACGCGGCTCAAACGGCAGTCACGATCGCCCAGCAGAATCTCGCGAATCTTAATTCTCCACCAAGCCAACAGGCCATTCAGCAGGATCAAGCCGCGATCGACGCGGCTCAGCAAGCGTACCTCCTCGCCCAGAATCCCAACACTCCCCAAGATATCCAGCAGGCGCAGGCAGCAGTCAATGCAGCGGCAGCACAGGCCCAGCTTGCCGCGAAGCCGTATACCAGTTTGGATATCAAAGCGGCCCAGGTTGGTGTCGAGCAGGCCCAGGCGACGCTCGCGACCACGAAGACAGCACTCGCCGAGGCAAACGTGCTCGCACCGTTCGACGGTATCGTCACGGCCAAGCTCCTCACCGTTGGATCGCTGGCATCACCCTCGACGCCAATCGTCTCGATCATGTCTCCCAAGCTTCAAGTACAATTCGCGCTTCAAGAATCTCTGATTAACGCGATCAAGACCGGGCAAACCGTCAACCTGACCAGCACCGCGTTTCCCGGCAAGCTGTTCCCCTCCGACGTGACTCAGATCTATCCGTCAGCCAATCCCACGACTCATACCTTCACGGTAGTCGTCGTGCCGACGAACGCTAACGGTCAATTGAAAGCTGGTATGTTCGTCAATCTGGATGTCACGATCGCTCAAAATCCGCACGCGGTGCTCGTGCCAAACGCCGCCATCGTCCAGCAAGGACAGCAGCAGGTCGTATATACCGTTTCTGCAGGAAAGGCGCACCTGCAGCCAATCACAACCGGCATTGCTGACAACCAGAACGCCGAGGTTATTTCGGGACTGAAGCCGGGCGACGAGGTCGTCGTCATCGGTCAGGGCAATCTGACAGACGGGTCATCAGTACGCGTTGTCGGGGCGGGTTCTCCAGGCAAGTCCGGAGCGGCGCCAGCCAATGGTAAACGACCAACGGGAGCGAAGCCGGCGGCCGGTTAATCGTCGGCGACAGGTTGAGGTAAACAATGAATCCAACTCGTTTGGCGATACGTCGCCCGGTTACGATGGCCATGATCGTGGTCGCGCTCCTGATCATGGGCATCATCTCATTTCAACAGTTGCCGGTTCAGCAATTGCCGAGCGTGAGCTTTCCGTTTGTCGCGGTGGTGGTGAGCTATCCTGGCACCAGCCCCAATGACATGGAGCAGTTGGTTACTCTACCGATTGAGAATGCTGTCTCGGGCGTCTCGGGCATCTCACAGGTCAACGGCCTCTCCGCGGACGGTGTGTCGCGTGTCGCGATTCGATTCGCGGTCGGAACTGACGTCAATACCGCGGCCGACGATGTCTCGCAGGCAATCAACCGCATTCAAGGCCGGCTACCCGCGGGTGCGTCGACGCCCCAGATCTTTAAGGCTAACCCGAACGCCGCGCCGATCATGAACATCGCGCTTACCGGTGGCAGTCAAGAGGCTCTGTACAACACGGCAACGAATACGCTCCAACCAGACCTCCAGCAGGTGCCCGGGGTCGCGGCGGTATCGGTCAATGGTGGCCTCGTTCCGCAAGTCAACGTTACCCTCAAACCGGGCGTGCTCAACGCGTACGGTATTTCACTGCAGCAGATCACCAGCGCAATTCAGCAGCAAAACACAAGCATTCCCGGTGGGAATACGACCGAGCAAGGGCTCACTCGAACGATCACGACGAATGCCTACTACCAGAATGTATCTGACCTGAAGAATCTTGTCATTCAGAGCCGCCCCGGTGGTCTGCCACTTACCCTTGGTCAGATTGCCAGCGTTCAGAACGGCTACCAAACGATCAACCAGGTAACCAATCTTAATGGAAAACCCGCGGTTGTCCTCGTCATCACCGCCCAAAGTGGAGCAAACGTCGTCGCGGTAGATAAGGCCGTCAAAGCCGAGCTGGCCCGCCTCGGGCAGCAGCTTCCCGCTGGCTTCCGCTTCGCCATTGTCAACGATCAGACCGTCTATACCAACGAATCGATTCGAGCGGTCGAGAACGATCTCATCCTCGCGGTCTTGCTGCCCGCCCTCGTCCTCCTTA
>JAMCQI010000006.1 GCA_023381515.1 Chloroflexota bacterium | reverse complement strand
CGTGCTCATTACCGATCTCTCTATGCAGTCCGTGAACGCGTCGCTAGCGGCCGACCTGCGGACGAACATCCTCTGGTCGGCGGTCGCTATTCTCGCAACAATCCTGTTCGTCAACGCGCTCATGAGCAGCTCTTTTCGGGACGGATTCGGAGTGACGATGCAAGATGGAAGCAGAGCAAGTATGGCAAGTGTTACGCCTTGGAAAAGTGAGACGCCGGGGGGACGCAATTACGACCGGCTTTGGACTCCCCTTTGACCTGCGCCTGTTATCATAAAGAGAGCACGGTGTCGATCCATGTGACTCATGACCGGGGAAATGGAGCCGATGCGCTCGGAGCGTTTCTTCCACAGCCTGCGTTTTAAAATTACCGCAGGCATTGCTTTGCCCCTGTTCGTCATCCTCAGCGTCTATTCCTATTTCCAGTACGTCCGCCAACGTGATCTCCTGCTGACGAATCTCGATCATGCCGCTGCCAACATGGGCGGCGTCATCGTGGACAGCCTGCATCACGCGATGCTGCGGCAGGACCTGTCCGAAATCCAAGACATTGTAAACAGCGTAGGCAATGAACCCGAGGTCAGCAACGTATTCTTGATGAACAGCAGCAGCGCGGTCGGCTTCGCGTCGTCGCGCCAATTCGTCGGTACGCAACTTGCACTTGGCGATCCGGGGTGCGCGGCTTGCCATGCGGCCGGCGCTGCTCGGGACTCCTTCAGTACCGTACTTGCCGCGCCAGGGGGCGAAAGCATTCTCCGAAGCTGCACGCCGATCGAGAACCAGCCAGAGTGTCAGAGTTGCCACGGAGCCGAAAACAAGTACAACGGCGTGCTCATTACCGATCTCTCTATGCAGTCCGTGAACGCGTCGCTAGCGGCCGACCTGCGGACGAACATCCTCTGGTCGGCGGTCGCTATTCTCGCAACAATCCTGTTCGTCAACGCGCTCATGAGCCGCCTCGTCGTCACCAAGATCGAGCGCATGGTCGAGGCGCTCAAACGATTCTCACTTGGCGATTACTCCCAACGCGTTCACGTTACCGGCGGTGACGAGATCGGCGCGCTCGCGATCACTTTCAACGCAATGGCTGAGGGCCTGGGCGAGAAGGCACTATTGGAATCGCGTGTGCGCGAGCACAGCCGCGAGCTCGAGCGACTGAACGACGAGCTGCGCGGCAAGGAGAAGCTGCGCCGGCAACTCTTGGATAAACTGATCTCCGCCCAGGAAGAAGAACGCAAGCGAATCGCGCGGGATCTGCACGACCAACTGGGTGCAACTCTGAGTGGCTTGACGCTGAGCATCGAGGCGGTCGCACAGTCCTTGCCGGCGCAAGCCGATTCGCTGAAAGAGCGGTGGCAGCGGACCCAAGATCTGGCCGTCCAAGCTTTGGAGGAAACCCAGAAACTACTCCTCGATCTTCGCCCGGTCGTGCTCGACGGATTGGGACTCGTCGCGGCGATACGCGCCGACGCGCAAGAACACTTGCAGGTGCATGGAATCGATGCCCAGGTCCTTACCACGGGGTCGCGCCAGCGCCTCGCGCCTGAGCTTGAATTGGCGCTGTTTCGGATCGTCCAAGAGGCGATCAACAACATCGCCCGACACGCGCGAGCTCACCGGGTGGACATTCGGTTCGATTTCGAGGCAACGCGGGTTTGCGTCACCGTCGTAGATGATGGTCAGGGATTCGACATGCAGGCGACGGCAAGTTCCGTGAGCGGCACGCGCGGACTCGGCCTGCTAGGCATGGCCGAGCGCGTGGAGCTGGTAGGCGGTTCGTTGGAAATCGATTCGCAGCCGGGGCACGGGACACGTATCTGCATCACCGCGCCGATGTCTCCAAAGGAGGAGTCTTGATTACCATTCGTGTCGTGATCGCGGATGATCACTCCATCGTGCGGGAAGGGGTGCGTTTGCTGCTCGAAGCGCAGCCGGATATCCAAGTGGTAGGCGAGGCGGCCGACGGAAATGAAGCCGTCGACATCATCCGCCAACAGCTTCCCGACGTCGCGGTGATGGACATCCAGATGCCGAACCTCAATGGTTTGGACGCCACCCGCGCGATCAAACAGGAATTCCCCCAGGTGCACATCCTGGTCCTGACGATGTACGAAAGTGACGAGTATTTCTTTCAAACGCTGTCCGCCGGCGCTTCCGGCTACGTCTTGAAGAAAGCCGCGTCGTCAGATCTGATGGCGGCAATTCGCGCCGTCTCGCAGGGCAATGTATTCCTCTATCCTTCGGTAGCGCGGCGGCTCGTATCGGATTACTTGACCCGCGTCAAGGCGGGCGAAGACCAAGGCAGTTACGACGGACTGACGCCGCGCGAGCGCCAAGTCCTGAAATTGATCGCCGAAGGCCACACGAATCAGTCAATCGCCGAAAAACTCGTCATCAGCCAAAGCACGGTCCAGACCCATCGCACTCGCATTATGCATCGCTTGAACCTGCAAACGCGCGCCGAGCTCATCCAGTACGCGGTTCGTAAAGGTTTGCTCGACACCGCGTCGTGAATTTCTAGGACACGCACCCCCTTTTATGTCGTTGCCCAGACGCTCCAAAGAGAGCGCCTTTTTTGTTTCTCAAGCATCATTTAAGCGATTGTCACGGGACGGGCGAGCGGCTAAACTGGTCGTGAGGTTGACGGTCTATTATTCGGCCGCGTGTTTTCCAATCACACCGGGCGAAGGGCGGAGGGTAAAACATGGCTCTGCCGCGCGTCTATCTGATCTGCGCGAACCAACTGGTGTGCGAGGCCGTGAACGTGCTGTTGCGTCGCGAAGGAGTCACCTTGTTGGGTATGGAGACGGACACGGAAGTCGCGCTCGCCCAGGTAAGCGAACTGAAGCCGGACGTCGTCCTCGGCGCGGGCGGCGACGAAGCGGCCGAATCAAGCCTGACTCGCACGCTCGCCCGGCTCGTCTCCGAAAAAGGTCCGCTGCGCGTCATCCGACTCGGTCTCGCCGACAAGGAGCTGTACATCTATCATCAGGAGCATCGCCGGCTTGTGGACGTCCGAGATTTGCTTGCCGCGATCAGCACGGGCGATGTCGCGGCTTGAGCCAGAGCATATTGCGCGTCCCGGGAGCCCGATGGGCGCTCGTTAGCTCGATCGGTTGGCGAGTGACTGAGATTTCGAGTCCGGTTTGAGAGGATTGGAGCAAGGGAGATGAACGAATTTACGATCGACCGTCGGGCGGAGCGTCACGACGAGACCGCGGTATCCCGGCGCACCTTTTTGCAGTACACGGTCGGCGCGGTGACGTCATTCGTGGGCATTCTCACGGGGATTCCGATCGTCGGCTACCTGACGGGCCCGCTGCAAGCGAAGCAGAAGCAAGGTACGTGGGTCCCCTTGGGCCAGGTTGCAGATTTCGCAAACTCCAATGAGCCACAGCTCGTGCAATTCACCATAACACAGCAGGATGGGTGGACCGAATCGCAGGGGGGCCGCACGTGCTGGGTCGTTCCCGAGGGAGGAGATCAATTCACCGTTTTCAACGGCAGATGTACTCACCTCGGTTGCGCTTACAGTTGGCAGAAGCAGGGTGATTTGGAGGGTAAGTTTAGCTGCCCCTGCCACAATGGCGTCTACGATCGTTCTGGCAAAGTCATCGGCGGTCCGCCGCCGCGTCCTCTAGACAAGCTCGAGACCAAGATCGTCGACGGCCAATTGAACGCGTTCTACGAGGATTTTCGACTGGGCGTGCCGGACAAGGCGCCGCTTTAGGTCGAAGGAGGCGATGCCATCCCATGAATAAAGTGAGCAACTGGATAGACGAACGCTTGGGATTAGGTCGGTTCTGGCGGGCGATTTTCCATCGCCAGGTTCCGGTGGGATTGACGTGGTGGTACAGCCTGGGTGCCGCAACCCTTTTCGTTCTTGCGCTGCAGGTCGTCACCGGCATCCTGCTGGCGCTAAACTACTCCGACAGCCCTGATCGAGCTTACGACAGCGTCCTCTACATCACCAACGTCGCGCCGTTTGGTTGGATTGTGCGCAGCCTTCACCACTGGGGCGCTTCGGCGATGGTCGTTCTCGTCGTGCTGCACATGGTCACGGCCTTTATTCTGGGATCGTACAAATATCCCCGCGAGGGGACCTGGCTGGTCGGCGTGATGTTGCTACTGGTCACGCTCGGATTTGGCTTTACCGGCTATCTGCTGCCGTGGGATCAGAAATCGTATTGGGCGACGACCGTCGGCACCAACATGCCCGGGACGGTGCCTTTCATCGGAGCGTGGCTTACGGAGCTGGTGCGCGGCGGCGCGGAGGTCGGGACGGTCACGCTGTCCCGCTTCTACGGCGCGCACGTCCTCATACTGCCGGCCACGATCGCGTTGCTGGTCCTGGTGCACCTCACCCTGGTCATCTGGCACGGCGTCAGCGCGCCGCCGGATTTGTGGTTCGGCGGCCTGCGTCGCTGGGCGAAGAGCAAGCTCGAAAACGACCCAGCGCTTGCTCCTGCGATGGAACCGGTCGATGACGCCGAGCCAATGTCGCCCGAGAAGTACCACAAACGCTACGAAGCATTCAAGCTCAAGGGGCCTCGATTTTGGCCCGATGTGATCGCCGACGACGCCAAGCTTTCACTGCTGGTTTTCCTCGTTCTGGCCGCTCTGACAGTCGTCTATGGCGTTGCGTCTGAAGCGCGTGCCAACCCAACCGATACGGCGTACATTCCGCGCCCCGAGTGGTACTTTATGTTCCTGTTCCAACTGCTCAAGTTCTTCCCTGGACCGATGGAGTGGGTGGGCGTCCTGGTTCTCCCCGGTCTTGCGGTCGCGCTCCTGTTCCTCGTTCCCTTTTTGTCGCGCGGCGTTGAGCGACGCGCTCGCCGTCGTCCGCTGGCGATTGGACTCTTGAGCCTGGTCCTGGTTGGTATCGTGGCGCTCACCGTGCAGGCAATCCGCACCACACCGCCGTCGGTCGTCGTCGAGAATGGCGTCGCGCTGACATCACAGCAATTGCTGGGTGAGCAGTTGGTCGAGCAGCAAGGCTGCCGGTCCTGCCACGTCGTCAATGGCGAGGGCGCAGCCAAGGGTCCACCCCTGGACGGCATCGGGCAGCGACTGACGTCAGGCGACATTCACTTTTTCATGGAGAAGCCATCGGCGTACAACCCGGGGGCAACTATGAAACCGGTAATCCCCCCGCTCTCTCACGAAGACGTCGAGGCGATCACGCAGTATCTACTGACGCTGCCGCCTGACCGGCAGTTGGCAAAGGGAGGAAGCGAGTGAACAGTTGGCAAGACGGTCAAGTTTCTTCTTCCCGGCAGGCCCACCTGCGCGGACTGGCCCTCTTGATCTTTGCCATCGTGCTGGGAACGTTGGGAGCCGCGTGGGAGATCGCCTCGCCCAATGGGCCGGAATCGCTTCACTTTGCTTCGCTTTCCCTTTCGACGGCGAGCGGGCAGCAGGAACACTTCGCCATGCCGCGTGTCGCGACCGGGCTGGTCGAAACGAGCAGCAATCGAGGCCAGGTATTGTTCGGGCGTTACTGCGACTCATGCCATCCGGCGGGGCAGTCGGGCATCGGCGCCAGCATGCGCGACTCGCAATTCAAACAAGAGTATGCAACGGAAGACAAAATCATCCAGGTTGTGCGGTCGGGTGGATTTTCGATGCCGGCGTTCCCTTCCAGCCTTCTCTCTGACGACGACCTCGATGCAATCGCACAATACGTTCTGAGTCTGCCTCAGCAAGGGCAATAGACGCGCCAAAGACACTAGTACGAAGGAGGAACAAGATGAAGTATCTGCTGTTGTCGTTCGCGCTCGTGCTCGCCGTGGCTGCCGTTGCCGGGTGTGCCGGGCCGGCGCCCACGCCGGCGCCTCCCCCCGCCACGGCAACACCGCCGGCCATGGCGAACAAACTGATCGTCTTCGGAGACACGGTCTCGTTTTCCGGGAAGGACGACCCGAACTCGTGCACGCTAAAGAGCCGTTTCAAGCGCGGAGATGCTGTCGGCTTCCGGATGACCGCCGAAGATCCCCTTTCGGGCAAGCTGGTGGACACAGCCAAGCTCGTCGTCCACGTGACTGTCGGCGGCAAGAGCGCTGACGTTCCCATGCTTTACCGGGGCACCGGGGCAAATCCGCACCCGGGCATGTGGACCGCCAAGTGGATCGTGCCGAGCGATGCACCTACCGGCGTCGTGCAGTACACCGTGACCGCAACCGACGATCAGGGCCAGAGCGGAGAGTACAAGCCGTTCCAGGTTGAGGCGTCCGAGCTTGCGGTAGTAAACTGAAGCACGCGAGCTTGGATATCTCATCCAGTGCACGCTAACTGACCAGCAGGGCTGCAAACGTGGTTTTGGCGGCGCCATTCGAAAATTCGTGCGTCGCCAAAACCAAACTTTCCCAGCTTGCCAGGACGCCTTTCCGGCTGGTCGTGTAGCATGCATCCAAGACTCTCGGACGGGGTTGGTGCGCCGTTCCGTGCACAGAACCTAGCAACGCGCACGTGCGTTGGGATTTCGACAGGAAAGGAGGAGCCGCGGTCCTTCCGGCAAGAACGGAGGGTTCACGCGCAAGACACATGAGACTCCATAGGAAAGTGTTGTTTGCCACTGTAGTATTGCCGACCCTACTCCTTTTTGTTGCGACCGCATGTGCATCGACGTCCACCGGGGCTTTTACCCCGTCGGGCGCGGCGACCCTCGCACCGACCGCGACGCCGGTTCCACCCAAGCCACTCACCGTGACGCCTGCTCACGCTCCGGTGGGAACTAGAGTAACTGCTGCAGCGGACGGCCTGCCGCCGGGCGCTACGGTCAACCTGACGTGGAAGACCGTCGACGGGGGCTGGGTCATCAAAGACTATTACCACTTTGGCGGGAAAAAGTTCTCCGACACCAGCCAATCCCTAAGTCAGGCGAGGGTAGATTCAAACGGGCGCTTGTCAACGCAGTTCACGATCCCCGAAGACTATGGCGGAATTCACGATGTCATTGCATCGGTCAACGGCACACCAGTTGCCCAGGGAGGCGTTGAAGTTACGGCCAGCTTTGAAATGACCCCAAGCGAAGGTCCCGTTGGAAGCATCATCGAAATAAGCGCAAAAGGGTTAGGTTGGCGCACGATGGAGAGCACCTGGGTGATGAACTGGGACGACCGCGAGGTAGGATGGATTTCCGCGGTGAATACTCGTGGGTCGGCCGTGGCGCGCGTGCGAGCCGCCGGACCGGTCGGCGAACACATCGTCAAGATCTATACCGGCTATATGGGGCAGAGCTATCTGAATTACGAACAGGCACCGACGAGCTATCTGCCGCGGCCGCAATTCGTTTTCCATACGCTGCCCGGCGGACAGGTGGCCTCCGCTTATGCCGAGCCGTATCCGACGCAGCCGGTTCAGGCATCCAGCAGTCCGATCGGAGCCCGGCTAGCGCTCAGTCCGACCCAAGGTCCGGTGGGAACCGTCGCGCGTCTGGCCGGGAGTGGGTTGCCGGCGAATGAGACTCTTGCTGTGACGTGGGAAACCTGGGTAGGAAGCCGGGTAACTCAGGAGGGATTCACTTCCACTGAAAAAACGCTCAGCCCTGTCGCGGTGAGCGCCGATGGCACGTTGGACGCGTCGGTCACGATTCCCGACGATCTCGGCGGACAGCACGCCCTAGTGTTGAGCGCGAATAACAAGGAAGTGGCGCGCGCCAACTTTGCTGTTGAGACGAGCATCGTCAGCCTTTCCCCCACGTCTGGGCCCGCTGGGACCGACGTCACCATTCACTTGAAGGGAGTCGGCTGGACGGAGTACGACAACATCTACGTGGCAACATACGACAATGCCTATATGGGCTATGCGTGCGGCTTCAATAGCCAGGGTGATGTCGTGATACACTTTACGGCGTCCGGAGCGGCAGGCACCCACTTGATCGATCTGTATCCTGGCATTTACGAAGGCCCTGCCGACGGCCAGCAACTCTACCGCTTGCCGCAACTGACGTATGCCGACGATCATCCAGGCAACAAGATACCTGCTCTGCGTTTTGCGTTTCAGATTTCCCAGTAGAGCGCGGATGAGTTGCTGATTTTGTTAGGATGCCGGGCGACATACTGGCGGAGACATCGTGGCGACCTGATCGCGAGGCCGGCGCGCACCGCGGCGTTTCCACGATCCGCATGGGCGGACCAAGGCAATTCGTCATGGACGAGATTCGCCGGCGATACCGCAGCCAGCGCGTGGTGACGCGGTCAGCGTATCCGATGGAGGAAGCCGATGCTTAGCGATCGATCCGGTTCGCTGCAGTACTCGAAGGCCCTCCGGATGGAAGAAATGGGACTGTCGGAGAAATCGGCGGCCCTATCGATCAGCGAATACGGTGAGCTCGCCGTGCAGCGCCACGCGATGTACTGCCTGTGGATGATGCAGCAAGGCAAGGTCCACACTCCGCCAGCCTGGTTGACCGCATCGCTGAGAGGCGATTGGAGCCCGCCGTACGGAATGCCGGGCGATTAGCTACCGGCGGTGCTTCGGTCCTATTTGCAGTTATCGCATCTGAGATAAACTCTCACACACAACTCCGGGTTCGGCATCAGATCATACTTGTTCGAGTCCGCAGCGCTAAGCAACCCAATTGTCCAGGTTCCAGTAGCCAGAAAACCCGAAAACCCCGTTCCCTGTCCATGCTCTCTCAAGGTCTCGTATTTTGAATCTTTGCCTACACGGATTTGGAGATCGTTCGGGTTGTACGTGTGATCGACGAGGACATTCGGGCCAAATGGGAAATAACCCTGAAATTCCTGTGGCCAATCCAGCTTCCCCGCAAAACAAATGTCTTTATAAGTCGTGTTGCCAGCCACGACCTTTACGGTCAGCGTCTTCGTTATCGTCCCGGAGCACGTCCCGTTTCCTGCCGCCGTGAGCTCATAGTCCGTGTCTTTTGTCAATCCGACGATGTCCACACTTCCTGAATAGACACCCTTGCTTGGGTTCGTCCATGACAGAGGAGACAGGTCGACGTTGTCCGTCAAGTTCTTTATCTTGATCGAAAATCCACTCGGTGCCACGCACAATTCATTCTTGTCCGAACGGAATTCAATCGAGTAGTTGATGTGTGTTGCTCCTCCCCCGGGGCAATTGGCAGGACAAAGCCACGGATCGCTGACATCAAACGCCGAGATAATTGGGTCGCAGCGCGAACCACAGCCCACCACCCCTGTGCACGCATCCGGTCCGGATATCAGCGCGAACACAACGAGTAGGGTAAAAGCTGGAACGCGGATCAAGAATCGCTTGTCTTCCATTTTTGGCCTTTCTCCGACGAGTCGGCATAGGGATCAGCGTCTAAGATTCATTTCGAGACAACAGTGGCTAGCGCCGCGCGGACAAGGACGGATCCACGCGAGTTCTGCGTCGCGAATCCAATATTGGCGTGTGAGCCTCCATTCTAACCGGCGGGGCCTCCCGTTGGCGCTCCGAATCCCAGTTGTGGCACTTGGTTTGCGTTATCCGCGCGGAGTCCGCCGCGCAAGAGGCCGTCAGCGTCCCTCACAAGTTGCCCTCTTGCACGGGGTCGAACCCTGGAGCAACCATACTTCTGTACAGACTTTCGCTGCCTTGAAGAAAACAAAAAACACCTGCCCTAGATCCCGCGCTGTTTCCGGGACCCCCGACGCTCGCGAGCGCGTCAAACGACAGGTGTTGCGACCTCTTGAACAAGAAGCGTTGAACAAATTGGACTGCGGCTCCTACGCCCACCATGTTTTCGCTCGTTTCTGAAAGCGAAGAAAGAAAGCCGCGCCCGAAACTAAACAAAAATGCCTGCGAACGCGTCATGCGCCCGAAGGCATTCCTCACCTCTATGTCCTAGCTTCCAAAGCTTATTATATCACGAAAGAAGAAGCCGTCAATCCCTCGCGCCTGGTGATTGTACACATCGCGTAGGGGCAGCGCCTTGTGCCTGCCCAATTGTGGGCGACCACAAGGGATCGCCCCCACATGTGGGTAACCACCAGCTCGCGCGGGAAAGGGCACGCCTTCTCAAAAGTCGCTTGACAGAGTGAAACTAAAACGCATATCGTGCAGGTCCCTCCCGCCTGGTTGACCGCATCATCAAAAGGCACTTGGGGCGCGGCAATCGGAGTGCCGAGAGCGTAGCTGCCGGCGGTGCTTCAATACTGCGTGGATGCTAACAGACTTGCGGCGTTTGGTCGTTCGATTCGCGATAACGAAGAGTCAAGCCGGGGACTGCGGCCGCGGAGAACGTACGGAGACGATCGGGGTGCTCGGACCTACGTTACGTACCTCGTATCCAGCAACTGGAAAAATGCCTTCACGGCTTCGGGATCAAAGTGCGAACCGCTTCCCTTGCCGATGTGATCGTGCACCCGCTCCTCCGGCCACGCTTGACGATAGGGGCGATCCGAACGCAGCGCGTCCCAGACGTCGACTACCGCGAAGAGGCGTGCGACCAGAGGGATTTGTTCGCCCTTTAACCTGCGCGGATACCCGGTCCCGTCCCATTTTTCGTGGTGGCAGTAGGGAATATCCAATGCGGGCCTCAAGTAGTCGATCGGCGAGAGCATCTCGAACGCGTAGGTCGGATGCTTTCGCATGACGACCCATTCCTCATCTGTCAGTGATCCCGGTTTCAACAGAACATGGTCCGGGATTCCAATTTTGCCAATGTCGTGCAGCAGCGCGCCGCGACGAACTTGGACCAGGTCCGGTTCGCTCATTCCCACGGCGCGGGCCAAGCGGACGCTAGCCTCAGACACCCGCTGCGTATGACCCTCCGTTTCCTTGTCGCGTAGGTCGAGCGCGCGTGCCCACCCTTCAAGCGTCTTGTCGTATGCGAGGACAAGGTCGCTATGGGACTGCTGCAGGTTCGTCAGCATTTCCGCGTTTTCAATGGCGATACTGGCCTGACCGGCGAGAGTTTCGAAATAATCGAGCCATTCGTCGTCCGGGGTCAAGCACGCGCGGTGAAAGACTTCGATGACTCCCTTCAGTTCTCCCTTGGCAATCAGAGGCGCCGCGAAGCAACTGGCGATCCCTTCTTCCGTCAACTGGGTAATGCGCACGCATTCGTCGTCCGTCCCGTGGAAATGAGAATCCACGATGACCCGGCGCTCCAACGCGGCGCGACCGGCGGGTCCTTTCCCGATAGACACCTGTCGCATGGCAACCGCCGCGGCTCGAAGACCATGACCGGCCACGAATCCAAGTTTCTTACTGAGCGGATCCAAAAGGAGGACGTCGGCCGCATCAACGCCGAGTTGGCTCGTGACCTGGGCCAGCAAGACGTCAAGGGTCAGCTTGAGCTCGCTGCTGCTCGTTATCGCACGGTCGATCTCGCGCAACGCCGCAAGGCGCATCAACTGGCGCTGAGAGTTTTCTTCCGCACGCCGGCGTTCAGTAATATCGTTCGCAAGCACGGTCTTGGCGCGCCGACCGGCAAATAGGATCGAATGCGATGTGATCTCGACGTAAATGATCGATCCATCCTTTTTGCGATGTCTCCACACCCCCGATTCTTCCAGCCCGCTGGGGGCCTTGGCAACACTGTCAAGCAGCGCCGGAATATCTTCCGGCGGTCGAATATCTCTGAGCGTCATGTTCAGGAATTCTTCGCGGGTGTAACCGTAGTGTTGCATCGCTGCCGCATTGACCGCCAGAAATCCGAGCGTCTCTAAGTCGTAGACCCACATCGGATGAGGATTGCTCTCGAATAAAAGGCGATACTGCTCTTCGGATTCCTGCAGGACCTTGTCCGCTTGCTTGCGGTCGCTGACGTCTCGCTGGATCGATAGAAAGCCCGTAATTTCACCCGCTTCATCCAGGATTGGGTTCGTCGATGCTTCGATGTCGAGCAGACGTCCGTCTTTGGCTTTGTTGACCAATCCGCCGGTGATCGCACGCTTGGCGAGGATCGTATCCCAGAAATCGCGATATCTCTCCGTAGACAACAAGCCTGACTTTAGGATCCTCGGATTCTGGCCGATCGCTTCTGCCTTGCTGAAACCGTACGTTTTCTCGAACGCCGGATTTACGTACGTGATGGTACCGCCCGCGTCGGTGATAAAGACCGCCTCACCGGACCGTTCGATTCCAAGCTCGAACTTACGGCGCATTTCTTCGGCCTGCTTCCGTTCGGTCACGTCGCGGTCGATGCTCAGAACGATCTCGCGGCCGCCCAGCGTGACCAGTGTGGCGGTAGATTCAATGAAGAGGATCATGCCATCCTTGCGCCGATGAACCGTTTCGAGAGCCAGACGACCATCCCGGCGAATGCTGGCAACATACTGTGCGAGTTGAGCCGGGTCAACGTTGGTCGCTCTAATCATCGATAGGGGCTGCCCGATCAGCTCTGCCTTTGCGTACCCGTTCATGAGAGAAAAGCTGGCGTTGCAATCGACAAAGGGCCACTGCGGCATCTGCGGATCGAAGAGGGCGATCGCATCTGGCGAGTTCTCGAACAAGATGCGAAACCGTGTCTCGGACTCGGCAAGCGCCGCTTCCGTCCGCTTGTGCGCGTCGACTTCAAGCTTTAACCCGGCGTTGGCTTGCGCCAGCTCGGTCGTCCGATCCTTGACCCGCAACTCCAGTTCCAGACGGGCTGCCTTGAGCGCGTCCTCAGCACGCTTCCGCTCGACGATCTCGGCGTTCAACACCTGGTTCGCCATTTCCAGATCGCGGGTCCGCCTGAAAACCTTCGTTTCGAGCGAGGCACGCAGTCGCTCCAATTCTTCATTGGCCGTGTACAGCTCGGAGAGGCGGTCGTTCTCCAGCATGTCGCGATGTTTGTTGGCCACGACGACCAGGACCGAGACGGCGGCCATATAGTAGAGAGGGAGCAGCAGCACGTCCAGGGGAATCCTGAGGATCAAGGCAAGGAGCACAAAACCCGCAAGCATTCCCGCCGCCAAGACCATTGTCCCGCGCGTGGACAAGAGGAGTTTGCCGATCAAAATGGTCAGGGCAGCCCAGACCGCGGCGGTCAGAACGCTGAGAGGGCTGCCGTCATACAGAGTTGCCAGAACCATAAGGGGGACAACGACTTGAAGGCCGAGGCCGAGGATCAGCGCTATTTCATAGCGGCCGTTCCGGGTCAAGACATGCGCGACCGCCATAAGAACGCCCGTGATCGCCATTAGAACTGGCACGACGGTGGGGGCATCCAAATACCAGGCCACCAGAGTGCTGGCGAAGTAGAGGAGGCTGCCGACGAGGGACAGAATGGAAAGCAGGCGAACCTGTCGTGGAGCCTGCGGCTCTTTGATCGAATGAGTCGCGGCTGCGAGGCATCCCGGCCGCGCTATCTCGGTCTTTGACGCGGGCGTTGGATGGGAATCTGCAATTCGGTTGGGTTGCGATGACGTCACGCTTGTTTACTTTACGCTAACGGTTTGCTTTTGCTCTGGCCGGCGATTGGCGATCTTGTTTCGATACATTCGATCGTCGGATTCCTTCAAGGCCCGCGCCAGACCACCGGTGGCGTCCGCGGTCGCCATTCCGATTGAAAGGCGCAGAACTGCCTTTTGTCCGGTCAAATTGGATCGGTGCACGTTTTCCCTGATTCGCTCGCAGGCCTTTTCAGCCGAAGCCGAATCGGTAGCCGCGAGAAGCACCGAGAACTCGTCGCCGCCGATCCGTGCCACCACGTCCTCCGGCCGGAAGCAAGCGCTGAGGACGGCTGCGGCGCTTTTCAACAATTCATCCCCGGCCGCGTGGCCGAATTCGTCGTTGACGGCTTTGAGGCCATCCACGTCGGCCATGATGACGCTCACCGGAAACTGGCGGCTGTGATCCAGGCGAGTCTGCTCTTCCTCAAAATAGCAGCGATTGTACAGGCCAGTGAGCGTATCGTGGGTGCTGATGAACTTCAATTGCTCCTCGGCACGCTTGCGCTCGGTGATGTCGGTGAGACTCTCCAGAAGATGCGGTCGGCCGCCCAACATGACGGTCGTTACGGTCTTGATCACCGGCAAGTTCTGTCCCTCTGCGGTGAGAAGGACGCGTTCGGCATTGTCCACGGTCTGACCCAGGTCGGTAATCGGACAATGGCCTCGCTCCGCCGGGCAGACGTATTGGTGGCAGACCGACCCGACGATCTGCTCGCGCGCCGCGCCGATCCAGGAAGCGGCTACACGATTGACATCGACGATGGTATGTGTTTCCGGGTCGACGATCATGATCCCGGTCGGTATCTTCTCCAGGATCGTCTTCAGTCGGCTTTCGCTCTCGACCAAGGCTTGTTCCACGCGCTTGCGCTCGGTGATGTCGCGTCCGACCCCGAGGATGCCGATGACGTCACCCCGGCTGTCGCGGCGAGGCACTTTGGTGGTCAGGGTCCAGCGCGCGTTTCCAATCGGATCAGTCGACACTTCTTCCCGGTTGACCACGGGCTGACCGGTTCGAATGACCGACTGCTCCGCAGCCCGATACGCGGCCGCCTCGTCCTCGGGGTAATAATCAAAATCGCTTTTTCCAATTGCCGCGTCCGGGTCCGGCGCTCGCATGACCCAGGCGTTCGCGGCATTCGTGATGACGAAGCGGCCCTCCATATCTTTGACGTAGATATAGTCCGGCAGGCTATCGATGAGCGTACGCAACATCTGGCGTTCCTCAGCCAGCGCTTGCTCCATACGCGTGCGATCGCTCATATCGCGGTCGATGCCCAAGACGAGCTCCTGGCCTCCGACGTTGACCAGCGTCATGTACGATTCGATCGACAATATCGTGCCGTCTTTGCGCTGATGCGTCCAATCGACTTTGACCTTGCCTTCTCGGCGCAAACGAGCCAGATACTGCTCCCGTACGTCCGGATTCGAAACCCCTTTGTTGAGCCGGTCGATCGATTGCCCGATCAGCTCTTCCATAGCATAGCCGTTCAGGCTGCAAAAAGCTTCGTTGCACTTGACGATCGTCCACGGGGCTTTCGTCAAGCTTGGTTGAATGAGAACCATCGCATCCGGTGAACTCTCAAACAGGATGCGACAGCAACTCTCCGGCTCGTTCTTTGTGCCTGCGCCATCTGCACGACTAATCATCTCAATCATCTTCGCGGCGTCATGTCAACGTGTACCTGTGCTCGGGCCGCTGGCAGTTATCGGCCTGCCCTTGTGCGTCGCGCCCAAGGGCCGCACACAGCTCCATGCACAGTCCCGGCCGCTTGCATTACCATCCTAACCTTGGATCCTTGAAACCGCAATGGGAATTATGGCATACACTGGGATACGAGCCTGGGGAGTGTGAGTAGGCCGATTTGAAATACAAGCCAGGGTGCGGACGAATTCGTCACCTCCCAGTCGCGCGACGGTGTCGACACTGCGCACGCAGGATTCCAGCCGCCGCGCGCTCTCCACGAGTAGTTGATCGCCCACGGCGTGTCCCAAACTGTCGTTGACGATCTTGAACCGGTCAAAAGAGGACGGCGAGCAAAAGGGGAAAAGCCGGTGCTATGAGAAAGATTTGGTCGGACAGAGGAGGCAGCAGAATCGGGAAGGCAATCGTGTAAACCAGCGCGGATGTGAGGGTGATCAGCGCAAGCGCATGGAGCAGGCCGGCTATCTCCGTCTTGTCCTCGTCGCCATCAAACACCGGCGGCGCGAGTATCGTCTTGAAATATGCAATCATGGCCTTGGTCCCGCCGGCGCAATTCTGAATGAAATACAGCCGGTGAGGCAGAATTTACGGATGCAACGACTTCTTGGCGCCGATGCAAACGGCAAGTCTCATCCGCTGCTCGAGGTGTGAATTGGGGCCTAAATTCCGCGTCGAATACAAGCGTCGCGGACCGCTCAAGCAACCATCACGCGCATAGAACCCCAGCTTCCGTAGTCTCAGTAGATCCAAATTTATTTTGATCGCTTCGCCCAATTGAGGATTTGGCGGGCTTGCTCAGACCTGGTAAGATTGTTAGTGCCACCCAACAATCCAAGGAGAGCAAGCCCATGTCCCATGATACACTCAAATTGAGCGATCAGAAAGTTCTCGAGGTCGAAGGTCCCATGAATCGCAAGAGGTAACCTGGCGGCAATGATGTCACAAGGATAGCGAGGGTAGCCACCGCACAACCAAGCCTGCTGGCGCTTGATACCTACGCGGCCCCAGGTCGAGCGCTGTCGCCAAACGTGGGTGGAGTTCACCTTGGGGGTAGGTTTGGTATAATGCGGGTCAACCGATTGGGAAGGAGACCCGCCAATGAAACGCCAAACGAAGAAACCGACCCGCACAGAAATGAAAGCCGCCCTACTGGCGAA
>JAMCQI010000096.1 GCA_023381515.1 Chloroflexota bacterium | reverse complement strand
TCACCCTCTGCGCGCATTCCCTCGTAAAAGCCTTGTTCATGCAACATCGGATACAGATTGGTCACCACCAGCCCGTTGCCCAGATGGTAGCGCACATTGTCGGCATGGAACGGGAAGTAGTCAGGCTCACAAGCGTCGAGCCACCAGAGCTTGATTCCTTGCGTATAGTATCCCTCGCGCACTTTCTCCCAGAGGTACTGGCGCGCCTCAGGGTTGGTCGCATCGTAGAACTGAACGGTGAGCGGTCCCTCCGGTTTGGTATCGCGAAAGGGTCTACCCATCGGGCTGCCGCGCTCGGTACTTACGAGCAAACCGCGTTGCGTCATCTCTTTAAAGTTGCGACTGTGTGGATTGACCGTGGGCCAGATCGAAACCATCAACCTGACGCCCATCGATTCGAGTTCGCGTACCATCGCGGCCGGGTCGGGGAACTTGACGGGATCGAATCGCCAATCCCCTTGCGCAGTCCAGTGAAGAAAGTCAAGCACGATCACAGAGAGCGGCAGGTTCCGGCGTTTGTACTCACGCGCCACCGACAGCAGTTCATCCTGGGTGCCGTACCGCAACTTGGATTGCCAAAACCCGGCCGCCCATTCGGGGAGCATCGGCGCATGACCCGTCGCGTCGACATAATGCTCCAAAATCTCGGCAGGGGTGTCGCCTACGGTCACCCAGTAATCCACTTGTGGGGTCGCTTCGGCGACCCAGCGCGTCGCGTTGTTCCCAAGTTCGACGCGCCCAACTGCTGGATTGTTCCACAAAAAGCCGTAGCCGCGATTTGATATGAGAAATGGAATCGTCACCTCTGTATTGCATTGGAACAGATCGATCACGCAGCCTTTCTGATCGAGACGTCCATGCTGGTGCTGACCGAGACCGTAGAACCGCTCACCTTCATATGCTTTGAACCACACGTCAACCCGGAACAGCTCGCCGTTTACCGCCGCGAAATTGCGTGCGGGGGGCCAGCCGATCCGCGGCGCTTGCTCGACGACATACTCCGCCCCGGTCATGGGGCTGAAAAAGCGCGTCTTGCCCTCTTCGAGCGAAACTTCGGCGGCGAGTTTGCCGTTGCGAATAATTGCGCTGCTTTCGTTGATCTCAATCTGCGACTGCGTCGCTGCAGGATCAAGAAGCGCGCCATTAGGGTTATCGCGAATTTGCGCGTTCATCGTCGCGCGCACACGTAGACTATTGTGTCCCCACGGTTCAATTTGAACCTGTTCGTGATTGAATTCATAGATGAGACGATTATCATCTTGACGAAAGCCGAACATTCGCGCTCCTTTGGCAGGCGACGATTGGAGTAAGGATCATGATTCGGTCTCATAGATACAGGCATGCGCCGCGAAGGAATAAGCGGCGAGCAGCGCGGGATCAGCGTCGAAAAAGTGATCCGAAGGGCTCAAGATGTATCCGCCGTTTTGGCCGGCCGCCTGGAAACAGCGGCGTACCTCGGCCCTGGTTTCATCGGAAGAACAATCGACGAAATAGTGGAACTGGTCGAATCCACCGATCATGCAGACCCGATCGCCGATGCGGCGTTTCGCCGCGGCGAGATCTGCATCGCCCCCCATGCCAGACGGCGTGAAGGTTTCCATTGCATCCGGCTTCATGTCGGCGATGCGCTCCAGCAGCGGCATCATCCCCCCGCAGGTGTGATAGACGACGCGCATGCCAACCTCGTGCAAGAGATCGATCAACGGGGCATCGTAGGGAGCCACGAATTTGTCAAAGATCTTGGGCGAGATGACCGTCGTAGAAGCCGCTCCGCCACCGTGTTCGACAATATCGTAGCGGACACCTTTCAGCGACCTGATATAGACTTTCTTGCGGCGGAAGAGGATGCCCAGCAGTTCATGCACCCAATCAGGATCGTCGTACGTCGCCATAATCATCTGCTCGGTGCCGACCAGGCAGCATGCGTCCTGCCAGCAGCCTGGTTGCCCTGAGAAATCGAAGCCGCAGACGCTGCCGCGGACGATGCCGCGCTCGCCGAACTGCATCGATACGTCGTTGACAGTTGCGACGTCACACTTGGGTGCGATGACGTACTTGCCGATGATGTCGATATCCTGCTTACGCTTGACGAGCGGCTCGGACAACCAAGAGGTGTATTCGTTGGATTGAGCCACGGCCGTCAGGATCCCGCCCGGGGTAATGACCCGGTAACGGACGGTCCGGTATCCCGCATCCGGGAGCTCTTCCTGTTCAATGCGCCAGTCGTCTGCGACGATTCGGCGGCTCTCCGTGATTGCAAGCCCGGCTTCGAGCGGGTCGTAGTACTCGCCGCGTCTGGAATTCGGTCGATAAGGCGTTGTCCAGTAGATCGCATCCAGGTCAAAGCGGTCAAAGAACTCACGGCTGGATGCGCCCCCCATGTACTTGCTCAGGAAATAGGTCATAAGATGGTGAGTCGTCACGGGAAGCCGGTCCGGCACGCCCCGGTCCAGGGCGGTCAACAGCCGTTCTCGCGAGGTCATGCTCATGGATTGACTCTCTCTCGCTCGCAGGTATGGATTGATAGCTGAAGTGTGCTCATCGTCGTACCGTTGATCCAATTCTTACGCATTGGATAGGGGCCGTCCAGGGCACACCAGCAAGGTCACGATTTCGTTCCCCTCGGCTTGCATTTCAATGCCTGTGCCACCCGCTTCGAGATCCATCTGGCGGAGCGGTTGTTCTCCGGCGGTCGCCTGCCACACCTGCGCAAGGGCGAACCCAAACCGAATGTGTCCCCTCACCCTTGACCCGCTCACATTGTAAAATCGAACGACGAGCCGGTCGCCCGTTTCGCTTTTTTTGATCGCGCTCAATACCAGCTCGTCGGGTTCCAGAGAGACGAACCCTTGCCTCGGTGGTAGCGTGCCCTGGTGCACGGGCATCGGGCCACCGAAAAGGGGCACGTCAAAGGCAGCCGCAAGTTGAGGCAAGTACGTTCGCGAGGCCCTCCCTGGATAGGGAAGAATCCCATATCGAAAGCAATGCGAGTTGAGGCATTGCGCGTCCGGCGTCGGAAGGGCCGGGCCGGCATGACCCGTACGGTTGCCAAGGTCTCCACGCGAAAGCCAGCCCACACTCCGTAGGAGCGTGAGCGCCAGGGTTACCCCCTCCTCTTCAAGCGCCTCGTGTTCGTGCAGCCCCTCGCTCAGGATGGCGAGGCCACTCGCGTCGTCGTCGACGGAAAACCAATTGCGGTGGTGCTTCAAACCTGTTGGCGGCTGCGCCCAGTCAATGCCAGGTGGTAGAGCGACGGATCGTGATACGATCGCCATGTGACCGTCGGCGTGAACAAACTCACTCGAGATGCCGGTGGGAAAACGGAGTCGCAGGCGGTGGTCCCGTGCCTGATTTTCGAGGGTCGTTGTGATCTCGACGATAGGCGAACCAGCGCGCAACCGGATGATACTGGTGACCGGAAGAGCCACCCGCCGCGTCGAGCGAGTCTGCCGGTCTGCCGCCAACGCTTCGGGTACGTCGAAATTGCACTGGATCTGCATGGCTGCCTGCAAGGGACCGTCCTCGATCAAAGCGACCGCTGGAGCGGAACTGAGCAACATCGGGCCGCCAAGCCTTAGCGCGGGACAGAAATCGTAGGTGTCTCCGGCATCGCCGGCGTCTTCGAAGCGATGCAGGCCCCTGAACTCGCGACTCGTTGCCTTGTGCCGTACCGTCAGGCTGCCGTCCGACTCGACCAGCACCCGCAGATGCTCATTCTCGATCGCTCTCTCGCCCCTGGCCAGGGAGGGTGGCGTCTCCCCCGGGTCAGCCCTCGCTTCCACCCTGCAGACCGCATAGCCCAGCGCCGGCACGCTGGCTTGAAAGACCAGGTCGACTGCCTGGGAGGTTACGGTCAGCCGCACGGGTGTCTCGGCAGGCAATTGCTTCGCTTGTTCCATCAACTTCTCTACCGCCAGATCCGAACGCACGCGCCGGTCGCCCACCAACAGTCTGAGTTCAACCTGATCCCCTGTCCGCAGCCATTCGTGACGGCGGATGTCCACGCGGTGCATCTCGCTCAGATATTCCCGCCACAAACCAAACATTTCAGCTACTTGCCCCGCGGATGTTCGGCCGGGTATCCAGTCGTAGGTCTCGCGTCGAGACGCAACTATCTGTGTGACACCCTCTCTCCCCTCGGAGTCTATGACGCTAAACGCTTTGGAAAGCTCAGGCAACCGAACGGTAACTTGTGTAACTTCGGACCTGGGCCGGGCGAGGCAATTGAACTCCAGCAGCGGTGTCTGACCCGGAGCACACGATGCCGTGTCGACGCGATCGGCCACCGCGTCGACACTCCGATCAACGAGGCCCTGGCCGATCTGCTCTACCTGGTCGAAACGTGACGTCATTTCACGATGCACCGGGTCGATGCCGCAGCCACAGATGCTGTCGTGTGCGTGGTTGTGAAGCAACAACCGCCAGGCTTCCCGCAATTCCGCTGCCGGGTAAGCGCTTCCCAGCGCCGACGCAAGCGCCGACAAGGGCTCTGCATAACACTCCAGCAGCCTCTGCGCTCGGTGATTGGCTTTTTTAAGGTAGACCCGGGTCGAGAGGACCGCTGTCGGGAGCGCCTGATAGCGTGAACCCCTCAATTCGCCCTGGATCGTCGGAAGCGTGGTAGTACCCGACGACAACGCGGACACGTAATCCTGCACGCTGCTGTGCTTGACGCGATAACCGCCCAGATGCGTATTCAGGTACGCGATGATCCGGGGCAGCTCACTCTGGGGCGGCGTATGGTCGGCTCCATTCCACAAAGCCAAGGCAGGCAGACTACCGTTCGGGTCGAGCGCAGGCAGAAGGTCGCGGATTGTCTGCAGGGCACGATCGGGATCGGGGGCGTCGCCATGCGTATCTCCCCAGAAGCAGGAGTGTCCGAGGTTCCCGGCGTTCCAGTATCCGCCCACCTGATGCAACGCTAGCACGCTCGCTCCATTGGGAGCTCGCCACCAGAAGGCACTTGGGCACGAGAGGACTGGGTCACCCAAGCCCCGGCTAAAGATTAGACTCTTTATTCCAAAATTGCGTAGAATCTGGGGTAACTGGGCGACGTGACCGAATGTGTCGGGGAGCCAACCAACCTTGACAACGCCGTCCAACGGCGCTCCGGTCTGCTCGCCGAACAGCAGGTTGCGGATCAGCGCCTCACCCGAGACCAAGAACTCGTCCGGCTGCACGTACCACGGGCCTATGTCAAGTCTGCCCGCACGAACCAGTCCGCGCACGGTGTCGGTCCGTTCCGGTCGCAGCGCCAGATAGTCCTCCAGCATCACGGTTTGCCCGTCCAGGATAAAGTGCTTGAACCTGGGCTCACGCGCCATCAACTCCAGCAATCGATCGATCACGCTCAACAACTGCAACCGATACTGCTGGAATGAGCGATACCACTCGCGATCCCAGTGGGTGTGTGAAACGATGAACAGTTCCCTCGTCTTTTCCATCCGAGACCTTACCGTGCCGGTTTCAGTCAAGCGTAGGCACATGGGATCCGCTAGAGAATGAAGGTCGTCATTGCCAGGAGACAGATTCTCATTGGGCGCCGTCGGTGTCAGTGAGGGACCTTTCGGTCACGTGATCGAAGAGGTGCACTCGGTCTTCTCTACACGTCAGCCACACCGCTTGATCCAGGTTCACATGGATCTCGGGTGGCGACACGACCTTGAACATCGAGTCGCCCACTTGAAGCGTAAGCAAGTTCTCCCGTCCCAAGGGCTCCGACATGTAGACGCTGGCGCGAATCGCGTTGGACTGGTAATCGGTGCTGACGCCAACGTCCTCGGGCCGGAAACCGAATACCATCGACGCGCCAACCTCCTTGCTGGCGGCCGCTTTGAGTCGGCCAGACACGGCGTAGCTGAAACCAGACGCCACTAACCGCGTGCTGTCAGGGTCGTAGAGGCAGTCGATCAGGTTCATCGACGGGCTGCCGATAAAGCTGGCCACGAAAATGCTGTTGGGCCGCTGGTACAGGTCCTCCGGCGGACCGGCTTGCAGGATGTGGCCGTCTCGCATCACGATCAATTTGTCGGCCATCGTCATGGCTTCGGCTTGGTCGTGGGTCACGTAAATGGTCGTCACGCCAAGGCTCTTTTGGAGGCGCTTCAACTCTGTTCGCATCTCTACTCGCAGCTTGGCGTCAAGGCACGATAGAGGCTCGTCCATCAGGAAAACGTCGGGCTGGCGCACGATTGCCCGGCCGACTGCTACCCGTTGCATCTGACCGCCTGAAATCTCCCGGGGCTTGCGCCGCAGCAGTTCGGCGATACCAAGAGCCTTGGCCGTCCCTTCGACCCGGTCCTTGATTTCCTTCTTCGGCGTACCATGAGCTCGGAGCGGATAGGCAATGTTGTCGAACACGGACATGTGCGGATAGAGTGCATAGTTCTGGAATACCATGGCCGTATTTCTGTGCCAAGGCGGCACGTCATTCATCGGCCGCTCACCGATGAAGATGTCACCGCTGGTGGGATCTTCCAATCCCGCGACGATGCGCAGGAGAGTCGTTTTGCCGCAACCGGACGGACCGACCAAGACGGTCAGCTTTCCGTGTTCAAACTCCATGGTCACGTGATCTAGAGCCACCACACCCCTGAATTGCTTTACAATGGCCTGGGCGAGTACCCTTGGCATCGTACATACCTCCCTGCTAGTACTTGGCCGACCCCATCGTTAGCCCGCGCACAACCCATTTCTGAAACACGATCACGAGCGCAATCACGGGGATCAGAGAAAGCACGATGCCCGCCGAAATCCAGGTCCACTGCTGCATGAACGCCACGCTGTAGCTCAGAATGGCGACCGGCACCGTTTGCACCTGGGGCAACCCCAATGTGATTGTGAAGGCAAGCATGAACTCTCCCCACGAGCCCAGGAAGGCAATGACACCGGCTGAGAAGAGCCCTGGCGCGGTCAGCGGCAGCATGATCTGCCAAAAGATCTTGAATGGCGGCGAGCCGTCCACCTTGGCGGCATCCTCCAGCTCAAAGGGCAGTCCGGCAAAGTAGCTCGCGATGAGCCAGGTGCTTATGGGGATGTTGTAAACGATGTTGGGGATGATCAGGCCGGGGAGCTGACCGAGCAAGCCCATCCACCTCACGATGAGAAAAGTCGGCGCAATGACGATAATCGGCGGCAGCATGCTGGCGGCCTGGATGAACAAGAGTGAGCCCCACTTGTACTTGAACCTGAGGCGCGCGATAGTGTAGGCCGCTAGGGAAGCCAGGAACAATGCGCCTATTGTGGTGCAAGAAGATACGATGAGGCTGTTGAGGATGGCCCGCTGCACCTGAAAGTCTGGCCCAAGTATGGTCTTGTACGCTTCCAGGGAGAAGTCGGTAGGCCAGTACGTTATGGGCAGCCGGAACTCAGTCCCAGGCGTTTTGAATGAAGTGAGCAAGATCCAGTACAGCGGGAAGAGACCCAATGCCGCCAGCAGGACCGTAACCAGGACCGAGAGGACCTTGTGAAGGAGATCGCGTTGCTTCCTAGTCACTGCTATTCAAGCCCCTTGAATCTAAAGTGCGGCTGAACGCGCCGGATGTATACAATGCTCGCGGCCAGAACTAGCACAAAAGTCACCACCGCGTAAGCAGAGCCTGTCCCGTACTGCACGAACTTGAAATAGTATTTGTAGGCAAAAGAGCTGAGAGTGTCCGTGGTAGTGCCCGGCCCGCCTCCCGTGAGGCCGTAGACGATGTCGAACACCCGAATTCCGTCGATGGTCTGGAACAGCAGCACGACCAAGATGGTCGGCATAAGCATCGGTATCGTGACGGTCCAGAAACGCCGCCACGCACGCGCGCCGTCTACTTTCGCCGCGTCGTGCAACTCTTGAGGCACCAAGGCAAGCCCACCCATCAGAAAAATGGCCGCGAAAGCAGAGCCCTTCCAAACAAAAGCCGCTATGACACTCCACTGGGCCAATGTCGGATCGGCCAGGAACAAGGGTGG
Organism: Chloroflexota bacterium; assembly: GCA_023381515.1. The sequence goes on along the minus strand of JAMCQI010000096.1, from coordinate 8,347 downwards.
TTTGCCGGCGAGGCCGACCCTTACAGCCAGATCGCCGATCAACCCGACATCGGGGTTATACATCCATTTCCACATGGATGCGTCGATGATCTGGGGAATGGCCCATGGGATGATAATGATCACGCGAAGCAGCCCAGTCAGTCTGGGCCAGACCCAATACGAGGCGAGCGCCAGGACCATCCCAATTGAAAGCTCCAACAACACGCTGGTTGCGGTGAAAAAGAGGGTGAAGCGGATTGACCCCCAAAATGGCTCGCTCCTTAGCACATCGGCGTAATTGCCCAGACCGACAAACGCGTTGCTGGTTAGGTCGGTTGTGTGATTCAGCTTATACAAGCTGAGGAGAAATGTATAGGCGATTGGATAGTAATAGAAAATGAGCAAGGCAACGACGGCTGGCACCAGGAACAAAATCGCTACAGCGTTTTCGCGCAACTCAAACTTCATATTCGTCACTCCATCCCGTCGCCACTGCAAACTCACGGATCAGATACGACTCAAGCACCAGGGCAGTTGCCCACAGCGCCTGAGGGGAGGACTTGGGACGCGGGCTCCCTGCGCCCCAAGTCCAAGTCGACAATGCGCTATCCTCTACTGCATTGTCGCAGCATACTGTGCGCAGGCGTTGTCGAGCGCTTGTTTCACCGGAGTGACTCCTGTGATAGCCGCGTTGATCTGATCTTGAATGATCGAGGAAAGCTGCGCATAGTCTTTGCTCACGGGCCGGGCGAGCGACGATGGCAACACTTGGTCGAGCCGGTACGCCTCAGGGTACGCGCTCTTTACAGAAGGATCCTGGTACAACCCCTTATAGTACTGCACAGGGCCCCAGGCGATGGCAAACCCCTTCTGAACATCTGGGCTGGCGACGGCCTCCATGACTTTCAAATCGGCATCCAGGTTATTGGTAAAGGGCTGGATGGCCATTGCGAAGCCGCCAGATGAGCCGGCGTGCCGGCCGCCCGGCTGGGCCGGGTTCTGCATGTAATCCCATTTGCCAACGATGCTCGACTTTTTGGGATCGTTAAGCCAAGTGAGATAATCGCTGGGACCGCGGAAGAACACCGCGTTGCCTGACGCGAAGCGGTTGCCTGGCTCCACGTTATCTAGGAAAGTAGTTGTTTCCTTAGGAGAAAGGCCGCTGTCGATGGTCGACTTCATGAACTCGACGGCCTTGACGCCCTCAGGCGAATTGAACGCGCATTTGCCGTTCTGGTCCCAGTACTGTCCGCCAAACTCGTACAGGAATTCAGACCACGCCATGGTGAGATTTTCGGATTTGCCGCCGGCCCACAGATAGCCACTCATCTTGGGGTTGTCGGCGGTGATCTTCTGGGCAATCTTGACCAGGTCGTCCCATGTCTGTGGCGGGTCAAAGCCGTACTGCTTTAGAAGGTCGGCCCGATAGTATAGGCCGGTAGTCGAGTTCCAGAACGGTATGGCGAGCAGCTTGCCGTTGTAGGTGTACAGATCCAGGCCGGCCTGATCGAAGGTCTGCGACAAGTTGGGGAAATGATCGTTCAGTGGAACGGCCCAACCGGCAGCGCCGAATTCCGATACCCACGGCGTGTCCATACCAAAGAGGTCGATGGTGCTATCTTTGGCAGTGATCCAGACCGACATAGCGTCGTGCCAAGCGTTCATGTCATCCGGAGCCATGTTGAGCTGAACGTCGATATCGGGATACTTTTTGGCAACTGCCTGTTGGATCAGTTCTAACGGCGCGGGGCCGGATCCAAATGACGAGTTGAAGAACCGGTTGTAAGAGATAGTAACAACCGTTTTCTTTATCGGCACGGGGGTCTGCTCGACGACGACGGTCTGCGGCACTACGACCGTCGCCGGTTTCTCAACTACGACGGTCTGTTGCTCCGGCACGACGACGGTCTGTTGGACTACCTGGGGGGGAGCGGCCGTGGGAGCTGCGCACGCTGCCATAGCCACCAGCACCACCAGGACAAGCAACGTCAGGCAAAGAACAGTTCTTTTCGACATTTTTCTCCTCCACTGGAGCTGAACGCTTCACAGACTCTGGGATCGGTTGGCTGTTTCACTTTGCTCTTCTTTGCTCCTCCTCCTTTCGTCAAGCCGGAATACCGCCTAAATGGCATTCCGCTCTAACATCCAATGACACATCGGCTTACGTTTGTATTTCAAATCGCTACGCCCAAAAATTGTGCGGCCACACGTGCGCCTCGAGACGAGCCAAGTCCTCTTTCGGCAGCGGACCTTTCCCGGATGCCGCCAAGTTGGCCCGGGTATGTTCGGTCTTGCGCATACCCACCAGCACCGTCGAAACGGTTTGGTTGCTCAGGCAAAACCGGATCGCTGCTTCGGGGAGCGAGGCCACGTCGCCGTGCAGCAGGAACTCAAGCGCCTTGGCGCGCTCCCAGACCTCTTTCCTTCGGTCATCCTTGAAATAGGACGCCTGGAAACTTCCTTCAGGAAAGACCGTCTCCGGCGTGATCTTGCCGCTCAGCGCGCCTTCGTCCAGCGGCGAACGCACCAAGATTCCGACGTTCTTCTGGGAGGCAAAGGAGAACAAGGCTCGCTCCGGTTCCCGCTCGTATATGTTGTAAACGACCTGGCAGGCATCGATCAGGCCGGTCTCGATGGCTTGGGCGCCATAGTCCGGCGCGAGCGGAAAATTCAGCGAGAGTCCGAACGCGCCTACCTTTCCCTGCTGTTTCAATTGGCTGACGGCTTCCTTCCATTCATCCAAGGGGGCCCACTCGTCCAGCCAGACGTGGAACTGCTGCAAATCGATCCGTTCCCGCCCCAGGTACTTCAAACTCCGCTCTGTACATTCGACGATCCACTCTTTCGGAAACGTGTCTCGCAAGGGCGTGCCGGGCGCCGCCGGCCAGGAATAGTTCTTGGGAGGGATCTTGGAAGCGACGTAGACCTGACCCGGCCAGTCTCCAAGTACCTTGCCGACGAGCTGTTCGCTGTGGCCATTGCCGTAGTTCATCGCGGTGTCGACAAAGTTCACTCCCAGGTCCAGCGCCTGTTTCAAGGAGAGCGTAGACTCTTCGTCGTCTGCGCCTTTCCACCAATCGCCGCCGATACCCCACGCACCGAAACCGATCTCGGACACGCGAAAACCCGTCTTACCTAGTTCCCGATAACGCATCGCAATTCCTTTCGTGTCTGGAGTGCTAGACAGAGGCATCCCGAATGGCGGGATCACACCATTCGACCATAGTAGGCGCGTGCCTCTGCCAGAATCCTCTCGATGTCCTGCTCCTGGCTAGCCGACAACGGGTTCGGCTGGTAGGTCGCAAGTATTCCTTCCAGTCGCTCCCTGGCATGGTCGAGCGCACTCTTCTTTCCGTTCGACAACCACTCCGGGTAGGTTAGCGAATCGGCGGACTTGGCCATGTACTGCTCGTTCCTCCACCACTTGCGCGTGTGAGCCTTGTTCAAATAATGGCCCGGAATGGGACCCACCTCCTGAATGAGCGAAAGCGCCAGAGTCCCTTCGGATATCTCTTCACCCTCCAAGAACCGTCCGATCATCGCCGCGAGGTCGTCGTCCAGCACCGCTTGCACGGGATGAGCCGTTATCTCGCTCGATACTCCCAGGTGGAGCAGGATCTCACTTGCGCCGGACAGGGCTGCGATCAGTCCACCGATCGCCTTCTCGTAACCGGCTTGATAGTCGATCGTCTTGGCGCTGACGTAGCCCGGAGAACCGTTGTCGACGGGCAGACCGTAGTGCCGCCAGACCTGATTGAAGACCGCGTTGCTGAGAGAGCTTGTAATTTGCCCAAAGGCCGGTGAGCCCGAAGCCATATTCATCGCGAGCGCGAAATGTCCGATGCACATCCGATGCCCGGGGTGAAGGAGCTGCACCAAGACCAGCATGGAGAGGTGCTCCATGCTGCTCACGACCACCGCACCCGCTACCGTCGCCGGCCCCGTTCCCCCGAGAACACACCCGTCGACGGTGGTGATGGGGAAGTTGGCGGTCACCATCCGGCGCGCGGCGTTCACGGCGCTCTGGCTCCAGGTCAAAGGCGACGAAGAGGTCAGCGTGCCCGTCAGTTCCTGATCCGTCGCCTGCGCCATTTGGATGGTAAAGATCTCGCAGTCGTTGGAACAGCACGCCGCTTGATGCTTGCTCGAATACCGCACGCTCATCGCCACGCCTTCGGGTATCGCCATGGCGGGGCAGACCCCTTCGAATCCGAAATAGGGATAACAGCCCAAATGGTCGATGGTCGGCAGCGCATCCAGTACCTTGATGCAATCGGCGAACTCAGCCTGGGAGGGGTCTCGCGGCTCGAACGTGTCCAGGTCGATCGTTCGCATGCCGGAGGAATGGGAGAAATAGAGCCGATCGCCGCCCAACGTCAAATCGTTTTTGCTCGCTCGAGCTCTGACGCTGAATGACTTGGGCGCCAGATCCAGGCACCGCACGACCAGCTCTTCGGGAAACCTCACACGCTCGCTGCTCTCTTCGACTTGGCAGCCGTTTCCCGCCAGGAACTCGCGCGCCCAGGGATCCTCGATCCGGACGCCCGTGGCGCTCAGGGCATCCAACGTGGCCCTGTGTATCGCCAGAACCTCTTCGTGCGGAATAATCTCGAGTGGCTTGAACCGACGCGTAAATCCTGGTCGAGGCATAGTCCGATTCTTTCACACCTTCGTCAAGCGTTTCGCGAGCTCCACTGCGGCTGGCGCGGTCGATTCATAGCCGTCAGCGCCGATGTTTGTCGCAAAGTCACGCGTGATCGCTCCTCCGCCCACGATCACTCGCACCTTGTCCCGGATGCCTTCCCGCTTGAGCGCTTCGATCACTTTCTTCTGTTCGGGAGCGGTTGTCGTAAGCAAGGCGGAGAGAGCAAGCAGCCCCGCACCGGTGGTATTGACGGCTCGCACAAACTCTTCGGCCTTGACGTTGATACCCAGGTCGTGGACCTGGAAACCCGCCGATTTGAAGAGCGCTACCACCATGTCTTTTCCAATACTGTGTAGGTCTCCAAAGACAGTCCCGATGACTACGACGCCCAGCGGTTTCCTATTCAACTCGCGGCCCTGAAACTGCTCTTCGACAATGGATGTGGCTGCAGACATCGCTTCGGCGGCACCGACCAATTCAGGCAGAAAACAATCTCCCTTGCCGAACGCATCGCCCACCGACTGGATCGCCTTGGTCAAGGCGTCCAAGGTAACGAGTGGGTCGATCTTGGCGTCGAGCGATGCCTTTGCCCAAGAAGAAGCAGCTTCTGGGTTGCAGGTGATGACCGCCTGCCCCAGATTCGCCAGGATCTCATCATCGTTCGACATCGGGATTCCCAAGGAGCTCGTGCAAGTCGTACTTGTGTCGACCGAACTGACCGCCAAAGTTCATGGCGCTCAGCTGCAAGACGCCCGGAACCTGCGCGGCAGCCCTGAGGCTCAAGGTCATGGCCTGACGCATCAGCTGGGGGCTCGCGCCGAACATCAAGAGGTTCAGAATCGAATTCACACCGTCCGGAACCTTGCTGTCCGCAATCTTGTGGCGCAAGGAGGGAATATAGTCATATTCGCGAAATACCTGTTCCAGCCCAAAGCCCATGGGCGCCACGCCGTCCACCGCCGCGAGCGTCTCCTTGGCTGCGCTAACCGCGGTGACGGCTGCCAGGGCATTTTCGGCGAAGCAGACAAAGTGACCGTCCGTCCCCGACTTGGAGATCTTGAATTGCTTTTCGTAGATGAATTCGCCGGTCGTCGTCGGCACCACGCAGAGCGTGTGTCCTTTCAGATTTCGTTCAGAGTCATAACCCTTCCAGCGCTCTTGAGACATTCGAAATTCTTCGTGTACGTCGGCGGAATCGAAGGGAACGTTCGGCACCAAAGCGTCGTAGACGGCGAGCGTAGGAATCAGAGACGCCAAAGCGACGCGCAGCTCCAGCTCCTTCAACAGATCAGCCCGGGCGCTGGGCACCATGGCAAGGGAAATGAAAACGCCGGGACGTCCGTCGGGCGTCTCATGCGGAAGTGCGAGTCGCTCGATCCCGGCGTTTATTCGCGAACCGATCATGCTGGACCCGGCCGCGCCGGCGAATTGGTCGGCGCCGCCCACCGCGAGCGGGGAGGTCACGGCCGTCAGAAGGACTCGCACCGTTTCCAGGTCCCAAGCCTCGGCAAAGGTATCTTGGATCGTGACATCGTTGATCTTCATTCTGCGCTCCTCCGTCGTCGAGATTCCCTACTGAACGATCAGGACCTTGAGGCCTTGCTGCTGGCGGGCGATCTCGTACCCTTGCTGCACTTGAGGCAGCGGCAAGCGATGCGAAATCAAAGGCTTGGCCTGGATCGTTCCGGCGCCCAGCAGCGCTAGCGCGTCTTCGTACTGCGCGATCGTCGAGTCGTAGGTCCCGATCAGCGCCAGTTCCTTGTAGTGGATGAGGTCGATATCCAGCTCGACCTTGGGCTGCATCGTGGCGGCAAAGAACAACACCTGGCCGCGCCGGGCGGCCAGATCGATCGCGTTCCTGAGCACTTCCGGCTTGCCAACCGCGTTGACCACGACGTCCGCCCCACGGCCATCCGATACCTCGCGAGCGACCTTGCCGGCATCTTCCGTCGTCGCGTTGACGACGACGTCCGCTCCAAGCTCCTTGGCGACCTGGAGCCGGTGATCAAGGAGCCCGATCATGATAGTAAACGCGCCGCGGCTCTTGAGCATCTGAAGATGCAGCAGGCCGATCGGCCCGTCGCCGATGACGACGGCGACTCCGCCAAACGGCACCTTGAGCTTCGACTGCCCATTGATAACGCACGCGAGAGGCTCAGCGATCGCCGCCTCGTCCAGGGTGAGCCGGTCGGGGATGTGGACGAGATTCTGAAACGGATAGGCGCTGAATTCGGCGAGCCCGCCGGAAAAGTATCCTTGATTCGGACAGGCGCTGAATAACCCGCGTCGACAGTAGTAGCAATATCCGCACGGCATTCGACCGTCCGGGACGACGCGATCGCCGACTTGTACGTTCGGAACGTCGCGCCCAACCTCGACTACCGTGCCCGACAGCTCGTGTCCCATTCGAAAGGGATAGGTGATCGTCCAGCCTCGGGGTTGGTGTCCCAGGAAAGCCTCGACGTCCGTTCCGCATACGCCGCACGCCGCGACTTGCAGCAGAACGTCCTTCGGTCCGATCTTGGGTCTGTCTGTCTCCACAATCTGGAACTGCCGGGGTTGCTGCAACATTGCGATCTTCATAGTGCGCCACTCCCCATCCGAAAATAGTCCGGCAGCGCGATGCCGTCTGCCCGGAACCGTTGATACGCGTACTCCACCGCGGCCGACACCCAGTTTTCTTCGTCAAAGGTTTGAATCTGTCGATTCTCCATGACGACCTTGCCGTCACAAATCACAGTTTCGATGTCGTGAGTGTTAGCGCAGTAGACAAGGCTGTTTTCGATCTTGTTCACGGGTCGCATGTGCGAACCGGTGAAATCGACGATGATCATGTCGGCTTGCTTGCCTGGTTCCAGTGAGCCGATCGCTTTTTCCATCCCTAGAGCCTCGGCTCCCCCCAGGGTTGCCATGCGCAAGGTCTGTTCGGCGGGCAGGCGCGTCGGGTCCATCGTCGTAACCTTTTGGAGAAATGCGGCCGTCCGCATGGCTTCGAACATGTCCATGTTGTCGTTTACGGCGCAGCTGTCCGTGCCGAGCGATACGGTCAACCCCGCGTCGAGCATCTTGGCGATGGGCGCAACCCCGTCCGCAATCTTCATGTTGCATTCGGGGTTGTGCGCGACTTTGGTGCCGGTCTTACGGAACAGCTCGACATCTTCGTCGGAAAGCCAGATGCAATGCGCCCCGAGGACATCTGGCCCCAGAAGGCCCAGATCGTATAGGTGACGCGTCGGGGTCTTGCCGAAGAGCTTTTGGATATCGTCCCATTCGTATTTGGTTTCGGCGATGTGGATGTGAATCGGCACGTGGTTGCGATCGGCGAGCAAGCGTACTTCGCGAATCAACTCCACGCTCGCCGAGTTCGGGCACGCAATGCCGTAACGAAACGTCACGCGTCCGTCGACGGACGAATGGCATCGTTCCAAAAGCTGGTTCGCCAGGGCCATGAGCCGATCGTGCGGCAGAATGACGTCCGATGAGATCCATTGATCGGTCATCGTGATGGTGTGGACCACGCGAATGCCCGCCTGCTCGAATACGTCGACGACGGATGGGTGTGTCGCCCACTCCATGTTGAGAATGGTCGTGACGCCGGACCGAATGGCATTCGCACAACCCAGCCGGGAGGCGTGGAGTTGGATGTCGTACCGGCCGCGCAGATAGTCCTGCACCGCCACCCGGATCCGGGGCACCGAGACGGTATCGATCCATTTGACCAGG
>JAMCQI010000062.1 GCA_023381515.1 Chloroflexota bacterium | reverse complement strand
CCTCGCAACCCTTGGATAGAGCGCAAGGGCAAGTGTGACGGGGGGGAACGCGAGTCCTTCCATTAGTCATTGCGAGCCGCCCAGAGGGCGGCGAAGCAATCTCACCGACACACGTGGGGATTGCGCGCGTGGGGATTGCACCCGTATAGCCCACGGGTACTGCTTCGTCCGTCCGCGTGAAGATTGCGCCCGTAAAGTTCACGGGTACGGCTTCGTCCACGGAAAGGGAGATAGCTTCGGCTTCGTCCATTAAAACGCAAAGGACGAAGCCTCGCAATGACCATGGGCGCCGAGGGGGCGAAGCCTCGCAACCCTTGCATAGAGCGCAAGGGCAAGTGTGACGGGGGGAACGCGAGTCCTTCCATTAGTCATTGCGAGCCGCCCAGAGGGCGGCGAAGCAATCTCACCGACACACGTGGGGATTGCGCCCGCCGCGCTATGGTCCCGAGGGGGTCTCCAGGATCATCGATCCCGCGGGAGATCGCGGGATCATCGATCCCACGGGACGTCGCATCGCCACCGAAGGTGGCGCGGACGCTCCTCGCAGTGACATGCCGAGGGGCTTGGTCCTGTTGTTCGAGAACCGATCTATGCGTGCGCAAAGTAACCGGCCGGGTCGGATGTTCCGAGCGCCGCCATCAACTTGATGCGGGCTTTGATTCCATCGAGCCCGTTCGCAAACCAGCAGCCGAGGCGGACGAGGTCATGGTGCGACCCTTCATAACCGTAGCGGTCAACCGTCCGCCCCGAGCCCGCGCGGGATGTGATCACGACGGCGATCCTACTCGTCACGGCTCGATCGATGCACGGCAGCCAGGCGGGCGGCACTCGGCCTCCACCTAGTGCCTCTAGCACGATTCCGTGCGCGGGAAGCTCTACCAAATAGTCCAAGAGTTGGGTCCCGCCGCCGGCGACGGCTTTCAGGAGGTGAACGTTCGGGTCGAGGTGCCTGGCAGGGATGAATTCGCGCAAGAGCGGCTTGTACGCGATGAGGACACCGGCATAATCGACCCGCCCAAGCGGGCCGAACTCGGTCGAGCGAAAAGTCTCCAGCGCGGTCGGGTGCCCCTTGGTCACATCCCGTGCGCTGTAAATCTCGTCGTTGAACACGACCAGCGTGCCGAGATCGCGCGCGGCGTCGCTTGCGGCGACACGGACCGAGGCCGAGAGGTTCGCCAAGCCCTCATATCCAAGGTCAGAAGCAGTGCGCATCGCGCCCGTAAACACGACCGGCTTGGGAGAATCGATTGTGAGATCGGACAGATAGGCGGATTCCTCCAAAGTATCGGTTCCGTGCGTCACCACCACTCCGTCCACCTGATCATCCGCCACGAGCGCGTTCAAACGGCGAGAAAGCTCCCAGAGCTGGTCGATCCCAAAATGGGCACTAGGAAGATTGGAGAATTCCTCGGTCCGGAGTTCGGCCAACGTTTGAGGGAGAGCCGACGTGAAATCGGCGCCGCCGAGAGCTGGGATCGCACCGCCCGCTTCGGGAAAAGCGCGCATCGCGATCGTGCCCCCGGTTGTGAGGATGACGATGCGCTTCATCAAGCCGTCTGGCGGCTCTTGGCCGTGAGGTTCTGATAAACCCGAAGGATATTGCTTCTGTGCAACTGCTTGACCAGACCGTCGAGGGCAATCGGGGAAAAACCGCAGGACTCGAGCGTAATCTCGTTCACCATGCGCTCTTTGGAAGTGCGCACGGCGAGCTTGCTTTTGACCTTTTCATAGATGCAGTCGAGATAGGCAACCGAGGATTCGAGGGTTTCGTCAATCTCCCCTTTCAGAAGCACATCCCCGTGGCCCTGCACGATATCCTCGATATTCATTTCCTGGATCTGGTGCAAACTGTCTACGGCCATCTGCCGGTCTCCCCAGAAGATGTAGGGAATCGGCATTACGGCGTCACCGGAGAAGAGGATCTTGTCTCCTTCGAGATAGACGCCAATTCCATCGGCTGTGTGTCCGGGCAACGCCATCAAACGCATCACCCGCTCTCCCAAAAAGAGGGACATTTTGTCCGGAAAAGCAAGATTTGGAAGACGAAGACGCACCTCGGCCAGTTCGGGCGTTTGGGCCTTGGCCTCGGCGAGGTTCTTCTCCCCGGACTTGCGCATGATCTCTCGACAGCGCTCGCCCGAAATGATATCCGCGTCTTCGAAAAGAAAATTGCCATAGACGTGGTCGGCGTGATGATGAGTGTTGATAACGTAACGGATCCCTCGGTCAGACTCGCCGCGCAGGAAATCGATCATCTCCTTGGTCTCGCGCGGAAAAGGCAACGTGTCGATCACGACCACACCTTCCCGGGTAACCACGGCACCGGCATTGACCTGAGCGTACGCTTCACTCGTAAAAACGTACACGTTCTCCGTCACGCGTTCCTTGCGCATCGCGCATTCACCTCAGTGGGGGCTCGTTCACAGGATAGTTGTGAATCTATCGACAAACTAGCGGCGACAAGAATAGCACAATGAAAACAGAGTGTCAAGCCCCCATTGAAATTTCTAATCAACTGAAGGTAAATTCTAATGAAACAGAAAAGCGGGCCGCGAATACATTCGCGGCCCGCTTTTCTGTTTCGCACGCAATCCCCACCGTGCCGTGTGCGACCAGGGTTGTGAACCTGCTGACGCAGGTGGGTTGCCTACTCTTCGAGTGGCCCGGTCTCTAAACGAGTGGACGCGCTCTCAGCAGAAATCAGCTCCCTCTTTGTAAACGTTGGCTCAAACTCCAGAACCGCATCACGCACACCGCAGGGCTGCAACTAAAATGTTATCACCATCGCATAGCCTTGTCAAGTCACCGCGTGTCACGAGTTCTTATCCGACCGGATGGATAGATGGAGTTCGTCAAGCTGCTCCGGAGTGATCTCTGACGGAGCACTCGTCATCAGATCAGTTGCCTGCGCGGTCTTGGGGAACGCAACCACCTCGCGGATGCTCGTCTCGTCACAGAGGATGGCCACCAGGCGGTCGATGCCGGGAGCAATGCCGCCGTGCGGGGGCGCACCGTATTCAAACGCCGTCAGCATATGACCGAAACGGGCTTGGGCATCCTCGCGGGAGTAGTTCAGCAGCTCGAGGATCTTTTCCTGTACCTCGCGCCGGTGGATACGGATGCTGCCGCTCGCCAACTCGAAACCATTGCACACCAGATCGTACGAATTGGCGCGGACCCGGCCGGGGTTGGTCTCGAGAAGTGGAATGTCTTCCGTTTTGGGAGAAGTGAACAGGTGATGAGCCGCGTCCCAACGCTTCAGGTCCGGGTTCCATTCGACAAGGGGAAAATCGACCACCCAGGCAAAGGCCAGGAGGTCCTTTTCGGCTAGATTCAACCGATGCCCCATTTCCAGTCGGAGCGCACCCAGCGCGGCGGCGACGACATTGGCTGCATCCGCCACGAGGAGAAGCAGATCTCCTTCCTGAGCTTGCAGGCGCTCCACGATCGCCTGCATCTCGCCGTCGGAAAGGAACTTGGTCAGGGGAGATTTGATGCCTTGGGCCGTCAGCGCGATGGTCGCAAGACCGTGCGCCCCTTTGGCCTTGGCTATGTCGGCTACCTCGTCCAACTGCTTGCGAGTATACTGAGCACAGCCGGGGACCCGAATCCCCTTTACTTGGCCGCCGGATTCGACCGCCGAATTGAACACGTTGAAATTGCTGTGAGCCACGATTTCACTCACATCCACAAGCTCAAGTCCAAAGCGCAGATCGGGCTTGTCGCTGCCATAGCGCGCCATGGCTTCCGCATACGTCATGCGAGGAAACGGCGAGACCACATGCTTCCACGGCGTGACCGTTTGGACGAGTTGCGTAAAGCAGCCTTCGACCAGATTGAGGATATCCTCCTGCTCGACAAAAGCCATTTCAATGTCCAGCTGCGTGAATTCTGGCTGGCGGTCGGCGCGAAGGTCCTCGTCCCGGAAGCAGCGTGCGATCTGGTAATAGCGGTCAAAGCCCGCGACCATGAGCAGCTGTTTTAGCTGCTGTGGAGACTGTGGAAGGGCATAGAATTCACCCGGTCGAACCCGGCTTGGAACGACATAATCACGCGCGCCTTCGGGGGTGCTCTTGATCAGGATTGGCGTCTCTATTTCGATGAAACCGCGGGCATCAAGAAAGTCGCGAATGAATTTGATGACCCGATGGCGAAGCATAAGGTTGCGCTGCAGGCGCTCGTGACGCAGGTCGAGATAGCGATAGCGGAGACGAAGAGCCTCATCTACATTTTCCTCGACATTGATGAGAAAAGGGGTCTGCTTCGCTTCGTTTAGCAGCTCCGCTTGCTCGGCGACGATTTCGATCGCGCCCGTCGGTAGATTCGGGTTCTCTTGACCTTCGGGGCGCAGCTCGACTTTGCCCCTGACGCGTACGACGAATTCCGGACGAAAGGAGGAAGCAAGCTCATGCGCCTGGAGCGAGATGGCAGGATTGAAAACGACCTGCGTGATGCCAAAGTGGTCCCGCAGGTCAATAAAAATGAGGCCGCCGTGGTCGCGGCGGCGGTGAACCCAACCCGCGAGAGTCACGGCCCCACCGACGTTCTCTTTGCGGAGTTCGCCGCAGGTAACAGATTTGAGCATGGAAATGATTCCTTTTGCAAATGATGATTGATTATAGCACGAAGACTCAGCCCTGTGAAATGAAAGGAATGATGACGGAAACGGAGTCTAGAAAGGCGGAGTCATGCCGATGAGCAGGCGCCATAGAAAACCAACCGGTGGAATCAGGACGCTCGTGAGTATGTTCGTGTTCAGGTAGCGGTCTGAAAGGACGAGGGCGATCACCAAGCCAAGCCCGAGGATCTCAAAGCGTGCAAATCGATAGTACCAACTGTTCGGCAGGATGATTTGCCAGAGCCGAGATCCGTCAAGCGGGCTGATCGGAATCAGGTTAAAGACGGCGAGAGCAAGGCTGAGGTAGACGGTGAACACGAGCAAGAGGCCGAAGGAGAAATAGAGAACGTGATAGCCAGACGGCAGGAAATCAAATTGAGCGATCCGTTGAGGAAGAAGCGAAACCAGGTGAAAGCGAAGCGGTAGGCCGACGACGGCGGCGAGGAGGACATTCGAGACGGGTCCTGCCATGGCCACAAGCGCCATACCGACCTTGGGTCCTGGCTTTAGTTTCTCGGCATTGATCTGAACGGGTTTGCCCCATCCGAGACCGATCACAAGAATCATGAGGGCGCCCAACGGGTCGAGATGGGCGAAAGGGTTCAGCGAAAGGCGGCCCATGTTTTTCGGGGTTGGGTCGCCCAGCAGGTAGGCGACCAAGGCGTGACTGGCCTCATGAATGGTAAGCGCGACCAAGAGCGCAATAATCAAATAGACAATCTCAAATCCAAATCCGGCAAAGAGCATTCGCTAAACCTCATCTTGGTGGATACACGGCGCCCTGGTCCATGCCGTGCTGAGTCTGGGCATCATAATCGACATTCGCCTTGTCGATCGCCGAGTAGTTGTCGTCAAAGAGCGCCCTCAATTCCCCCTTGAGACTGTTACAGTCTGCGGCGGGCGAAAAGGTTCCCAATTCCTGTTGATAGCGTCGCGCCCCCGCGAGGTCGAGTTTCACGTGACCAGATTCGTGAAGGACCGTATTGTCGACAAAGGTGTCCCACCGGTCGAGGACGCTAGGCGAGACTGAATTGGGAGTCGCGAGAGCGGGCAAGGTCATTGTCATCGCGAGGGAGACGTCCCCACTGGAGACCTCGCAACCCTTCGAGCTGGGCATCCAGTTCCAATGCGCGGACAGGTACCAATCGGTGCGCGCATAATACCTATTGTTTTGCTCATGAGGGTCCGGCAAAGCATTCGCGCTGAGCGAGTTACTCAGCTCCCGTTCGGTCACCCCCGAAACGGGATAGGTCACGATCTTTAGACTGGAATCGAAACCAATCGGATAACGGAGATTCGGCGCCGTAGGGGTCGGAACGATCACCACATATGGATCGCGCGGAGAACCGGCGGACGACTGGCTGGGAGTAGCAGAAGGAACGGTATCACTCGGCGGGAGGACCGGTGGTTGGGTCGACGGAGTTCGCGAATCGCTCGCGCTTGGCGTCGTGTTCAAAATGGAGACAGGCGTCTCCGACGGGTTGGCCGCATCTTGAGAGACGAGAGTCGCGATGATCGTCTTGTCCACCAAGGCGCTCGAGAGGGAAGACGCCTCGGGGAACGAGCGGAGGACAAGGAGGAACCCAGCGGCAGACAGACAGCAACACGCGGCGAGAAGAACGCCAATAACTAGGACAACGCGCCCGTTGGATTGATTCAAATCATGGCTCCGAAAGCTCCCGATGACTGAAGGTGGGTCACGTGACGATGTGGCCATCGCGGACACGGACGACACGGCGGGCGGCACAGGCCAGTTCTTCTTCGTGCGTCACCAGGACGATCGTCTTGCCGGAATGGTTCAGCTTCAGCAGCAAGTCAATTATACGTCGGCCCGTGTCGCTGTCCAAGTTGCCGGTGGGCTCGTCGGCAAGGAGGATGGGCGGATCGTTGGCGAGGGCACGCGCGAGCGCGACGCGCTGCTGCTCGCCGCCGGAGAGCTCGGAGGGGAGCTGAGTAGTGCGGTCGGCGAGACCAACCAGGGTGAGAGACTCGATCGCTCGCTGGCGGCGATGATTCGCAAATGTGTTGCGCAACTCCATCGGAAGCATGACGTTTTCGAGCGCCGTAAGAGTGGGCAGGAGTTGAAAGAATTGGAACACGATGCCGATGCTGCCGCCTCGCCATTTGGCCAGCGTGTTCTCATCCAGAAGGTCAATCCGGTGATCTCCTACCCACACCCGGCCCATATCCGGCTTGTCGATTCCGCCGATGAGGCTGAGCAAAGTCGATTTGCCGCTGCCAGATGGGCCCGTAATGGCGACGAATTCGCCGGAACAGATTTCGAGGGAAACATCGCGCAATGCGTAAAGCTGTCGTTTGCCAACGGCATAGACGCGGGTCACATTTTCGAGGCGAATCAGAGCGTTTGGCATCGCACCTTAAATCCGCTATAATCGTGCGTATGTTAGAATTTCGGTTGCCCGAGTTTGAAGGTCCGCTCGACCTGTTGCTCCAATTGATCGAACGCCGCGAACTGGACATTACGAAGGTGTCGCTCGGCACGGTGGCTGATCAGTATCTGGAATTCATCAGCAAACCAGGCACCATCGAATTGAGTCAATTGGCCGATTACCTCGTCATTGCCGCCAAACTGATCTTGATCAAGTCCAGGTTGCTCTTGCCTCAACCCGATACGGGCGGGGGCGAAGAAGAAGAGGACGTCGGCGACGCTCTGGCCCGGCAACTGCGCGAGTACCGCATGTTCAAGCGGGCGGCGGCCTTTTTGCGCGAACGGGAGCAAAAGGGTTACCACACGTACGCGCGTCTTGCGCCTCCGCCAAAACCACAGCCAACCCAGTGGAAGGTCACGGGAATCTCGCTCGGTGACCTGGCACAAGCTGTCCAGCGCGCCTTGAATATCAGGCCAGCTTTGCCGCAAGGCACGCTGCGCGTGCCTCTTTCCGTGTCGATCGAGCAGCAGATACGAACCATTATTGATTTGACGACCCGCGTCCGCCATGTAAGTTTCACCCACCTACTCGAACAGGCGACGACGCGGGTCGAAGTGATTGTGACGTTCCTCGCCGTGCTGGAATTGATCAAGCGGCGGCAGATACGCGCCCACCAGGAGGGGCTGTTTGGCGAGATCGTGCTGTCGCGGAGAGAGGACGCACCCACGCCGCCAGAGCCCGGTGAGGCGGAAGCCGATTTTGATTATACCACATAACCAAGGGGAAGATTCTGGACCTTGAGGCGCAACGACCCGTGGGATTTTTCGCTTGTCGACTAGTTGTAATAGTATTCATGCGTGTTGAGCAGCTCGCCATGCTTGCCCCGCTCGACGATTCGGCCGGCGTCGACGACGGGGCACCTGGCCCGCGTTCCGTATCGTGCTCAGCCAATGCGCAATGAAAAAAGGTGCGGCCCCGCATCAGATCTTCGAGTGCCTGCTGGATGCGGTACATGGTCTAGACTTACAACAGAACCCGAGTTAAGGGGTGGTGTCGCCTAGCCATGACGGAAAGAACCTTGTATTCAAGAGCGCTGAGTAACCCTTTTCTTGTCAAGTCGTTATGGAAGATAGCAGGAAAGTGGCGGCGGGAAATGTGCTGGAGTATCCAAAAAAAAGAGGCGCAGCGCTAGCCTCGACCGCCCATTCTTCAAAAAGGGGAGAGAATCGATGGATATTATTGTTTGGATCATCGTCGGTTTGATCGCCGGCTGGGCAGCGGGATACGTCATGAAAGGCAGCGGGTACGGCGTCGTCGGCGACATCATTATCGGCATAATCGGAGCGCTCATCGGCGGATTCTTGACATCGGCTGTTCTTGGCTACAACGCCGTGAGCGGCCTCAATATCGTGAGTATCATCGTCGCCATCATCGGGGCGATAATTCTGATCGCGATCCTCCGAGCAGTGTCTCATCCTGCTAGAGTCTAGGCGATCGCTCGATCTTGTGGGTGGCGCGGAACCTCATGCGCCTCCTTTTCTAGATGCCCCGGGAGAGGTGAGGAGTCGTAAAAGAGAAGCGAGGGACTAGTTCGTCCCCCGCTTCTCCATTACCGTGCTTTTATGCGTATTGGCGCCAATCGTTGGCTGCGCTTCTTGCGGCTTTGCACCCAGAGCGCAAAAGCCAGCGCGGCGGCCACATAAATTGTCGACATGGCCATCTCCTTCTGCATATTAAAACGAAACTTGTGGCGAGTTGTCACCCCAGCTGATTATTACTGGATCGTCAAGCGCTGAGTCTCCGTTGAGCCCGTTCCGCCGTCGGTGCTCAGTACTATCACGTGCCAATTGATTTGATGACCGGCGACAATGCCGGGCGGTAGACTGGTTATTGCGCAGTCAAGCAGCACGGTTAGTATAACAGAACAGCCGCGCATGTCAATGCCCCCCTTCTGACATGACCCTTGCAAAGTCGCCTTTGTGTGTCATTGCGAGAGTTCCCCTACAGGGACTTGGTCAGCGAACTCGAAGCAATCTCACCGACACGTTGCAGACTGCGCCCGCGCCGCTATGGTCCCGCGGGAGATCGCGGGATCTCGGATCCCGCGGGAGATCGCGGGATCTCGGATCCCGCGGGGTCTGCGGGATGGGACTCTACGGGACGTCGGCAAAGCCCGCCCCGCCGACACCCCGCCAGGTTTGCGAGGGCTAGCGACCCGCGGTGTCTGCGACCTCCTCGCAGTTACGACAAGCATTGTCCAGAGACCTGGCTGCAACTCTGTCTGATCACCTCTCGGTCGTGCTGCTCGCCGCGGGCGCGCCCTGATCGCCCGATTTTTCATCCAAGGCGAAACCAATTTGACACGGCTATTGTCCGATTTTATAATGATAGTGTACTGTTATATCGAGCGATGTTAACAGTGCCGGGTCGTGGCAACTGCATACAGCGCCTGGAAAAGCGCAGGGAGCCCAAGCCTGTGACCCGTCGTCCGCATGCCAAACCGTGGCACCTGTTCTCGGGCCTGCAAAGAGCGCGTGAGGGGCAGGTACATTTTCATCCCCGAATGACCCTGAGAGGCGATAATGCACAACACAGTACACGGAATCACGCTCTCCTTCGGAATCTTCGGAAGCGTTGCGCTATTCCTCGCGCTCGCGCTTTTATCTTCGCCGGCTGCGGCCTCACCTCTCGATCTACCTCCT
Source organism: Chloroflexota bacterium (assembly GCA_023381515.1). Next base: position 51,436 of record JAMCQI010000062.1, on the reverse strand, counting down.
CGTCCAAGTCTTCCTCCTTCTGTCGAACCCACCCGCGTTCCCGCGCTGCGCGGTGGATGGATACGAATTCAAGTCAAGAATCCGGATGCTCTAACCGAGATCGTCCAGTGGCGGGATGGCATAGGCGCTTGGCATGACGTCGAAAGCTGGCGCGGACAATTCGATCAAACCGAGAACGGGGTTTCTTCAAAAACCTGGTGGGTGGGCGAACCTTTGTTCGGAGCAGGGCCATTCCGCTGGGCAGTCTATGGTGCGACCGGGCAGGTGCTCGGTGAGAGCAGACCGTTTACAATGCCGCGGGAAAACAAGCAAACGGTGACTGTCACCATCGGCCGATAAATTGCTTTAAGCTGATCGGAGAATAAAGTGGATAAAAGATTGATTTCCATTGAGGACTTGGCCAAGATAAAAATCGTCGGCGACCCGCAAATCGCGCCGGATGGCAAGCGAGTAATCTACACGGTCCAAGTGACCGATCTTGAGAAGAACAAGTACTATAGTCATCTTTGGCTGAGTGGAACAAAGATCGGGACCGAAGAGCAGTTCACCTTTGGGCAGGTGAGAGACAATTTTCCACGGTGGTCTCCCGATAGCAGTAGGATCGCGTTTCTCCGGACGCAGGAAAAACAGACTCAAATTTGGCTCTTGAGGGCGGATGGAGGTGAGGGTCATGCCCTGACCCAACTGCCCGAAGGGAACTGGGCCGACCTCGCCTGGTCGCCCGACGGCAAGCGCATTGCCTTTAGCTTTCGGCAGACGCATCCTGATTGGACGGAGGAGGCGGCCAAGAAGCGCGGCGACAATGGCAAGTCTAGTCCGCCGCGAGTCATCACGCACCCGCGCTATCGTCTCGACGGCTCAGGGTTCCAAGATGAGCGACAACATATCTGGGTATGTGACGCCGCCACAGGCGAGACAAAGCAGATCACAAAAGGTGACTATGACGATGCTTTTCCGGCCTGGGCTCCGGATGGCAAGACTATAGCCTTTGTCTCAAACCGGAGCGAAGACCCGCACCGCTTGCTCTACAGGATGGATCTCTGGTTGGTCCCATCAAACGGGGGCAAGATTAGCAGGGTCAAGACTCCCGCGGGTGAAAAGAGTACGCTCGCATGGAGCCCCGATGGGGAACGAATTGCCTATTTCGGCGCGCAGGCTGGAAAGGACCCGTGGAGGCCTCAGAACGATCGCCTTTGGGTGGTCTCGAGACATGGAGGAGACGCACGATGCCTGAGCGCAGGCTTGGACCGAAGTGTGGGGAACGTTACTCTGGGTGATACCCGCGAAGTGGCGCCCATCATGCCTCTGTGGTCGCCCGACGGCAAGCAGCTCTTTTTCCCCTTGAGCGATTCGGGGAGCGTCGATCTATACAGCGTGGACGTGCAAACGGCGAGAATGCAGCGCTTGACCCGGGGTGCGATTGATCTCGCGGGCGTGAGCCTGGCCGCGGATGGCAAGACATTTGCACTCCTCCTCAGCACGGCAACACAGCCGACCGAGGTATTCGTCGGGCGACTGCTAAGGAACAGGCTTCAAGTCTCGCCGCTGTCGAATCAGAACGTAAAGTGGCTGCAAGGCGTCCAACTGAGCTGTCCGGATGAATTCTGGTTGACACAACCGGATGGCACACGCGTTCAAGGGTGGGTAATGCGTCCGCCGACCATGCGGCGAGGGAGCAAGCACCCGCTGCTCCTTTACGTGCATGGCGGACCTCATGCGCAGTACGGCAATACCTTCTTTCACGAGCTGCAGGTCCACGCCGCGCGCGGATACGTGGTGGTGTATTCCAATCCGCGCGGGAGCAATGGGCGCGAGGAAGAGTTTGGCGCGTGCATTCACCGCAACTGGGGAGACCTGGATTATCAGGACGTGATGGCCGTCGCGGACTATGCCGATGGGCTGCGAGAGGTAGACAAGAACCGAAGGGCGATCGCGGGAGGCAGCTACGGCGGTTACATGACGAACTGGGTCGTCGGGCACACGGACCGGTTCAAGTGCGCGGTGACGGACCGCTCCTTGAGCAATTTTGTCAGCATGGTAGGGACAAGTGATGAGCCGCCGCCTCCGAATTCATACTGGCCGGGGAACCCATGGGGTGACGATTTTCGAATAGGCTGGGAGACTTCGCCGCTCAAGTACGTCGATCAAGTCAAGACGCCGCTGTTGATCATACATAGCGAGGGAGACTTGCGCTGCCCGGTTTCGCAGGCGGAAGAATGGTTCACGGCGCTCTATTGGCTCAAACAACAAGTGGTCTTTGTTCGCTATCCACGCGAGTCCTCCCACGGGCTTTCGCGCGGCGGTCCCATTGATCTGCGCCTCGACCGCCTTCAGAGGATAACCGAATGGCTGGACCGACACCTCTCTTGATCGCGCACCAGGAGACAGGCAAGGGCAGTGCAGAGTTGCACTGCCCTTGACGTTTTTGCAGCCACTTTCGAATGTGCGATAGACTGATCACATAGTAACGGAAAAGCAGTTTTCCCGTTCGCAATACGCGAGAGCATCTCGCGGGAGAACCCAATGCTTAACGAGCTCGACACCGTCGTTCTGACCGAAGACCTTCCTGAACACGGCCTCAAACGCGGCGACGTCGGCACTGTCATCTTCGCCGACCGCGGTGGGCGCGGCTATGAGGTGGAGTTCAAAGCACTGACCGGAGACACGGTCGCCATCGTCGCGGCCGGTCCCACACAGGTACGTCCTGTGGACCGGAAGGAGATCGCCAGCGCACGGATGATGTAGTGGGATTATCGGCCCTTGGCCACCTGGACGCGGCACCAAGCGTACAGAGAATCATAGACTTGAAATTGGTGCCGCAGGTTCTCCTCGTCGTCAGGATACCGCAAGCCAAACCCGGTAGCAATCGCTTCCAGTCCTCGCGCAAGCGGGTCACTGTCGGCGTCCTCGGCCACATCGGCGGCGTGCACAATCTTGGCGAGGCGCTCGAGCGCCGGGTCTTGAAGACCGTACTTGAGCAGGATTGACTCGAACGAGCAGCGCCCCTCCTTATGACCAAGCTCAACTCCCGGGGCATCAAACGGTATTGCTTCCGCAACACTCGCAACCTCGTTCACGCGATTCTTGGGGACAAACAAGAACTCGGCCTGATTATCGACGAAACGCTTGATGAGCCATGGACACGCGACCCGATCTACGTGCACATGCGAACGGGTTATCCATTTCATGACACATCTCCTCTGATGAGAATGTCCACTGCCTTATTCCACTGTGACGCTCTTGGCGAGGTTGCGGGGCTGATCCACATCGCAGCCCCGTTCGACGGCGACATAGTAGGCCAGTAGCTGGAGAGGCACGGTGGCCACCATCGGCGCCAGTTCTTCGATCGTGCCCGGTAGATACACAACTTCGTCGGCGTGGGCAGCCGTCGCCGCATCGCCTTCGGTGGCCAGAGCGATGACGGGAGCCTTGCGAGCGCGTACCTCCTGGATGTTGCTTACCATTTTTTCGAGCGTGGCGCTACGCGGCGCGATGGCAATCACCGGGATCTCAGGATCAAGCATTGCAATCGGGCCATGCTTCAGCTCGCCCGCCGGATAGCCCTCCGCGTGAAGGTAGCTCACCTCTTTCAACTTGAGCGCGCCTTCCAATGCGGTCGGATAGCCATAGCCACGGCCCAAGAAGAAACAGCTCTTGCGACCGGATATGACGGAGGCGAGACGCTTCATTTGCTGATCAGAGCCGAGCGCCCCTTTGACCCAGTCCGGCAGAAGCGCGAGCGAGCGGGTGAGTGTCGCAAGCCGTTCCGGATGCATGCTGCCCACGCGACGCGCCCAATCGAGAGCAATCAGTTCAAGCAAAAGGACTTGGGCGCTGAACGTCTTGGACGCGACGACCCCAATCTCGGGACCCACCTGAAGATTGACCGTGGTGGTCGCGCCGCGTGTGATGGAGCTGCCGACGGTATTCGTGAGCGCAAGCGTCTGGGCACCCGCCGCTTTCGCGAGGCGCATGCAGGCCATCGTATCGGCCGTCTCCCCGGATTGTGTGATTAGAATCGCGAGCGTGCGGTCATCGATAAAGGGCGAGGCATAACGGAACTCGGAAGCGATACTGGCTTCGGCGGGCAGGTGTACCCATTCCTCCAGCGTCCGTTTGCCGACAAGGGCCGCGTGATAGGAAGAGCCGCACGCGAGCAACTTGATTCGCTCGACGCGGTCCAGATCAAGCGCCTCGAGCTCGGCAACCCTGACGCCGTGCGCGTCCACTCGTCCGCGCAGCGCATTCGCAAGAGCGGCGGGTTGCTCGTTAATCTCCTTGAGAAAGAAATGGGGATAGCCGCCTTTTTCGGCGGACTGCACGCTCCACGTCACTTGAATCGGTTCTCGTTCGACGGGATCGCCGTCAAGCGTATAGAGGTGCACCGAGTCGGAAGTCAATGCCGCAATCTCGCCGTCTTCCATCAACAGGATGCGTTGCGTATAGGGCAAGAGCGCGGGGATATCCGATGCGATCAGATTTTCCCCTTGGCCCAATCCAACGACGAGGGGAGAAAAGTGCCGCGCGCCAACCAAGACGTCGGGGTGCCGAACATCCATTACGCCGATGCCAAAAGTGCCGCGCACCTGCTTCAAGGCACGTTGTATGGCTCCAATAAGCGTTGGAATGTCGTCTTGCGTGCCCCTCAGTTCCTCCTCGATCAGGTGAGCCAGGACTTCGGTATCGGTTTCTGTGATGAACTTGTGGTCTCGAGCGCGCAAGTCGTCGCGCAATTCGGCATAGTTCTCGATGATGCCGTTGTGAACGACGGCGAGGCGGCCAGAGCAGTCCGTATGCGGATGCGCGTTCGTGTCGTTGGGTGCGCCGTGCGTTGCCCAGCGGGTATGCCCCAGGCCGAGTCGGCCGCGAGGGGCCGCGCCGTTGAGCGTGTCCACCAGCTTCGAGAGCTTGCCTTCGCTTTTGCGGATGTCAATGCGGCCGTCCTGGTTGAGGACGGCGATCCCAGCGGAATCGTAGCCGCGATATTCGAGGCGGCGCAAGCCGTCCAGCAGAACAGGACTGACATCGCGCGCGCCCACGTATCCAACAATGCCGCACATTGAGGGTCCCTCCGGTAGAGTAAGGATATTCGATTTCGTCACCACCTGCCGCGCGCTTGTCCCGCCGGTTGCCCGGCGTCTTTGGACGCGACATTGTCACATCCTGGAGGGGAAGATGAAGAACGTGGTCGTTCTTGGAGGCATCCGCCGATCTGTCGATTTTCCTCTGCGAGAGGACCGGGCAAACCCGGGGTTCGGGTTCAACCGGATTGCAGAGTTAATCCCACCGTGAAGTGGGAAACCTCCATCCTCGTCAACGGCAATCGCCGTCCTGGCGCTGTACTTCCCCACGCTTTACGAAATCAGCCCGCTCGCATCACCTCCTTTGATTTCTCGAGGACCTGTCCGTCGCTCGGACGAAATGTCCTCAGATAACCTGTGTTGGCTTGCATTCTCTCCGCATAATAGCCGCGCATTTCAGGCGGCATCATCTCGGCGGCTCGGATCATGAGCTCATCGGACATCTGCGCCATCCGCTCGCGGGTCGGTTTGGCCCCTAGCAACTCCGGAATGACCGGCTCACCGACATAAAAGCGCATGGGCGTGCGGCGAAGATGAGATAGATTCTCCCAAAAGCCTTTTCCACCCCAGACGGCAACGGGTAAAATCGGCGCGCCCGTGCGAAGCGAGAGCATTATAGCGCCTTCGCGCCCACGTTGCAAGGTGCCCGATTCACTTCGATGGCCCTCGGGGGCGATCACGAGTGCATAGCCGCCTTCGAGAATGCGCAGAGCGGACTTGAATGCACTGACGTCCACCTCTCCGCGCCGGACGGGAAAGGCCCCATACGAGCGGACGATGAGACCGATGACGGGCCAACTAAAGACTTCGGCTTTCGCCATCGGAATGACTTCCCTCGGGGTGTACGCTCCGGCGAGGAGCGGATCGAGAAAACTGCTGTGGGTGATCGCGACGATCAGCGGCCCGTCGCGCGGGACATTTTCCAGGCCCCGGACATCAACGCGCAACAAGATTTTGAATGCTGCGCGGAGGAACGCATTCCCAAAATAATAAAACGCCGGCCGTGTTCCCATCGTCACTCGCCCCTATCCTCTAGCAGTTCCGCGGCTTTTGCTCGATAATGCGCATCACGCGTGCCAAAACCTCGGGGATGGACATATGCGTCGAGTCAACATAGATTGCATCATCCGCTTTTTTCAAAGGGGCGAAGGACCGCTTGGAATCAATCTCGTCACGCCGCTGGATTTCCTTGAGGACGGTGGCGTAATCGGCGGGCTCACCGCGCTGCAGACGCTCACGGTAACGCCGGCGCGCCCGCTCGTCTTCCGTCGCGTCCAGATAGATCTTGATGTCCGCCTCAGGCAAGACGACTGTACCGATATCCCGTCCGACCATAACCACCTTGCCATTCCAGCCGACGCGGCGCTGTTGAGCCGACATGGCATGGCGGACGCCGATGTAGGCAGAAACGGGCGAAACGTTCACGTCGACCGCGCGCTCCCGGATCTCCCAGGTAATGTCGCGGTCGTCCGCGCGGACTGTGAATTGACGCCCATCTTGGGCATCCGGCGGAAGAACATCAATCTGGATTTCCTCCGCGAGCCGCGTGATTGCCTTTTCATCCGAGATGGGGGTGCCACGCGCGAGTGCAACCGCCGTCACCGCGCGGTACATGATTCCAGTGTCAAAAAAGAGATAACCGAGCTTTTCCGCAAGGAGCGCGCCGATGGTGCTTTTGCCGGATGCGGCCGGGCCGTCAATGGCGATGATGGATGGAGTCAATTTGCCTTGTCCTCAATGGTCTTTGTGGGTCGCGCGCGTTGGGCTTGCCTTGCAGTTGCCGCACCTCATCTTCGCGCAGTTCACGCCATCCTCCGATCGGAAGGCCGTCCAACTGGAGAGGACCTATTCGCACGCGGATCAGGCGCTTGACGGGATAGCCCATAATCCCGCCCATGTGTCTGATCTCGCGCTTTTTCCCTTCATGCAGAATGATCGACAACCATGTCTCGTTCCGCCCCGCTTCCGGCCAGTGCTGGCGACGGGCGATGCCGCCGAGGTGTGGCACTATACGCACCGAATCCGCGCGCAGGCGCTCGCCCTCGTACATGACACCCCTCGTCATGCTGCGCAGGGCTCGTTCATCCGGCTTGCCTTCCACAAGCGCGAGATATTCTTTCTCATGCTCGTATCGCGGATGAGTAAGCCGGTGTGCCAACTCGCCGTCATTTGTCAGCAGCAAGAGGCCTTCGCTGTTCGCGTCGAGGCGGCCGGCCGCATAGAGGCGCTCCCCGGAGGCGACCAAGTCGAGCGCCGTCGGCTTGCCGTGGCCCTCGTCGCGATCGCTCAAATAGCCGCGCGGTTTGTGCAGTATGATATATGCCTTGTTCTCGGCGCGGATCGTCTCGCCATCCACTTGTATACGGTCGCGGCTGGGATCGACAAGCGTGCCAAGCTCGGAGACAATTTGCCCATTTACCTTCACGCGGCGCTCCAGGATGATTTGCTCAGCCTGCCGCCGTGAAGCAACTCCTGCGTGCGCCAAGACTTTATGCAACCGTTCCATGCTATTTGATTCGCCCTGCGATTTCATCGGCCGTCTGCTCAGCCTGTTCCACCGCCGTCGCGAGCGCGTTTTCGATCGCCTCTTCCAGAGCAGGCAAGTCTTGGACACTTTTCAGGCCGAATTGCTGAAGAAAATCAAAGGTCGTCTCGTACAGGATTGGGCGACCGGCTGTCTCGAGGCGGCCAGCTTCCTGAATGAGCCCGCGGGCAAGCAGCGAATGGAGGACGGCGTCGCAATTAACGCCTCGGACGGCTTCAATTGCCGGTCGAGTGACGGGCTGACGGTAGGCGATGACTGCAAGTGTTTCCAGTGAAGCGGCAGAGAGATGGCCTGAACCACTCAAACCCAAGAAACTCTGAATGGCAGTAGCACTTTCAGGTGCGCTCACGAGCTGTACCCGGTCCTTGATCCGTTGCAGACGCATCCCACGGTTTTCATAGTCCTGCTTCAACTCTTCGAGCACTTGCTCAACCTGCAACTCTTCAATTTCAAGTGCGCGCGCGAGTGCTTCTATGGACACAGGAGCTTCGGCCACGAAAAGCAGACTTTCGAGCAGCGTTTTTAGATTCGCGGCGGGCGCCTGCATCGCAGAAGGTGTTTCTACCGCCCCTGCCGGCTGCTCCTCCGCTGGCACCGCCATCTGCGGTATCGGTGGAGTCTCGGACGGCACGGCGGGTTGGCCTTCCACAAGCGATTCTGATGTCTCTGACATTGCTTTCCCCACATCCAATTATATAACAACACGGGAGGCACGTCGACTCGCGGCCAAAATTCCAATCAGGACCAACCAACCCATGAGACTCGCGGCCGCGCCGAGGTAGAGCGACATGGGGCGGTAATCAAACTCGATCGTGTGATCGCCCGGCGGCACGCGAACCGCACGAAAGATGAGATCGCCCCGCGCGATTGGCACCGCTTTGCCGTCTAGGCGAGCGTTCCAGCCGGGATACCAGGTGTCGGCAAGTAGGAGGTACGCATCACTGCTGGCGTGGACGGAAATAGATACATGCTCGGGTTGATACTCCGAAATGCGGACCTGCTCCCCCGGCTGTTGAGCGCCCCCTTGCTTCAGCGCTTGCCCTTGATCTAAAATCAGGTTGGCCCGCGGATCAAAGTCGCTCCGAAACATCTCGTTTTCGGCCGTTTGGTCATCGGCGACATGCGCAGAATGGACGAGAAACGCTCGGGGGAGCGCATCCGGGTTCTCAAAAACTGCCACTTGATTCGAACGATAAACCAGAACCTGATCGTCGCGGCCGACGAGATGCGCCACCGAGACGGATTGACCCTCAGGAGTAACGAGAGCCATTTGGTCGATGTGGATGAGCCCCTCAGGGACCTCGGGATAAACGTAAATGCCTGTAATCGTGGGGGGTGGGCCACCCGAGGTCAGACTCATTTCGGCCAAATAGGTATGGCCGTTGTGCGACTCGGTCGGAAACGCGGAGCGAGCCGGGAAAGTGGTCGCAACGGTCGGCATAGGATAGGGGAGAACCTTGCGAACATCGCTGCGCTCGAAAGCCCATTCGGCGGTGTCGATGCCTGCTCGCAGCGGCAGTTGGAGAATTGCGCCTGTCTCCGTAGAAAGATAAATCTGCGCGATGACCTTACCGCGCTGCCATGCGGTCGACTGTGCGCTGGAGGAGATTACCCGCAGTCGCGTCGCCGGGGTTGGCGGAATGTCCACCTCGCGATTGACGGGTGATAAATTGAACATGTTGTTTACGTCATCCCCTTCGGTCTTGGGGTCGACGGGGAGTAGCTGAGGGAGAAGATAATAGCGCACGTTGAGAAGATTTGCCATCTGCGGCGTGATCTGCTCCAAATACTCACTGACGCGCTCCAAGATCAGAGGAGTATACCCAATACCACTTGCGATTCCGTAGATCATATAGGTATTCGGGTACAGGCTCTCACGCATGGCAGATTGCCAGGGATAGGCCCACAAACTCGTCAAGACCCGCCCATTCCCAGGAGACATGTCTTTGAGGGCAGAGATAGAATCCGGCGGCCGGTAAAAGTCGGCTACGGATGTCGTCGAGTCATAGGTCTTGGCATAGACCGTGGCAAAGAGCGCGAGATCGAGAACCGCGACCCCGAGCACGACGACGGCGAGCGCAGTACGTGAAAAAAGGCGGCGGCGCGCACCGACGATGACGGTAATGGAGACGACACTAAAGACCAAAGGAAGCCAGACCCACAGGGAGAGCCAGAAGTCGACAGGCGTCACCGGCACGAGACCCACGATGGTTGCGGCGAGGAGGGTCATGAGGAGAAGGAGTGCTCTGACGCGGCGGGTCAAGCGCGGCGCCTCGGATGCGCGGGAGAGCAAATAGTCAAAAGTGATGCCGGCCAGAACCGCCGCGGCGAAGCTGTGCCAGTAAAGGAAACGGGATGGAACGCGAAAATAGTTAAAGAGCGGAAGATACCTCATCGCGCGGTATACGATATTCTGGTCGCCAACTCCCAGGAAGAGAGCCAGGAGCGAAATGAACACAAAAAAAACGACTCGCCGGTCGCGCCTTACCAGAATGGCCCCGATCGCGAGCAGAAGGGCGAGGAGCCCGATGTAGCCAATGACCTCGACCGAAACAAGCGGCATCGGATTTCCGAGGACAAACGGATCAAAAAGCATAAGGAAATGCACCGGGCGAAGTGAGAACGCGTTGAAGAACCGCGCATCCAGACCCCCTGCCCGACTGGTGAGCCCCGCGAGTTCAAAGGTGGGCACCAGCTGGACGGCAGCGAGCGCAATGCCGACGAGGTATGCGAACCCGAGAGGAACGAGGCGAAGAGGGTCGAAATACTCGAGCAGAAACCGGAGGACTCGAGGCAAGCGCGTCTCCACTCGGTTGCTTTCCTCCGCGAGACCTATGGAACGCGGCCACCTCACCAGAAAGTACATGACGATGATGAGAGCACTGGAAAAAGCGAATTGCGGATGTCCGCCAAGCAGCTGAATACCACTGAAGAGTGCAAAGAGCGCGAGCCAGCGCCAGCGGCGGTGAGCAACGGGCTCCCTTTCGTGTTTTTCCCAGACCCACAAGAGCCAAGGGAGCCAGGACGCCGTCGCGAGCACGCTCATATGCTGGAGGCGCGCGTAGAAAAAGCCACCCGCGCCAAAAGTGAACGCGGTAAGCAACGCGGCAGGGCGGCTCAAGCCGATGATCCGAGCGAAGAGATAGGTCCCCACGCCTACCCACGCGAGGTGAAAGAGAATATCATAGTTGGTTGCGAGATCGACCGGCAAAAGACCGTAAAGAAGAGGGTGCAGCGGGTAGAGAGCACCGATCTGGCCTTCGGCGAAGAGGGGAAAGCCCGCCATCATGGTAGGTTCCCAGAGTGGCAAGCGGCCGGCCCGGAGAGCATTCGCATAAGCGAGATGAGTTGGGAAAAAGAAAAGGAGAATATCGCCGAAGGAAAAAACGGCGAGGCGCAACGCGGCTTGCCAGAAAAAGACAAACGGCCAGCCGGCCAGGAAGATGAGGGCTAGCAAATCGTACTTGTTTCGCTCAATTCCCTTTCTCGAAGGCAAGAAGGAAGGTTTGTTCACGGGTTCGGTGTCTGCGTGCTAATTCTTGGGGAATCTGGAATGGTCGCGGTGGCCGTGGGCCTTGGAGCAGCGGGGCTGCCAGGGATCGGAACCGTCGCCGCAGGCCGAATCGGCGTTCGCCGAGGGGCCGCGGTTGGCGTTGGCGTGGGTTCGGTGATGGTGACCTGGACGGTGTCAGGGGCGATGTTTTGAATATGCAGGGTATCAGGAAGACCGAGCACCTGAGGTTTGACTTGGTAAGTACCCGAGTCGAGTCCTGAAACGTCTACGCTGACCTGAACATTGTTGGGGCCGAGGCTTTCCAAGGCTGGCAAAGGGCCGCTGAGGATGACATCGACCGAGGCCGGAGAGATGGTGACAATCTGAGTGCTCGTCTGCCCGATGACGGTGACTTTGCCCGGAAAAGTCTGACCGCCCACAATGGGAGTCACCGATACCTGGACTGTAAAGCCCTGATTGCTCAGAACGGAGACTCCTGGGGGCAGGACGAGAGCTGCCGTCCGGGTGATATCGGCCGTCGCGCTGGCAATATCGATCGGAGAAGTCTCCACCAAGCCCTGAACGCGCGCCAAGGCATCCGCGCTGCCGACGATCGTCGCCGTCGATGGGGTGACGACGATGTTGCTCACCCAATATCCACGGGCAGGCGCCCCTTTGAGGACGGCCTTGACCGATATATCCTTATAGCCCACTTGTTGGTCGATCTGAACTTGAACCTTGACCGTTGCCGGCGTAATTGTGACGCCGTCGACCACATTGCCTTGAGCATCTGTCGCGACCGGTGCGATTTCGCGTTCGATGGGCGACTTGGCGCCGCGCAGAAATACGTCGGCGATTACTTCCGATACCTGGTCCACAAGGACGCGCGGGCCGCTCACGGTCACCTGGGGGGGCGTGGTTACCGGCGACTTGGCGACAAAGCCGAGGGGGGCCGTGTCAAGGACATCGCTACGCACTTCAAAGGAACGGGATTTGAGTGGCTCGAGCTGGACCCCGACCGTGGGCGGATCGACGTTCGTGACCACGACCCCAGGGTCGATGACCTCCACCTTCACGGGAACCTGGTGCATATCCGCACTCAAGCCCTTGAGGTCGGCAACCGCTCGAAACGAACTACTGGACAATTGGTCCCAAGTCGCCTGCGGCGCCCTGACCTGGATGCGCACGGTGGTCGGAGACTGCTTATAGACGATCATGCCCTCTGGTATATTGATCATCGCGACCGGAAGCGCGTATGGATAGAGACTCTCGCGAGTCGGATTCTGTTCGCTCGTCACATACGACCACACGATGACGGCAATGATGAGGGCCATCGCCATGGAACTGAGCTGACTCAAGATAGAGCGGAGCATTTAACTTTTCTCACTGCCGTTGCGGCTCCACCAATGCTCGCCCCCGAGAGGTGGGCGATACAAGCGGTGCAGCAAGCGGTTCAATTCCCCTTCGTCCAGACGCCGGACGAGCCGACCATTGTACGCGACAGAAATGCAGCCGTTCTCCTCCGAAACGATGACGGCGATCGCGTCTGTGCCCTCGGTCACCCCAATCGCCGCACGATGTCGCGTCCCCAGGTCGCGGTCCAAGCTCGGGTTTTCGGAGAGGGGCAGCATGCAAGCGGCAGCGGCGACGCGGTCCTCGCGCACGATCACAGCGCCGTCGTGCAGAGCTGCATTCTTGAAGAAAATGGAAAGGAGCAAGCCGGTGGACAGGCGTGCGTCGATTACAACTCCCGTCTCGACGAAATCCTGCAGGCCGGTCCTCCCTTCGAGGACGATGAGGGCGCCGAATTGGCGATGGGCCAGCTCTGCTGCACTGCGTGACACCGCGTTAACGACCTGTGAAGTTGTGCTGCTCTTGCGAGCGATAATGGTGCCCGGCCGGCCCACCCGTTCGAGTGCGCGGCGGAGTTCGGGTTGAAAGATAACGGGAATCGCGACCAAGAGGGCGGGGATCGAGGTGCGAATCAGCCAACTAAAAGCGGGTAGTGGGAGAACACTGCTCACGAGGAGCGCCAGAATAACGACGAAAAGAAAACCACGGAGCAAAGGAATGGCCCGAGTGCCTTGGATAAGGTAGAAAAGCCCATAGATAACAAGGGCGACGAGCAGAATGTCCACGACACTCAGAATCGTCAGACGAGAGATCAGATCAGACAACGTACTCAAGGCGCCCCTCTACTCGCCAATCTGCTTGAGCAGCTTTCTATAATCCTCCACACGAGGTGGGTTGAGAGAAATGATCTGGCGGATCGTAGCCGCCGCCTCTCTCTTTTGCCCTGCGGTCAATTGCATCTCGCCGAGGGCATCAAGGGCTGCAAGTGCCTTCCCTGTTTCATTCACCTCATTATAGCACTGAGCGAGATGCGATCTCAGCGCCAAGTCGTTCGGATGTTCGGAGACGAGCCCCTCGAGAACCGGAATTGCCTTGACCAGCTCCTTGCGGGCACGATAGCGCTCGAGCATCTCGCCCAAGTCGCGAACCGCCGCCGCGGTCTGCCCCAGCCGATACTCTAACTCGACGAGGCGAAGGCGGGCCTCTTCGTCCTCCGGCGAATGCTGTGCAATCTCTTGATAGGCGACCAAGGCACCTTTCAAATCTCCGTTGGCCGCACGAGTCTCCGCGAGGCGATAGCGCAGTTTGAGTGCGGCAGAATTGGTCAATGCCGCGCGATCTGCGAGGCGCAAGCCCTCCCCAAATTTCTCTGCCGCCTTGTCATTCTGACCGCTGCGGGCGTACGCGTCCCCCAATTCAAGGTACTCTGCCAGCGCTGCCTCAGTGCGGTCCTGACGCACCAGAACGTCGATCAGTTTGATACGGTTTTCGACGTCGTCGGCAGCGATCTTGAGCAGGCGCCGGTAAAACCGCTCGCCGCGCGCTAGTTCGCCGCGTGCGATCGCGAGTTCGGCCAATGTCTCGTACTTGGCTTTCGCTTCTTCAATACGTTTCTCTTTGATGAGGATCTCGGCAAGTCGAACGTGCGGCGGAAAATACCCGGGAGCAAACTCGATCGCACGAAAGCATTCTTCTGCGGCCGCCAAGTTCTTGCCGCGGCGGACATACTCCCTGGAAAGAGCGAGCGCCTCTAGCACCTTGTCCGACTCTGGTACCTGGATGATTTCGGCCAGGCTGACCTGACCTTCCTCCTCGCGCAATTCTTCAAGATGGCGCCTCACTTGGCGCACCTTGTCTTCCCAACCTTTGCTCGTGAGTAACTCTTCGAGGGAACGGCTGAACGCCTCCGCCTGCTCTCGGTCTCCTTTCGCCGCGTAGCTCTCCGTTAGTCCCTCGTACACCGAGATCAGCTCGTCCGCCTGGTCGCGCCGTACGCTTCCAAGATCCACGATCTTGGTCACCTGTATAAACTGCTCCATGGCGGCGTCGAGGTTCCCCTGCGCACGATAACATTGTCCAAGGGCAAAGTGGCTGGCCATCTGGTAATTGGGGTCATTCGCCGTCTCGTTCAGAAGCTTGATCGCGTCCTCATAGTGCATGGTCTCCAGGTACAAGAGCCCGAGATTGAGCTTGACCTCAGGTCGTCCTACTCCGGCATCGAGCACTTGCCGGTAACACTCGATGGCGTCGGAGAGGTGATGCTGCGTCTGGGCATCGACGGCGCGTGCGATCAGCCTATCGATATCGGATTGACTGAGGCTAAACGAACTCTCCGGTGTGTTCACATCCGGCGACCCTGGCCTCACCCAATTCGGACGTTCCTCGAGCAAAGTCTCTGCGAGACGCGAAAGAGCGTCTTGTTGGGCTTGGTCCACGGGCCCCGGCACGACCTCCTGCGTCGCGGCCTGGCCGCGGTCAAGCTCGCTCAAGAGGGACTGGGCGGTTGTGTTTTGCGGATCGAAGGCCAGAGCCCGATGAACCATCTCGCGCGCCTTGGGCCGGTCGCTCCCCTTTATATATATCTGGGCAAGGCTCACAAATTCCTTAGCTGCCAGCGCATGCTGTTCGCCTTGCTCAAACACGGCAGCAAGTTTCTGATGGACGTCAATTCGGTCCGGCTCTAGCGCAGCTGCCTTCTGCCATGCTTCAACGGCTTTGCCCGGGGCTCTTTGGTTCGTATAGAGTTCGGCCAGCGAGAGATAACAGTTGGTCGCCTCTCTCGTCCGGTGCAGTTTTTCCTGAAGCGCGGCCGCGAGAGTCAGCGATACCGGATCGAGCGGCTCGAGCTTGTAGGCAACGCGGCACTCGTGCAGCGCGCTTTCATACTGGCCCGCGCCATCAAGCGCGTGCGCCAGACTCAGATGCGCGTCCATGTCGTCCTGGAATTCGGCGAGCGCGCGGCGGTATTCGGCAATGGCTTTGGCCCACTGCCCATCCCAGGCAAAGTTGTGTCCTTTTTTGATCGCTTCCTTGTAGATCGATCGGTTGCCAGGCATGTCAAATAGGTGATTAGGTAAATAGATGAATGGGTGATCTTGTTATCTGGCCGTCAGCTGTGCGATCGTTGAGGAATTCGACCTTCCGACTATCGCTTCCTCTTGGCGCTCTTTTTTGTTTTATTGTCCGCCATCAGAGTGGCCAGGACGGCTTTTTGAGCGTGCATCCGGTTTTCGGCTTGGTCAAAAACGACCGAATGTGGTCCGTCAATCACGTCGTCCGTAATTTCGGCCCCGCGATGAGCGGGAAGGCAGTGCATCACAATCGCATCCTGGTTGGCCAGGCCGACGAGCGTAGCATTTACCTGATAGGACTGAAACACCTTGGCCCGCTCGGTGGCTTCTTGCTCCTGCCCCATGCTTGCCCATACGTCGGTGTAGAGAACGTCCGCCCCCTTTGCCGCTTCCTGCGGATCGTCGGTCATTCGAACGTCGCCACCGGAATCACGGGTCATCTGACGCGCTTGCTCCACCGATTCGGCATCCAACTGATAGCCCTGGGGCGAGGCGCAGACAAAGCGAGCCCCACCGAGCGCACAGGCAAACATTAGGGAGCGAGCCACATTGTTGCCATCTCCCAAGAAGGCCACACGCACTCCTTCCAGTCCGCCACACTTTTCGACGATAGTGAGGGCATCCGACAAAGCCTGGCACGGATGTTCCCAATCGGACAGGCCGTTGATGACCGGCACGCGCGAGTACTGCGCCAGCTCGACGACATGAGCATGAGCAAATACGCGGGCCATGATGCCATCGACGTAGCGCGAGAGGACGCGGGCCACATCGGCTATGCTCTCACGCTGTCCCAGGCCAATTTCGTTCGGCGAGAGATAAAGAGCATGCCCCCCAAGCTGGAGCATCGCCATGTCGAAAGAGACACGTGTTCGGAGGGAGGGCTTTTGAAATACCATTCCTAACGTCTTACCCGCCAGCATAGGCTTGTTTCCGCCTTTGCGCCACTTGTTCTTGAGCTTCTGGGCGGTGTAAAGCAAGTCGTCAAGCTGAGCGGAAGAGAGATCGCGGATGGCGACAAAATCTTTCATGAACCCCCCAAGGAAAATGACCGTGAAAGCCTAAACGAGCGCAAACCCATCATCTGTCCATCGTCCCTCATGAATTGGACATAACATCAGAACCACAGAGCAAGCGCGGAAACCGCCATGACGACAAGCACGTAAGATTGGACCTGCCGGGCGTAGAAAGCGCCGTCGTGGTCTTGATGATAGCGGGCTTGCCAAAGGATTTGAGCGAGCAGCCCGAGGAGGGCAATCCCCGCTCCCAAGGCTGTGTCGCCGGCGATAAGGAATAGGACCACCGCGACTTGGGCCAGATTGCTCACAAGGATCCACCGCCCGTTGCGCCCGGTGACCAGACTCAGAAGAGCACGGTAGACGAGAGTAAAAAGTAGCGCAATGACAAGGGACGGCCAGGAAAAGACTCCGAGCGCGGACTGGGCAATAAACCAAGAAAGGGTTATCTCGCCGAAGGCACGGAGCCAAGCCGCCCAGTCCAGACGTAGCTCCCTTTCTACGAGCGCCAGGATCATGGCGGCGACGACGAGAGCCATCGTGACCGAACCAAGGACGGCCGCAATGCTCAAGGCCAGGATGCCGGCCGTGGCGATGGGGACGAAATCGGAGTTGACAAACAGCCGGATGAGGGCCCCGCCGCGTACGATTTGCCTCAGGATCCAGTGCGCGATGTTAACCAGCCTGGGATCGGATGGGTCTGAAACCCAATCGAACACTTCTTGTTCTGCGGCCGCGCGACGGTGCAAGAGACGCCGCCATTCTGACTCGGCCCATAACACGCGCCACCCGCCCAGAACGGCGTCGCAGAGCAAGAGGGATAGAACCAGGAAGAGGATGTTTTGGCCTCGGAACGCCAAGCCGCCCGAAGCAATCGCGCCGCAGAGCGCCGCCCAGGCTGGCCCGATAAAAGTCAGGGGCCGAGTCGAACGGAGGTCAAGCGCGATCCAACGGCCAAACAGAGGCCGCGTTCGCAACGATTCTTCCATAACGCGTATGATACCACAAAAAAGGGCGAATGCAAATCGAAACAGAAAAAGACCTGACCGGTCTCCGTCCTGTCAGGTCTCTTTCCCCACCGGGCCATGCACCTCATTTCCCGTTCTTTGGCCGCGGCATCCACGATCGATGAAAAGCACACCGACATCCTCTCGAAAATCAGACGAGAGGGATTGCCCGGTTATGCCGACAGAGAATACAATAAGAGACGTTCAATCGAGGGGCTGATGAAGGTTTTGCCGGCGTAAACGATCCGAATGGCAGATGCAAGCTCTTTAAAGCCCTCGCCTTTGAGCAGATAGCCACGGGCACCGTTCGCCATGGCCGTGCCCACCGCCGTTTCTTCCAGCAGAGCGCTGGCGATTAGAACACGAAACCGGTTCCCCGCACTGAGCACGCGTGTCGCTTGGAGGCCGTCCATGACGGGCATGCGAATATCCATCAGAATTACGTCGGGATCGAGTTTCCGCGCAAGGTCGATCGCCTCCCGTCCATTCTCCACCTCGCCTATGATCTCTATATCGGTTTGCCTCTTTAGGAGAAGGCGGTACGTTTGACGAACGCGGCGATCATCGTCGGCAACCAGGACACGAATCACGGTCACCCTCCTTGCACGTTCTGCCGGTCAAAGCGAGGTTTGGATAAATCGGGGAACCCTGCAAATGCTTGCGTCGTGACGAGTGCAAATAACTATCGCTAGAATACGATATGCGAGCCACGCTGTCAATCAGGGAAAGCAAACGAACTGATTTGGAGGTCTTGAATGGAGCGCCCGAATTCCGCCCCTTGTAGACACGCACTTGACAAAGCCCTAGGACTCGGGCGTGGTTCGCAAACCTTAAATCTTGAAATCATGCCACTCGAGGAAGGGCACTCGCAGACCCCCAATGGCTAGGGCGCGGACACCGGGCGCGCGTACCACCTTTAGTAGTGCAGGACAATGACCCAATGAACCGAGATGGAGCTTGACGGTACCAAAACCGCAGAGTTTCGAGTTCGGGGCCGTAAGTCTGATGAGATATGGGAACCGAGAACCTTGAACCTTGGGCCTTGAACCCGAAACCTTGTCTTTGACTGTAACGGGCTGTTTGGCTAGAATGGGGCTGCCGAGGAAAGCCATGAATTGCAGAATGGTCGTCATCATCGTCGCCTGTTGGCTGGTAGCCGGTTGCAGTCCCGCGACCAAGCCCGTTGTCCCTGCGGTCCCGAAAGGGGTCACTCCTCAGGCTGCCCAATCCCTTTCACCCGGTCAGCCTCCTGCTTCCACCCGTACAAATTCCCCGCGGGCGCTCTCGTCCGCAGCGCCCACGTCCACTCTTCCGAGTGTGAGTCTCCCGGTGGTGACCGACCGGATCGCTTTATGGAATCTGCCTGAAAGGGGACGCCATCCGTATGCGATGGAGCTGATGGGAAGCGGGCTGTATGTGTTGAACACGGAGACGAACAATATCGCCATCGTGGATAACGACAAGGTAGCGGGCTATATTCCGGTCGGCAAACAGCCCGTCGCGCTCGCCGCGGACCCGACATCGAACCTGCTGTACGTAGCGAGCAACGACACCGGGAGCATCAGCATCATTACCAACGATCACGTGGTCCGTACCCGGAACGTCGGTGAGGCGATCCGTTCGCTCCTCTTTTTTGACGGCCGCTTGTTCGTCGGGCTTGACTCAAAGGGAACCATCCTCGTCCTCGACCCCATGAACCTGGAGACCGGTTCAACGATCCACCTTCCAAACGCGTTTTCGATCATCAATCTCGCAGGGGACATCGTCCATCACCGGCTCTATGCCAACTTGTATGACCGGACGGCGGTCATAGACTCTCAAGATCTGCATCTGACTGCACTCTTGCCCGTCACGGGAGGCTATTACACCCTCGCGGCCGATCCGGCCTCGGATGCGATTTTGACGTCGACGTACGAGTCAGCGTCCTCAGTCCAATACCTGACGGCCATTGACCCGAAGACCGGCGCAATTCGGAGCCGAGCCAAGATTGGCCAAGACCCGGCGGGGGTGGTCGTGAACTCGGACGGGAGCCGCGCGTACGTCGCGAATTCCTACAGCAACGATGTGACAATTATCGACCCGCGCGAGATGACCGTCATCAGAACAATACGGATCGATATGGCCCCTCGGGCGCTCGCACTTGACGAAAAGGCGCACCGTCTGTACGTCGGGAACTCTGACAGCGACAACATTACCGTAGTTGGCACCGATTTGAACGAGGTTCAGGCAGTAATCCCGCTTGCGATGATGCCGACCGCGATTGTGGCAAACCCGGCCAGCGGACGGGTCTACGTGGCCAATGCTTCGACCGACTCGGTCTATGTCCTCGAGGGGGCGCGCCTCGTCAAAGAGATCCCTGTCGGCCACCATCCCCGCGACCTGGCACGTGACGACCGGTCAAACCGGCTTTTCGTGGCGAATGCCGCCGACGGCACCGTCTCGGTCATCGACGAGACCAATTTCAACGTCACAACGACGGCGCCGATCACGCAGCCGCTCACGACCGTCGCCGTAGACCCTGTCCACGCGCGCCTATTCGCGGGAGGCGTCATCCTCGGTCTGAACGACCTCAAGCCGCTCGGGTCGCTCGTCCTGCAAGGAATGACGCTGAATTCGGGCAATCCACCTCTAATGGTCCGGATCAACCCGAATATCGACCGACTATATGTTATGGCGTCAAACGGCGTGCCGGGGTCCAACTCGCGTTATCAGACATATAGTGTGGATGGGGCAACACTCAAGCAGAGGAGCGGCTTGGCGCAATCCGGGAACACCACGGCAATGGAGATCGACCCGGAAGCGAATCGCGAGTTTAACGCCGCTACCCACCCGCTCGCCCACACCGACGAGCTGGACGTCTTCGACGCGACCGATGCCAGGGTGCTCTCTCTGGCCTTGCCCGCGCGGACGATTGGGATGGTCTACAATCCGCAGACGCATCACCTTTTCCTGTCGCACGCCACGAGCTATGCGCGCGGATACGGCCCGACTCCAGTTCCTGCGGACGACATGATCCAGGTTCTGGATGGCACTTTTTTCGGCGAGGTCGGGCGGCTAAGAGTGCCGTTCCCGGGGCAAATGACGCGATTGGGAAACACAATCTACGTTGTCGGCCGGGAGGACGGTGTGGTGTCCCTCATACAAGATCTAGTAGTCCGGACACCTCCGTCCCCAACGCCGACTCTGACGCCTACTCCCTGGCCGACGATGCCCCCCGGGATATACACCGCCACCTTCCCTATCCTCACGCCGACGTCACGCCCGACTGGAACACCGACTCTCAGCCCGCAGGTGACATGCCGGTTCCCTGTAGGACCGGCAGTGAGCAGTCGCTGGAACCGAGTCCTGGCCAGCCATCTCGGCTGCCCGTTGGCTCCCGAATCACACGCCAATTTCGCCATGCGCCCGTTTGAGCGTGGGACGATGTATTACCGGGCAGACGCGAAGAGCATCCTTATTTTGTTTGGCGACAAGACCTGGCTCGCCTTTAACGATACGTGGGAAGACTCGCAACCCGCGGACTCGTGTCCCGGCATTTTCGTTCCGCCCGGGCTTGCCAAGCCGACGCGCGGCTTTGGCAAGGTCTGGTGTGCGCAAGAGGGAGTGAGGACCAAAATCGGCGCGGCGACCGGAGATGAGGTCGGGCTGTATGATGCGCCGCTCCAATTGTTCGAGCGCGGCGTGGTCATGACGGGCGCGAAGTCGACGCCCGTCATCATCATGTATAATGATGGTCATTGGGAATAGAGGAGCGAGGAGTATTGAATGGCCGTACGTGCAGTGATATTTGACATGGGCGGTGTGCTTTTGCGGACAGAAGACCAGAGCGGCCGCCGGGAGTGGGAGCAGCGGCTGGGACTGAGGCAGGGAGGCCTGTCCGACGCGGTCTTTGGATCGGACGTTTCCTATCGCGCGTCCATCGGCGAACTCAAAGATGCCGACGTCTGGAAGAATGTGGGCGAGCATTTCAAGCTGAGTGAGGCGGATGCTGGTCAGCTCGCCCGGGACTTTTTCCGGGGCGATAGGTTGGACACCGAGCTAGCGAGTTTCCTCGCGAGCCTGCGCCCAAAATACAAGACGGCGATTCTCAGCAACGCGTGGCCGGCCGCGCGCAAGACGATCTCAGAGACCCTGGGGCTGGGGAATGCGGTCGATTGGATCATCATCTCCGCGGAGGTTGGGTGTGCCAAGCCGCAGGAAAGAATTTACCGCATCGCGCTCGACAAGCTGGGGGTGCAGCCTGAGGAAGCTATCTTTCTTGACGACATGCCGGAGAATGTGCAAGCGGCTAGAGCGATTGGGATGATCGGATTACAATTTGTAAGTACAAAGCAGGCGATTCGCGACATCGAGGGTGTGTTGTCTCGATAAGCAAGTCCCCGTCACCCTCCCCTCTCCTACGCGTTAGCGGAGGAAACGGAAAAGAGGCACCTGAGGAGGCGGCAGCTTGGCTCCTGCCGCTCCACAGGCCCCACCCCAACCTACTTTTCCCCCACCATGGAGGGCCCCGAAGAGGACACGAAGCAGAGGTAGAGCGGTCTCCACGCGTTGCGCATCGCCTACCGATTGCCACCGCAGCGATCTTGTGTTACCGTTGCGGCTCGACCCTAGGCGTTCGGGCTTCGACTGCGCGCACGACGACCATGGCGATAAGCGCGAACACGAAAAAGACGAGGAGGATGGTGACTGTCGCCTGGAGAGTACTAATGATCGTCTGATAGATTTCAAGCGCCCAGCGGTCGGACGTGAGTGGCAAGACCGCGTTGTACGGTTGAATGGGCGTCAAGTATTTTTCATAATCCCATACACGGACGCCCCCGCCGATGCCCATGACGTAGATCGCGAACTTGAGGTACCTGGTCCACGCCTGACTGATGTCCTCCGAAAGGATCCGTCGCAGGATCGCGTCGATTGGCTTGCCAAAGACGAACACGACCACGGTCGAGACCAGGAACGCGATAACGAACGTGACCGCGAGTAAAGCGACCAACATTTCTCACCTCCGTCTCTCTTGGAGAGAACCGAGCAAGGGGGCAAGGCCTAGCCGTGCACATTCAGTATATCACGAAGGGCGGAGACGCACAATCAGGACATTTCCCTTTGACCACAGCTTGGATTCGTAGTAGAATAAACAAGTGAGCCCCTGTAGCTCAATCGGACAGAGCACCTGCCTTCTAAGCAGTTGGTTGTGGGTTCGAGTCCCGCCAGGGGCGCCTGGTGTCCTCCTGGTTGTGCAGGACCTTTTCTTCCTCTACCGCTCAGCGGATATTCCTCTCTTCACAAAAAGCCACTTGCCAAGAGTGAAAAGCCTGCCGGCGATGCGTCCAGACGCATAAAGCGACAGGTACTATAGAGATATGCGGTGCGAATGGGTTAGATCGCGCCTCATTCGCAATCATGCGCGCTCATCCTCCAGCGCTTGGGCCGAAACTCCGCTAAAGCGCCAGTTGGGGGCTAGTTCGAACGTCCTACTCAATAGTATCCCGCGTATCTGCAAAATGAAAGCAAGTGAGGCATGAAAACTATTCAGAACAAGCACTCGCCCGGGCGCGCTTTTTCCAATATGGCACATGCAAACAATCCGTTGCACCCTTGTCCGCTTTTTCATCCCGTCGATCATACCGGGCGGTTGTTGCTATGTTCGCATGCCCCGCGACTTTCTGCACGGTCGCAATGTCTACACCGGCGTCAAAAAGCCCACTGATGAAGGTGCGTCGAAAATCCTGGGGACTGATATCCTTTACGCCCGCTTGCTCGGCCCGCTTCCCGACGATATCGAGAACGGTCTGCGGCACAAGTCGTCGGTCTGTGAGAATGCGCCCACCTTTGTTAATGGGCACAAATAGAGCGCCCGGCCTGTTGCCGCGTGCCCTTTGCCAATCCTCCAGCCAATGAGCCGCGCCGTCTTTCACGCGGGTCATTCGCTCCCAGTCGCCTTGGCCGCACACCAGAAGCATCCCCGTCGATCGGTCGTAATCCTTCAAATCAAGCGCGCAAAGCTCCGCCCGCCGCAGGCCCGCGGCGGCCCCAAGCGCGATGATCGCACCGTCACGGGCCCCGCCGGCACTGTTGTCATTTCTGCACGCTCTCAACAAGGCCTCTATCTCACCAGGTCCAAGGACTCGCCCGGCCATCCGCTTCTGACCCTTGACCGACTTGACGTCATGCGCGCTTGTGTAATCCTCCGCATTCATGTGCCCCAGGCGAAACGCCGCGTTCAGCACCCCCCGCAATGCAGAAAGCTTTTTGTTCACCGTCGCCGCGCTCTGGTTCTCGGCGAGTTTTGTTCTTATCGCGGCAGAGTGTTGAAAGCGCAAGCGGCCCCAATCCAAGCTGAACGCGTTCGCTTGGCCGTTGCTCAGCAAACCCGCGATCTCGCTTAGCGCGTCCTGCATGGTACGCCGCGATCCTGGAGCCAGGCTCGCCAGATAGAGCGCCGCCGAGTTCTGTTCCGACGGCCCTTGGTCCGCCAGCAGTAAACCACTTGCTGCTGCCTCAGCCAAAACCCTGGCCGCATTCTGCGAAATCAACCGGCTCCGTGGCATCGCCTTCAGCTTCTTCATTTTGTGCGGCTCCTGAATTGTCTTCTAGAATCAACATTCTAATAGATAATGTATCGCGCTTGTAGCAGTCTGTCAAGATAGAAAGGGGGATTAGCGATCGTCGCCAACGCGAAGAAGCCTATTATGCCAGTCGTCTGTTTTGACCTGGAGGGTGCTTGGGATTATTATCGACATGGGTAATATTCGCCACGCCTCCTCCACCAAAAGAACCATTGCTTTTTCGGTTGAGCCAAGGTACGCTTGGCTTGTCCGTCCGTGAACGCCAGCAGCATGCCGCGGTCTCTCCTCAGGAGGTTTCCATGATTGTCGATGCTCATCGTCACCTTGAAGAACGCATGGAGACGGTCGACCAACTGCTTGCCGCGATGGGCCAGAGCCAGGTCGACCGCGTGGCACTGATTGCGACTTGTTGTGATCCCTTTTATGTTGAAGGGCTGGCGAACGTAGCTAGCGCGCTTCTCCCCCGTCTGCTCACAGGCCCCGGAAAAAGCTTTGGCTTCAAGTTCTACAACGAGATGGTCACCGCGGACGGCCAGTTCAACGTCCTCGGCAAGCTTTACGAAATCTATCCGGTGCCGGACAACCAGCCCGTTGCGCGAGCCCTGCAGGCCCATCCTGATCGCTTTTACGGCTGGATTTTTGTCAACCCAAGCACCGCGGACCCGCTCACCGAACTGGCGAAATACGTCGGACCGCCCGGCTGGATCGGCGTCAAGGCGCACCCATGCATGCACCGCTACCCGGTTTCTATGCTTGACGATGTGGCGGCTTTTTGCCGAGAAAAGTCTCTCCCCTTGCTAATCCACCTTGGTGGCCAGGATGATCGCGGCGATTTCCGATTCCTCCCAGAGCGCCACCCGGGCCTCAAGGTCCTCTACGCCCATGCCGGCATTCCATACTTTCAAGAACTGTGGGATTACGCCCGCGCCAAGGAGGGCGTGTTTGTCGACCTCTCCGCGCCGGCGTATGTGGATGCCCACGTCTTGCGCCTCGTCCTTCAGGCACTCGGCCCGCACAAGTGCCTCTTCGGCACGGACGGCCCCTATGTCCACGCGGACCACGCTCGGATGGTCGAACGCATCTTCAGTCTCCCTCTCTCCGACGCAGATAAGGAATGTGTCCTGTCCGGGAATTTCGTCGAATTGATCCAGCACTAGATTCGCGAGGAGGAAAAGATGTGCGCTGAACAATCCCTTTGGTCGGTCCAGGTTCTGACTCCCGACTATTTAATCGACGGGAATTTTGACAGCAAGGATGTAGTCGGCCTTTCCTTTTTCAGCATGCAAACGGGGAGCAATGTCCCGGTGGCATCGCTGCAACTCACCTCTGCCCTCCTCCAACCTACCGGCAATCTGGCCATGCCGATCACGCCGGTTGCGAAATGGATCACGTCTTTCAACGACGCCTTTGTCGGAGTCATCCCACTGGACGAGCCAAGCACGGCGCATGCGCTCAAGAACAATAAAGCTCCCCACCCGGTGCCGGCGGACGTGTATGTCGGACCTTACCTTATCCGCGGGATCGTGATGAGTCCGGACAAGAATCTTGAGATCTTGGGAGACGTTCTCTCGTTCCTCGTTCAGAACGCGCGCATAACTTGCTTAACGTCGGGCGCGCAGATGACAGAGATCCGGGCGCCGAACATGTTGGTGCGCACCTTGCTCCTCCAAGGCATCGCCCCACACGGCTAAAAAAAGGGTTCAGGTTTAAGGCCCCATTCCAGAACTCTGGGCCTTGACGGTGGAACGATGAACTTTGGCCTGCGATATTGGCTTTTTGGCTTTACGGCGCATTGTTCTGTATAATGGACTCTCATGAAACAAGAACCCGTTCAAGTGGATGGTGAACACCTCACCATCGGGGATGTGGTTGCCATCGCACGTCAGGGGCGCCATGTTGCGTTGTCTCCCCTCGCGCGCCCGCGCATCCAGAGGAGTCGCGCCTGGGTGGAAGAGGTCCTGGAGCGCGGAACACCCACAGTCTATGGCATCAACACCGGTTTTGGCGTCTTTGCAAATGTGCCCGTCCGGGCGGCGCAGTCGGCGCGCTTGATGCGCAATTTGATTCTGAGCCACAGCGCCGGTGTCGGACCCGAACTCGACCAGGACACCGTTCGGGCGGCGATGCTGATCCGCGCCAATACGCTCGCCAAAGGCTTGTCCGGTGTCCGCGAGATCGTCGTCGACACACTGATTGAAATGCTCAATCGCGGTGTTCACCCCATCGTTCCCTCAAAGGGCTCGGTGGGCGCAAGCGGCGACCTGGCGCCACTGTCGCATTTGGTCCTCGTGATGAGCCGGGGTGAGACGGATGCCGAGGAGGAAAGCGGCCTAACCTGGTTCAAGGGCGAGCGGATGAGCGGCAAGCGTGCGATGGAGTTGGCCCAGATTCCGCGAGTCGAGCTGCAAGCCAAAGAGGGGCTCGCGCTCAACAATGGCACCACGGTCTCGGCCGCGATCTCGGCGCTCGCCGTCGCAGATGCGGAGAACCTCGTCGATCACTCCGAAGCGGCGCTCGCGCTGAGCCTCGAAGCGATTCGCGGGCTCTCGGGCGCCTTTGACGAGAGATTGCACCTGGCCGCGGGCCACGCCGGGCAGATCGAATGCGCTGCGCACGTACGCGCATGGATCGAGGCGAGCGGGCTCGTGGATTCCAGCCCGCGCGTGCAGGATGCCTACTCGTTCCGCTGTGCACCCCAGGTCATCGGCGCGGCGCGCGATGCGCTCGGCCACGCCCGGCGAGTACTCGAGGAAGAGATCAATGCGGCCACTGACAATCCGCTCATTTTTGTCGACGCAGAGGGGGCCAACAAGGCACGGTCCGGTGGGAACTTTCACGGCGAATCAGTCGCGCTCGCAGTGCAATTGCTGAGCATGGCGGTTGCCGCTGTAGGGAACATTTCCGAACGACGCGTCTTTAGATTGTGCAGCGCCCACTTGAGCGACGGCCTGCCTATGATGCTTGTAGAGGGAGGCGGGACGAACAGTGGGCTCATGATGGCGCAGGTGACCGCGGCGGCACTCGTCTCAGAGAACAAGACGCTTGCACATCCGGACAGCGTGGACTCGATTCCGACGAGCGCGGACCAAGAGGACCATGTCTCGATGTCGATGAATGCGGCGCGGCATGCGCGCGAAATCGTGTGGAACACGACTCGGATCGTCGGGATTGAGCTGATTGCGGGGACGCAAGGGGTTGACTTACGGCTCAAGAACTTGGGGCGCGGACCAGACCTTCTCGGCAGCGGGACCCGTCTGCTTCACGACCGAATTCGCCGCGATATCCCGTTTCTCGATCATGATCGAATTCTCACGGGCGATATCGAGCGTGCCGTGCAGCTGATCGAGAGTAGGGAGTTGCTTGCCAATCCTCACGGGTAAAACGGGGAAGCGGGAGATAGGCCTTGCCCGCGCTACATCTTTTCCCGGACTCCGTTGGCTTCTTTAATGAGGGCAAGCACTTCGTCCACGTCAAAGGGCTTGTGGACCACGCGGTCCACGCCGCTCTCTTTGACTTTCTGTGCGTCGAGGTCCGTTGCCCAGCCCGTCATCAAGACAACCAAGGTCTTTGGGTTTAGTTTTTTGATCTCGCGTGCGACCTGCCACCCCGGCATGCCCGGCATGCCAAGGTCGGTGATGACGAGATCGAACGGGTGCTTTTTGAAAGCGGCTAACCCTTCGGATCCGCTGTCCGCGACCGCGACGGAGTAACCGCGGAATGTCAGAAATTTGACGGCGACATCGCGCACGGGCGCTTCATCGTCGATGACGAGTATCTGCGGACCCGGTTTGGTTTCGGATGCCTCTAACGCTTCCGCGGGGGCCGGTTCCCGCTTGGATGCCGTCGCCTTGGCGAAAAACGGCAAGGCAATCGTAAAGGTAGTGCCCCTTCCGGCCTCGCTTCGGACAGCCACCACCCCTCCGTGCTCCTCGACAATTGCACTTGCGCGACTCAGACCCAGGCCGGACTGGATCGGCCCCTTCGTGGTGAAAAACGGGTCAAAAACACGCAGACGGGTCGCTTCGGACATACCTTCGCCGGTGTCGATGACTGAAGCGAGCGCCTGGTCGCCGCGACGCTCTGAGCGGAGAGTGATGAGGCCGCCGCGCGGCATGGCTTCGATGGCGTTCAAGACAAGGGCGACGAATACCTCGCGCATCTCACTCGGCTTGACATAGACCGGCGGAATGTCGGAGAGGTCCTTGACGACGTCGATGACAATACCGCGCGCCTCGGCCTGGTCACGCCAAATGAAGCGGGTGACCTCGGCGGCCTCTCGTAAGAGTGTGTTAAGGTCGGTCTCGGTGTCCTTTTCCTCTCGCGTCGGCCCCATGAAATCCTGGAGGCGCCGCACGACCTGGGCGGCCGCGGCCGCGGTTTGCAGGATTTCCTCCGATTCCCGCTGTGACTCGGCGTCGCGCGCGTGCTCGTGGAGCAGCTGAGCGCGCCCGACGATCGAGGTGAGGAAATTGTTGAGAGAATGTGAAGCACCCCCAGCTAGTTGGCCCACCGTGCGCAGTCGCGCGCCCTCGACAAGTTGTTCCTGTGCAGCCTGGATGTAAGAGGCCCCCACGGTGATGACCAATGCCGCATAGAGATCGTCGAGCGCGGCGAGGACAAGCTGCAGATCGGCGCCCGGACGATACACCCGCAGCAGGAAGGGCGTGCCGGCGCGACGGTACTCGCGCAAGATTATCAGAACCTGGTCGTAGCACATCCCCGAGCTGGCAAGCTCGCGTCCCCACAGCCCGAATGAAGCAAAAAACTCCCGCAAATTGCCCTGTTTAAATCCGGAAAAGAACAGGCGCACGGCTTCCACCTGAATACTCTTGATCACCGTTTCAGGAGGGAGAGGCTCGCGGACTTTGATTTCGCGATACACCTTTCCCCACGTTTCTGCCAGCTCGGCGGCAAACGGCTCAACCCGTGCGGCCAGGTCGGCCAACACCTGTTGATGATCCTCGGTCAGTTCGATTGCCTGATCCAACGCGCGGTTGGTGAGCGTATCCTGAGCGGCCAAGATTTCCCTCCTAGTCGTCCGTGCTCAATCGGCAAAGACCTGAGTGGCGACGATGCGGCGTCCATCGCTCGCAGCCGTGAGACCGACGCCGGTCCGGTGGTAGTGAGAGTTCATGATGTTGGCGCGATGCTCCGGGCTGTTCAGCCATCCGCTCTCCAGCTCGTTCGCGAGTTCTTGAGCATTGTAGCGCGAACTCACTGTCAGCGGAGGCGGCACCCATCCTATATCGTTCTTGATCTCGGCGATGTTCTCCCCTGCGTATCGGTAAGAGATATTTGCACGCTTGAGATAGATGATGAGCAGTTCCTCGCCCGTCCGCGGATCGTCATGGCTGAAATAGTCCCGAGCGATCATGTCGGCGCTCCGCTCTTGCGCCAGGCGGGTCAAGGCTGGGTCCGCTTGGAGCGGGGGGAGCCGGCTTTGAGATCGAGCCCTGTTGACGCCGTCCACAATCAAGACAGCCGTTTGCTCAAGATTGACTTCCGGAAAGAGAGACGGAGCACTAAGTGACGCCGCTCCGGGCGAGGCGAGCGCAACCGGCGTCTGCGCCGTAGCGGCCGGGGGTGCCGACCCCTGTCCCGTCGCGCAGGCCAGCAAAAGGAATGTAAAGGAGAGGACAGAAAACAATGACACGCGAGTGACCCGGTGCCGTGTTCGTTCAGGTGATGCGGCGGAGATGAGGTGCTTTGGCCCAGGAACCATTACGGTCTAATATCGCGACCAACACCGATTTGACGACCAAACCAAGCCTTTAACCTTCGACTTGACCATCAAGCCAACCGTTCTGGGGGCGGTCCCTTGGCTTCATAAGCGTCGCGCATCCTTTCCGCCCACCGAGCCGCCCTCTTTCGCCGCCAAGCGGTGTAACGAAAGACAGTCAGTACGCCGGCCAGTAGTCCAAACGCGGAAGAGCCCAGAACGAGAAAATCCATTTCGCGCGACGCAGCGGCGCCCGCGGCCGAGTTCTGCGTTGTCTCGGCGGCCGATCCTGGAGCCAGCATTTCGGGCAAGGGCGTCTGAAGAGTGGTAAAAGCTACCACCTCGATGGGAACGGGGGACGCCGTTTGGGAGACTGTGGGAGTGGTCGAAACCGCCGTTGCGCTCGGAGCGACCGCAACTGCGACCGCGGCGACAGGGTTCCCCAGACCTCCCACGTCTTCTAATGTGGGCGACGGGGCGTTATCCTTGCCGCCCCAGGCGATCGCCATGGCGTTTGGGGCAACGGTCGCTTTAGCTGTGAGGGTCGGCGAAGGTTGCGGTCGCGCCCTGGTTCTCGTGGGGGATGGCTTGCGCGTGGGGGTTTTGGTCGACGTCGGCGACGGCTTGCGCGTGGGGGTGCTGGTCGATGTCGGCGAAGGCTCGCGTGTCGCGATTTTCTTGGGAGTTGGCGTGTAGGTCTGTGTCGCGATGGGGCTCGGCAGAGTAGAGGCTGCCACGGTGATAGCATCGCTCGCCGTCGCAGTCCTGCCCCGCGAGTCCCGGTATTTCACATAGACGGTCTTGAGCCCGCCGCCAGCCGGGAGCGTCCACGGAATGTGCGGCGCGAACGGTTGCCACTGCGCACCGGAGAAATTCGGATCGTTCGAGATGAGCACTTGATTCGCGTGTCCGACCACGCTGGGGCCATCGCCGCTCGAATCGGCATCCTCATTGGTGAGGGTAAGGACAACTTGAGGAGAATTGGTGATTCCGGCGCCATCATTTACAAATATGGGGAGGACATTCGGCTGGGCTCCAAAGTCTGCGACATAGACGAACCCGCCCATCGGAGCAGCGGCCACCCCGATCCCAATTTCACGATACAGGGGATGAAGAATGTTCTCCCGATGAGGAGCACTATTCATCCACATATTCATTGCGCTGGCAGGCTCACGATACCACGCCCAATTCTCTCCGACGCGAAGCCCCCAGCTGTATTTGCCGTACCCTTTGCGTGCGACCCGTTGTGCGGGGGTCGAACCGTCCGATCCGGTGTGGCTGAACTTGCCACGCGCAGCCATATCGGTCGCTTGGCCTTGGGCCGCCGCGCTCAATTTGGAATTCAGCATGTAGGGAGCAAGCCCACGTGTCGTCCGCTCGTGATTGATCCGCGCGAGCAGGTCCGCAGCCTGGTCTGGTGAACTGGCAGCCGCTGTAGTGAATGACGCGAGCAAGATGAGAATGAAGAGAAGAACGCCGATGAAGCGGGTCAAAGGCTGTGTCCGGACGAGCAGTGAGTTTTCTTGTGCTATTGAATCGTCGGTCCCAAAATCACTTGCCTATCAAGACGAAACCTAACTCAAGGGGTCAAGAATTGTGGTGTCAAGGCGGGCGTCGGCTCATAGGTGCTGGCGGGCACAGCAGGCCGTGTGGCGAGCATCAGAGACTCGCCCGAAAGAGACTGGATTTGCCGCGCCTCGAGATGACTGACTCCCAATCGAACATAGACCACGACCGCGCGAAGATGGATGACGGTCCATGCATCGGCTCGAGAAGATGGATCGAGCCCGCGCGGGATGCCGCCGCTAACGTACATCGCGCCAGTTTCATCTTTGATGACCCAGTCGCGGGAGGAGGTCGGGTTGCCTCTTACTTCGCCGTAAAGGTTCGCTCCTCGATAATAACCCGTAATGTCGAAAACCCGGCCGTCAAACTCGCGCGGAGCTTGCGCTATAGCGCTGACCCAGTTAGTCAGTTCGACGGAGCGCGGGAGCGTCGGCGCGAACCGGACTCGATAGACCTGCTCACCCTCACGGTAAATCTCGGTGGGCAGCGTCCGGGCCACCAAGTCGGCCGCGGCGGAGTAAACGCGGCCGGATAGGGCAACCCCATCGACTGCATCCGAGAGACGCACCCCGATGTCACTCGGCCAGGGTTCGATCTCGACCGCCGCCGGATAGTCGCTCGCCGAGCCGACGGGGACGGCCTGCAGACGAGCCTCGGCCGGCACAAAACGGCTTGCATCGGCGGGGACCGTGTGGGTGATCCGGTCGAATGCTTGAGCAAAGGCCGGTGGCGCCATACCCGCTTCGGGGCCGTAGACCTCAACTGTCTTTGCCCGGTTCAAGTAGACGCTAATGTGCGCCGTCTCCATGTCTTGCGGCCTGGGGTGCGGCTCGTATAGCGCATTCAGGGAATAGAAACCGGCATCATTCAGAACACGGAGACAGTCCTGTATCTGTTCGTCGGACAGGTGTCCTACACCGATGACGGAATCCATCCCTGTCGATAGCGGGGCGCTCCCCATGGCGAAGAGCACGAGCCCATCGGCATAAAGGCGGAATAGAGGGACGTGCTGAACTAGGGGAGCCGATTTTGGCCCGCCTGACACATCCGCCTCAATCAGAATTGCGTTCGGATTCCGATCGTAGGCAACCGGCGTTCCACCGGATGACAGGTTCGGCGTCGGGCTGACCGCGGGTGTCGCCGTACCGCCGACCACTCCGCCGACGGCTACCGCCGAGATTGTGGCGCGGCCAGCCGGCACTGCCGCAAACGCAGCGGAGTTCGGAGCGCCAATCAGAGGCGCTGGCGAAGCGGACTGCGAGTCTGCCGTGGGAACAGGCATTCGGGCACAACTGGAAATAGTGGCTAGCAGAATGATTGAAAGGCAAAACCCAATCGGCTTGTTCGGCACGACCCAGTCTTCAGTCTAGAGTGTTTGCTCGTACACCAACTCGCCGCCTTCTCGCATATAGCCTGCATTCGAGAGAGCCGTGGCGAGCTGATCATCCTCCGCGAGAATAGCTTCTACTTGCGAATAGCCGCGATAATGCGTTTCCGCGCGCGCGCCAAGCGCCAGCCGGTTGGAGGTTTCTTCGTCGCCACACAGGGCGAGGATTTCGATGCCCCTCTCGTCCTCCTCTTCGAATGGATGAAGGATCGCAAACCCGCGTGGGGCCATGCGGACCTCACCCGCATCTATATGGGTGAGCAATCGGTGCTCGGTCAGCTCCGTCCATTTCCAGTCCAAATGCGCCAAAAGTCCCGAGCCCGCCTCCCTGGCGCGGGAATGGTTCCACATCATGAGGATAACCGGCAGATCGCCAGGGACCGCGACCGGGAATGGGGTCGATTCAAGCTCGGCCGGCGGAGCCTTCCAGTTATTGAACCGGGCCAAAAAGTGATACCCCTGGGTAGGGAGAGTCCTTTGGGCCGGGAGATTATCGACGCTGGTGACGAGCCTGGCGATGTGATAGCCAAGCTTGGCCGCCTGCTCGCGTGCGTCGATATCCATAGCAGTCCCGACCCCCAGGCGGCGAAAGTCGGGATGCACACGCATTCCTTCCAGCCAGGCCTGTCCAGTTTCGAGAAAGAGCACGTGCAAAAGCCCAACCGGCCGGCCATTCACCACGCCAACCAGGAGCTTGTTCTTCTGATCGGCAAGCCAGCTATCCCAAACACGGGGGATGTAATCGCCCCATTCAAAAGTGTTCTGACAGAAATCTACAATGGCGTCTTTGTCTTCCGCCCGCGCGGGACGGACTAGCACTCGCTGACTCACACCCACATGTTACCACATCCGTCGAGTCGCGTCAAAATGGCTGGATGCAAATCGGTTGTGAAACGACCTAAATAAACACCCCTCCCCGTCTAGCGGGAAGGGGCAGAGGTTGTTGACGGGCCGATTGAGCCGAGATCAAGCAGTAACTTGGCGCTGACGCCCAAACAGCCGCCGGAAGAACGAACCGATTTCGTCGTTTTCCCAGACGACCAGAAGCGGCGAAGCATTAAAAATGGACGAATATGAACCACTTAAAATACCGATAAAGAGCGTCACCACAAAGTGCTGGATCGTGATGCCGCCAAAGAGAGCGAGGGCGGCGAGGGTAAAGAGAACCGTCAATTGGGTGTTGATGGAGCGGTCGAGGGTTTGCAGGATGCTGTGGTTCACCACATCTTCAAAGCGCACACCCCTCATGCGGCCCATATTCTCCCGAATTCGGTCAAAAACGACGATCGTGTCGTGGACGGAGAAACCAATGACCGTCAGCAGAGCCGTAAGAAACAACGAGTCCACTTCCCAACCGAATAGAAGGCCAAAAATCGAAGCCGTTCCGAGGACGACGAGAACGTCGTGGACCATGGCAATGATGGCGCAGACGCCATAGCGAAAGGGCTGGGGGACTTTGCGAAATGCCCAGGTGATGTACAGAAGAATGCCGATGGCCGCAAGCCCCACGGCCACGCCCGCACGCTGGGTAACCTCACTCCCGATAGCAGGACCTACCGTTTCGTATTGCTGCTCGGTGAAATTGCCAAAGCGCTCTTTCAGCGCTGCCTCAATTCCCGCCTTCTCAGCCGACGAGAGTTCGCGAGTGCGGATGATGAGCGTGTCATTCCCGGAGGGCTGCACGCTAACATCATTTGCGCTAATGCCGTACTGCCCAAAAATCGCCGCCACCTGGTCCGTGGGGAATGTCTGCGGCTTGTCAAACTTGAGTTCCATCAAAGTGCCCCCGGTAAAATCGATCGCCAGGCGGAACGGCGTGCCGAACTGCGTCCAGTGCACGCCCATGGCAATGAGGCCGGGAACAATCACAAGAAGAGAAAGAACGAAATACCAGTAACGCTTCCCAACGATATCGAGCACGCGCGTCCTCCCCGAGTTCTAAAGTCCGCGAAATATCGACGGATGATTATGATTCCACTTTCACTGAACAACACGGCCATTATACCAAAAGTGCCACGATTTTGCAAAGAAAGTAAGACGAGCACCGCGCGGGTGCGAAAAGAAAATTGCGACTTTAATTTGACTTGGTTTTGACCCCACTTGGACTTGCACTTGTTATCTTATTCACGGAGTCAAGCGGGCGGTGCGGCCCATTGTGCTCCTCCCTCCTTCCTAAAACGTCCTCGTCGCAGGCAGTCGTGATCCGGCTGGCTCGGCGAGGACGTTTTTTTGCATCCTCCGCACTGAAATACATTTTCCGGGAACCAGGTAGATATGTCAAACCACGACATCGTGTTTCTGCATGCGCCAAGCGTGTACGATTTTAGGGAAAAGACGATCCTCTATGGGCCTATCAGCGATCTGGTGCCGTCGACGCCCGTCTATGAGATGTATCCGATCGGTTTTACGACTCTGAGCGACTATTTGGAAAGGCACGGTTTCAGCACGCGGATCGTAAATTTGGCGGTCCGGATGCTGCATGACCCCGCATTTGATGCGGAGAAGATGATACAGTCGCTGAACCCCGGCGCCTTTGCGATTGATCTGCACTGGCTTCCCCATGCTCACGGATCTATCGAGATTGCCCGGCTGGTGAAGAAGCATCACCCTGGCACTCCGGTAATCTTTGGCGGTTTCTCATCCTCCTACTATCACCTCGATTTGATCTCTAGGCCTGAGGTGGATTATGTGGTCCGCGGCGACTCGACTGAAGAGCCTCTTCGAATGCTCATGGCGCATTTGCGGGGAGACAAGCGGGCGCCGCGTCTCGCCGAGATCCCGAACTTGACGTACCGGGACGAGCGAACGGGGGCGGCGACGGCCAATCCCATCACCTATGTACCCGATTCGCTCGATCAACTCTCGCTGGACTATCGGCGCGTGATTCGCTCGGTTATGCGTGATCGGGACCTCTCTGACTATTTGCCTTTTGCCTCATGGTTGGACTATCCCATCATGGCGGGACTCTCCTGTCGGGGTTGCCGGCACCACTGCACGACTTGCGGGGGTTCCGCGGACGCCTTTAAGAACGTGCTTGGCCGCAATCAGCCCGCCTTCCGATCCCCCGAGCGCCTCGCGAACGATGTTCGGGCCATCCAACACTTTTCCAATGGCCCCGTCTTTGTTCTCGGCGATATCCGGCAGAACGGGATGGATTATGCTCGCCGCTTTCTGCATTCGATCGCGGGGACGCGCGAGCAGGTCATCATCGAGTTATTCTCCCCGGCACCCCGCGAGTTTCTCCAAGAGATCGCCGCGGCTATCCCAAATTTCGTCCTCGAAGTCTCGCTCGAATCGCACGATCCGGAGGTGCGCTCCGCCTTTAACAAGCACTATGCCAACGCGGACATGGAACGGACCATGGAGTACGCACTCCAAGTCGGCTGCAAGCGACTGGATGTTTTCTTTATGACTGGGCTGCCGCGGCAGACTCTCGACTCTGTTATGGGCACCATTGACTATACCTCCCAATTGCTCGCGAAATTTAACGGGGACGGCCGCGTCCTTCCCTTTATCTCGCCTCTGGCCCCTTTTGTAGACCCGGGGAGCCTGGCCTTTGAGGATGCCGCGCATGGTTACCATCTATTCGCGCGGACGCTCGAAGAACACCGGCGAAACCTGGTTGCTCCGTCCTGGAAATATGTTCTCAACTATGAAACGCGCTGGATGAGCCGGGACGAGATTGTGGCATCGACTTATGAAGCCGGGCGGCGGCTCAACGCCCTCAAAGCAGCGCATGGTCTGGTCTCCACCGACCTAGCCGCGCGCACTGAAAAGCGCATCCTGCGGGCGGTTGAGCTGATACGCGTCATCGATTCTCTAGTCGCGCAAGGACCGGATGTCGTCGAACGAGAGCTCAGTGCTTTGAAACCTGAGATCGACAAGGTGAACGAGTCGACCGTCTGTGAAAAACGCGAACTGGCCTTGCCGGTGCGGCGCAATCACTTTAATCCTCTACCGATTGCCAAAGCATGGTTGGAGGGCACAGTTGAGAGCGTGACCGGAGCGATTTCACCCTTACGCCGCCGGTTGTCGACAAGACAGGACTAGGGCCAAGAGCAGATCTCTCACGCTATCCTCGCCCCGTTGGGAGCGCGATGAACTCCCGACGAGACGAGGGGACTATTAGGCACATTTGAAACCCCTCCCCGGACTGCGGGGAGGGGTCTTTGCGTTTTGGACGAACGTGGCTCTGGCGCTTACCCAAGGATCAAGTTCTTGCGATCTCGGGTTGCCCGGGTTTCTGTTGTATTCCATACCACCAAGGGTTGGTGGTAACGTTCATGTCGATGATTAGTCGCAGAAAAGTCCGCGTAACGGTGATAGCGGTAAAGAGGCTCACAAGGACGCCGATCCCGAGTGTCAATGCGAACCCGGCAACAACACTCGCACCGAAACTCGCACCGAACCAGAGAAGAATGGCACACGTAATGAGCGTCGAAAAGTTCGAGTCACGGATCGACGGCCAGGCTCGCTGGAACCCGGATTCAATCGCGAGCACCAGAGTGCGCCCGGAGCGCAACTCTTCTTTCATTCGCTCAAAGATAAGTATGTTGGCATCGACGGCCATTCCAACGGACAAAATAAAGCCCGCTATCCCCGGCAAAGTCAACGTGACGTAGGGAAACACGCCAGGAATTCCGAACTTGTAGATGGCAAACACAAACAAGGCGTAGATCGTGAGAGCCAGGTCCGCCAGCAACCCTGGCAAGCGATAGTACAAGAGCATGAAGAGTACGACGATAATGAGCCCGATGCTTCCCGCAAGCAAGCTCTTGTCAACCGACTCCCGGCCGAGCGTCGGCCCGATCGAATTGGACTCGACAACCTTGAGCGGAATGGGCAGAGCGCCGTACTTGAGTTGGACAACGAGGTTCTGTGCTTCCTGGAGCGTAAACTGCCCCTCGATCTGCCCGCTGCCGCCGGTAATCGCGCTCTTGATGACGGGAGAGGAGATGACCCGCTTGTCAAGCACGATCGCCAAATACTTGCCGACGTTATTGCTCGTATAGTCCGAGAAAATCTTGGCGCCGTCCGACGTGAGACTGAACTGAATGTACGGCTGATTCGTCGTCTGCTGGAATGCCACGCTCGCGGTCTGCAGATCCTTGCCCGTCATCACCGTCCGGTAGATCGTGGCGGTGGTCGGCGTCGAGGATGTGATAGGATTGGTCGACGTGACCGCACCGGTCGTCGTGACGGTCGAGGTTGCGGCTACCGTCGGCGCTGCGGTTGGTTCCGAGGTCGGGGTAGCAGGCGCCAGTGTCGGAGTGGGCTGTCCGGGAACAACCACCGTCGAGGGGCCGGTGGTCTGAACGCTCTCGCCTTCGGTCAGCGGCGTGTCGCCCGCGTCCACGAACTCAAGCAAGCCGGTACCGCCGAAAGTCTTGATGGCCTCATCCGGGTTGCTGATACCGGGAAGTTCGACGACGATACGGCACTGCCCCTGCCTCTGAATCAACGGCTCGGTAACTCCCAGCCCGTTGATGCGGTTCTCGACGATGGCCTTAGCTGCGTCCATCGACTCGTTCGAGACAGTCTGACAATCAGGCACATCTGCCTGAAGCAAAACCTGAAGGCCGCCTTGAAGGTCGAGACCTTCGTGCACCTTGATGTCTTTGTTAATCGGCCCCGCATGTAATCCCGGATTTGTAGGCATGTCAACCCACCCGGTGATCAACGCCAGAAAGATGATGCCGATCAAGAAAACATAGTTACGTTCGCGCATACCCTTTTCCAATCTAAAGTTTCGGAGCCAAACCCGACCGATTATAAACCAAGTTGTGAAAACAGGCAAGTTGCGAATGGGGGGGCGCCACTCGCCCGGTCAGTGTGAGGGGAGGATTTCCAAGATCCGGACAAGCACCTCCTCTTTCGAGAGACCGTCTGTGACCAGGCGAAAATCCGAGTGAGCGCGGGCGTCGGCAAGCCGCCGGTTCAGTTCGTCCACGTACGCCTGCTCCCAGTCCACCTGCAGGCGCTCACGGATCGTCGCCGCATCTGCATCCAGGTAGATCAGAAAATCCGGATTCGTGATGCGGCGCCACATCGTCTGTACCTGGGAATGCTCCTGGCCGCAGTCATGCGCGTCGTAGCCGAGAGCTTGCAAGCGCTCTGCCAGCGTGCTCTTGCCCGCGCCGCAAGGACCGACAATCCCGATTCGCATGGGTCTCCCAAACGCTATTCGATGGGGAAGCGGACCGTCACGCGCCGCGCCTGGTCCTCAGTTCCGCGCGGGACGACCCGGACGACGAGGACGCTTGAATCATCGTTCGGCCGCCCATGGTCCAGTTCGATCGCTCGGGCCAGGACAGCGTCGGCAAGCCCCCGCGCGGTGGCTGCGAGGTGCGGCTTTCCGCTGGAATCGTATAGCTCAGAGCGCACAAAGCTGCTCACGTCGAACCGTTGACCATACCGCAGCCCGGCATCCAGGATGCCGTCGGTGAAGGCAATAACGATGGCGTGCACCTGGAGGGGCAACTCGGCAATAACAGGCTTCATCCTGCGGTGAAACCCGATCGGCTCGGAAGGCTCATCCAGGAACCGAATTCCCTCTGCGTCCCCGACGATTGCCGGGCAGTGACTGTTTCGTGAAATGACAATGGTCTTGGTGACCAGGTCGACAGACACAATGTGCAGTTCTGCCGAGACTCTGCCCTCGTAATGCGTGTAGAGATAGTCATGGGCCGCGCGTGCTGCTGAGCCATCCCGCACACCCTCGGCGAGCATCGAAATCGCTTTGCGCGCAACCATGTTGGAGACGGTCTTGGCACCATGGCCGGTGTGCTGCCCATCGACGAGAACGAACGACAGCCCGCCGTGCGGCCGCTCGACGATTTCCAGCGTGTCGCCCGACTCGCGCACTGCGTATTTTGAGACTTTGGCGCCTGCCGCTTCCAGCTCCATAATTCCTACGCCGTTTCAACTAGCACGCACGTGGCCCGCTGCCGCCATGCGTCTGGTCCCGCGAGATCATTTTGCGCGCGTAGACGAGCGCGTCCTCGGGGGACCTTACGCTCCCCTCTGCCTGCGCCTCGCGGATCGCTTCCAGGGTCTTGCCGACTTCCGGCCCCGGGGCAAGCCCCAATTCTCGAATAAGCGTGCGCCCATTAATGATGCGGGGCGGGGAGATGACGGTATCCCGTGCTCGATAAAACCGATCCAGCAATAAAGCCAGCGCCGACCTCAGAACCACATCTTGCTCCGCGACGTCCGAACACACGGATTTCCCTCGCAAATCGGCGAGGGCAAGCGCACACACATCAATGCCTGCATCGCCGGTATCGCGAAAGAACCGATAGACGGCTCGATCGGACAGGTGCGGTTCGCGCGCCAACTGAGCAGGACGAAGGTGATTCCTAGTAATGGTCTTTGCCAGCGCGATCTCTTCGTTGCTCAAGCGGAGGCGCAGCGAAATCTGTTCAATCATCTCTGCACCGCGGGTTTCGTGTTCGTAGAAGTGAATGAGGCCGGTTTCGTCGGCCGAACGGGTCGCCGCTTTACCAACGTCGTGCAGCAGAGCAACGTACCGCAGAAGCATCGCACGCGTGCGGCCCGCGGAAACCGGCTTGGCAAAATGCGCCTGCAATTCAGAAAGGAATTGGCCATTCGCCAGTTCGCCGTAGCCGGCGCTCTGGATCCGTTCCAATGCACCCAGCGTTCGGAGGCTGTGCTCAAGAGCATCGTAATGGTGCGGTTCGGGCTGTGCGAGCTTCCTGAGCGCATCTAACTCCGGCAAGAGTGGCTTGACCAGACCAATCTCATCCATGCGGGTCAGCCACCGTGCAGGCTCTGGCAAGGCAAGTATCTTGAAGAATTCATCGCGCGCCCGTTCCGGCGACGCCGAGGAAAGCAGGCCCGCGCCCTGGACAAGCAACGTTTCGGTGTGGGGCTCGATAGCAAACTGAAGCTCATTCGCAAAGCGGATCGCACGCAAGATTCGTACAGGATCTTGCTCAAAACCAGCATCGGCCACAGCGCGAATGCGCCGCGCGGCTAGATCATCCATTCCGTGGAAGGGATCGGCGATTCCGCTCGTCAACACCTCGCTTCCACCAGCATACTCGACGGCCGTCGGGCCCAACGGACGCGCCATCGCGTTGATCGTAAAGTCACGCGTCGCGAGGTCACTGCGCAGGTCACCGCGGAGTCGCGCGAAATCGACATAGGCGCCCTCGAGGATCACCCGGGCGACATCGTGCTCGGCATCCATCAGGTAGAACGCGCCCCCTTGGGTATTCGCAAAGGCGCGCGCAAGGCTCGCAGCATTCTCGGCGACTGAGATGTCGACATCGCGGATGACAGCGCGGCCCAGCAGTTGGTCGCGCACACTGCCGCCCACCAGGTATGCCACTGCCTCGCGCTCTGTAAGATAACTGGTCACTTGCTCCAGGATGTTCATCGGTTCCAAAAAGAGAAACAAGGGGTCAACTTCCCCCTCCCCTTGTTGTCTCAATAATGACTGGCTAACGCCTTTTGCCTGTCGCGCGTCGCCGGACGGGTTTTTTGACGCTGCGCGAGAGGAGCCGTTTGGCTTTGCTCTTGGCAAGCGCCTGCGCAACCAACTCGGCCACCTCGCCCGGAAAGCGGGCTACTGGCACCCCAGCTCGTTTAAATGCCTCGATTTTCTCGGCCGCAGTCCCCGTGCCCCCCTCGATAATCGCGCCCGCGTGCCCCATTCGCTTGCCGGGAGGCGCGGTTTGGCCGGCCACAAACGCGACCACCGGTTTCTTCATGTTCTTTTTGATGTAGTCGGCGGCCTTTTCCTCGTCCGTGCCGCCGATTTCGCCGATCAGCACGACCGCCTGAGTTTGCGGATCCGCCTCAAAAAGCTCAAGCAGGTCGATGAAACCAATCCCGTGTACCGGGTCGCCGCCGATCCCCACGCAGGTCGACTGGCCAAGTTTGCGCTGGGTCAGCGCGTGAATTACCTCGTACGTCAGCGTGCCGCTGCGGGACACCAGTCCGATGGGCCCAGGCATGCAGATGTTACCGGGGATAATCCCGACTTTGGATTTGCCGGGCGAAATCAGCCCGGGGCAATTCGGCCCGATCAATTTGGCGCCTGTCTCATTCAGCCGGCGCGTCGCCCGCATCATATCCTGAACAGGAATTCCCTCGGTGATGCACACGATCAGCCCTACACCCGCGTCCGCTTCCTCTATGATAGAGTCCGCTGCGCCGGCGGCGGGTACGTAGATGACCGAGGTGTTGGCGCCAGTGGCCTGGACTGCCTCTGTCATGGTGTCGAAAACGGGAACGCCCAGGACCTTTTCGCCTCCGCGACCCGGCGTCACTCCGGCCACTACGCACGTTCCATAGTCAATCATCTGTCGGGTGTGAAATTGCCCCTCGCGTCCAGTAATGCCCTGCACGACTAGTTTGGTTTTTTTGTCGATTAGGATGCTCACGTTGTCACTCCGTGCAAGCGTATTTGGCTCCGCCCAACTCGCGGAGCGCGCGGTTTATTTGCGTCATGCACTCGTGGCGCCGGACGAGTGCATCCTCCTCCGAAAATACCAATGTCTGCAAGTTCTTTGCTTTGGGTAACCTGCGCCGGGTCTCTGTGAGAACGATGGCGAGGTGGCCGCAATTTGCAGAAATCATATAGTCCACACGATAACGGCCCCGCGCATCCCTCACTATTACTTGTCGGTCGGCGCCGATGCCTCCCTCTTTCAGCGCTTCCCAGAGAGCATCATCGCCCGCGCTCTTGCCGAACAAATCGTTGAGTTCGACCGCGCGGGACAACTTGCTCCCGTTCGTCCAAATGAACAAGAGGCGTCGGCCTCGACTACTCGAGATGGGCTGAGGGAGCTCGAGCACCGGGCTCAGTTGCAGCTTGTA
This sequence comes from Chloroflexota bacterium, assembly GCA_023381515.1. The sequence continues at coordinate 8,792 of JAMCQI010000062.1, read as the reverse complement.
GTACGCTTCTTCCGCCCGTGGGTGCTCTGGTTCATTCGGGAAAAGATCGCGCCGCCGGACCAACTCGTGCCCCCGCACCCGCGCATAGTGGCGAATGCTCCACTTGTTCTCTCCAAAGGCCCGCGCCAGGTAAAACGCGACATAGCTCGCGTGCGTCAGCTGGACCGGCGCGCGCTTGACCGGGATGCGGTACCAGTGCTCCGCTTGAATGATGTCCCAGTCGCGGAGACTGTTGACCAGGACCACAAGGACCACATCGTCCTCGTCCATGTCAGCCGACCGTGATGTTCGCGCGTATTCTCTCGGCTATTCCGTCCAGATCCTCCCGGGTCGGGTTGCCCCGCGCGCGCCATCGCATCATCCGGTCGTGCCCTTCCCGAGCCATCAACCCGTCTCCCTGAAAACGCGGCAGCAAGTGAAAATGAAAGTGAAAGACCTCCTGTCCCCCAGCGCGTTCGCTGGACTGGAACATGTTCATTCCGTCCGCGTGGTAGGTGGCCCGCAGGGCACGCGCGACCACAGCGGAAGCCTGCATCACGCTTTGCGCACAATCGTCTCTAAAATCAAAAAGGTTCCGGCAGTGCTTTTTGGGGACGACAAGGACATGTCCTTCGATAATCGGATGGATGTCCAGGAAGGCAAGCGCATCCCCGCTTTCGTACACAATTGCCGCCGGCGCGCGTTTGGCGGCAATCGCACAAAAGATGCAATTGAAATCGACGTGTTCCATAGTGCCTCCGGCGGGCGATCCAAGGGTCGCGGCCACTTTGGAAATCCCTCTAAACCTTTCCCAACGCAACGACACATTCCTCGCCGAAATTCCGTTCACTCTTTTTCCGAATTGAATCTTTGAATGAATCTCGTGCTACTTGCCTTGTTCGAGAACTGACTCGATCTGGTCTACGACAAAGTCAAGGTCAGATTTCTCAATGACGAGCGGCGGGAGTAGGCGCAGCACGTTCAACCCGGCAGGGAGTGCAAGGACCCCCCGGTCCATGAGAGCATGCAGGTACGGCGTCACCTTTTGTTTCAGCTCCACGCCGATCATCAAGCCCATGCCGCGAACCTCGCGAATCATCGGCGATTCGAGACGCTGGAGACGCCCGATGGTATACGCGCCCAGTTCGGCAGCACGATCAGAAAGGTGTGTTTCAACGATGTAATCAATCGACGCGAGCGCGGCGGCACAGGCGAGCGGATTACCCCCAAAAGTGGTGCCGTGAATCAGGGGCTCCATCTTTTTAACACGCTCGCCGATAAGGACTGCGCCCATCGGCAGGCCGCCGGCGATCGACTTGGCCACGCACACCAGGTCCGCTTCCAGCCCGTAATGCTCGCTTGCAAACATCTTGCCCGTGCGACCAAAGCCAGTTTGCACTTCGTCGACAATGAAAAGGGCTCCCCGCTCCCGGCAAAGTGCCTGGAGACCTTGTAAGAACTCGCGTGAGGCCGGACGTACCCCGCCTTCGCCTTGCACAACCTCGACTATGACAGCGGCCGTCTCCGCGGTGATGGCCTGGCTGGCTTTCTCGAGGTTGTCAAAAGGAAGATGCGAAAAGCCGGGCACCAAAGGGAGAAAAGGCTCTCGATATTTGGGCTCCCATGTTGCGCTAAGTGCCCCCATCGTGCGGCCGTGAAAACCGCGCATCATCGCGATGATGCCCGTGCGCCCCGTGCTGTAGCGGGCGAATTTGATTCCCGCTTCAATCGCCTCCGCTCCAGAGTTGCAGAGGTAGACCCGGTTGGCGTGATTCGGCGAAATCGAGACGAGTTTTTCTTCCAGGGCTGCCCGCTTGTCGTTGTAAAAGATCTCGGTGCATGAGACCAAGGTGCGGGCCTGCTCCGCAATCGCCTCCGCAACCATGGGATTGGCGTGCCCGACATTCGCGCTTCCCTGGCCGCCCACGCAGTCGATGTACTCGCGCCCGGACTCGTCCCATACATGCGCTCCTTGCCCGCGTACAATGGCGAGAGGCCGCTTGCTATAGACGCCCGACGTGTGTTCTGATTCCGTCTCAATGATGTTCACCGCCACTCCTCAGCGCGTCACAATAAAGTAAATGCCGGCAAAGGTCAAGAGGATGCCGAGTGCATACCGCGGATTAAATTCTTCCCTCAGGAAAAGGATTCCCAATGAAGAAGCCAAGACGATTCCCGCCGAACGGATGGTCGGGCTCGCGATTGAAAGATCGGCGCCCGCAGCAAAAGTCAACGAGAGAAACGCGACGACAAGACTGAAGGAGATGCCGACCATGATCGACGCCAACACTCCTTCGCGGGTGATACTCAACGCATTATTCGTGACTCTCATCCACACCACCCAAATCAAGGCTGGGAAAACGGCTGTGATCGCATAAACGAGCGTGCCCAGACTGCTGCTGATGCGAGTGGATGAGAGTTTTAAGAAAAAGTCGGCGGAAGCCAGGCAAATTACGGCGCCAACCGCGTAGAGAATGGCCGTTACGCTCACAGCAGTCCTCCTCGGACCCTAATCAATTGTCGTGCCATTCCCTGCCAGCGCCCTATGGATGGGCTCAGGGACCCTGCCATCGGCAAAAATCACCTGGCGCACCCCGTGTGCGAGCGCTTCCGTCGCGCCCAGCACCTTTTTCTTCATGCGCCCTTCGGCAAACTCTATTGATTGCTCTACGCGATGTCGGTCAATGTGAGAAATCAGACTCGCCTCATCCGGAAAGTTGCGTAAAAGGCCGGTAACATTTGTGAGTATGATGAGCCGGTCAGCGTTGAGCGCACCCGCCATCATCGCAGCGGCGCGATCCCCGTCCACATTCATCGCGTCACCCCCATAACTAATCGCGAGGGGAGCAACCACGGGGAGATAGCTGCGCTCCAAGAGCAAGCGAAGGAGGTCGGCGTTCACTTTTTCAACGCGCCCGGTATAATCATCGCGCAAGATGCGCTGACGTCCATTCTCGACGATGCGGATGGCGTCCTTGCGCGCACCTTCGAGCAGGCGGCCGTCAGCCCCGGTCAGGCCCAAGGCGTTCACACCCAACTTTTGCAGACTCTCGACCAGGAGTGTGTTGATTTTGCCGCACGCGGCCATGATATAGACTTCGAGCGTCGCCCGATCCGTGTACCGCGACGTATAGCCTTGGGGGGACGTCACGTGCCGTGCCGGTCGTCCCAACTGCTCGCCGAGTAAATTCGCCTCATTCCCCGCGCCGTGCATGACGACCATTTGCGTGCCCTCTCGGTTGAGAGCGGCAATGTCTGCAGCTACGAGTTCGAGGTTGATGCCGGGAGAACCGCCGATCTTGATTACCAGTATGTTTGCCATTGCAGATTTCAGATTGCAGATTGCAGATTAGGTCTGATAGGGCGCGGCCTTTCACTTTTGCGGGCGGTGTTGGCGGAAGCTACAAAGATCGCCACCAGCTCTCCGGCCTCATCGATAAGATCCTTCATTTTCTTCTCGGATTGCATACCACTTTCCACGATCAACTCCATCCAATAGACGCTTTCGTCTGCCTCCTCCAGCGTCAAACCGATCTTTGACACAAAATCGGCATTCGACCTCGCGCGGCACGCCGCTCTATAATTCGCGCCCACTGAGGTGGCTGAACGAGCGAGCTGATTCGCGATAGTACGACCCGAAGTCGTTCGAGGCAAGGAATCGCACAGTATCAGCACACGCAACGCGAACTGTTTTGTGCGCCGTTTCAATTCGTCGGGAGTCACCTTTGCCTCCTGGTCGGGAACAATCTGCAATCTCAAGTCTGCAATCTGCAATCACACGGGGTGTAGTCCCGGGAACTCCAGCCCCTCCTCTTCCGGAAATCCGCACATGAGGTTCATGGCCTGCACGGCGCTCCCCGCAGCCCCTTTCATCAGATTGTCGATTGCACAAAGAGAGACCGCGCGGCACGTGGCCTCGTCGTATTCAAAGCCCACGTCCGCGTAATTCGAACCGGCCAGGATTTTGGGCTCGGGATAGCGATAGATACCTGTCTTGTCCTTGACGATGCGCACGAACGGCTCACCGCGGTAGGCGCCGCGATATGCGCGCCAAAGGTCTTTCTCGGTCGAGCCTGGATGCAGAAAGCTATGCGCTGTGGCGAGAACACCCCGCACCAACTCGACGGAAGTGATGGAGAGATGCACATCGCTCAATCCCAGTTCCTGCTCGACCTCGGCCGTGTGACGGTGGCGGACGGGAGCGAAAGAACGAACTGATCCGCTCCTTTCAGGGTGATGAGACGCAAGCGAAGGCGAATTGCCGCCCTCACTCGAGCCGACCTTGATATCCACGATCACCGGGCGGCGCTTGTCGATCAAATCTGCCCGGACAAGCGGCAGTAGCGCGAGAATCGTGGACGTCGCATTGCAGCCGACCCCGCTAACGTACTTGGCCCCGCGCATTTCTTGGCGGTGGAGCTCGGGCAAGCCATAAACAAACCGGGGCAACCATTCGGGCGCCCGATGAGCCTCGCCATACCAACGTTCATAGGCCGTCGAGTCGTGGAGGCGGAAGTCGGCGGACAGGTCGACAATTCGAGGTGCGAGCGAGGCAAAGCGATCAATCTGCTTTTGAGTCTCTCCGTGAGGAAGAGCGAGAAAGAGAACATCGCAAGAGCCAAGCTGGTCCAGGGCCGTAAACTGGAGTGTCGTCCGTCCGCGCAAGTTTGGATGGACGTTGTAGAGATACTGCCCGACATGAGATTCGGAGGTGACTTGACCTATCTCCACTTGGCGATGTGAAAGGAGGATGCGGGCTAGTTCGCCCCCTCCGTAGCCGGAACCACCGACAATTGAAACCTTGATCATTCCTCATCCAACAAAAAGAATTCTGCTACTCTCAAGCGACCGAACAGAAATCGGTGACGAGATCATAAAGAACGTGCGTCCCGAACCCAAGGTTCTCGATCGAGATGCGCTCATCGTGCCCGTGCACCCGGTCCAGCTCGCTCGTCGACCCAGACATGGGAGTAAAGCCGTACACCTTCGTTCCAAGCTTACGGACGTGCCGAGCATCGGTTGCTCCCACGACTAGATACGGTAGAACAGGGACATCGCGATCGAAACGCTGCATGGTACGCCGTATTGCATCAAAGAGGGGAGTTTTGTAGGTTGTTTCGAAAGCAGGAGTGTCGTCGAGAAATTCAATTTCGATCTCGTTCCCGAAGACGCGACGCACTTCGCCGAGCAGGTCTTTGGATGTTTGCCCGGGAAGCACACGTCCGTCGCAACGCGCTTCGGCAACCGATGGAATCACGTTAATCTTGGAACCCGCCCTCAAAATCGTCGGAGTAACCGTGTTATGGAGCATGGCATGGAACATGGAACACAAGCCTTGCTCTAACGGCAAATGCTCCATGGCGAGATGGTACTTTTGGGGATCCAGCAAGGCGCGCAAGTCTGATTGATACGAATTGTCAGAACCCGCGGCTACCCCCTCAATGAAGGTCCTCACTATTTCAGTAGGGTGAACGGGCAATTCGGCTTTGGCGATACGCTGGACTGCCTCCGCAAGCTTCAGAACACAGTTGTCGCTGTGAGGCTGTGAGGCGTGCCCGGGCCGTCCATGTGTGCGCATGGCGAAACGCGCCGTGCCCTTTTCACCCGTCTGGCACGTAAAGAAACGATGACCGAGGATTTCGAGAGCGAAGCCGCCGCCCTCGTTGATCGCGTATTCAGAACGGATCAGATCGGGATGCTCCCGGACCATCCAGCCTGCTCCAAGATTGCCGCCTGCTTCCTCATCCGCATTCGCCATAAAGATCACGTCCCGCGAGAGCCGGCGGCGCTCTCGCTTGAGCATGAGCATGACCATGAGTTCCATGGCGACGAGGTCTTTGGTATCGAGCGTGCCCCGGCCCCAGATAAAGCCACCCGCGTGCTCACCGGAGAACGGCGCGTGCGACCATTGATCCGCTTCGGCAGGTACGACGTCGAGATGCGCCATGAGCATCAAAGGGGCTCCTCGTCCATCGCCCGGGAGCCGCGCGACGAGGTTGCCCCGGCCCGGCGCCGACTCGAGCACTTGTGGCTCGAACCCGTCATTCCTCAGAATGCTGGCCAGGAATTCGGCCGCGCGCACTTCGTTCCCTGGCGGGTTGGTTGTATTGATGCGAACTAGATCTTGAAGATAACGAGTGGTGTGCTCGCGAACGGCCATCCAATTCTCTGGCATCTTGTCTTCCACAGGTTGCGCGACGTCAGAACCAGTCCTAGGAACTCGCCTTGGCAGCGGCAACGGCCTTCTGAGCGCCTTCTTCGAGGGTCTCGGCCGTAATCATGTTTGCGTCCGCGAGGATCCGGCGTCCTTCTTCTGCATTGGTACCGACGATGCGAGCGATCATGGGGACACGCGTGTGGATTTCTTTCAGGCCATCGGCAATGCCGCGAGCCACTTCGTCCCCACGGGTAATTCCGCCAAAGATGTTAAAGAGGATGGCCTTGACGTTCGGGTCGGAGAGGATTATTTCGAGGGCTGCCTTGACCTTATCGGCTTTGGCTCCGCCGCCGATGTCCAAGAAGTTGGCCGGCTCGCCACCGTAGAACTTGATCACATCCATCGTCGCCATCGCGAGACCGGCGCCATTCACCATGCAGCCGATGTTGCCATCAAGCTTGACGTAGGACAGGCCCGCCTTGCGCGCTTGTCTCTCTGAAGGAGATTCTTCATCAATATCGCGCAACTGTTCGAGGTCCGGGTGCCGTGAGAGACCATTGTCGTCGATGACGATTTTGCCATCGGCGGCGATGAGCTTGTTATCCCCAGTCACCACAAGTGGATTGATTTCGGCCAACGAAGCATCTGTCGCCACAAAGGCACGGTAGAGGCCCTGGGCGATCTTTGTAAAATCCCGAACGAGGCTTTTGTCGACGCCGACGTCAAGTGCCAACTGTCGCGCCTGATAATCCATGAGGCCGTAGGCGGGATCGATAGGGACGCGGATGATCTTTTCGGGAGTCGTGCGCGCCACCTCTTCGATCTCCATCCCGCCTGCGCTCGAGGCCATCATTGTCGCACGACGCGACGCGCGATCCACGACAATCCCGAGGTATATCTCCCTGGCGATGTCAATCGCTTCGTCGACAAGGACCTTGCGTACGGGTAAACCTTTGATCTGCATGGAAAGGATCTGAGCGGCAACCTGTTCGGCTTCCTCCGGGGTGGAAGCGAGTTTGATGCCGCCGGCTTTACCACGGCCGCCGACAAGCACCTGCGACTTGACCACGACCTTCCTGCCAAGCTGTTCGGCGGCCTCACGCGCTTCTTGTGCACTCGAAGCGACTTTGCCTTCCGGTATTGGTATTCCGTTCCTGTTGAAAATCGCTTTGGACTGGTACTCGTGTAGCTTCACGTGCCCCTCCGGTGAGTATGATGATTAATGCCATGAAAGTTGTACGCAGACCATTATAATCGCGTTTCTTAAAAATTCAAACGTATCCGCTCATTCCTCTGCTTCAGGGGTCGAGGTGGTCTGAGCGAGAGTGATGCCTTCGCGCCAAATGAAGAGGAGCCCGAGCGCTGTGATCAAGAGGTATTGAACGGCGTGGGCAGAGAGCGCAACGCTGGCACCAATCTCTCTCAATCCAAAGACTCCGAGCGCAAAGATGCCCGCCGCCTCAAAAGGCCCGACGCCACCCGGCGCCGCGGGAATCATCACTCCGAGATTTATGAGAACCATCATGAAAGCGGCGGCGACAAGCCGGCTCGCAAAGTTTGGGAGCGCCCCGAAAGCGGTCAAAACGAACAGGTAAGAGGACGCCTCGCACGCCCAGATCGCAACGGAAAGCAGCACGATGAACGCGAGTCCGCCGGCTGAGCGCAACGAGTGCAGGCCGACGACGAACGAGCTCAGCATCCCCTCCACCCGTGCGGCAACTCCGTGAGGCAGACGGCTCGTGACGATCCTGGCTAGCGCGAGCGCCACCTCCTCACGCAGAAGAAGAAAGAACATACCGGCGAGTGCAATTCCAAAAATGAGGGTCGCTGCAACTGCAATTCTTTCCGCAAAATCAGGGAGGTTGAGATGGAGTGGGATAAAAGCCGCCAGAGCGAGGAGAAGGAAGGCGATCAGTGTAAACCCGTCCATGACCCGCTCAACCACAATGGTCGCGAATCCAAGCGTCTTGCTTAACATCTCACGCTGGCCAACTGCATAGGCGCGCGCAAACTCGCCCGGCCGGCCCGGGAGGAGATTGTTCAGTGCAAATCCTACGATGAGAACGGGGAACAGGCGGCCGACTGGGATTAGCTTGCTAGGCGCGAGGAACCGCTGCCACCGGACCGTTCGCAGCACGTAGCTGGCACAAGTGAACACGGCGCCAATCGCAACGAGGCGATAGTCAGCGGATGCAAATGCGCTCGCGAGTTTCGTGAGATCGACAGAGTGGAGCGCGAGCGCGAGAAAGACAGCCGTGATAGCAAAACTGACGGCAACGGTGATTACGCGTCGATAGTTCAATCTTGTGCAACCATAGAAATAGTAGGAAGGACGAACGCGATCCGTTCGTCCTCTAATCGCCTTTTGTATGAATCAGATCCTACGGTTTTTGATAGACGAGGATGCGGTTATTGCCCGAGTCCGCCACATACAGATTGCCCTGCCCGTCAAACGCCACGCCCGTCGGCAGGTTCAGGCCCGATAGATCACTCCCCGCCTGCCCCCACACCGCCTCCAGCTTCCCGTCGCTCGAAAACTCGATCAGCCGCGCTCCCTCCGGGTCGCTCACCACCACCTGCCCCGCCGGTCCCACCGCCAAGTACGGCTTGTTCACCACACTCTGACTGTCCCACCCCTCCACGCTCCACTGCCCCA
>JAMCQI010000064.1:16572-17162 GCA_023381515.1 Chloroflexota bacterium | reverse complement strand
CGCGGTTGCGCCGAATGGCGAAACACGTGATATAATCGGCGTCGCCGTCCGCGTTCTGCGTCCCGACGCGCGGTTCACCGTCGAGCGGGTTTCGCTTGTCGACGCGAACGGCGCCTCGGCGTCACTGGCGACGCTGGCACACAAGGTCGATTTTCAGTTGGCCTTTATGAGTGACACGGTCGCCGCGTGGAAGAACCTGGACGCGCTTCCGCGGGCCTTTGTCGTCCACTCCGCCGTGTCGGTCGGCGACGATCAGGCATTTGCGCTGCTAAAGGGGACCACGTTCCGGCCGGACCAAACGGCACTCTTGAGCGGCAATGTCTCCTCGGGGAGCGGAATGCCGGGTTTGCTTTCCTGGCTCGACCCGGCGCCACCGCAATCGCCAATTGCATCGCAGGCCGCTCCCTCCGGCACGAAACCGGCGCATGACGTCGTGTCAGTCGCCGACTATGCGCCCGAGCGCGTGACCCTTTCCGTGTCGACTGACCAGACCGGCTATTTGCTCTTCGACGATACGTGGTATCCCGGTTGGTCTGCCACGATCGACGGTCGGCCCGCGCCGATCTATCGCGCCGACCTGCTCTTCCGGG
>JAMCQI010000064.1:0-16562 GCA_023381515.1 Chloroflexota bacterium | reverse complement strand
CGGGCGGTGGCGGTCGAGCCGGGCGTGCACAGTCTTGTTTTTCAATACACACCATCGTCGCTGATTCTGGGCGGAGCCGTGAGCGCGGTCAGTCTGTTGATCGCCCTCTGCTCCTCGCTCCTCCTTCGGCGCCGATACATCTGACGACGGGAAACACATGCCAGCTAAGGAATCGTACTTTACTGCCTCTGACTACGCGCTGTTTGAAAGCGGACTGAGCACGAACGCCGAATACGACGGCGAGCGTGAGCGCGTGCGGGATAAGCTCGTCGCGCTTCACCGCACGATCTACCCGGCCATCCGGCGGCGCAAATGGGAATTGCACCCGCATTGGATGCCGCAGTGGCTCATCAGCGCCTCCCGCATCTCGCCCGCCACCGCGCGAATCGAGTTCATGACGTTGCGCTACAGCAAGTCCGAGGCGACGATCAAGCTGATGAAGAAAGAGCTGATCGATGACTTGGGGCACTTTTACGCGAATGCCATGCTCGCCGCGCGGATCGACAAGGAAGGCTTTGCGGTCGAGCTCTACGTCAGTGGCAAGGCCTGGGTCGACGGGCAGAACCTCAAGAATCGCCTTCAGGATGGGTCTCAGGCGCGCGGGGATTTTCGGAACATGCTGGCGGAGTTGGGTGGCGAGCACACTCTCCGGCTCATCCAGTTCGTGCGGGGCGAAGACCGCCCGATCGGCTACCAGGATGTATTGCGCGCCAAAGCAAGCCGGCTGGTCAATGCCGGAGTGCTGAACTCGACGATCGACAAGTACAAGCCGGGGGGACACGAGCTGAGGTTGGGGATCACCTACGCTCCTGATGATCGCAGGCTCTGCACCGAGGGTATCGCCGAGGAGATCCTCACCCGTTTTGGCCAGCTCTATCCGATCTATCGGTTCCTGAGCTGGTCGCCCAAGAACGACCACCGCAATGCGCCGGCACAGCCTCGCCGATCAAGGTGAGCGCCCCAGCCGGGGCTGTCCAAAAAAACACTTAACCGAAATCCAGGCGCGGCGTTCCGTGCCTTTCTGGACAGCCCTTAACGGTAACGGGCGAGATGGGAACCATCGAGCGCTCTGGTGGAAAAGTCGTAGTGACGACTTCAGTCGTTCCCACCACCATGAGGAGATTTGCGAATTGTGATCGCGGGCCTACTATCCCGGGTCCGAAAAAGCCAATTTCTTCACCTGGAGGGGCCGCCCAGACTTACTTTCTGGACAGCCCCTTGAGGTGAGGGGCGGTATTCTGCGTCGGACGCCCGATCACGAGTTACCAAAGTGGTCCGCGACTCGTTTTCTCGTTGCAGGACTTTCGCCAGGTCTCCTGCGCGAGCGTGGACCGCAACCCGTTTTCTGCTAGAAAACGGGTTTTTGGCGAAGGTATTGTCCAAGAAAGCCGGTTTCTGCGCAAGGAAAGCCTCACGCCGCACGCCTTTTACGCTCAGACCTTTCCCAACAGTCCAATCAAGAGGGGGCTGCTTAGCTCTCGTTTCGATCAACTACTCTCTCAAGTAAAACGGCACGTCGATTATGGCCCGCGTCTTGCTGAACGTGTGTCGCCGATAGAGTAGCGCCAGCTTGATAACCCATGTAGTCTGATTGTGTAATAGAGCTTCCCACCAGTGAGCCGTGACCAGGTCCGGCAGCAGCACGGCCGCCAGTTGCCCGTCGTTATGCTCCTTGTCCGTGCGATCGAGATAGTCCAGCAGGGGGACGATCACCGACCGATAGGGCGAAGGAACAACCTCCAGCTTCGCGTCCTCGTCCAACCCAAATCTGCTCCACTGCTCCCGCAGTTGTTCACCGCTTCCCGGCTGAATCTCCACGTACACCACGGTCACGTTGCGGGAGATCGAGCGTGCATATCGCAGCGCCTTGATGACCCCACGATGGAGGCTTGCGATGGGCAGAACGATCCGCGGAGGCGGCAGCGCCTTCAATGGGAGCGGGCTGCCGAGTAACGCCAACTCGGCGGCCGCTTCCTCGTAATGCCCGTGAATCCTTCGAAAGCCCAGTACGACCAATGGAATTACCAGAACGACGATCCAAGCCCCGTCCAGGAATTTGCTCAGCCCGATGACCACCAGCGTCAAACACGTAAGCATCGTGCCCAAGCCATTCAGGCACGCCTTCACTTGCCAGTTTCTGCCCCGTTCCCTGAACCAATGTACGACCATCCCGCCTTGCGAGAGAGTGAACGCCAGGAACGCGCCGATTGCGAACAAAGGGATCAGGCCGTGTGTATCGCCCTCAAAGACCAAGACGAGCACGCCGGCCAGCCCGGCCAGCAGGGCGATTCCATTCGAATAGACTAATCGGTCACCCAAGAACGTCAGTTGGCGGGGCAGATAGCCGTCGCGGGCCACGATCGAAGCGACGCGGGGAAAGCCGACGAAGCTGGTATTCGCCGCGACCGTCAAAACGAGCAGTGTCGATGCTTGCACCAGTAGGTAGAACACGCCCGATCCCCAAATGTGTCGTGCCATTGCAGAGAGAATCGTCTCTTCTGGCCCGGCGACGATTGCAAAGTATTGTGTCAGCCCGGTCGTCCCCATGAAAAGGATGCCCATCAAGACAGCCATCGCGGCCATCGTCTGATTGGCGTGTTTGACTTCGGGCGATTTGAAGATGGGCACCCCGTTACTGATCGATTCCACGCCGGTCAATGCCGTGCAGCCGGCGGAAAAGGTGTGCAGGACCAGGAACAGCGTCAACGGCGCCGCCGGCGCCGGCGTGGTTGCCGCGAATGAACCGGGACCTTCCACCACAGCGCGCACGATGCCGACGGCGATCATCGCGAGGTACATCGCCAGGAAGAAATAGACGGGCACGGTCATGATCGCGCCGGACTCGCGAAGTCCGCGCAAGTTCGCGATGGTCACAACCGCCAGGAGGAGCAGGGACAAGACGGCGCGATGAGGCCAAAGCTCCGGAAAGGCGGACGCAGCCGCCGCCACGCCCGCGGTCACGCTGACCGCCACGTTCAACACATAGTCGACCATCAGCGCCGCGGCCGCCACCAGCCCCAGGTTCACGCCCAAGTTCTCGCGCGCGACCGTGTACGAGCCTCCGCCGCTGGGGTACGCGCGGATCGTTTGGGAATAGGAGAGCGCCAGCATCGCCAGCAGCGCCGCGATCGCCAGCGCGATGTACCACGAAAAGGCCAGGCCGGCCGCGCCGGCGACGACGAGCCCCAGGAAGATTTCTTGATTGGCGTAAGCGATCGACGACAACGCGTCAGGCGACAATGCCGCGAGCGCGCGAAAGCTCGACAGCCTCTCTTGAGCAAAGGACATGCTGGGAATGGGCGGCCCAATTAGGAGATCGCGTATGCTTCTCAATGGCTGATTCTCCGCGTAGAGGTTGACACTCGATCAATCACAAAAGGCGCTCCCGGCATCAGCCGGCATCGCGGCTGCGGTTCAAACCCAACTGCCCGCTCCAGGCGGCCCGTCTGCATCTCTGAGCCAACCGCCTGCAGGCGGCACCCCAGCGGCACTCTTGACGCAACAGGCCGAACAGCAAGTCCGCGACGTCCACTAACCAAAAAAGCACCTGCCATTGATGCGCGCAAGCGTATCAAAAGAATGGTGCTTTGTGAAAAACATCTTGTGATTGGACTGCGATTACCGTTAGGTGCAATCCTGATTTTACTCGCTCTTGCGCCAGGGCGCACGACACGTGCCCCGGCGCAAGCCAAGCGTTCGTTCACATTATACTACGTATCGCCTCCCACGCAACGTATAGGTCTGGTGGTTAGCCACATGTAGGGGCGATCCCTTGTGGTCGCCCACAATTGGGCAGGCACAAGGCGCTGCCCCTACGCGATGTGTACAATCACCAGATTAGGTCTGGTGGTTAGCCACATGTAGGGGCGATCCCTTGTGGTCGCCTTCGCCGGGAACGCGCCGCGTCCGAGTATAGTCCTCGGAGAGACCTTTATGGTTTCAGCAAGCTTCGATGGCAACCGCGTCGTGATCGAAATGTGTCAATGCGAACCCCGGCACGAGTGGGACCCGCCGGTGCTAGGGTTGGCGGCCTGGCACGGCAAGCATAGCATGGCGCGTCATGGCACCGAAACGACATCTCCCATCCAGTCCGGGAACGCGGAGAAACGATTACGCCCGCGTCATGGCGAGAACCCGGTTCCCCGGACCCGGCCTGCGCGAGCTCAATCGTCATGATCGAGTCAGTCATTCTCTGGAACCTCCCCGAAGGCGTGACTTCGGAGGAATTCGAGCGGTGCTACTTCATCGATTCCACGCGTCGAACACGGCCCGGATGTTGTTCATTGGGGCATCCTTGCCCCACACGCATTGAGCAATTACACCGCCGGACCCATCGTCGAACGCGGAGCGCAAACGACCAACCGCCTGCCGAATTTGATGAGTATTGGCGAAAGGCAGAAGGTGTAGTTGGTCTAATTCACCCCAAAATGTTACCTTGCTCTTGTAGAGTCGAGCGAGCTCGTCAATTTGCATGCATGAAAGTTGCGAATTGATCGAATCGATTCCAACCTCGATGAGGTCTCGGAAGATCGCCTCGATGTTTCCGTCCGAGTGAAAGAACGCGAACTTGCCGCCGGCGTGGATCTCGTCACAATAATCCTTATAGAGCGGCTTAAAAATCTCGCGCCATACGGCCGGATTGATCAGCAGGCGATCGTTTGCCCCCCAATCATCCATGAAAAGGATGCCATCCACGTCAGATTTGCACCAACTGCGAATGTCTTCCAGGTAGAACTCGTGGACGATCTTCAAAAGCCCCGAGAACTCCCTGGTCCCGTTAGCGATATCTACGAACAGTTCTTCTGTGCCGCGCAGAAACTGTAAGCGTTCGAACGGACGCGCGGATACCCCAGACAACATGAACTTGCTGCTCTGACCGCATTCTCGATTTATCTTGGAGAGATCACGCTCTCGGATTAATCTCCAAGGCGGTTCAAATCGATCGAACGCCTCCCAGCGGGCCAGTAAAGGCACTTTCACCTCGCCCAAGAGCCCGGGCTCGCTCACGTGCCAGACGCTTCCCCAGTCATCTACATATGTGCCCGCCTTGGCACACTCTGTGATGGCTTGCTCGCTCCAGCCGTAACGTGACCCGACGGAGCCGATATCCAGTGGAAACTCGGCCGTGAGGGTATCTAGCTCTTGCCGTCGAAACAGGATGACAAAAGGCCAAGCCCACAAGTCGCGCGGAACTCGATCGGGCTTGGCGAACGTCAGACTGGCCTTGACTCTATCTCTTTCCGTCATCACGGCGGCGTACTCCAGGCCCGGCAACCAGGGCATTAGCAGAGTCGGCTTGAGCGCACTTCTGAGCGGAGCGAAGAATCTCTGCTGGTGGAATGGGACCCTTCGCTGGGTTCAGGGTGATTTGTTGGCCCACTCGCGACCAAAATGTCAGCTGATTATCAAACCGCCCTGACCCGGCAATCTGCGTTCTCGAACTCGCCAGAAGGTGGCATAGGAGCAGCCCCCGCGACAACAAGACCTTCCGGTGCCAAGCCTGGAAGGTCTTGTTCGTAGTCCGAGCATTGTTTCCCATTGGTCGATCGACGCCGTGCATAAGGATCGCGCGAGATGATCCGGCCATATTGGAGCGTCAAGTAGCCGTCTGCGTGTCCCGCGCGATCTCGATGCGCAAGCGACGCACAGAGTCCTCGAGCTCGTCGAACGCCTCGTGTGCAGAATCGTTCCAGCCGCGCGCTGGATCGAGTGAATCCGACAGCTTCCTCGCGCTCGCGGCGATCGACTCAACTCGTTCCTTGCCCGAAGGTTTTCGCACGTACACTTTCTTCATCGCCCATTCAAGGTCCTTTACGATGGCTCGCATCTCAGACTCGACGGGCGTCCCTTCAAGCCGCGCAGCCAGTCCAACGGCATAGTCCTTTACCCCGTCTATTTCCATCAGAAGTAAATCCCCTTTATGCCACAACCCCTCGCGATGGCCTGACGGCCATGCGTAAGTGGCAGACCTGTCTCGCCTCAGTTCACTTTGATGATTTGGATCTTATCATCGCTCGTTGCGCCGATTCCGAACATGCGCGCCCGAGCGATTTGATCGAGTTCCCACACGTCCCCCGCAATCAGATAGACGGCTTCCTTACTCGCCGGCGGGCCGTACGATTGGAGAATCCGCACGCCTTCTACGTCGATCGCCAGTTGATCTCCGGAAGCCATGATCACGCCGGGCTCGACGAGAGTACCGTGATCGGGTCCGTCGCTGATGAATGCCTTCCGGCCGTCCATGATGATCAAATCCGGTTGGACGGCGAGAGCGAATTCTGCGATCTTTTCCTTGAGTGGTTCGTGAAAATGCAAATGCTTCATGTCCACGACGTAGACCATCCCCGTCGTGAGCTTGATGCTCATCGTGAACCCCGCAAGAAAATGGTGCTTCATGCACGGAAGATAAATGATCTTGTCGAAATCCAGGACCGGCTTGGGGATGCCGATCGATGGGAAAAAGACGCTTCCCTCGAGCTGGACATCCACGTACTCGGCGTGGTCAAAATCGATGACCGGTACGTCCAGTGCTTTCATCGCATCGTATACTTTCATCCGCCGCAGCACCCGGTCGGTTGGCATCCAGGGCCAACCGGATCTCTCGCCGAGCGTCAGGTCGTGGATCCCTTCTTCACGCAAGAGTTCGATGACTGCGGTCAGGAACCCTAGATCGGTCGACGCCGGGAACGGATCGTCGCTGTTGAAATTGGCCTTGAGCAATACCTTGTCGTCAGGCCGGATGGCTTGTTTGATCCCGCCGATTGCCTTGACCGCCATGTCGATGGACTGCTTGACGCTGATTTCCGGGCGCGTAACCTTGGCCACGAGTGACCGGCCCTTTTGAGTGTATTGGTTACCCAGACGATGTTTCCACTGGATGGCGTCGGGCAACTGTCTCTCCATGACGAGCAATTCTTCCTCACGCATTTTTTCCTTCCTTATGTGGCATTCTCGGACGAGAATGAGTCTGTGATACGCAAGTCGGGCGACGACGAAATCACCCGATGAGGTCTCGATAAAGCGACTTTAGCATTTCGATGTAAGCCGGGAAACGGGTCAGTTGGTAATTCAAGAGTTCCTGTGATGCGGTCGTATCGTACCATCCGCCCCAGCCGGGGCTTGCCTGGAAGGTGGCCCAGGCCGGGTCGAGATGAAGGGCTTGCGATACCGCGTTCGAATATTCCTGAGCGGTCATTTGCCAACCCGCCCCGCCCGCGAGATTGAGAATCGATCCGCTGCTCTGCGGGCCCGCTGCTAACTTGGTCACGGCTGTTACCACGTCCTGGGTCGCCACGAATTCGACTTTCTGTTCTCGGGCAAAAGGCCACGGCTCGGGAAGATCGTAAACGGCTGGCACAGAAATGGGCGCGATTCGCAGGATCGTCCAATGCGAGGCGCGCGTTCGGACAAGGGACTCGGACTCCTGCTTGGTTTTGCCATAGACGTCCACTGGATCTTGCGGGTGGTCTGTCGTCACCGGGATCGACTTTGGAACGCCGTAAGCAGCGACTGACGAAGCGTGAATGAGATGGACGCCGTCGGGAAGCGCGTCGAGTAGGGTTTGCGTTCCACTTACATTGACCTTGTACGCGGTGTCGGGCTGCTGCTCGCTTTGAGGCGCCATGATCGCTGCCAGGTGAATGACGATATCAACTCCCTCGACCGCGGCTTTGACATCGTTCTGTGTGCAAAGGTCGCCGGCGACGGTTTCGACCTCAGAATGGAACCGCGCGTGGGCAACGGCGGCGGCAAGGTCGAATACTCGGACTCGACAACCGTGCTGGACGAGCGACGCGACCAGCGCCTGCCCCAAACGGCCAGCACCGCCCGTAACCAGAGTAAATGGCTTTGAGGAGCCAGTGGTCAGAGGCCCGTTCCAGGTTCCACCGCTATGGAGCCTATCCATAGACCTGTTTTGCTGACACCTTTGGATCGACTCCCGGCAAAATCGCAACCGGCGCGATCTTCTCGATTTTGTCGAAACAGGCATAGTACTCGTGAAGGCTGGCTTCGAAGATCCCGCTCGGAATGTGTTTGTACCCCCATCGACCGGTCCAGTTGTCGAAATAGGGTAGAATATCTCCGGCGATCAGAATCGGTCCTTCTGCAGTCTCGACCAGCACTCCCTGGAAACCGATCGTATGGCTCGGCAGCGCGATGGCAGTGATGCCGGGTAGAATCTCGGCATCGCCGTTCACCGGGACGGTTTGACCCAAAGCTTGAGTCCACGGAGGATTGGCGCTTACGGGAGTGTATAGAGACCGGTGTGCCGGGACCGGATTCAAGGCTTCGATGATCTCTCTTTGTTGAATGCGGATTGTTGCCTTGGGGAACCGGTGGTTTGCATGGCAGTGGTCCCAATGCAGATGGGTGTTGATTACAACGTCGACATCCTCGGCCGAAATTCCAATGTTCTTCAGTGCGGCAATGGGGTCTTGCTCGGGCGTCCGGTCGTAGAGGTGATGGTAGCGGGTCCCCCAGACTTGCGGATCGCCCGGCCCGTTGTCGACGATAACCAATGTGTCCGCCCCGCGAACCACGAACATCCAGTAAACGGCCGGGATCTTGATGCCGGGATTGCGATCATCCGCCAGATAGTACAACAGCGACGTCTCCGCCTTGGCAAATGAACCGGTGCTCACAGGTTGAATCTTGTACTTTGCCACGATGCACTCCTTGGGATTGAGATGCTGTTCTCTTCTAGCCGTGCGCAACGTAGACGGTTTTTGTCCGTGTGTAAAATTCGGCCGCGGCCTGGCCCTGCTCTTTGAACGTGTTGGCGCTCGAATGCTTGAATCCGCCGAACGGCGCTTGCAGCGCCAAACCAGTGGTCGGCTCGTTGATCTTGACGACACCCGCGTCGACCCGGTTGGCAAATTCAAAAGCCTTGGCCAGGTCCCGGGTCATGATGGCCGCCGAGAGGCCGAAGCCAATTCCATTGGCGAGTCGCAGCGCATCCTCAAAGTTTGCGGCGCGCAGGATGCTGATCACCGGACCAAAGATCTCCTCTTGCGCGATTCGCATCTGTGGGCCGACGTGATCGAACACGGTAGGTTCGACGTAGTAACCCGGACCTTTGAGCCGCTCGCCGCCAGTGACAAGCCGTGCGCCTTCCTCTTTGCCGATCTTGACGAAACCCAAGTCCGTATCCAATTGGCCCTGGCTGACGGCCGGGCCCATTTGTGTCTTTTCGTCCGTCCCGTCTCCGACGACCAGGCTCTTGGCGGCTGCGCTCAATCTTGCGGAGAACTCGTCCGCGATCCCGCTCTCGACAATGACGCGGCTCGTCGCCGTGCAGGCCTGTCCCGTAAGCCCAAAGCCCGCTTTCATGACGATGTCCAATGCAAGGTCCAGATTTGCATCGTTCAGAACGACGGTCGGGTTTTTCCCGCCCATTTCCAACTGCACACGCGCCATGTTGCGAACGGCTTGGCTGTAGATGCCGGTTCCAACCGTATTAGAGCCGGTGAAACTGATCGCATTGACCTGCGGATTGGCTACCAGCTCGTTGCCGGCGTCACGTCCCGAGCCGGTGACAAAGTTGATCACGCCCGCCGGCAAGCCGGCCTCGACGAGAATCTCCACCAGGCGCAACCCCACCAGCGGCGTGAACGAGGCCGGCTTGAAAACGACTGCATTCCCGTAGACCAGGGCCGGGGCGATCTTCCAGGCGGGGATGGCAATGGGAAAATTCCAGGGCGCAATAATGCTGACCACTCCCAGCGGCTCTCGCCGTGTGTACAAGAGCTCGTTGCTCGTGTTACTCGGCAGAACACTTCCGTCGCTGCGCCAACCCTCGCCGGCGTAGTATCGGAAAATATCACGAGCACGCGCAACCTCGCCTCGCGCCTCGGCGAGGGTTTTCCCCTCCTCGCGGGTTAGGGTGATTGCCAAATCCTCCAAGCGCGCGGCGATGAGTTGGCTCGCTCGGTCCAGGATCGCTCCTCGATTCGGCGGCGGCGTATTCGCCCACGCACAGAACGCTTCTTGAGCCGCGGCAATTGCATTCGAAGCATCGAGCGGCGATGCCATCGGGAAGACTCCGAGCACCTCGTCTACTGCAGCAGGGTTTCGCGTCTCGAAGGTTGCACCGGTCGAAGACTCCACCCATTTCCCGCCGATAAGATTCTTATAGCCCTTGATTGTCATCCCTCCTCCCCGAATACTATGAGCTCGATTCGCCCCGTCGAGTCAGATCGATCCGCGACTTGCTATTCAGATGGCGGCCCCCGGCGCGTGCGCCAGCGGGTCTTTGCTTTTCGAGCGGCGCGTGACGTGGAGCCGCGATCGGGTCATACTCACTTTTCTTCAGGATCGTAAGGGACGCCTAACTTTCTCGGTGGCCTCAAGCCGCCGACTCCGCAAATGACCAGCACGGTCAAAAGATAGGGTATCATCTGGACGAATTGATTCGGAATGGCGCCGCCCTGCAAGCGCAACTGAAATGCTTGAGCAAGGCCAAAGAGGAGGCTGGCCAGAAAACTTCCAACGGGTTGCCATCCGCCCACGACGTTGGCTGCTACGGCGACGAAGCCGCGACCCGATACCATGTCTCGCCCGAAAAGAGACAATTGTCCGAGAGAGAGCTCCGCGCCGGCAATGCCGCACAATCCACAACTGGTGATCACGCATACGTGTCGGATCAAGTTCAATCGAACGCCGGCTGTTGCTGCCGCAACGGGATGCTCGCCCGCCATGCGGATCTGCAGACCCAACGGCGTGTGCTGGAGTATCAGCCACACGACGACGACCAGCGCGATCATGACAAAGAACAGGATGCCCTGTCCGTCCAAAACCGGCCCGAGAAATGGTATGTCGCGCATTGCGGACAAATGAACGACCGGCAAGCCCTGGACCTCCGCGGAACGCCCGCGGTTCCCAAAGACCCGTTGAAGCAGGATCGGAGTCATCCCGGTTCCCAGAAAATTGATTCCGAATCCGACGACAACCTGGTTGGCCTTTAGATTGATGTTCGCAAAACTCTGCGCCACGCCGATGAGCAGGCCGGTCAAGAGCGACACCGCTAGGCCAATCCACGGTGAGCCGGTTGCATAGGAACCTATGACGCCGCTCAGCGCCGCCGAGAGCATTATGCCTTCGGCGGACAAGTGGATGACCCCGGACGCTTCCGAAAGGGTGATGGCAATCGCGGCTACGCCAATTGGAGTCGTCTGGCGCAGGGCGGATGCCAATAGGCTAAGAATCTGATCTACTGTGAACGGCATCGAGAACTGCACCTTTTAGCAGCGGCGAGGTATCCTCCGGACGATGTCTCCTGCGAAGCAATTGGAAGAGACCGGGCGCGGCAAGGAATACCAGGACAAGACCTTGAATGACGGTCACGAAATCCCCGGGGATCTTGGTCGTCTGGTCCATGACGAGCGCGCCAGTCCGGATGGCGCCCAAGAGAAGAGCCGCCGGAATGGTGCCTAAGGGGTTGCTCTGAGCCATAAGGGCAACGGCAATGCCGTCGAAACCATAGCCCGGTGAGAAACCGACGATAAAGCGCCGGTGTACGGCTAGAACCTCGCCGGCTCCCCCGAGTCCGGCGGCAGCTCCCGCCAGTCCCAGGGCGATCATCCAGCTGCGCGCTTGTTTGATACCCTTGGCTGCTGCCGCCTGAGAGTTGAACCCGACCGCTCGGATCTCGTATCCGATCACCGAACGGTTCAGAATCACGCTGAACAGGATTGCCGCGCCCACTGCGATAAAGATACCGGGGCTGAATTGGCTTCCCTGTATCAGCCGCGGCAATTCGGCGCTCGCAGCGATTTTGGCGGTCGCCGGAGACAACTCACCCAGGGGATGGAACGGGTAGTTGGCAAGGTATCCGGTAAAGAGGATAACGACATAATTGAGCATGAGGGTCGTAATCACTTCGTGGGCGCCAAACCGAGCCTTCAGATAGGCGGGTACAGTCCCGATGAGCGCGCCGGTCAAAGCCGCAGCAGAAAATGCAAGCGGGATGTGTAAAACCGCGGGGAGGCCTGGGATGAGACCGACCAGCGCGGCGGCCATTGCGCCGAGCAGCAGCTGCCCCTCTGCCCCAACGTTGAACAGCCCCGAGCGAAACGCGATGGCAACCGAGAGCCCGGTGAAAACGAGCGGAGTGGAGCGGGCCAAAACATCCCCGATCGCAACTGGGCTGCCAAAGGCGCCCTTTAGCATTGTCTCATAGCCGCGGACCACGTCGAACCCGGCAAGCAGTATGAGAATAGTTGCAACGCCAAAAGCCATCAGAAAACTTAGGCCGGAGACGGCCAACCCGCCCGCGAGTAATTCCGATCCTTTCTGCCTGACGCGTTGGATCGCGGCTCTGGTCAACGGATACATTGGGTTCCCACGCAGGCATCCGCGGCCGGGCGGCCGCGCAGCATGAGCGCGCCGAGCTCCGTGTCCGTGAACTCGAGCGACGGCTTGCAGGCGACGATCTCCCCCCGAAAAATCACGGCGATCCGGTCGCTCAACAATTTTAGCTCGTCGAGGTCCGCCGAGATCAGCAAGACGGCTGTACCTTTGTTGCGCATTTCGCGCAACTTTTGATAGATGAACATGGTCGCACTGACGTCCAATCCGCGCGACGGCTGCGCGGCGATGAGCAACTTGACGCGATTCGAGCTCAACTCACGGCCCGCGACGAGCTTTTGCTGATTTCCTCCCGATAGGTACTTGGCTTTCAGCTCGGTCGTTCCGGGACGCACGTCAAAGGTTTGGACTAGGGTCTGAGCATGTTCTTCGATCGCCTTGCCGTCGAGCATTTGATTGCGAGCGAACGGACGATAGCAATGCTTGCCGAGGATCAGATTCTCGGCAAGCGTAAAATCGCCGATGATACCGATCGCCTGGCGGTCCTCGTGGATGCACGCAACGCCGGCTTCCATGATTTCTCTTGGCGAGGCGTGGATGAGGTTCTTCTGATCGAGCGTCAGCGTCCCGCCCGACGCTGGGCGGAGTCCGCACAATATTTCGACCAGCTCGCGCTGCCCGTTTCCCTCGACCCCAGCGATGCCCAGGATTTCGCCCGCCCGGATTTCGAAAGAAACGTTTTTGACGATCTCGACTCTGGCGCGTCGGTCCGTGAACTGCAGGTTTCGAACCTCCAGGAGGCAAGGCCCAACGCCGGGTGAGGCCTCGGTTGGTTGCCAGTCGACCAGATGCCCAACCATCATCTCGATCAACTCTCGTTCCGTGGCCTGCTTGGCGGCACAGGTGGAGATCAACTGGCCCCGCCTCAATACCGTGATGCGATCCGCGATCGAGAGCACTTCACGCAATTTGTGCGAAATGAAAATCACGGATTTGTTGTCGGCCCGGAGCCGGCGCATCACCGCGAACAGCTGCTCGGTCTCAGGTGGGGTGAGGACGGCCGTGGGCTCGTCCAGAATCAAGATCTCGGCCTCTCGATACAGGGCCTTGAGAATCTCAACTCGCTGTCTCTCCCCGACTGAAAGCGATTCGATCCTCGCATTTGGGTCTACCTGCAGCCCATACCGCTCGGAGAGCGCCCGGACCTGATCCGCGGCTTTCTTCGAATCAAGCAGGAACCGCAGCCGGTGAGGTTCGTTGCCGAGGACGACGTTCTCTGCTACGGTGAATGGCAGGCCCAGCATAAAGTGCTGATGCACCATCTGGATGCCAAGGGAGGCCGCGTCCCGGGGGGAGTTGATTTCCACGCGCCGGCCGCCCACGTCGATCGTGCCGCTGTCCGGACGGTACAGCCCGTATAACAAGTTCATCAGCGTGGATTTGCCCGCGCCATTCTCGCCCAACAGAGCATGTATCTCGGCTCGCTCGATCGTCAATGAAATGTGATCATTGGCCAGGGTTGAACCAAATAGCTTGGTGATCCCATGCAACTCGAGCAGAGGCTTACCCTCGGCGTCCTGAGCGTTGTCGATTGTCCCTGGGCCTATCATCTATCCTCTCGTCCCGTCACGGTGAACCGATACGCGATCGAGCATGCTTGGCAAGGCTCTGACGATCACAGGCCCCTCGCCGCGGCAAAGACTGAGATTGTGAAAGCGGGTACTGGGCGTTCGCAATGTGCCCAGTACCCGAGCGAGAGCAAATGGAACCTATTTGATTCCGATACTCGTCAAATAGGCGTTGAATTCGTCCTGGGTGGTCGGCGGCTTGATGGAGCGGGCCGCGAGCTTGGCCTGATAGTCCTTTAAGGCTGCCGTCGCTTTGTCCGACAACTTGACCTGTGAACCATCCATCGTGACCACCAGGTCGTTCTCGGCAAATCCATAATTGTAGGCTCCGCCCTTGAACTTGCCCGCCAACGCATCCTCGATGGCGCCGTAAACGGCGTTATCCATTCGCTTGAACGAGCTGGCAACGATGTAAGTAGGGTGGAGCAGATTCTGGTTGCTGCCTTCGCCGATTGCGTATACTCCCTTGGCTTCCGCAGCGCCAAAGACTCCCAGTCCGGCGCCGCCGGCAACCTGGTAGACTACGTCCGCTCCCTGGTCGATCTGGGCGAGAGCCAACTCCTTGGCTTTGGCTTGGTCAGAGAAATCGCCTACCACGCCCACGAGAACTTTGACTTGGGAGTCTACGGTTCTCGCGCCGGCCTCATAGGCGAATGCGTACCGTCGCACACTCGGCACGTCGGCGCCGAGCACGATTCCGATCACCTTGTCCTTGTTGATCCCGGCCAGATCTGTTTGTTGGGTAAGATTGGCGGCGACGACGCCTGCAAGGAATCCGTTTTCTTCTTCGCGGAACAGGACACCTTCGACGTTCGGCTGGGACGAGGACGAATCGACGATTGCGAAATTCTGCTTGGGAAAGTCCTTGGCAACCAGATTGGCTGGATCGCCCTGTTCGAATCCTAGTCCGATGATCAGGGCGTACTGGCCGCCCGACGCCGCCGTGCGGTACACCTGCTCAAGCTCCGCTACCTCTTTGGTTTGATGGACGTCAACCGTAACGCCGGAGTCTTTCGCGGCCCTCTGGGCTCCTGAATTGCCCAGGTCGTTAAAGCCCTGGTCGCCCAGTCCCCCGGTGCCGGTGACTAGCAAGACCTTCTTTGAGCTTGCCGCGGGAGCGGAGGTGGGCGCCGCCGGTTGGGCCGCTGCAGCGGTAGGAGCCGGGGGAGCTTGCGTCGCCGGGGTCCCCGAACACGCCGACAAGACGAACACGACCGTGAGCAGCGCGATAAACAGCAAAAGGTGGTTCATTTGTCGCTTGTGCATTTTGAGTTCCTCCTTGGGCGTACGCGACTCGATCGTTTGGTGGTTCGGTTGTTGGTTTGCTCTGATCAATCTGGTTGACGCCTACTCATCCTCCTTCGCCGAGCTGGTCGTGCCGGGCTGCTGCCGTCCCATCCGATGTGCCCAACCCAAGCGCCAAGCCAGCCTCCCTTGCTTTCTCCATAACCAGCTGCTTGAGGGCATCCACGTTTTGTTGGAATCGCGCAGTGGGAGCGGCGACGGCCACGGCCGCCTCTGCCGTGCCGTCAGATGACAAGACAGGTGCCGCCAGGCAGCAGACACCTAGGGCGAGTTCTTCCAAGTCCATCGCATAACCTTGGCTTCGAACACGTACGAGTTCGGCCTTCAGGGTCTCACTGTCACCGGTTGTATTGGGGGTCAGGAGAATTAAGGGGTGAGTCTTGAGGTAGGCATCGAGCTCTGGTGGCGATAGGTAAGCCAGCATCGCTTTGCCTGAGGCGCGCGCATGAGCGTGGTCCCAGGTTCCAACATTGGGCCCCGCGACCTTTAACGGAAGGGGAGTCTCAACCATGAATTGGATAACCACGTCGCCGTATTGCCAGGCGACCAGATAGCATGTCTCCAGAGTACTTCTGGCCAGACTCAGGACGATCTCGACGAGGCGCTCGGTGGGCTGAGCGCGGTGTAAGAATCCTGTGTATAGCTTGGGTATCGCGGGGCCGAGTTGGACCACGCCGTTCGGACGCCAACTCAAGTAACCTTCTTCCGCAAGGGTGTTCAAGAGATGGTAAGCAGTACTCACGTTGAGCCCGGTCCTACGAGCTAACTCCTTTGGGGTTGCGCCTTCTGCGTAATCGAGCAGCACGTTCAAGATCTTTAGGGCGCGCGCAACAGACTGAACGCGCTGCGAGGTTTTGCGAGGACGACGTGCAGGGCTCGCCGCTTTCGCAATCCGCGCCGGTGCGTGTTTACGAACCTGAGCTCGCGTGATTTTTTTGCTCATACTAACGTGTCCCACCAAACCCTTTGCTCAGAGACGCAAAGGAATTTCCCAGGTTAGAACGTCCGCAAGGCTGTAGTTACTTTCCCGAAAATTACTGGAATTGAAGGAGAGGAAGACTAAATCGATGCTAAGCTGGACTTTATCCATTTGAAAGAACAGAGAAGGCAGGGTAAGCTAAACCATCTCTCAGCCAAGAGGACGGTTCATGCTCACCCTGCCCAATAGCTATTCTACACTGATTTCGCTTTTTGCGCCGCACTTTTCCAAACGCATCTGGAAGTATGCCCTGGTCCTCTTCATGGGTGCGATCCTCGCACCCCATCAACGCACCGTCACCGCGTGCTTGCGGGTTCTGGGCCGACACCGCGAGAAACACTTTC
>JAMCQI010000024.1 GCA_023381515.1 Chloroflexota bacterium | reverse complement strand
GCCCCGCTCTCCGAATCCGCCGGGCACGACGATGCCGTCCGCCTGGGTCAGCCGCTCGAACGATTTGTCATGTTCGAGGTCCTCCGAGAGGATCCAGTCGATCTCGACCGACCGGTTGTTGTAGAGGCTGGCGTGGAACAGCGCTTCGCGGACGCTGATGTAGGCGTCCGGCAGCTCGACGTATTTGCCCACGACGGCGACGCGGACCGAGTCCTTGGGAGTGTGGATGTGCTGGACGAGCTCGCGCCAGGCGGCGAGCTCGGGCGCGTGCACCGTGAGGCCGAGCCGGTCAACCAAGAGCTTGCCGAGGCCGAGGTCTTCCAGGATCAGGGGTACTTCGTAAATGGTCTTGGCGCTCACGAGGGGAACGACGGCGTCCTTTTCCACGTCCGTAAAGAGCGAGATCTTGTCGCGCAGGCTGTCTTCGATGGGATAGTCGGAGCGGCACACGATGACGTTCGGCTGGATTCCGATGGCGCGGAGCTCCTTGACGCTGTGCTGCGTCGGCTTGGTCTTGAGCTCGCCGGTCGATCCGATGTGGGGCAGGAGGGTGACGTGGATGTACATGACGTGCTCGCGCCCGATGTCCTTGCGCATCTGACGGATCGCTTCCAGGAACGGGAGGCTCTCGATGTCGCCGACCGTCCCGCCCACCTCGACGATGAGCACGTCCGCGTTCGATTCCTTGGCCGCCAGCGCGATCCGCCGCTTGATCTCGTTCGTTATGTGAGGGACGACCTGCACGGTGCCGCCCAAAAAGTCGCCGCGCCGCTCCTTGGCGATCACCTCGGCGTAGACCTGACCGGTCGTCACGTTGGAGGCGCGGGTGAGGTTCTCGTCGACGATGCGCTCATAGTGCCCGAGATCCAGGTCGGTCTCGGCGCCGTCGTCGGTGACGAACACCTCTCCGTGCTGGTACGGGGACATGGTTCCCGGGTCGACGTTGATGTACGGATCGAGCTTTTGGATCGAGACCCGAACGCCGCGCGCCTTGAGAATGCGGCCGATCGAGGCGACCGTGACGCCCTTGCCGACCGAAGAAACGACGCCGCCGGTGCAAAATATGAATTTGGGCATTTCGATTGCTCCTCATCCCAACAAAAACACGGGGCTGCGTCGCTCCGTGTTTTAGAGAGGGTCTATGTCGATGGGGATTCGCCGCTAGATGATTGCCGAGATATCCGCGGCGGCCTTTTTCATATCGTAGAGAATCAGACCGAGCTTGGCTTCCTTCCGGGCCATGACTGTGAGCACCGCCTCCTCTCCCGCAGACATCAAGACCACGTACCCGTTCTCTCCGTGAATGTAAACCTGGTCCAGCACGCCCCGCCGCAACTCGGTGGCGATCCGGTCGCCCAAGGACAACATCGCGGCGGACATTGCCGATACCCGGTCTTCTTCGATGCCGGCGGGAAGGTCAGAGGCGACGATCAAGCCGTCGGCGCTTACGACGGCGGAGGCTTCCACGTCCGGGATCGAACCCCTAAAGTCGCGCAGGCGCTGCACCATGCGTTCGGAACGCGATCTTTGGTCCATTGAAGGTCTCCTTTGACGTGCAGGCACTGGCCGATTCCTTCCGCGCTCTGGGTTATGCTATCACAACTTGGCCGGGCTGTCAACGTTTCCGACGCGCTGTTTCAGACGCGCGTGTTCCGACGCGCGGCTGCGTCGACTCGCGGGGCTTGGACAAGGTCGCTTGACAGCCGGGCCGAACTAACCCCCGGCCCCCTCAAGCTAAAGAGGGAGTCTATCGCCGTTTTCATTTGCCAGACAGGCTGGGCGAAGATGCGGCAGACTGCAATAGCCATGCCTCGACTCGGGTTGTTGTTGACAAATCCTCGCGAATGCGCTTATAATGAACTCGGATTCGCTTGTGTCGCGCGGGTTTGGGTAGCGGGAGAGGATAAGTCGCTTGGTGGTTGGGACCCCACGCGTTTCGTGGGGCTAACGTCGGTATTTCCACCTCTCGGACATTCGCGCGAGTGGTGGAGGCGCCGATTTTTTATTTAGAGCGCCAGGCTCTGAGGAGTTTCCCGATGTCAGAGTTCAAGCCCTGGGAGGAATCACCCGACGAAGGGTACTGGAACGCCGTATTGACCGCTCGCGGGTCGCCGGCGGAAGGGGAAGGAGAGTCAGAGGCGGCGGACGCACCCTCCTCCGGCGCCGGTTGGGGGCGGGCGGAAAAGAGCTACGCGGAGGGCGAGACGCTCGAGCTCCGTGTGGTGGGCCATAATCGGGGCGGGCTCTTGGTGGACCTGGGGGACGTGCGCGGATTCGTGCCGGCCTCGCAGTTGATCAACTTTCCACGCCAGATGCCAGACGATCAACGAATGCAGGAGCTGGGCCGCTGCGTCGGCACCACGCTACGAGTCAAAGTCATCGAGTTTGACCGGGCACGCAATCGACTCATCCTGTCCGAGCGGGTCGCGAATCCACCCGTCTCGCACGCGGAGCAGGCGCTGGCGTCCATACAGCCGCAGCAAACGCGGACCGGGATCGTCCGCAACATCACCGACTTTGGAGCGTTCATCGACCTCGGGGGTGTCGAGGGCCTCATTCACGTGTCCGAGCTCTCCTGGCAATACGTGAAACACCCGCGCGAAGTGCTGACGCCGGGCCAGGAGGTCCAGGTGTTCATCATGGACGTCAACCGCGACCAGAAACGGATCGCGTGCAGCCTCAAGCGCCTGACGAGCAATCCCTGGTCGATGGCGGCGGAGAAGCTCCACCCGGGCGATCTCGTCGACGGCGTGATCACGAGCGTGGTTCCGTTCGGCGCGTTCGTGCGCGTGGGAGACGGGGTCGAGGGACTGGTCCACGTATCCGAACTGGCGAACGGGAGCTTTTTGCATCCGCGCGATGTCGTTCAGGAAGGACAAATGGTGCAGGTGCGCGTGATCGACGTCGATCCCGAGCAGCAGCGTCTGCGCCTGAGCTTGCGGTTGGCTGCCGGAGGAACTGGCGTGCAGTACAAACGGGACCGCGAAGCGACGCGGCCCACGGGAGGGCCAGGCGGCCGCATGCCGCCGCCGCCGCCCGCCGACCCGGGCTATTGGGAAAGCCTGGCCCAGTCAGGGATGTAGGTTCGCGCGGCTTCACTGGCGAGACTCGAATCTCGGCGTTCGCTCCACAGAGTGACGGTAACCGGATCATCATGGCGACGAGGCGCATCAAGAATCCAGAAGAAAACAAGTCGAGGCTGCCCAAGTTCGGGTTCAGCCTCGATCCGGCGCTCACACGGGAGATCGTGGGAGTGCTGTTGATGGCATTGGGCGCAATCACGCTCTTGAGCCTCCTCGCGATCACGCCGGGTTTCCTGACCTATACGTGGGGGCGGCTCCTCCCGCTGCTGTTCGGATGGGGCGCCTACGTGCTGCCGTTCGCCGCATTCGGCATAAGCGCTTTGGCGCTGCGACGCGGCGAGCCAAACGAATTCAAGATCGTCTTCCTTTCCGTTCCCCCCGAGCGTCTTCCACGGCGCTTCGAGCGCGATGTCCCGCATGTCGGTGATCGCCCG
>JAMCQI010000081.1 GCA_023381515.1 Chloroflexota bacterium | reverse complement strand
GAGGACGACATCTCGAAAATGGCTGTAATATTCCCGAAAGCCGCTTCGCCCCACCATGTCCAGGGTGCGCGCGGCGAGCTCATCTGCCAACGGGCCAAACCCATGCCGGCGCAGTCCGTTCACCAGGAACCAATTGGTGTTCACCCAGGTCGAGCCGCGCCAGAGAAGCTGCGTCTTGGCCTCGGGGTCGAAGGAAGGCTCGGTCGCGGCGACGCTCGGCACCGGATAGGGCAGCCAGAATTCAGCCCGGTTGTGGAGGTGCTCGCCGACCAAACGATCGGCGATGGCGGAGGGGAGACGATCGAGAATCAAGGGAAACAGCGAAGTGACGGTAACTACCGCGGAAGGGACCTCGTTCATCCCGCAGCGATCGAAAAAGATGCCGCGCCGGTCGTCATAGCACTTGCTCACCAGCGCCTCTTCGACCCGCTCGGCCAGACGGTCGAACTCGCCCGCGTCCGCATCGCCGATGCTCCGGCAGATGCGCGCGAGTGCCCGCAGGCCTTGCGCATAGATACTGTTCACCATTACATCTTCGACGACAAACACGTCTGCGTCGATCAACGCTTGCATATTCTGGCGCAGTGGCGCATAAGCTTTGAAGATGCGCTCCATCGCCTGCCGCAGTCCAGCTCTATCGATGGTCGGCATTTTGAGCAAGGCATCGTAGCCGGGGAGTGCGTCCAGTCCGGACTCGTCTGGCTGAACGATCGCGACGAGGTTGTCGTGGTCCGGGTCGCGGTGCTCGATCCACCAGCGATAATAGGCCTTGGTCTTGCCAAGCACGCTGTCGAGAAAGGCTCGATTCTTTCCCGCGGCATAAACTCGCTCGACTGCTTGCGCGAGCACGGGGGGCTGCGTAATCGCGGTCAGATAATCGTCGAGCATCGCCAGGTTGTAGGAAAGGGCAACATCAAGATACTTGTCGCGCTCCCACAGGATGATGTGCGGAATGAATCCGTCCGGTTGGGCGGCCTGCAACAGGCAAACGAGCTCCTGCTCGGCGAGCTTGACGTCGACGTGGGTGAGAGCGATGGCGTGGAAACACGAGTCCCAGAACCACTGGAAAGGATAGGTCACGTTGGAAGGACAGACAAAACTGAATTCACGGTTCTCCCAGCTTGATCGGCCCTGGTGCCGGTTCTTGCGGAGCACCTCTTTGGCCCCTTCGATAAGCGGCGCGTAATCGGGGTGAGAGCGGCTGGCCATTACCATCTCCTCGCGTCAAGAGTCTTGCTTCAAGAACAAGCTTGGCGCCATTCTATACGCGGCCTGCGTCAGCTGTCAAGGTCAGAATGAGCTGGGCAGGGCTGTTGCAGGATCCCCCCCTGTGTCACTGCGAGCGCAGCGAAGCAGTCTCCGCCTTCGACCGGATGAGACTGCGCCCGCCCCGCTATGGTCCCGCGGGAGATCGCGGGATCTCGGATCCCGCGGGGTCTGCGGGATGGGATTCTACGGGACGTCGGCAAAACCCGCACCGCTGCCCCCCCAGGGTCGCGGGTCGCTGGATCTCGCGACCTTGGGGGGGTCTAGCGACCCGCGGTGTCTGCGCCTCCTCGGAGCAACAGAATGCCCTCTGAGGAGACCTTGCAACACCCGTGCGAGCTGGGCGTCTCTGTTGAAAAGAATGCCGAAATGTGGTACAAGACATTCACGCGTGTACTCTGACTGTCCACTTTCTGATCCGGGGATGACAAAATGACAGAGCCGATCAGTACCGTCGCGGTCTGGAAAGAGGACTCGCTCGCACTCGGCAACCGGTGGTTGCAGCGCCGCTGGACAGCCTCTGTGGATGAAACCTTGCGCACGTCAGCATTCCTCAACCGCCAGACGGGCCGCAATTATGCGCGCTGGCCTTGCCGCGAGTTCTCTTTCTCCGCCAACGGCCAGAGCGTGACGACGGAGGATTTCGTCCTCTCTGCAATCGATGTTCGTCCAGGCGATCCGGCGAGAGCCGTCGCCCGCCTCCGGGGACAAGTGCTGCCGCTCGAAGTGGAAATTCACCTCGAGGTGTACGCCGATCATCCCGTGCTCCGCAAGTGGATGGTTCTCCGCAACCGCGGCTCCCAAACGGTCACCCTGCGTGAGTTGAACTGGGAGGATATCGGTTTGCTCGTGGACACGGCGGCGACCGCCGAGGTGTGGTCCGACTACCTGACCCAGCGGGCCAAGTCCGTGGTGGTCAGCATGGACGATGGTGTTCTCCTGGTGAACGACCCTCTGCACCGCGAAGGCTTTATCGTCGCGTCCGAAGCACCCGGCCCGCTCAAACGCATGGAAGCCTACGCCGAGCCGGGCCGCATCGCGGTCGGATACAACCGCGACGACGAAACGGTCTTCGAGCGGCTCCTCAGACCGGGCGAAGAATTCACGACCGCGGCCTCCTTCCTTCTCCCCTTTGCCCGTCCAATTCCACAGGACGCAGTGGACAATGAATATGCGCGCTTTGTCGGCGAGCGCTTGACCCTGTGTGACGTCGCACAGGTGCCGAGCATTGTCGTGAATTCCTGGATACCCTTCCTGTTTGACATTCGGCGCGACCTTTTGCTCGATCAGATCGACCTTGCCGCGGATCTGGGCGTCGATGCCTACCAGGTGGACGCCGGCTGGTACGATTACATGGGCGACTGGAACGCGGACCCAGAGAAATTTCCGAACGGGTTGGAGGAAGTTGCCGATCACGCGCGCAAGCGGGGGATGAGGTTCGGGCTATGGATGGCGGCCGCGACCGTGGACGAGGAGAGCCAGGTGCTCAAGGAGCATCCGGAATGGGTGGCGCGCGATCGGAATGGGGAACCGAATCGCCATCCGATCGACGGCGCTATCACCATGTGTCTCGACAGCGGCTATTTCGATTGGATTCGGGACAAGATGGACATGGCGATCGGTCGCTATGGGGTCGAGCTCTTCAAGATGGACCTGAGCACCGTGCGCAATCTGTACGCGCCGGGAGCCTATCCGGGCTGTTACGCACAGAACCATATGCACCGCTCGCACGACGAGAGCCATCTGCGCATCCTCGAGCGGCTCTTTGCTCTCATCCGGGATTTAAAGCGCGCCCACCCGCGCTGCCTCTTTGATCTGAGCTATGAATGCTACGGCATTATGGATGGGACAGACCTCGCACTGACTCAGGTCGCCGATCAGAATTGGTTTTCGAACATCTACAGCCCGAACGACGTCGACTTACGGCGCGAGATTTACCAGCGCGGCCGCGTGACGCGCCCGTGGACGCTCAACTATGGCGCGACGCTGCTGGAGCAACCCGAGGCGCCCCACTATGGGCTCTTTACGGCCCTCAGCGGGCATGGAGTGTTTTGGGGTGACCTTGCGGAGATTTCGCCGGAGATGAAAACGCATTACCAACGTTGGTTCAAATGGGTCAAGGAGCAGCGGGCCTGCAGTGATTTCTATCGCTATTATAAAGTCTCGGACGTCTTCGCCGTGCCGGATGGAATATCGAGCCGTGATTACCGGCATGCCATCCCGGTGCAACGCTATGGCATCCGCCCGCTCGGCATCCATCCGGCTGGCTTCGACCCGGGAAGCACGCATCCCGGCGAGTTCTGGGACGGGGCTGCGCGGCTGGATGAACGCGGGGAGGGACCGATTTTCCTTTTTCGTCCTGCCGCCGCACCGACCGCCTTTTACCAATTGCGTATCCCCTGGGTAGACCCCGCGGTGGGCTATCGAGTGACGGATCTGATGGAGGACCGCGAGGTAGGCGTTTTTGGCGGCCAGGAGCTGATGGATCAAGGCATCGAGATCCATATCGCCGAGCCCGCGCAGGCCAAGATCATTGTGCTTCGGCGAACGTGAGCTGGGGTTTAGGTTGAGTTGCCGGGTTGCGGAGTTACAAATCGACGATTGAGCCCTCACTCGTCGTGCCCGTCGAGAACGGGCAGCTTGTGCTCGGCGGTTGGCAGCGAATCGTCTTGGTCGAACTGGATGGACCGCGGGAAAGAAGCATGTGCGCGGGATTTGCCAAGACCTGACGCCGCTCAGCCCGCCTCTGCCCGAGATGCAGGGGCCAGTCTTACCGGCGCGGTCCACGCAGCAAACACCCCTCGCCTCAAAAGCAATGCGTTGGCCATCCGGTAGCGAGAGCTACGGCAGCCCCAAGAGCCGCTTCTTTGCCGCCGCGTATTCCTCTTCCGTGATCTCTTGCTTTTCGTGTAGCTCCGCCAGTTTCTCCAGTTGCTCCGCCATGTCCGGCGTCGTCGGCGCGCGCGAGTCCCGGCGCGGCGCTGGCCGGTCGGGAGGAGGAACAGGGCGCCCTTCCGTCAAGCGAGCTCCGGGATTGGTTTGAGGCGTGCGCTTGGGGCCAAAGAGGGTCCAGAAGAGGGTGAATGCCGAGAGCACGGCCATGATTCCGCCGATGCCGATCGTCACCCAATTGCTCGAGGTGATCTCCGCGGTCAATCGAGAAATGCCGGGATTCCGCGGATCATAGTGCACCTGCACCGGCCAGTCCACCTTGAAGCGCTCGAGGGGAGACGGCCACACAAAAGCCGAAAACTCCCCGGTGTCAGTCGAGTCTCCGTGGTATGTCAACTCGTCGACTTGATAGCTGTACTCGATGCAGGGGCCGGTGTAAGTCTCACGGCCATTTGTCGTTTGGGTGCAATACCACGAACGCGTAATGACGCCCCGCGCGGTCGGCCAGGCGCCGATTTCCCTTGCTTGAAGAATGCTCAAGAGACCCGCGCCCAGCACAATCAGCGACGGCACGAGAAATGCGGCCGCGATCAGATAGGGGCGATTGAAAAACCATAACCCGCCGAACACGGCGGCAAACAGAAATGCGAACAAGACCCAGGCGACCGGGAAATTGGTGAAGAAGAGGATCCACATCCCGACGAACAGGCTGACGTAGAGAGCCACAAACAGTTTGGCGGTCATGGGATCCTCCTTCCCGATCAGAGCCTGGCAAGCCCCAGAGCATGAGGATTCGAACAAGCGTGCCCGCATTTTCTCACACTTTCGCCCGACGTCAAAAATGTCGGGCGGACCCCGTTGACAAGAAAGAGGGAAACGCATATACTCCTTATTGCGACTAGTCGCAATAAGGAGTTGTTGCATGCCGGACCTCGAGCCGTTCTTGGACGATTTGCGGCAGGCGGGCCGCCGCCTGACGCCCCAGCGCGAGATGATCCTCACGGTGATCTGCGAGAGCGACGGGCATTTGACCGCCGAGGAAATCCTCACGCGCGCCCGCGAGCGCTACCCTTACCTGAACAAGTCGGCGGTGTATCGCACCGTCGAGCTCTTGACCCGGCTCAATCTGGTGAATCAGATCGATTTCGGCGAGGGGCGAATCGAGTACGAGATTCACGCGCACCCGCACCACCATCATCTCTTGTGCCGGAAATGCGGCCGCCGCACGGAAGTGGACGAACATGTCTTTCACTCTTTGGAAAAGAGCCTACTCTCCGAATACGGCTTTGAAGCGGACCTGGACCATTTCGCGATTTTTGGAACATGCAAAAAGTGCAAAAGACAGCTCAATAGCTAGACAATTCCCTTTGACGGCCTCCCCGGTCCCTCCCCAGAATCCCCTGTTTCCCTAGCTCCCCGTTGGGGGGCGGGGGAAGAGGGTGAGGGGCAAAGAAGCGGAATGGCGGATCCTGGGAGTTTTGGATGCATATTCCTGATGGGTATTTGAGCCCGGAGACGGCGGCGGTGATGTATGCAGTCTCGCTGCCATTTTGGTACCGCGCGACGCGCAAAATCAAGACGCTCCTCACCGGCCGGTCGGTGCCCCTGATCGCGCTCTTTGCCGCGCTCTCTTTTGTCGTCATGATGTTCAACGTTCCCTTGCCGGGGGGGACGACAGGGCATGCGGTGGGATCGGTGCTGGCGGCGATCGTTCTCGGCCCCTGGGCGGCGAGTCTCGCCGTCTCGGTGGCACTCGTAATCCAGGCCTTTTTCTTCGGCGACGGCGGCATCCTGGCAATCGGCGCGAATGCGTTCAACATGGCGATTGCCATGCCGATGGTCGGCTATGCCATTTACCGGTGGCTCGCAGGAACTGCGCCCTTGGAGGCGCGGCGGCGAGTGATCGCCGGAGCGATCGCCGGCTACGTGGCAATCAACGTCGGGGCGCTGCTGACCGGGATCGAGCTGGGGCTGCAGCCAATGCTCTTTCGAGATGCAGCGGGACACGCCCTTTATTTCCCCTATCCGCTTCAGGTCTCTGTCCCGGCGATGATGCTGGGGCACCTGACGATCGCCGGCGGCGTCGAAGCCTTTGTGACGGGCCTGGTGATTGCCTGGCTGCAGCGGACGAATCCGCAGCTTTTGGAGCTGACGGGCGGCGGAAAAGCTGCTGCCGCAGCAGGGACGCGTATCCCGCGCTGGGCGTGGCTGGCCCTCCTGGCGCTTGTCCTGCTTACGCCGATTGGCCTGCTCGCGCCCGGGACCGCGTGGGGGGAATGGAGCCGCGAGCAATTGCAGCAGCTTGGGCTCGGATACATTCCCTCGGGTTTTGATCGATGGTCGAGTTTGTGGAGCGCGCCGCTGGCGGGCTATGGCCACGAACTCCTGGACCCCGCGGTGGGCTATATCATTTCTGCGCTCCTCGGGGTGGTTGTCGTGTTCGGCGCCACCTTTGCGCTCGCGTGGCTGCTTGGGCGGACGGTGGGAAACAGCGGGGCCGCCTCCCCGGGTGCGCGGCCCAGTTCGGATCGCCCCTCCGCTGGCCCCGCTGAACAACGCGGGGTCGCTGACCGCACTGAACAACGCGGGGCCATCGACCGCGCGGCGCCCTCGACTGCGCCCCGTGCCCTTCGCGGCGCTCCGCTCGGGACGCCGGGCTCCGCTCAGGACGCTGAGGAACGCGTCGCATCGCGCGAGACTCTATGGAGCGCCAAGGCACAGGGGAAAGCGGGGAAACCTCCCACGCGTGGGTTTTTCGAAAAGACCATCTCTAGCTTTACCGACACGTTGGAGCAGACGCTGTTCGCCGAGGAGATTGCGCGGCAGGACGGTTGGCTCCAATCGCTCGATCCGCGGGTGAAACTGATCGGCACGCTGGTCCTACTTGTCGCCGCGAGCCTGTCCCACAACCTCGTCGTCATCGCGGCCTTGTACTTGCTCACTCTGCCGGTCGCGTGGGCCTCGCGGGTTCCGATGGGATTTTACCTAAAGCGGGTATGGGTGTTTATGCCGTTCTTTACCGGCATTGTGGCCCTTCCCGCGCTCTTCAGCCCCTTTTCCCCGGGGGCGCCGTTCCTGACTCTGGTGGACCTCGCTTCGCCGCACCTCTATTTGGCGATTACATGGCCGGGGCTAGTGACCGCCGCTTTTCTCCTATTGCGTGTGGCCACCTCGGTCTCGCTCGCCGTCCTTTTGGTCCTGACAACCCGTTGGGCCGTGCTGCTCAAGTCACTGCGCGTCCTGCGCATGCCACAGGCGTTCGTCCTCATCCTCGGCATGACGTATCGTTACATTTACGTGCTCTTACACGCGGCGAACAACATGTTCCTGGCGCGCCGC
Source organism: Chloroflexota bacterium (assembly GCA_023381515.1). The sequence goes on along the minus strand of JAMCQI010000081.1, from coordinate 163,522 downwards.
AGTCGCCTGGTCGGGCACGTCTCGCCCGCGGAGGAACGCCACTGGCTGGCGGCGAGCATGGGAACCCTGATCGCCAAATCCTACGCTCTGAGCGACGACGTGTACCTCGCGATGCAGTCGCGCGGCTTTCGAGGGGAAGCACAGATCATGGAGACACTGCAATGGCGGGCGCGGGATTGGGCGTGGCTCGCTCTGTTCATCGCCGTGGCGGTGGGGAGTTGGGTGATTAGGTGAGTTGAACCTGCAACCTTGAATAAGGAGCGACCGTGGCGGAGATAAGAACGATCCCGGATATCAGGATCGGCGAAAGAATGGAAGAGCGCGCTGGACATGCGGGGACAGCTGTCTTTGAGCTCGAGCACGCGAGCTATGCGTACACTCAACAGGTGGCTCTACGCGATATTGATTTGACTGTCCGCGCCGGAGAACGGATCGCGATTCTGGGCGCGAACGGCTCGGGCAAATCCACCCTTTTGAAAATCCTGGATGCCCTGTACTTTCCAACCGAGGGCTCGATTCGCGCCTTTGGCGAGCCGCTCACGGAAGAGGCAATGCAGGACCCGGACCGGGCATTTTGGTTCCGGCGGCACGTGGGGCTCGTGTTCCAAGACCCGGAGGTGCAGCTTTTTTCGCCAACCGTTTGGGATGAAGTGACGTTTGCTCCGCTGCACCTGGGGCTGCCGCGCGCGGAAGTGATCGAGCGGTCGGAATGGGCAATGGAACTGCTGGGGATTGGCAAGCTGCGGGACCGTGCGCCGCACCGCTTGAGCGGGGGCGAAAAGAAAAAGGTGGCGCTTGCCTCCGTGCTCTCGCTCCGTCCGGATGTCTGGCTCCTCGACGAGCCAACCGCGAGCCTGGATCCGCGCAGTCAGAGCCGCTTGCTCGATTTCATCGACGAGTTAGCCCATGAGGGGAAGACGATCATCACGGCGACGCATGATCTCGACATCGTCGAAGAGATCGCCGAGCGCGTGATCATGTTCTGCGAAGATCACGAGATCACGGGAGAAGGAACGCCGGGCCAGGTGCTCTCGGACACTGAACAACTGGTCCATTGCAATCTCATTCACGAGCACCGCCACCGGCACGCGGCCACGGCAACAGAGCACGTCCATCCGCATTTGCACAAGCCGCCGCATGAACACGAACATAAAGCCAACGAGCCAAATGCGGGTGACAAATGACGGGCGCCAAGAGACAAGAGGTGCTGATTCAATCAACCGTTTTCGATCTCTTGAACCAAGGCTGGCAAGAGACCCAGATGCTCCAGGTGATGATAGCCCGGTCCGGTGGAGTGCGCGTTGGGTACGACTTCATGGGCCCAGGCGAGCTTGTACGGGATGTGAACGACCTGTCCGCCCAGTTCGAGCACGGGCACGACATCCGAGCGCAGTGAATCGCCGACCATGAGAAAGTGCGCCGGATCGATTTGGTACTTGCCCAATATCTCCTCGAAATCTCCGCGCGTCTTGCTCGTCACGATCTCGATGTGACGAAAGTGGGGCGCGAGCCCCGACTTGGCCAGTTTCCTCTTCTGATCGCGCAGGTCCCCTTTGGTGATAAGCATCAGCGGGTACACGCCCGCGAGCTGGGCCACCGTGGGCTCCGCGTGCTCGAGCAGTTGGACCTCGGCCGTCAACATGCTCCGGCCGATAGCCAAGATCGCCCGGACCTCTTCCGCGGTCAACCGACCATCGGCGAGCTCCGTGGCGGTTTCAATCATCGACAATGTGAAGGATTTGATACCATAGCCATAGAACTCGAGATTCCGCATCTCGGTCTGGTACAGTCGCCGGTCGACGGTCTCGGCGGGGTGATGCTTCTCGAGCAGGCCCCGGAATTCGGCCTGGGCCGCGGCATACAGCGTCTCGTTATGCCAGAGCGTATCATCGCCGTCAAAAGCGATCACGTCAAACACGTTCACAATCCCCCTTCAGAATGCCGCTAGCATGCCACAATTCACCCATCGCGTCAAGAAGGCTTATGTAGCCCAGCGCGCCTGTGCGCGTTCGCAGAGAAAGGAAAAAAGGGCAAGGGGACGCCTGGAACGCGATGGGCACGGAACAAATCAAAAGCCGCGAAAGGGGGTTGATGAGTTGCCGAAGGAAATTGAAAGGCGGGACAGCGCTAGTCCCGCCTTCACTGTCTCAAAATGTCACCAAAGAGTCGCTAGACCGCCATTCGAGTTACTACCCGTTCAGAGCAGCGCGTCGATCTGATCCAATCGCCCAATTTGGCAGCCCCGGTTGGTCCGCCGTCGGACCGTTTGGCGCGCACGACAATCCCAACAAAGGGTTGAAACCCTTCAGCAATCTGTTGCGTAGAGCGATCCAGCGACAAGCGCACCATGTCCGGACGGGCATAATGGCCAACGGAATCGCACGCATACTTGAAGACGATGTCGGCCAGGTAAAGCTCGGCGCAGAGCAGCGCCTCCTGATCGCGCTGGGGACTGGCAAGGATCAGTCCATCCGGAACGAAGACGGGCCGCCACCTCCAACCCGAGTCGCTTGATCGTCTCCTGGTCGATGCATGATGGAACGTAGATGACGAAGGTTCTCGACGAGAGCGTGATGCCGTGCCGCTGCCTCGGTTACTGAAAAGTTGTTCTGTAATTCATTCATGATTACTTCATAATTCGTTCACAATTCTACGCGATCATCGGTCCACATCAGATGTGACGAGGAAAGGAGCAGAGAAGATGACGATCGCCCAGAGAGATAACACCGCCCTCGACGGGCAAGTACTCTTTTACGTAAAAGGAGAATCCTTATGACGGCCTATGCCATTGTCTTGTTTCTGCATATCGTCGGTGCCCTGGGTCTTTTTGTGTCGCTCGGCCTGGAGTGGACGAGTCTGGCGTATACGCCGCATGCCTCGACCGCCGAGCAGGCTCGGGAGTGGTTGAGCGTCCGCGGATGGGTAATGCGCCTGGGGCCCGCCTCCCTGGCGTTGATCCTTCTCTCCGGACTGTACATGACGGCCACGACATGGGGTTGGGCGGGCTGGATCGTCGTCGCGCTGGCAGCGCTCGTTCTTATTGCCGTCGTCGGCGCGGTCCTCACCGGTTTGCGGATGACGCCGATTGAGCGGGCGGCCGCGGGAGAGCGCGGGGCGTTATCGCCGGCTCTGCGCCAACGCCTGAGTGATCCGCTCCTGTGGACTTCGGTTGAAATCAGGACGGCCATCGCCCTCGGCATCGTCTTTATCATGGTCGTCAAGCCGGATTGGGTCGGATCGTCAATCGCCATCGGCGTCGCGGTCCTCTTGGGCCTCGTGGCATCTTTGCCGATGTGGCGCCGTGTCCGCCCTAAGGAGGAGACGGCGCCATCGCGGTCGTGATGCTTCCATAAAGAGGGTGGGGTGGCCGAGTGGCCGCGTCGGCGACGAGCCTGACCTGTGAGTCCTTTGCGGGCACAAGTCATTCTGACTATGTCGAGTGCGCCTATCCGGGCGCGCTCCCACTCTCACTAACGAAGTTATTGGTCACGTGGCCTAAGCCTATGTCGTTAACCAAAGGAGGTAATGTTGTCGGAACATTCTCAACGTCCGTTGAGCCGACAGGTCCAGGCGCGCGTCATGGGCGCGCTCAATGTTCCAATGCGCGTGCTGCTCGGGCTCCCGTTCTCGACGCCACTCAGCGGGCGGCTGATGCTGATCTCGTTCACGGGTCGCAAGACGGGCAAGGCATACCGGCAGCCGGTGAGTTATGTGCAGCAAGACGATACGCTGCTCACCCCGGGCGGCGGCAAATGGAAGTGGAACCTGCAAGACGGACAGCCGGTCCGGATTCATCTGCGCGGACGCGATGTCCTCGCACAGCCGGAACTCATCAAGGACCCTGCCGAAGTCGAACGCTTGCTGGGCTTGATGATGGCTGCGAATCCAAGCGTCGGCGCCTTTACCGGCATCCCGAAAGGACCGGATGGCCGGCTGGACCGAGCACGATTGGAGACCGCGGTGCGTTATGGTTTTAGGGTTGTGCGATGGCACCTGGAAGAACAGGCGCCCGCATCAGATAAAGGGGGGTAATGTGAATAAAGGTGTTCTCGATGATAAGGTGGCCCTGGTCACGGGCAGTTCGCGCGGCATTGGCGCGGGGATCGCCAAGTTATTTGCGCAGCAAGGCGCCAGGGTCGTCGTAAACGGAAGGGATGCGGCAGCCCTGGCCGCCGTGCAGGCAGAAATCGAACAAGCGGGCGGCAAGGCGATGAGCGCCGTCGCCGATGTGACCCGGTTCAATGAGATCGAGGAAATGCGCCGGAAGATCGAACGGACCTTCGGCCCCGTCGACCTTCTCGTCGCGAACGCAGGCGGCAGTCCGACCAAACCGGGTCCGCTGGAGGAGATCGGCGAAGAAGAATGGCGCTACTCGGTTGACGCTAATATCACCGCCACCTTTCTCACGATCAAGAGCTTTCTGCCCGGCATGAAGGAACGGAAAACGGGCAACATCATTACGCTCTCCTCGGCCGCGGCCCGCCAGCCGAACGCCATGTCGCCGATTCCCTATGCGGCGGCGAAAGCGGGCATCCAGATGATGACCAAAATTCTCGCCGCCCAGGCGGGACCCTTTGGCGTCCGGGTCAACGGCCTCGCGCCCGAGACGATACTGACAGAACGCAACCAACGGATGATTCCTGACGCGCTGAAACCAGCGCTGGTGGAAAGGCACCCCATCCGGCGCCTGGGCACGCCCGAGGATGTCGCGCGCGCGGCTCTCTTCTTCGCTTCGGATGAATCGGCGTGGATCACGGGCGTGATCTTGGATGTGAACGGCGGATCCATGATGGTCTGAGAGTTATGTGACCTCGAGTTGACATTAATCGGAGTGAATGAGGGCGAGCCGGATGACTCGCCCCGATTTTTCCAACGAAAATTTGATTTACTCCGCCGCGTTTTCGTGTTACAGTATCGCGTACAAATGTTCTATGCGGGGGGTGAGGATGAAGCCACGGATTAGTGTCATCACGCTGGGCGTCCGCGATCTGAATCGGTCGCTGGCCTTTTACCGCGATGGTATGGGACTGCCGACGGAGGGTATCACCGGCACAGAATTCGAGGACGGAGCCGTCGTCTTTTTCAACATGAACAAAGATTTCATACTGGCGCTGTATCCGAAGGCGGCCCTGGCCAAGGACGGCAAAGTATCGGCGGGTCCGTCTAGTTCGGCCGAATTCAGTATCGGCCACAACGTCGGATCCAAGCAGGAAGTCGACGCTCTCATGAAGCAAGCGGAGCAAGCGGGAGCCAAAATCACCGATCCCGCGCACGACCGCTTTTGGGGAGGATACTCGGGATACTTTCAGGACCCGGACGGGCACCTTTGGGAGGTGGCCTGGGCTCCCCAATGGCAGGTCCCGGAGTAAAAGAGCTGGATCATGATATCACTTCATGCTGCATGGGGATTGACCTGCTACCACCATTGATGCTAAACTGGCGCTAGTTGTGCCCGCCGCTGTGGACAAGACCGCGCAGCGGCGGGCCATCTTTTTGTTCTCGACAATGGAAAGGTAGTTGCAGAGGAAAAGCAATCGTGAGGAAAACTCGGCCAAGTGAATCGGTGAGCCGTAAGCAGTGGCTCACTCTCTTCGTATTGTGTCTCGCCGTGCTCATTGCCGTCGTCGATGTGACGGTGGTGAATGTAACGATCCCGGCAATGCGCGCCGAATTCAACGTAGAGCTCAATCAAGTCGAATGGGTCATCGACCTTTATGCCCTGGTCTTTGCCGCTTTCATCATCGCCTGGGGTAAGCTGGGCGATCAATTCGGACGGCGCCGGATGTTCATCGCGGGGCTGGTCACCTTCGGCGCCGGTTCGCTCATGGTCGGCCTGGCCCCGAGCCTCGGCGTCGTCATCGTCGGCCGCGTGATCCAGGGCATGGGCGCCGCCATGGTTTCGCCCGCGACATTGTCGCTCTTGTCCTCGACGTTTTCGGGAAACATGCGCGGGGTGGCCTTTGGCCTGTGGGGCTCGACGGCGGGTGTGGCGGGAGCGCTGGGACCGCTCCTGGGCGGTTACTTTACGACGTACACGTCATGGCGTTGGGCGTTCCTGATCAACCTACCAATCTGCGTCGTCGCTATTGCCGGCGCTCTCCTAGCGGTCGAGGAATCGAGAGATGTTGAACACTCGCACCGGATCGATCTCGTGGGCATGGCATTGGCGGCCGTCGGTTTTGCGGCTATCGTCTTTCCGCTCATCGAAGGGCAGACCTATGGCTGGTGGGCGCCGCGGAGCACCTTCCAACTGGGGAGTTGGGTCTGGCCTCTGACCGGCCTGTCCGTCACGCCCGTGGCGTTCTTGCTCGGCCTGACTTTTCTGGGAGCGTTCGTGGTTTACGAACGGCGGCTCGAAGAGCAGGGCGGCGAACCGCTGTTCGCTTTTAGTCTGCTCCGGTTTCGGGGTTTTCGCTACGGTTTGCTCACCGCGCTCATCGTTTCCCTGGGCGAGTTCGGCGTGCTCTTTGTGATGCCGGTCTATCTCCAGGTCGCACGCGGTCTGAGCGCGTTTGACGCCAGCCTGGTCTTGCTCCCGTTCGCCCTTTCGATGTTTGTCTTCGCGCCGATGGCTGGAATGCTCGCCGCGCGTTTCGGCGCCAAGTGGGTCGTCACCGGGGGCATGGTGTGCGAAGCGGCGTCGCTCTTTTGGCTCAGCCGCATTCTGGCGCCCGATATGCCCTTTATCACGATGACTCCGATGCTGGTGCTCTACGGGATCGGCACCGGCCTGGCGACCGCACAGTTGACCAACATCACGCTCAGCGACATCCCGCGCAAACAAGCGGGCGCAGGGTCCGGTGCGAACAACACGGTCCGCCAGGTCGGTTCGGCCATCGGCGTAGCAATTCTCGGCGCGATCCTCGCCGCGCAGATCGCAACGGTCGGCCAAGCCGAGCTGAGCGCAAATGTGATCGTTCCGCCAACGGCCAAGCCAGCCATCGCGCAGCTGCTGGACAATGGGCTGTCGGGGGATGCGCCGCAAGGCGCGGCGCCAGGCGCGGCTAATTCGCCCGTCGGCCGTGCGGTGCAACAGATTGTGGACGATTCGATCACGGCGGGCACGCGCGCGGCGGCGGTCGCGGCCGGGATCTTTGTCGTGTTCGGCGCCTTGAGCTCGCTCCGCATTCCGCCGGGAGCAGAGAACGCCCAGGCGGAATGGCAGGGGACTCTAGCAGAGTAAGGTGAGACAGAATGACACCCTTGTCCATTGCCCGGCGGAGACTAGGCAATCAAAGGATCAGCAAGACGGCATTCACCCGGCCGGAGCAAGTGGTCAAATGGCTGGGCGCAGTACAAGCGCAGGATTATGCCGCCGCCAAATGGGCCGTGGGCCTGCGCGCGCACGGTCTCACGGACTCTGGCCTTGATCAGGCGCTGGCCGACGGCACCCTCCTGCGCACACACGTGATGCGCCCGACCTGGCATTTTGTCTCGCCGGAGGACATTCGCTGGCTGCTGGCGTTGACAGCGCCGCGCGTTCATGCCGCTAACGCCTACCCTTATCGCACACTGGAACTCGACCCCGCCACCTTCCTGAAAAGTAACGCCGCACTAGCCCGGGCCTTGCGAGACGGAAAGCAGCTCACCCGTGACGAACTGGCCTCTGCGCTGCAGCGCGCGGGCATTGACGCGAGCGGTCTGCGCTTGAACTATCTCATCATGCACGCCGAGTTGGACGGCGTCATTTGCAGCGGCGCGCGGCGCGGAAAACAATTCACATATGCCTTGTTCGAGGAGCGCGTGCCCGCGAGTAAACCTCTGGAGCACGAAGAGGCTCTTGCAGAACTCGCCCGCCGCTATTTCACGAGCCGAGAACCCGCGACCGAACAAGATTTCATGTGGTGGTCAGGACTGAGCCGGGCCGATGTCCGAAGAGGAATCGAACTAGTTGGGCGCGACCTCGCGAAGGATACGATTGAGGGCAAGACCTACTGGTTCGCCGCGAGCACGCAGTCTGCCAGGGACCCTCTTCAGAGCGTCTACTTGTTGCCGAACCTGGACGAATATGTCGTCGGCTATACGGACCGGAGCGCCATCTTTGACTCGTCCCGTGCCGACCAACTGGACGCGCGCAGCAGTCCGCTTTTCCAACACACGATCGTCGTCCACGGTCAGATCGCCGGGACCTGGAAGCGCACACTCGGCAAAGATTCCGTTACCGTGGAGGCTCATCCATTCGCTCAATGGGAGGATACGGAAAGCCGAGCCATCGAGTTGGCCGCGCAGCGGTACGGCGAGTTTCTTGAACTGCCGTCGGTCTTGGTCGAGATGGAAAGAGAAAACGGAGAGAGGAGTTTGGTATGGACAAAGATCTGATTGCCAGATCATCCATCGTTATCAATGCGCCTGTAGATCTGGTCTGGAAGGCGCTCGTGGACCCTGACGCCATCCGGCAGTATATGTTCGGCACCCAGGTGGTTTCGAACTGGAAGGTCGGGAGCCCGATCATCTGGAAGGGCGAGTGGCAGGGCAAGTCGTATGAAGACAAGGGGGTGATTCTCCAGTTCCAACCGGAACGTACCCTTCAGTACAGTCATTTCAGCCCGCTTTCGGGAATGCCGGATCAACCCGAAAACTGCCACACGGTGATTGTCGAGTTATCGCCCGAGGGAAATCAAACGAAGGTCGTGCTGGCTCAGGACCATAATGCGAGCGAAGAAGAGCGGGCGCATTCCGAAAAGAACTGGGAGGGGATGCTCGCGGCCTTGAAAAAGTTTGTGGAAGGGGAGATACGTCGTACATGAAAGGAGGCAGCGCTGACATGGACCCGTTCTGGAAAACCGTTCTCTGGTCGCAGTTTGGAGCGGCGATCGACATGCTCGAAAACGCGATACAGGCCTGTCCCGACGAGCTGTGGGGCGATCGCTCGCAACACCTCCAGTTCTGGTATGTCGCTTATCACGCGCTCTTCTGGCTGGACCTGTACCTTTCCGGGCGCGCCGAAGGGTTCGCTCCGCCGGCCCCTTTTACCCTGAGCGAGATCGACCCAGCGGGATTGCTTCCTGAAAGGCAGTATACTAAGGATGAGCTGCAGGACTACCTTGAATACGGGCGGAACAAATGTCGCAAGACGATTCAAGCACTCACCGACGAGAAGGCGCGTCAACCGTGCCGGTTCCCTTGGTGGTCGGGCGATGGGATGAGTTTCCTGGAGCTCTTGTTATACACCATGCGGCATGTCCAGGAACATGGCGCGCAGCTGAACCTGATGCTCGGCCAGACGCACAACCTCCCACCCGGCTGGGACGACTGGGTCGGCCGGGCAAAGAGCGGATAGGAAGGAACATCAAATACGTGCTCCAAATCGCTCCGCTCGTTTTGGGGACGGGCAAACGCCTTTTCAAGGACGGTGGTACATTGGCCGCGTTCCGGCTCGCCGATGCCAAGACGACCAGCAAAGGAGTCGTGATCGCGACCTACGAGCGGGTCCGGCCGACGGCTGGAGCGCGTCGCTCTGTGTGACGCCCATCCCTGTGAGGATATATCATGTATCAGAAGAATCGCACGGTCAGCACGTGCGAACAACTGGATTTGGGACGAGACCCCAGATCGTTCTTGCGCTTGTGGGGGCCGCCCCTCCTACTGATTGTTATTGGTACGCTCGCTCAGCAGATACCCGGGTGGCCACTCGCCGCATCGGGGCTACTTTGGAGCGGCAGCATCTTTTGGCTGGGCGCTTCCTGTGCGCTCAATGCCTTGCGATGTGGGAGATTCCACTGCATGGTGCTGGGTATCGCTTACCCACTCCTGGGACTCTTGGCGCTAGGCATCACGTTCGGTCGGGTCCCGATCCACTGGAACCCATTTTGGGCCTTCATTTTCTTGCCCATTACGCTCATCGCTTTCATCCCCGAGTTCTTCGGCCTGAAATACATCGGATCGAAAGCAGGATAGCTTCGAGGAGCAAGTCATGTACTGTCCGCACTGCTGTGGCGCTGAACAGATCTTCGGTCAAGCCCTGGCCGAACACGACCTGCGCGACTATCGAGCTCACGGCCCAAGCCGAACCACCCGTCTGCTCGTCGAGGCGCTCGAAACCGAGGGAATCAAGGATCAGAGGCTGCTTGACATCGGCGGAGGGGTGGGAGCCGTCCAGCACGAATTGCTCAAGGCCGGCGCCAGCGAAGCCATCTCCGTAGAGGCGTCCTCGGCTTATCTCCAAGCGGAGCGACAGGAGGCCGAGCGGCAAGGACACGCGGGGCGCATCACCTACTATCATGGCGACTGGGTGGACCTCGCGCCACAACTGCCGCCGGTTGACGTGGTCACGCTGGACAGGGTCATTTGCTGCTACCCGGATGTGCGAGCGCTCGTCGGCCTGTCCGCAGCCCACGCCGCCAAGCTCTACGGCATCGTCTTCCCGCGTGACACCTGGTGGATCAAAGCGGGGAGCCGGTTGATCAACTTGGCCTTGAGGCTTTCGCACAATCCCTTCCGCGCCTTTGTGCACCCAACCAAAGAAATCGAGGCCGAGATTCGCGCCAAGGGACTGGAACGTCGCTACCATCGCAAGACGTTCCTTTGGCAGATCATGGTATATGCGCGGTAAGAGGCTAGATTCATAGGATGCCACGCTATGTTGCTTTTCTGCGCGCCATCAACGTCGGCAGCGGTCGCACGATCAAGATGGAGGTCTTGCGGCAATCGTTCGAGGCCCTCGGTCTGGCACGGGTCGAGACATTTGGCGCCAGTGGCAATGTCGTGTTCGAGACGACCGCGAAGAACCCCCGGGCGCTCGAAAAAAGGCTTGAGAGCGCGCTGCGCGACCTAGTGGGCTTTGCGGTTGGCACCTTTATTCGAACCGACGCCGAGGTCGCGGAGATCGCTCGGTACGAGCCCTTTCAACTGCCCAAAACTGGGGGTGCCGCTCAAATGAACATCGTCTTCCTCGCCCGGCCGCTCGACGCCGAATCGAGCCGAACAGTGGAGGGGCTGAGGACGGACAGCGACGAGTTCCACGTGCAAGGGCGCGAGATCTATTGGCTGCGTCGCCGCAAGCCGGGCGGGTACGACTTTCGCACGGTGCCGCTGGGGAGGACGCTCGACCAACCGTTCACGATCCGCGGGGCGAACACGGTCAACAAACTGGCGGCGAAATTTCGATGCGCTGTCTGAATGGAACCGCCGATTGATAGAGCCGGCAGAGTATTGAAAGACAATGCAACCAATGATTCAAGTCGAACATCTAGTGAAACGCTACAAGCGCGCTCAGGTGAACGCGGTCGACGATATTTCGTTCGACGTCGCGCCGGGCGAATTCTTTGTCCTGCTCGGCCCCAACGGCGCCGGCAAGACAACCACCATCTCGATCCTCACCACCACGCTCGCCCCGACCGCGGGCCGCGTGCTGATCGCCGGGTATGACGTGGCACGCGACGCCAGCGCCGTGCGCCAGGCGGTCGGCATCATTTTCCAAAACCCCAGCCTCGACCTCAACCTGACGGCCGAAGAGAACGTCCGCTTTCATGCGATCCTCTACGGGCTGTACTCTTTTGCCCCGACGTTCGCGCTCATGCCGCGCGCCTATCAAGCCCAGATCCACGAGTTGTCGGCGGTGCTGGGAATCGAACAAGACATCTTCAAGCCAATCAAGACTTTTTCGGGTGGAATGAAGCGCAAACTCGAAATCATCCGGTCGCTCATCCATCGCCCCCGGGTGCTCTTTCTCGACGAGCCGACCAGCGGACTCGACCCGGCGAGCCGCCGCAGTCTGTGGGAGTATTTGGCCAAGGTGCGCGTGGAAAACCAGACGACGATTTTCCTCACGACGCACTATCTCGAAGAGGCCGAACAGGCAGACCGCATTTGCATTCTCCGCCAGGGCAAGGTGGTGGCGAATGGCACGCCCGTGCAAGTGAAAGAACGCCTCGTCGAGAATTACCTGTTGATCGATGCGGCGGACCGCCCCGCGCTGCGGGCCGAGTTAGGCCGGCGGAACATCGAGTTCGCCGAGACGCCGCTGTTCAAAATCCACCTCAATGGCACGAGTGCGCATCAATTGCTCAAGGCAATTGACACCCCTTTGACCGTCGTGCAGATCCATGCGCCGACGATCGAAGATGCGTATCTCGCGATTCTAGAACGGGAATGAAATGGCTACTTACGTGAGAGAGCAGGTTCATAGGCCGCCCGTGCGGAGTGCCAGTTGGCGGGAAGCGAATGCCATCGGCGCCATCGCCTTCCGCGATTTCTTGAAACTGTTGCGCGATCCGGCGCGGATCGTTTCGACGTTCGTCTTTCCGTTGATCTTTATCGGCATCCTGGGCGGCAGTCTGCAGGCGAATATCGGCGCCGCGGCCGGGTATAACATCCTCGTCTTTACCTTCACGGGCGTGCTCGCCCAAACGGTGTACCAGTCGACGACCACCGGCATCATCTCGCTCATGGACGACCGCGAGAATGATTTCAGCCAGGAGATTTTCGTCTCTCCCATTTCGCGCTATTCGATCATCTTTGGCAAGATTCTCGGCGAGACGTTGGTCGCCCTTCCGCAGGGCGTGGCCATTCTTCTCTTTGCCCTGGTGATCGGCGTCCCCTTGAGTTGGGCTCAGGTGGGTGGCCTGGTCGTGGCCGGGTTCATCACCGCCTTGTACGGGGGCGCCTTCGGCGTGATCTTGCTGGCGACGGTCACGAGCCGGCGGGCAGCGGATCAAATCTTTCCCTTTCTCCTGCTGCCGCAGTATTTCACGGCAGGGATTTTCGCGCCGATCAAGGTGCTGCCTCCCTATTTGGAAATCCTCTCGCTCCTGTCGCCGATGCGCTACGCGGTCGATTTCACACGTGGATTGTTTTACTGGGGACAGCCGGCCTACAATTTGATCGTGCTCACCTCACCGCTGGTGAATCTGGCGGTCATCACCGTGACGTTCGTCGTCTTTATGGCCATTGGAACGTTTCTCTTTGTGCGGAGCGAGCGAAATCGCTAAAGAATCCAACGACATGGCGAGCACATGCTGAACTAAGCGCGGGCCCGCGGGGGAAAAGTATGTCGTCTCGACCACGCTGAATAAAGCCAAGTGGAACAACTCGACGAGCGTCGCCTGCCACAAGAAACCATGAATGGAGCGATATGGGAACTGAGCGAACGGCCCCCAAGACGATAGATGAATATATCGCACGCTATCCGCTTGCGGTCCAAGAGATTCTGGAAAAGATCAGGCGGACCATCCGAAAAGCGGTGCCGGACGCGGAAGAGACCATCAAGTATGGAATGCCGACCTTTACGCTAAACGGTAACCTGGTGTTTTTCGCGGCTTTCCAAAAGCATATCGGCTTTTACCCAGCGCCGACCGGAGTTGAGGAGTTCGAGAAGGACCTATCGGCTTATGAGCAGGGAACGGGTTCGGTGCAGTTTCCGCTAGACCAACCCATTCCCTACCCGCTGATCACCAAGATCGTCAAGTTCAGGGCAAAGGAAAATCGAGCCAGAGCCAAGGCCAAAGGGAAGAAGAGGCAGGCAGCCTGAGCTACAGAAGCGATTCACAACCGAAACAAGGGGACGGACCAGGCGCCGGGCATGGCCATGGCCAGGTGACTGGCGGAGTTTCAGTTTCGTCCATGATCCATAAGGAGGAGCCATGAGGAAGATCATCGTTCATGAGTTCATGACGCTGGACGGCGTGATCCAGGCACCCGGTCGTGCCGATGAAGATACCGACGGTGGCTTTGTGCATGGCGGCTGGACGCAGCCGTATTGGCATGAAGACATTGGGGCACACTTTTCTCAGGCCATGACACAAGCCGACACGCTGTTACTGGGAAGCAAGACGTGGCAAATTCACGGTCAGGCGTTCGAGCCCATGGCCGCAGGTGATCCATTTGGCGACATGATGAATGGCATCCGTAAGGTCGTCGTCTCCACGACGCTCAAGTCAGCGGCCGGATGGCGAAATTCAACACTCATCAGCAGCAATGTGGTCGAACAAGTGCGCAGGCTGAAAGAACAACCGGGTAAGAATATCCTCGTAGACGGCAGCAGTGTGTTGGTTCATACGTTGGCCGAGAACAACCTCGTCGATGAATACCTTTTGCATGTCTATCCGCTCGTCCTGGGCAGCGGCAAGAGATTGTTTCCCGCCGGCAAGCGCCTGAACCTACGGTTCGTCAAATCTCAAGCCATGCCGACGGGTGTCTTGTTTCTCGATTATCAGCCGATCCAATAAGGCAGGGGCCAGGCCGCTTTGCTGCTCTCCGGATCGGAGGCACGTTCGGGAGGTTTGTATGATCGAGTTACCCAGTAAGCGTGAAATGAAAGCAAGAGAGTTCAAATGTCTGGCCACCCGACAGTTTGGGCGTCGAAGCGATGGGGCGGTCGAAGCAGATCGCTGAGCCATTGGTGAATCGGCGATCGATCGAGCGAAAGCCGATTTGAAAAATGCTCAGGTCGCGACGATCGGCCCGATCGACGAAGGCTCGCAAACTGCAAATGAGGAGGTCTATGAGAAAGGTTGTTTTTGCGATCAATATCACCACGGACGGGTTCTGCAACCATATGGACATGATTGCCGACGACGAGTTGCATGAGTACTTTACCAGGCTGCTGCGCAATGCGAGTCTCCTCCTCTACGGCCGGATCACGTATCAACTCATGGTGCCCTATTGGCCCGATGTCGCCAGGAACCAACCGGGGCCAGAAGCAAGCAATGATTTCGCTCGCGTGTTCGATTCGCTCGACAAGGTCGTATTCTCCACGACACTGCAACAGGTCGACGGAAACAACACGAGAATCGTGCGCGCAAACGTGGCGGAAGAGGTGGTCGCGCTGAAGCAGCAACCAGGAAACGATATTCTCGTAGGCGGTTTGAGCATTGCGTCCCAGCTTTCGGCCCGTGGTTTGATCGACGAGTATCGTTTTGTGGTTCACCCGGTTGTGGCCGGAAAAGGACCGCGGCTATTCGAAACCGTGAAGCCGCAGGACAGGCTACAGCTGGATTTCATTGGTTCGGAAACCTTTCGATCCGGCGTCGTTGCCCTTCACTATAGGAAAAATGCGTGAGCAGAAGCGGTTTTCCCAGAACTCAATTTAGAAGCATTGGCCGGGTCGATCAACTCTGTTTTTCCAAAACTATCAGGTGGCTAGTCCAAATATCAGAAAGAGGAGATGAGAGGATGCGAAAAATCACACCGCACTTGTGGTTCGATAAAGAAGCAAAGGAAGCCGCCCAGCTTTATACTTCCATTTTCCCCAATTCCAGGATCACGAACGTGACGACGATCCATAACGTTCCCTCTCCGACGGGAGATAGCGATATCGTCTCATTCGAACTGAGCGGTCAACCGTTTATGGCGATCAGCGCCGGACCGGATTTCAAAATCAATCCGTCGGTGTCGTTCATCGTCAATTTCGATCCATCTAGGGACCAGAAAGCGAGAGCGAGCATCGATGCGGTGTGGAACAAGTTGTCGCCAGGCGGTACGATCCTGATGCCCCTCCAGGAGTATCCGTTCAGCAAACACTACGGCTGGCTGCAAGACAAATACGGACTCTCGTGGCAGCTGATGCTGACCAATCCTCAAGGTGAGGAAAGGCCCGACATGGTGCCCTCGCTCCTGTTTGTTGGAGAGGTGTGCGGCAAGACGGAAGAAGCCATTGAATTCTACCTCTCCATCTTCAGAAACTCGCCCTTTAACTCTGATCGAGATGGATCGAAAATGGGCGCGATGATGCGCTACGGCGCCGGGCAAGAGCCGGAGAAGGCAGGAACCGTCATGTTCGCCGATTTCAAGCTCGCGGGCACCTGGCTGGCTGCCATGGACAGTGCGCGGGAACATCAGTTTGCGTTCAACGAAGCGACATCTCTCCTGGTCCCTTGCGAGACGCAAGAGGAAATCGACTATTTCTGGAACAAGCTCTCTGCCGATCCAGGGGCCGAGCAGTGCGGGTGGCTGAAAGATCGATACGGTCTCTCGTGGCAAGTCTGGCCGACTGTCATGGGCGAAATGATGGCCGACGGCACTCCTGAGCAAATCGCGCGCGTCACTAAAGCATTCCTGCCGATGAAGAAATTCGAGATTGCGAAGTTGGAAGAAGCATACGCAGGGAAATGAAAGAGGACGGATGATCCGCTATGGACGTCTCGTACAAACCGCTTGCCGTTTCCGATGTGCCCTTGTTGAAAGAGCTACTGCAGGTTTTCGGAGAGGCATTTGAAGAACCTCAGACCTATCAAGGCGCTATTCCAAGCGATGCGTATTTGGAATCGCTCCTTGGAAAGAGTCATTTCATCGCACTGGTCGCGCTCGACGGACATGTGGTCATCGGCGGTCTGGCGGCGTATGTTCTGGACAAGTTCGAGCAAGAGCGCAAGGAAGTTTACATCTATGACCTTGCCGTTTCGGGCATATATCGGAGGCAAGGAATAGCTACGGGACTCATCAACAACCTAAAGAGAATCGCCAGAGAGATTGGTGCGTATGTGATCTTTGTGCAGGCAGACGCAGGGGACATCCCCGCCATTCGATTGTATGAATCTCTGGGCACGAGGGAAGATGTTCATCACTTTGATATTCCCGTATGAATAGACAACAGCTCTCGAGGAAAATTGACGAGGCCTGGGCCGTGCTTGGACAAGCCTATGCCGGCTTGTCGGAAGCGCAGATTACTGAACACGGGGGCACGGACGACTGGTCGGTGAAAGACGTCCTCGCCCATGTGACCATATGGGAGGAGGAAGCGCTGAAGCATTTGCCGCTCATTCTCAATGGAGGGAGACCCCCGCGTTATGCGGTCAAGTACGGCGGTATCGATGCCTTCAACGCACAGATGCTGGCAAGAAGGAAGGGTCTCTCACTCCCCCAGGTCCTCGATCAGCTGAGCGAAACACATCGCCGGCTCGTCAAATACGTGGAAAGCGTGCCGGAGGAACAGTTCGTGCACGAGACCCGCTTTCGGCGTCGTCTCAAGCTCGATACTTATGGCCATTACTCCATCCACGCTCGGATGCTACAGGAATGGCGCAAGCGCAAAGCGGGTGACAGTACCAAAGCATGAACCTGACATGACACACAATAGATTTGCAGGCCGACCATCGAGAAACCCTGCACGCAAGTCATCATCACGAAGAGGTTGTTAGCATGAATAGGCATTCTGAACCAAATCCGCCGCAGCCGACGGTCCCGCTCCAGCAGTTTGAGATACTGGTAGGTGAATGGGATACGGTTGGAACTCACCCAGCCTTCTCCTCAGCCGTGCACGGGCATTCTACTTTCGAATGGCTCGTGCCAGGAGCCCTCCTCGTATGGCGTTTCAACTGGGACCGCCCCGGTCCTCCGAACGCCATCAGCGTCATCGGCCATGATGACGCGGCCGAAACGTGTTCCATGCTCTATTCCGACGAGCGGGGGGTTGCCAGGATTTATCAGATGAGTTTGGAAGGCGGCGTCTGGAAGATGTGGAGACAATCGTACGGTTTTTCCCAGCGCGTGAGGGGCACGATCGGCCCGGACGGAAACACCATCACCGTTCATGGAGAGTTGTCGCGCGATGGCGCAAACTGGGAACAAGACCTCGATGTATCGTATACGCGCAAGAATCGCACACTCTAGTGTTGCGACAGAAAAATCTCGTCTGGTCGTCGTTGCGAGGGTTCGTCCACTGAAGTGTAGATGGACGAACCCGAAGCAATCTCCGTGTAACTCGCAGGACTAACGGTCGAGCCACCAATCGAATTTCGCCAGCAAGGAGAACCATATGGGTAAAGTGACTTTTCACAATGCCGTGTCGCTTGACGGCTTCGTCGCCGGACCGAACGACAGCCCTGACAACGGACTGGGAGACAGCGGCGAAGTACTCCACAAATGGTATTTTGATGGCAACACCGAGATTTCAGTCAGCAGCGGCACTCCGCTGCTCAAGGTCTCACCGCAGAGCGCGCAAGTCCTCCAGGAGTCGATGAGCACCTTCGGGGCCGGGGTGTGGGGACGGAGAACCTTTGACATTGCCGGCGCCTGGGGCGGCCACCCGCCCGGGGAACCTTGTTTCATTGTCACGCACACCATCCCGCAAGAATGGGTCAAGGAGGGGTCGCCGTTCACCTTTGTCACCGATGGAGTCGAGAGTGCCATCCGCCAGGCCAGGCGCGTCGCAGGAGACAAGGACGTCATGTTGAGTACGGCGAGCATCCTACAACAAGGTCTCCGGGCGGGACTCGTCGACGAAATTAATCTCTCCGTGGTGCCCGTCCTGCTCGGAAGCGGTGTCCGGTTGTTCGATCACCTGGGCAAGCCGATCGAACTTGAAACCGTCCGGGTGATTCAGGCTCCGGGAGTAACACACCTGACCTATCGCGTCCTTAGATAAGGAGATCAGAGGCCGCTCGTAGCGGCTTGGGCTTGTTCGACGAGCGGGAGGTCAATATGGAATGCCGGTTACATGATATCGTAATGTATTATGAGGAGGTCGGTAGCGGCATGCCGCTCCTCTCACTGCACGGATTGCCGCTCGATCATCGCCAGGTCGTCAATGACATGGAACCCCTCTTTAGGAA
Organism: Chloroflexota bacterium; assembly: GCA_023381515.1. The sequence continues at coordinate 145,034 of JAMCQI010000081.1, read as the reverse complement.
AAACTATGCCTTCGCCTTCGACGTCGATTCGCTTCCCAGCCCTTTTCCAGCACCGGCATTGTTTCTCACCGGGCGACAGGACAGCGGGTGTGGCTACCGAGAAGCCTACGAACTCTTGGACAACTACCCACGGGCGAGTTTTGCCGTGCTGGATCGTGCTGGACATGCATTGGGGGTTGAGCAAAAGGCGCTCTTCAGGGCGTTGGCGAACGAATGGTTGGATCGCGTTGAAGAGTACACGCAAGCGACGCGCAATCCAATGCCGTAGCAGCCATGTGCCGATGAGGCAGCAGTGCCATCGCTAGTTTTCGCTGTTATGTGGAGATCGAACTGAAAGCCGTTATTTCAATACGGACGGCGGGAGTCACTCGGAGATGGGGCAAGTCGTTATACATGCGACCATGTCGCTCGATGGTTACATCGCCGATGGGTATGAAACCGCCGTCCGGCAGGCCAAAGGGGCCGCGGGCGACAAGAACGTCATGCTATTCGGAGCGAGCATGGCCCAACTGGGGCTCGCGACCGGTCTCGCGGACGAGATTCAACTTCACTTGGTACCCCTGTTGCTTGGTGGAGGAATCCGGCTATTCGCTGCATCGGATACCGGGCCCATCCAGTTGGTAAGAAAGGAGGTGATCGAGTCATCCAAGGTGACGGATCTGAGATTTCGGATTGCAAGTAGCGGATAATCTCACTCGCTCGAGTCCTGGTGGACTCTGGGCGTTGATCGCATATGGAGGTCAGAATGCCAAAGGTCATTTCAAAAGATGGCACCCCCATCGCGTACGACCAGACCGGCAACGGTCCGGCGGTCATCTTGGTCGATGGCGCGCTGGGGTATCGCGCTTTTGGCCCGTCGGGGGCGCTGGCGTCGCAGCTCGCCCCGCATTTCACGGTCATCAGCTACGACCGCCGCGGCCGCGGGGAGAGCGGCAACACTCTGCCCTACGCGCTCGCGCGCGAGGTCGAGGATATTAACGCGCTGATCAACCAAGTCGGCGGCTCGGCTTTTCTTTTTGGCACGTCTTCGGGCGGCTGTCTGGCGCTCGAAGCGGCGAGCGCGCTGGACGGCAAGGTCGAGAAACTCGCCATATGGGAGGCGCCGTCTGACTCTTCACCAGGCGCTGCTGCTGCCTGGAAAGAGTACCGGAGGCAGCTCGAGCAGTACTTGGCCGCCGGTCAACGAGGCGATGCCGTGGCTCTGTTCATGAGCTTTGTGGGCACGCCCGCCGATATGATCAATGGGATGCGCCAATCCCCCATGTGGCCACTGCTGGAAGCCGTCGCGCCGACCCTTCCCTACGACGCCGCGGCCATGGGCGACGACCGCGCGGTCCCGGTCCAACACGCTGCCACCGTCACCGCGCCAACCCTGGTTATGAATGGCACTATGCTGCCCTTCATGCAAGAGACAGGCAACGCGCTGACCAAAGCCATTCCTCATGCGCAGCATCGCACCCTCGAGGGGCAATCCCACGATGTTGATATCAAGGTCCTCGCGCCCGTGCTGATCGAGTTCTTTTCCGATCGACAATCCCGTGCGAGCGCCCGCCAGTCGGCGCAGCCGCACCCCGAAGGCCCAAGGATCTAGCACGCGTCGTCGATCAGGCGGCTCGAGACGAGCGGCCGGGCCGCCTGATCAGGGCATTTATCCGACGGACAGTACGACCTCAAGGAGGGTAGGATGAAATACGTGTGTTTGATCTACGGGGACGAGGCGGCGCTGCAAAAGATGTCCAAGGAAGAAATGGACAAGCTGGCCGCGGATTCCAAAGCGTTCCATAAAGCACTCCAAGAGAGTGGACAATTCGTTGCTTACCAGGGCCTTGGGCACGCGAACACCGCGACCACAGTCCGCGTGCGCGAGGGCAAGACCATGATGACCGGTGGTCCCTTTGCCGAAACCAAGGACATTCTGGGCAGCATCTACGTCATCGAAGCGAAAGACCTGAATGACGCGACTCGGGTGGCCGCCAAGTTTCCGAGCGCGCGAGTTGGAAGCATCGAGGTGCGACCGGCATGGGAATGGCGGTGACACAAGAACATGGCTCGAGCTATGAGGAGGTTTCAATGACCACACAGAAGGAAAACAAGTCCACCAAGAGCACTGCGATCAAAAAACAGTCCGCGGTATGGACGGACGAAGAAAAAGCCGCGATGAGAAATCGCGCCCAAGAGCTGAAAGCGGAAGCGCGCGCGAACAAGAACAAGGCGGAAGGGGAAAGCGCGGCGCTCGCGGCGATCGCCGCGATGTCGGAACCGGATCGCGCCATGGCCAAGCGACTCCATGCGATCATCAAAGACAGCGCGCCAGCCCTCTCGCCGAAAACTTGGTACGGGATGCCCGCGTATGCCCAGGACGGTAAGATCGTCTGCTTCTTCCAAAGCGCGAACAAGTTCAAGACGAGGTACGCGACCTTCGGCTTTAACGACACGGCACACCTCGACGAAGGCAGCCTGTGGCCGGTCGCCTTCGCGCTCAAGGAGTTGACCCCCACTGAAGAGGAAAGGATCCGCGCGCTCGTGAAGAAAGCGGTGAGCTGAGGATGAAAGCAAGGACGAATCCTTCTACGAAAGAAAAGTCCCCCTCGCAACAGATTGATGCCATTATCCAGGAGCCGGGTGACTGGCGGAGCAAGAAATTGTCACAGCTGCGCGCTGTGATCAAGAAAGCCGACCCTGCCGTGGTCGAAGAAGTCAAGTGGAAAAAACCCTCCCGACCCATGGGAGTCCCCGTGTGGTCGCACGATGGAATCATGTGCGTAGCAGATACGCTCAAGCAGGCCGTGAGGCTGACCTTTCCCCAAGGGGCTCAGATCAGGGATCCGAAGAGACTCTTCAATACGCGTCTAGACAGCCATACGGTGCGTGCCATCGACGTTCATGAAGATGACACGGTAGATGAGGCAGCGCTCAAGGCACTCATTCTCGAAGCCGTGGGGCTGAACACGCGAAAAGTGCGCAGGCGATAAAATGAATTTCAGGTTTTGCCCTTGCTGCTGGCGGCCGCCTCGACCAACAGCCTCCAGGAATTCCGTAATACAATCCCGAACAAGCCAATGACGCAGAAACCAATGTTCTGCATGGTGTCTTGCGTTGCTCCCGTGCCTAGCAGATCGCGTGCAAAAATGAGGAGGAAGATGTAGGCGGACAGAGGCGCCGCGAGCATCCACAGAATCTCGACGACCTGCTCGCGCCGTCCGGCAAAGACCCCGCGCCAGACCGGCAGCCACGCGGTCAACAGCCGGAACAGGCCAAAAATCGCCACAAAGTAGATCAGAATGGCGCGGAATCGGTTGTCCAACGTGGGAAAGAGCATCAGCAGCGAGAGAAGAAAAAGGGTGACAAAGTTGTAGAAGGTCGAGCGCGCAATGGCGAGCCATCGCCCTCTTGAATCCGCCGCGATGATATCCAGGTGAATTTGGATCGCCACAAAGAGCAGCCCCAGCAGCGCCGCCGAGGCGCCCGCCGACGCCGCATAAAAGTTGCTCCAGTCCATGCGGCTATAATATAGGGCTCGGCGTTGAGCGTCAATCCCCCTGGACCGAGGCTCGTAATCAGAGAACAGAAAGAAGGACTAGTGCGAAAACTATTCTCGTTCAATATGGTGACCCCCGACGGTTTCTTCGAGGGACCGAACCAAACTATCGACTGGCATCGCGTCGACGGCGAATTTAACGATTTCGCCATCGCTCAACTCCAGGAGATCGGCACGCTCTTGTTCGGACGCGTGACGTACCAGCTCATGGCCGCTTACTGGCCCACCCCCGCCGCACGGGAGAACGATCCGGTCGTGGCCGGCCTGATGAATCGCACGCCCAAGATTGTGTTTTCCAGGACGCTGCCACAAGCCGAATGGGAGAACAGCCGTTTGATACGGGACCACGTTGCCGAAGAAATCACGAAATTGAAGCAGCAGCCGGGCAAGGACCTGGCTGTCTTTGGCAGCGCCAACCTGCTATCGACGCTGATGCAGTTGGATTTGATCGATGAGCACCGCCTCATGGTGAATCCCGTGATCCTGGGGGTCGGCACTCCTCTCTTCAAAAGGACCGCGGGTAGAGTGGGCCTACGCCTGATCGAAGCAAGGACGTTTGGGAACGGGAACGTCTTGCTCCGTTATCGGCCCGAGGAAAAAGGAGACAAGTGACACAGGGGAATTATGCCAACGTCGACGGGCTGAAAATGTACTATGAAATTCACGGGGCGGGCAAGCCGCTGGTTCTTCTGCACGGCGGGTTGGGCAGCATCGCCATGTTCGCTCAGCTCTTGCCCGCGCTCGCCGAGAGCCGGCAGGTGATCGCCGTCGATTTGCAGGGCCACGGGCACACGGCGGATATGGACCGCCCCTTTTCGTATGAGCGGATGGCCGACGACATCGCGGGTCTGATCCAACAGCTCAAACTTCCGAATGCGGATCTCTTCGGCTACTCGCTCGGCGGCGGGGTCGCGCTGCACACGGCGATGCGGCACCCCGAGGTGGTCCGCAGACTCGTCCTCGTGTCCACCCCATTTAAGAGCGAAGGATGGTTTCCCGAGAATCGTGCGGGAATGAAGGCGCTAAATGCGCAAGCCGCGCAGGCGATGGTGGGATCCCCTCCGCACCAAGCCTATATCAACAGCGCTCCGCAACCGGAGAACTGGACCACACTCGTGACTAAGACCGGTCAACTGGTCGGGCAGGACTATGACTGGTCGGCGGGCGTGTCCAGGCTCGCGCTCCCGACGATGATCGTGGTGGGCGATGCGGATGCGGTCCGCCCCACGCATGCCGTGCAGTTCTTTGAACTCCTCGGCGGTGGTCAGAGAGACGCCGGGTGGGACGGGTCGGGCATGCCGAATTCTCGACTCGCGGTCCTGCCGGCGACGACGCACTATAACATTATCGATTCGCCCCTGCTCGCGCCCATCATCACCGCGTTTCTCGACGCGCCGATGCCGCAGGACAAGTAAGCTTAACATCCGGTGGCGAGTCCTATGAATGAAGCCGAGATGGCTCAATACATTTTCGACACGTTCCCGAGAGTTGAAACGGCCGAGAACCTCGGATACAAGTTCTTTTTTTACGGCGCTGACCGCATGCTTCCGTTCGCTACGATTGCCACCTCCGACAGTGACTATGAACGCGTCTCGAACCACATCCGACCGGGTGTTTTCCGACTGAACATCGGTGTGAGCAGACAAACCTTTCGCTCGTTGTTCGGTGCGGACCACGTAGATGTGAGCCGCTACGATTACACGGCACTCGACCGCATCATGCCGCATCCCGACTACGCCGCGCAGAATTGGATCTGCGTGATCAACCCTACCGAGGCAACATTCGATCAAGTGCGAACGTTTCTGGCAGAGGCCTATGAGTTAGCGCGTTCCCGTTCCACCAAGCGCACCAAAACCGAGTGACCTCCGCCGCTGTGTGGCGGTTTTTCTCTGCAGTGACACCCCCTATCATGGTATAAATCATGCGAGGCCGGTCGGCCTCGCATTTGTACTATTTACCAACGATGAAACGTTATGGATAGCGAATGCTAGAGTCGCATAAGAGCTTGGCATTTGCCTCGGACGGCCTAGTGATGCTCAAGAGCAGAGATGATGGAGTCGATTGAAGCATGGCGGCATCCAAGGCGCAAGAAGCCGAAAAAGAATTGCAGCGGAGCGGACCGTGGGGCAAGCTCAAGGTTTACATCCAGTCCCTCGGACCCGGGCTCGTTACGGGCGCATCGGATGATGATCCCTCGGGCATCGGTACCTACTCGCAAACGGGCGCCCAATTCGGATATACCCAGCTCTGGACCGCGCTGTTCACGTTCCCCTTGATGACGGCCGTGCAGGAGATCTGCGCGCGGGTCGCCCTCCAGACCGGCACCGGCCTCGCCGCGACCATTCGCAAGAATTATCCCAGGCCGGTCCTGTTTATGTGCGTCGCGCTCCTCCTCGTGGCGAACACGATCAATCTAGGCGCCGACCTCGGCGCCATGGCCGCCTCGGCCCAATTGCTCCTGGGCATTCCCTTCCTCCTCTGGCTGATCGCGCTTACGGTCGTCAGCGCCCTTCTCCAAGTGTTTGTCCCTTACAAACAGTATGCCAAGATACTGCGCCTGCTGACGCTGACGCTGTTTGCCTACATCCTCGTGCCGTTCGTGACACCACAGGATTGGGGGCAGGCTCTCCGGAATACGCTGATCCCGACGGTGGCCTTCGACAAGGGCTATGTCTTTAATTTGGTCGCGATCCTGGGGACGACGATTTCTCCTTACCTCTTCTTCTGGCAGACGAATCAGGAGATTGAAGAGGAGATCGACCAGGGAAAGGTGACCGAGCGCTCTCGCAGGGGGGTTTCCAGGAGCGAATTGAGATGGATGCGGACGGACGTCACCTCGGGGATGTTTCTATCCAACGTCGTGGCCTGGTTCATTTTCGTCACGACGGCCTCGACGCTCTTTCGGAATGGCATCCACAACATTAACAGTGCGCCTCAAGCGGCGGAGGCGCTGCGACCGGTCGCAGGGAATCTGGCCTATGTCCTTTTCGCCGCCGGGATTATCGGGACGGGGCTCCTGGCGGTGCCCATCTTTGCCGGCTCGGCGGCGTATGCCGTGGCCGAGACTTTCAAATTTCGCGAAGGACTGTACCTCAAACTGCGGCAGGCTCCCGGTTTCTATGCCGTCATCATCCTCTCGATGATCGTCGGCTTTGCCATGAATCTCGTGGGCATCAATCCCATTGCGGCGCTCTACTACTCGGCCGTCTTCAACGGGCTCGTGGCCCCGCCGCTGCTCATCATCATTATGCTGGTGAGCAACAACCGCAGGATCATGAAAGACAAGGTGAACGGCCGCGTCGCGAATACGCTCGGCTGGATCACGACGGCGGCGATGACGGTCGCGGCGGTCGCGCTGATCGTGAGCCTGGTGATGGGCGGGTAAGGCTCGGGTGATTTGCCTCAGACGCCTCAGAGCCGCGTGCTCCGCTGCCCAAAGCGAACGGCCCGGATAATCTCCGGGCCGTCTCTGTTTTGTCTCTACTGTCCGCTGGTGGCCTGCATCTGCGCGATCGCCTTGGTCACTTCGGGCGGCACATAGTCGGCCTGGTAGTAACGCTCGATCTTGGCCGTCAGCTGCGTCGTTTGCAGCCAGTTGGTAAGCGCCGTGCTTTCGCGCTGCTGGAGAGCGGCCTGGTCGAGCGGGCGGTTTTGTTCGTGCCCCAGCACCTGAATGATGTGGACGCCGTAGGTGGTGGACACTGGTTGACTGATTTGGCCGACCGACAGCGAGAACGCGACGTCCTCGAATTCCTTGACCATTTGTCCCTTGGGGAACCAGCCGAGGTCGCCGCCCTTGGTCGAGGTGGCCGTATCGGTCGAGTACTCACTCGCCAGTGAAGCGAAACCGGCGCCCTGGCTCAAAAGCTGCTCCACCTGCTGCGCCTCGGGCATGGTATTGACCAGGATGTGGCGCGCGTGCACCTGTTCCTCGGCCGTCGGCATTTGGGCGGCGAGCGCCTTTTGCAGTTTCGTCCGCAGAATCCCCACCTCGACCATGTTGCGGAAATCCGTCTCACTCATCTGCGCCGTCTTGGCGATCGAGGCCAGGAATTGCTTTTCCTGGTCCTGAAAGCCCTGGTACGTCAGCGGCGTCGAGGTCGGCGCCGGAGTCTCGGTGGGCCCTTGCGTCGGCGTGACGGTCGGCGTGGTCGGGGTGATCGTGCCGGTGGGCGTGGGCGAAGGTGTCTCGGTCGGCGTGATGGTCGGAGTCAGGGTCGGCGTCGAGGTCTCGGTCGCGGTGGGCGAAGGACCGGCCGTCGGCGTTTCGGTCGGGCGCTGATAGCCGAAATCCTGCTCGATGGCTTTGTCAATCTCGTCGCTGCTGACGGTGATATGTTCCTTGGCCGCCTCCTGGCGCACCAATTCGTCGTCGATCATGTTCTCGAGATCGGTGGTCGGCAGAGAAATGAGTTGCGATGCCAGTTGCTGTTGCTGCTGTTGGAAATATTGATTGAGAAATTGAGTGCTCGGGTCGCTGCCGAGTTGAGAGAGATTGGACTGGATCGAATTCAGTTGGCCGAGGATCGAGTTGGCGTCGTAGCGCAGACGCATCTGATACGCGCGGACCGTAATCGGCGTCCCGTTCACCACGGCGATCGGATTATTCAGCTTGGCAATATTCTCTTGATAATAACCCCAGGCGGAGACCAGCACGATCAGGAGCACGACGGCTCCGAGACTCATAAACAAGAAGCGTTCCTGCCGCCGCTCGCGCGCGCGGCGAACCTGCTGCTTGCGCGTCTCCTCCGGGGCTCGCTTTCCAACTTTAGGCATAGTATCCTCAAGGATGAAGGATGAAGGCGGAAGAATGAGAGAGACCTTTTTTCATCCTTCATCCTTCTGCCTTCGCTTTACTCTCCCCGGGCCTGCGCGGCGGTGAAGGGCAGGAGCGCGATGTGGCGGGCACGCTTGATCGCGAGCGCCAACCGGCGTTGGTGCTTGGCGCAGGTTCCGACCTTGCGGCGCGCCTTGATCTTGCCGCGATCCGTCAGATAGCGGCGCAGTTGATCGCTCTGCTTATAGTCGATGTATTTCACCTTGGCGGCGCAAAACGGGCAGACTTTCGGCGGTCGCGGGCCGCCGAAACGGCCGCGCCGCTGGGGGCGCTCTCCGCGGGGCCCTCCGCTGGGACGTCCCCCCTCCCGCCGCTCTTCACGGACCGGCGGGGCAGGCGCCGCGGGAGCGGTGGCCGCGGGAGCGGTGGCCGCGGGAGCAGACGCCGCGGGAGCAGACGCCGCGGGAGCGGGGGCCGCGGGGGCGACCGGGGGCGGCGTATGATTGGTTTCTTCAGGCATTGGTTGCTCGACTCCTCAGGTAAAATTAAACCCTATGAATGCGATTCCGACACGGGCGGTTGCTCTTCCGGCGGGGTCTCGGCCAATGCGGCCTCCCCCAACTCCTCTTCGGCGCGCCCGCGCCGGTCTAGAATGATTACCTCATTCGCGATGATTTCGGTACGAAAGTGTTTCTGTCCGTTCTCCGCTTCCCAGCTCCGAGTCTCGAGCCGCCCTTCCACATAAACCGGCGAGCCCTTGCTCAGATATTGGTTACAGATTTCGGCCAGGCGCTCCCAGGCGACGACGTTAAACCACTCGGTCTTTTCCATCCGCTCACCCTCGGGCTTGACCCAGGAGCGCGAAACGGCGACGGTAAAAGAGGTCACAGGTTTGCCGTTGGGCGTATACCGCATTTCCGGGTCACGCCCGAGATTGCCGATGATCTGAACCTTGTTCAATCCTCTCATCATTTCCTCCTCGCTAGAGGCTCCGCCAAGGTCCCGCGAGATCTGCGACCCGGGACCCGACGCGTCCCGCCCTTCCGGTCATGGAGCCGGACCGGGGTCCCTGTGGAGCGCGTGGTCGCGCCGCGCAGAGGCCGGGCGGGGGTCGGCGGCCCCGCAACACTCATCCTCATCCAAGAACGGCTGCGCCTGCCCCGGGTGCGAGTAGGCGACGACTATTCGCTATCCAGCCGGACAACCAGATAGCGCAGAATGTCTTCTGTCAGTTTCAGGGATCGCTCGAGCTCGCGGACGGCGGGGGGAGGTAAGTTCATTTGGAGAACGGTGTAGAACCCCTCGTTGAATTTGAGGATGGGGTAGGCGAGTCGGCGCTTGCCCCAATCGTCGCGGCGAGTAATTTCACCGCCGCCGGAGGCGATGAATTTTTCGACTCGTTCCTTCACCGCGGCCAGCGTTTGCTCTTCCACCGTGGGGCGGACAATGTAAACCAGTTCGTAGGGCAATGGAGGCTCCTTTCCTCGGGTTTGCCCCGCATCTCGCGCCGCGCCCTCTGCGCTCGAGACACGGAACAGAAAGGAATAGAATTATTGTGCCAGAACGGCAGATATTATAGCATCGAACCAGGAATCTGGCAAATGAATCGTTCATTTGTCCCGAGTCCATTCCTATGTTATAATGCGACAGACTCGAGCGCAATCCCGGGAGGGGGCTATGGCGGCCAAGGTGGTGACCAAGCAATACAAACGCGTCGATCTCGTCCAAGTCATGGGGCGCATTGATTCGAGTACGGCGCCTCAGCTTGATCAGGCCTTGCAGAACATTATCAAGGAAGGGCGGTATCACATTGTCGTCGATCTGGCCGAGACGGATTTCATGAGCAGTGCAGGCCTGCGCGCCCTCCTCTCCGCGCTCAAGCAGGTGCGCCGCTTTAATCGCGGCGACCTCCGGCTCGCCAACATGCCGGACCGCATCCACAAGGCCTTTGACCTCGCCGGTCTTTTGGAGCTCTTCAGGAGCTTCGACAACACCGTCGACGCCGTGGGCAGTTTCTAGAGCTTGCAACCCGCCCTCTTCGTCTAAAAGAGAATCGCTCGACGCACCTCGCTGCGTTCTTTTCGCAAGATCCAGCGGCAGGAACACTCCTGCCGCTTTTTCTAGTGGCGAGGGTAAGCTCAGGCCTCTACGAGCGGTGGGGGAGCGTAGTTCAGCTTGGGAGCAAATCGACACAGACGAGCATCCTTGCGAGAAGCCGCGAAGCGGCGGCGTCCCGTGGAGTGCCCCGAGTGAGATTGCTTCGCTCCCTAGGGTCGCTCGCCATGACGTGTTGACCCCCATCTCAACTGCACTCAGCGGTGGGTTTGCAATTGACTTGTACTTGGTTTTTCATATACTGGGCTGTGCCGCTTGCCCCGCGCGTCGGTTGTTCGGTTCGCCTCGATCATCTCCAGCGGAGGAGAAAATGAACCAGCCCCTTAATCAGCGACCTTTCACTCGAACTCTTTTGGCGATCGTCCTGGGTGCTGTTCTCGGGCTTGTCGTCCTCGCTTTCCTCTTTGTCCGTGTATTCCCTGGTTCACTCTTCCTCGCCCAGGTGCCGCCCACGGCGACATCGACGCCCCTTCCCCCATCGACGGTCACGGCGACGCCTCCTCCTACGGCGACGGCCACGGCGACGGCCGCGGACACGGCAGCCCCATCGCCCGTCCCTCCCACTCCACCGTCTACTTCTACCGCCCTACCTCCCTCCGCGACGCCGCGCCCTCCGACCCGAGTGCCCGTTCCGCCCACGCGCACGACGACGATTCCTCCGGGCGTTTTCGTGACTCGCATCCGTACGGATCCTGCCGTCGTCAAGCAAAAGCAAGAGGTCACGTTCTACGTGACGTTTCTCAATGCGACGGGTAGGAGCCAGCGCTATCATTGGTTCATTCTTATTTACCCCGCGGGCCAGAGTGTCGCCATTGGGCAGACGTCGGCCGACCGGGAATCGGTGTTCGCGCCCGGGACAACCGAAGAGGCATCGCTCAATACTTGGAAAACGGGCCCTGGGGCTCCGTGTGCCAACTATGTGGCGGAGGTCCATTGGCTGCGCCCGGACGGCAGCCAGCCCGCTTTCACCCAGGTGAACGGCCAAACGGCGGCGCTGCCCTTTCAAGTGTGTCCATAGCCATTAGCAAGAGAACGTGGATCTCCCGCGTTGGTGCCAGACCAAAGACTAGATAACCGGAGTAGACCCGCCGTGAAGCGTTATGGCATTCTCGTCGTTCTCTGCGCGCTTTTAGCCCTGGCCGCTCTTCAGGTGCCGCGCGCGCACGCGGATGACCCCGCCCAGCCAGTGATCACCGGCCCGACGGACCTCGGAACCGAGCCGCACGCCCCGCCCAAGTTTGCAGTGCCGCTGCCTCTCTCCCGCGCCTCTCCCTCCCCCAATTCGGGAAGCCCCACCTTTTTTGTGATCGCGTCGGTCTTTGGAAATCCGACTCCCGGAAGCGGATACACGACGGCGACCGGTACACAAATGGGTCGCGTTACCCGGAATGCCATTCCCAGCAATTGCACATCCGTCAAGAGCTTTCCAGGCATCTCCTCCGGTTCTTTTAGCTACAGGTACGATGCCTACACTTTTGTCAATACCGCGGACACGCCAGTCTGCGCCGAGATCTATGTGTCTGCGGCCGGCTACTCGGCCACGGATATTCTCTTTCCTGCCATTTACCTCAACAGCTTCAATCCGGCCAATATCGGCCAGAACTATCTTGGCGATGCCGGCGGAGGCATCAATACCTTCGGATTCTCCGCCATGATCCCTGCACAGACGCCTTTCATCGTCGTATTGAGTGAGGTCAACCAGGATGTTCTGAGCGTCTACATCCTCGGGGTTGATCTCCAAAGACTCCTCTATCTTCCGCTGGTCACTCGCTAGAGGGGGCCCGCGGGTCTTGATCCGGCGCCTTGGGAATTGATTCCTATTGCGCCTGCCTCCCCTGGGGCCGTATACTGGACCCGTAATCAGATTTTGGCTCCGACAAGGGCAAACCCGTCGAAAGACGGGGACGCAAAGCTACGGGCCTACTGTCGCAAGACTAGGGCCGCCGAGCTGCCGAAGAGTATGGCCTTCAACCCTGTCTTGGCAGCCGAGACAGGGTTCTTTTTTTGCAGAGCAGCATCGAAAAGACTGTGTCCCATTAACAAAATCTAGGCGCCTCCACGATAAAGGCAAACCCGTCGAAAGACGGGGACGCAAAGCTACGGGCCTACCGTCGCAAGACTAGGGCCGCCGAGTTGCCGAATGGAGATCAGGCACATTCCAAAAGCTGATCTCGTGAATTATCGAGAGGAGCCGCGCTCCCGGAATGTGCCTTATGAAACTACGGATTCTTGTTTCCGCCCTCTTGGCCGTGACTTTCCTCGTGGGCTTGACTCAGACGCACGCTTATGCGTTTGAGCTTGAGCTTGATCCTCTCTCCGCCGCCACACAGGCTTCTTATGAGCCCTTCACGAGCGATCTGAATAGGGGCATTCAAACCTCCATTTCCGCGGTCCAGTCCGTCGCCGTCGAACGCGAGGAGTACAGAGAACTACGGCGTTACAAGCCGACTCCCGCGACAGTGCCGGCGACGGGCAATTCCGCACAAACGGTGGCCCCGGCGAATTCGGCCGTCGCTTCGCTGGACGCTTTTGCGGGCCAAGTCCACAATGGACAATCCAGCTCCGTCACCGGGGTGTACGTCCCCAACGTCCTGGCTCTCAAAGTCCTCCAACAGCCCGGAAACAACCCTAACTATATCTCCGTCATGCGGGGCACGGCCACTCAATTCGGCCTCGCGGCCCAAGCGGGCACCATCGGATTGCTGGCGCATAATTATTCTTCCGGTGAGCTCTTCTCCGGGCTTGTCGTCGGGCAGGAAGTAGATATCATCTATGGGGATGGCGCCCTGCGCCGGTACCGCATCTCGACCGTTCGTCATTTCCAAGCCGTCAGCCCGATGGACCCCTACTCCAATCTGGTAGACCTTGACGGCGGAAATGTTCAGCGCTCCAGTTCCGACGTATTCAACCAGGTCTATGGCGCCGGAAACGCGGTGGTCTTCCAGACCTGCATCAAAGCCGATGGAAACTCTTCATGGGGACGATTGTTTGTGACGGCAGCACCTGTTCCGTAGACAGACCTGTTGATGACGTGGAAGGAGAGGGGCCGCTGGGCCCCTCTCCTTTTTTTCCCTCTGACCCGGGAGGGAAGAGGAACGATGGAAAATGTGCGGTCAAATAGAGGTTCGCAAGGTTGGCGACGGGAATGATCTACGTCCCGGTGAGTCCACTCGTCACTCGGCTAAAGATGTTGGCGATCTGCGGGCCGAGCAAGGTCAAGATCGCAATGACGACAACAGCGACCAAGACAAGGATGAGGGCGTACTCGACCAAACCTTGGCCTTCTTCACGTGGCAGATACATGGTTTTCACCTCCTTTCATTAAGAATGCCGTACTCTGCACTGCCAGGGCCACAGCCCTGGCAGTGTGGCTTACCAGGGATGCCAATCGGGAGTAATTTCGTCGAGAGATACACTTGGTTTCGCGATACGCGCATTGCTCTTGATCAACAGGTGCTGGTCGGCTCCATCCGCTCCCATGATATAGAGCCAATATTTGCCGTCGCGGTTGGAGACGAATACGATTTGAGAACCGTTCGGCGACCAAGTCGGCGACAGGTCCGCCGCGGCTCCGTAAGTCAGTTGCGTGACCCCCGTGCCATCGGCATTCCCACCTGCACTTGCAGGCGCAAGCATCGTGTAAATGTCCCAGTTACCGCTTCGGCTGGACTGGAACACGATCTGGGAGCCATCCGGAGACCAGGCGGGCGCCTCATCTTGGGCCCGATCATTCGTCAGTCTCTGCAGGTTTGTTCCGTCTGCGTCGACCACATAAATCTCCGAGTTGCCGTTGCGAGTCGAGGAGAAGACGACCCGAGAGCCGTCTGGCGACCACCTGGGATAACCGTCCTGGCCGGGCGTCGCGGTGAGACGGTGCTGGTTGGTGCCGTCCGCGTTCATCACATAGATCTTGAAAGTGCCGCTTCGGTTCGTGCGGAAGGCAATTCTCAGACCATCGGGCGACCAGGCCGGAGTCGTATCCTCTCCCGGATTATTCGTCAGCCGATGCACATCGGATCCATCTGCATTCATCACATAGATTTCCCGGTTGCCGTCCCGATCCGAGCTGAACGCGATCTGGCGGCAGTCGGGCGACCAAGCCGGCTCCAGGTCTGCTGCATCGTGAAAAGTGAGTCTTCGTAGGTTGGTCCCATCCGGATTGACGACATAGATCTCCCAATTGCCGTCCCGGTTCGAGCTGAACACGATGGGGCAGAGACCACCGGTCACCGGAATGGGAACAGCCGCGGCCGCCTGACCGCTCGGGGGCGGCGGCGGCGGGGGCGGCTCGCTGCTCGAGCTGGAACTGCTGCTCGAGCCGCGACTGGAGCTGCTGCTCGACTGGCTACTGCTGGAACTGGAGCTCGAGCTGCTGGAGCTCGACTCACTACTGCTTGAACTCGAGCTGCTACTCGACTCACTGCTGCTCGAACTGCTACTGGAGCTGCTGCTCGACTGGCTACCGCTGGAACTGCTGCTCGAGCCGCGACTGGAGCTGCTGCTCGACTGGCTACTGCTGGAACTGCTGCTCGAGCCGCGACTGGAGCTGCTGCTCGACTGGCTACTGCCGGAGCTGCTGGTCGACCCGCTACTACCCGAATTCGAACTGCTGCTTGATCCGCTGGGGCAGCTGGCGTCGGTTACCCCCACGTAGATAATGTCTCCCTCGTGCTCAAGGTGACCGGCAAAGTCCGCCGAGTTCCAGGCAACATTTATCTTTTGATAGCCATTCCCCGTGCGGTGGCAGACGACCGTCTTGCGGGCGGCACTGGAACTGCTCGAGCTGCTGGAGCTAGCCGGGGGGGTGGGACAGCTGACATCGCCAACAAAGATGATGCTGCCCGCGTCGTCAGTGTACCCTGACAGGTCGCTGTTGGATTGCGCACTATGCCTGGTATAGCCACTACCATTCCAAACGCAGATGGTTACCGGTTCGACTTTGTTCGGATCCAGGACGAACCGAGCTTTCGCTTGGGCGTCCACATCATTCGGGGCGGTGACGACTGGGGCTTGGATCACGGACGACCTGAGCTTCCCATCCCCGTTCGCCGGGGCCGGGGGGGAAACTGGAGGTCGATTCGGAAGCGTGCCGAAATCGGTTGCTCCGGTGACGACCGGAGGCAGTTTGCTTGACGCGGTGCTCGAGTTGCCCGTCTGCAACAAGACGTTTCCCGTCGCACCCGGCTTGCCGGAAGCTATGGCCGGAGTGATGGCAGTTCCCAGCAGAATCACCAGGGCCAGGTATAACGTCCCCCCATACAGGACCAGACTCAAGAGCCACCGCAGCTGGTTCTTGTTCTTTTTCATAGACATTTCTCTTTCTTCATGAATTCTCCCAGGGCGAGTATGGCAAGATCCTGTTGGACCGGGCCGGGCGAACTGATGAACGGAATCTCCAATGCGACCTCCTTCCCCGGATCTTGCCCGTACTGAGCGACTCTCCCTGGCCGGTAGGACTGCGAAGAGCAATTGACACACTTTAAATCCCAGGCGGGCCAGATATTGCGCTCTTGAAATTGTTCCTTGGTCAGCGGCTCATAAAAAGTCAGCGGTTTGTAGACCCAAAACGACGCGAGGAGCAGGATGACGCTCACCACGAGCACATCCCGCTTGGCGTCCCAGGAGAGCGTCTGGGCCTCCCAGAGGACGAGCCCAAACAGAATCACCCCGATGATCATCGGGGGCAGATAATGATACAGGTACATGACGCGTGTGATGAACATCATCGGGATCATGTACGCCCAATACAAGAGGACGAAAGTGTAGAGCGCCTTGCGGCGATCCGCGGCAAGGAAGCGGAAGAGCAGGTCCCCCAGGACGAGGCCGGTCCCCGCCAAAACGCCGAGGAGGGAGATCAGCCAGGTGATCGGGTTGCCGATCAGATAGCTGTAACGGTAGCTCGTCCCGTCCGGCGTCTCCCAGCGGTAATTGATGGTACGGCCTCCGAGGGGCCACCAGAACCAGGGACTGCCCACTTCATCGGGCTTGGTCAGGTCCAGGCGAGGTACGCCGTCCTCGTAGTGGCGGCTATAGTCCAGGGCGTCTTTGAACTGGATCACAAACCGCGTCACGGGATCCGGCGTGTAGGTGCCCTGCAAGATTTGCTTGTGGACCGCCGAGATTTCGTAATCATTCGTCCCCAAGTGATTGGCGACGGCAAAGTGGATGGCCCACAATCCAAGGAAGGTCGTCGCAAAGGCGGCACCCAGCACGAGGACGAGGATCACCAGGCGGCGGATTCGATGCGAGAGCAAGAGCTGCCACGCGTAGACGCCCGCCAGGACCAGAAGAAAGAGGCCTGTGAGTTTCACGTTGGCGGCGGCCGCCTGGAGGGCGCCCCACAGCGCCACCAGCGGTACGAATGCGGCGAGTCGCCGCTCCGGCCGAAAGCTCAGGTAGACAAAGACCAGGACCGAGGCCAGGCAGAAGAAAATGAGAATGCTGTCCAACAAGGCGGCGCGCGCCTGGGTAATCAGCGCGTTATCAAAAGCGAGAAAAGCGGAAATGGCCAGACTATAGATCTCTTCCCGGAGGAGCAGAGTCAGAATCAAAAACACCAGGGCGGGATTCATGATTCCAAAAAGAGCCGGCACCAGGCGGTAGCCCGTGATGTCCATGCCCTTGGGCCAGCCCTGATTGATCTTCTCCACGCCCACGAATTCGTTCGAAGGCGCGTCGGGATGCAGCCACTTTTGGCCGAGCGCCACGAGCATCTTGCCGAGAGGCGGATGCGGTTCTTGAAAGAAAACGCCGTTGAGGTATCTCTGAGCAGTCGGGATAAAGTAGGTTTCGTCGAAAATGATCTCTTGCGGATAGCTCAGGTTGGGTAGAATCAACGATGCCGAGACGGCCAGCAACACGAGACAACCGGCCACGCGCCGTGCCACGGCCCGGTCCCAGAGCGACCGGCCCACAGAAAGCGAATGCGACGCCTGCTTGGCGACAGGGAAAGTCTCCCTGCGCACCCCTATGTAATTATTGCTGTGTATTCTTATCTGTTTGAATTGGGATGCCATGCTAGTCCTCTGGACGATCCCAGTCGGTGACGACGCTCGTCACCACGGGACGATAATCTCGTCTCTCTTCCAAGCCTGTCTCGATAGCCTGCTTTAACCGAATCGCCACCCGGCCCGCCGCCGCATCATCTGCTTCTGCCAGCATGACGGCAATCCCTTCCGAGTAACGCGCCACAACGTCAGAAGACCGAAGTTGCTTTCGAGCCAGCTCGGCCATGACACCCAGCGCTTTCAGCGAGCCGGCGCCCGTATTCTCTCCAGCGGGTGGACGCTCCCACTTGAGGTGAAGCATCGAATAGCGCCGCGGGTACTTGCGCTCGCGCCTGGCCCTCTCGAACTTGACCATGTGATCGAGGTACGCGCTGCTGTACGTTCCTACGGAAGCATCCAGAATGGCTTCCCGTCGTAATCTTTCAGACAATCTCGAGTTGTGGAGAGCCAGAGCGGCCATGCGGCTGACCGCCGAAAGCAGCTCGACGTCGATCATGGTGAAACTCTGTTCCTGTCTGCAACTGGCAATGGCCAGAGCTCCGAAAGTCTGATTCTGCGCCGTGAGGGGAATGATCACCAGCGCCGACAGCTCGACTTGCTCGAGCGAAGCTCGCTCTTCCTGCGAGGCGGTAGAGCGATCCAGGATGACAAAGCCTTGCGACGCGATCGCCTTTTCAGCCGACCGCTCGATGAACTGAGATTGGAGCGGGGTGAGCTCCTTCTCGGAAGAGGGCGGTGGGTAAGAATAGGTTGCCCGGGAGGCGCCATTCTTCTGAGAGAGGTAAGCGAGAATCCAATCCGACTTGAACAGAGCGGAGCTTTTGGCAAATACCGTCGCCAGGATTTGTTGAGGGCTGTCGGCTTGCGCGAGGATGGTGAGCAGTGATCCCAAGCCAACCAGCTGTTGATCCAGGTGGGGCGGGAGCGCTTGCGGCCGTTCATGCACGGCTGCCGAGATGAGGCTGCCGACCGCCTCCAAGTCCAGGGGCTTGACGAGATAGCTGATGATGCTTCCATCGGTTATATCGATGGACTCGTACAGCGAGGGAGAGTGAGTCGTAAGAATCCCTACGAGGTCGGGCTGCAGCGCCTTGAAATGATTCCACGCCTCTGTTCCATTCAGATCGGGAAGCATCAGTTCAACGATGGCCGCGTGATAGAAGGAATGCTCCAGGAGATCGAGTGCCTCCACAAAGGTTCTGGCTTGGTCCACGCTCCACCCGCGGGCCGCAAAGGCGTGGGCGTAACGCGCAACATCCAGATCTTGGGGGTCGACGACGAGAATACGCAGCGGTCGAGGCATAGGGTTTTGTTCTCGTGTATTCAAAGCACGGATGATCGATCGAACGATCACTGCGATTAGTATAGCATCCGGGGGTAACAAGACCGAAACAAGAGTGGTTACAGATGTGTTACAGTTGGGGAGGACGGTGGGGGCGAGTCTCAACGCCCGCGCGCGGTGGCAAGCGCGCGGGGCACCATTCGTCTATGGACGAATCGTTTCTCGGCGGACGCGGGGTTCTTGCATCCTAGGGTTGTTCTGAGGCAAACTGCAGTGAGTCACAGCTGGTGACCTTTTGCTTGAATATGTATCCTACCCCGGGGACATTGAGGATATAGCGCGGGCGCGAAGGATCCTGCTCCATCTTGCGGCGGAGACGCGAGATGGTGACCTTGACCACATCATCGCCCTCATTCGCATCATACTGCCAAACATTCGCGATAATATCGCTGACACTGACAACGGTATCCCGGTTAATCATCAAATACTGGAGCATCGCGAACTCGGTGCGGGTGAGATTCACGGGCTGGCCGCCCACAATCACCGACCGGCCGCGCGGGTCCAGCGTGACATCCCCATAGCTCATGACCGCGCGATACTTGTCCTCGGTTCGATTCCAAATTCGATTCCGCCGCTGCAGGGCCTCTACCCGCGCCTTGAATTCACGCAGCCGGAAGGGCTTGGAGACACAATCGTCCGCGCCCGCCCGGAGCGCCTTGACGGCGGTCTCCTCATCGCTCAATGCCGTCAACATGACGACGGGCACCTGGCCTGCCCGCCGGATGTCCTGGAGGACGTCGAATCCCGATCGCTTGGGCATCATGATATCGAGAATGACGAGATCCGGGGATTCGGCTAGAAAAGTGCGCAGCGCGGCTTCGCCATCATACGCGGTGACGATGGTATGACCCTCCCGCTGGAGCGCGTACCGCAGCAAATCCACCAGATCGCGGTCGTCATCGACCAAAAGTATCTTCATTCCTCCTCCCAGACGAAGCGTCAAGACACATTCAGATGCACCAGTCCTCCGGTTCGGCCTGTCCGAAAGCCTTGGTTTTCACGCGGCCCCGCCACCGCGTTCGAGCCTCTCTAGGGCAAGAACCCGCCCATGAGGCGCAGCACTGCAGGCCCGAGCAGCACGATAAAGATGGCAGGAAAAAGGAAAAAGATCAGTGGGAACAGCAGCTTGATGGGCATCTTGTTCACTTCCTCCTGGGCGCGCTGTCGCCGGAGCACGCGCATCTGTTCCGACTGAATCCGCAAGACCTTGGCAATGCCCGTGCCATAGCGTTCGGCCTGAATTAAAGAGGCCACGAAATTGGTGAGTTCTTGGACGGCGGCGCGATCGGCCATGTCGCGGAGGACCAGATGGCGAGGCCGGCCGAGGCGGATCTCACGGCTGGCGCGACCAAAGGCACGGCTCAGTTGATTGTCCCACTTGTCGACCACCTGAGCGATGGCGGCGTCCAGACCCAGGCCGGCTTCTACGCTGACCGTCAAAAGATCCAGGGCATCGGGCAGCGCGTAGCGGATCTCGGCCTGCCGCTGGCGAATCTTTAGATTGAGCCACAGGAGGGGGGCATAGAAACCGAGCCCAGCCCCGGCGACAATCAATAGGGCAAAGAGGGGTCCACTGGCATGCAAGGAGGCAGATAGCACGATGAACAGCAGCGCGCCAAGCGCGGTGGCAAGGCCTCTCAAACCCAAGAACTCGGTCGGCGGCAAATCCAGGGGGTTGCCGGCCAGGTCCAGCTTGACGCGTGTGGTCTCCATCATCTGCTGCGGCGTAAAATGATTGAGAAGCTGTGCCAACGCGCGCAGGGCGGGTCGCACGACTCGCACGCTGAACGGTTGGGCGAGTTCGGCTTCTTCCAGGGAAAAGGCCCTGCCGTACTGCTGCGCCACCGCGTCCATGCGTTTGGTTTCGCGGAAACTGCTGGCGAGACCAAAAAAGATCAAGAGGATGCCTAGCGTTAAGAGAGTAGGAAGCAGGATGCTCATCATCTTCTCATGCGAACCTAGTACTTGAACGCCAAAAGGCGCCGGATGAACAAGTAACCGATGGCCATGAGGAACAATCCTGTGACCATCAAGGCGAGCCCGCAAGTACTTTTCCACAGCTCGGAGATATAGCCTGGACTGATCACATAGACGATTAGGCTGAGAGCAAACGGCAAGACGCCCAGAACGACGGCGGAGAGTCTCTGTTGAGAGGTCAGCGCCTGGATTTCTGCCATCAGGCGCACCCGTTCTCGGATCGTCGTGGCGATCCGTTCTAGCACTTCGGCCAGGTTTCCGCCCACGGCATGGTTGATGTTGATGGCCGTAATCATCATGGACAAATCCAAACTGGGGTTCCGGCGGGCCAGGTTGTCCAGTGCGTCCTGGACGGTCCGACCCAAGGCCACTTCTCGGGCAACCCGACTCAACTCGGTTGACATGGGAGGGGCCACTTCTTTCGCGACCGCTTCTATGGCTTGGCTTAACCCATAGCCCGTGCGGAGAGTCGTGGCGAGCATGGTGATCGTGCCGTCGAGCTCGCGATCAAAGGCGGCCAACCGTCTCCTTTGGAGATACTGCAAATACATTCGCGGAGAAATCAACCCGGCCACGCCGCCGACGGCCGCCACCAGAGGGTTCTTGAGAACCGCCAGACAGAATACGACGAGCACCAGCGCCAAGACCAGAGTCGCAAAGACATACTCCGTCGGAGTGACGAGGAGGTCCGCGCGGGCGAGGTCCGTGGCGAGGTTGGACCGCCAGCTCGCATCCTTTTTCCGATCCGCGCGCTTGTCTTCACCTTCCGCGTTCTCCCGTGCGTCGCGCGGAGTCTCGTATCTGTCGATGCGGTTCTCGAGTCGCACTCGGCGGCCGGAAATAATCAAGTCCAATCCCAGGAAGAGCGTGGCGAGACCGAGGGCGAAGAAAACGCTCACCAGTACGTTGGGATCTATATTCTGCATCCCCATCCAACCTCATCCTCGGGGCCTTTCATTCTGAGCGAGCGCAGGCGCCATCTCCGATGGCGATGCGACCGAAGAATCCCCCACAAGCGTCTTCCAGAGATTCTTCGCTTGCCCGCAAACCCCGCGGGGCGCTCAGAATGACAGTTAGGTCCCTACTTGGGCAGTCTGAAATTAAAGCGTTGGTTGATATAGTCCAGAGTCACCGGCTCGAGTTGAATGAGGTCATGATCGTTGGCGGGCCGGAGCGCCAGCGTGACAGACGACGCGAAATCCAGAGTGTATTGCAGCGCCAGCGCGTCCTGCTCTTTCATCTGTAGAGTCACGACCGTCGCCGCGGCGCCGGATTGGGCTTTGGCGCCGGCACTCGGCCAGGGACCGACCTGCAAGATGAGCACGTCGCCAAGCACGCGCTGAGTGGCCACGCCGCCTTGGTTATTCGTGTTCTGAGACCGGAAGGTGGCAATAATATCCACCCGGTCTCCGGGCTGAACCGCATCGGCCACGTCCGACTTGATGCTGATGGGCATCGCGATGGCGACCATCCCTTTTTCCAAAATGAGGGCCGCGTTACTGTGGGTTTCCTGCAAATCTTTCTTGTCCACGACCATCTTGGCCGTAATCGGCTGCCCCGGCGACAGGGAGGCGGTGGCCAGTTTCCCTACCACCTGGTCCGGCTCGGTGAAAGCTCCCACCGGGGTGGGCAGGGCACGCGGCCAATCGGCCACGCCGACATACCCCGGCCCAATCTCGCTCCGCGGCGAAATCTCTTGAAACGCCACCACCAGCTTGGTCGTCGGCACCTCCACCGGCTTGGGCTGGTTGTACGAAAGCGACATGTAAATGACAAATCCCGCCCCCAGAGAGATGAGGATGCCTAACAGAAACAGAATCCTGCCTGCACGCGTCATAGTAAACTCCTAGATCTGCAAGGTGAAATCATTCTGGGACGGTCGCCGGCTTGGATACGGGCAGAGCCTGGGCCAGAGCGCGAGCCATCTGGGTGACCTGAACTGAGAAGGGGTGGTTCGGCTGCTCGATCACCAGCGGAACGCCGCGGTTGACGCTCATCACGACTGCATTGCCGCCGCTCGGAACATGAAAGGCGATCGGGCGCCTGAAAATACGTTCAATATCTTTGGCGCCGATTCCGGATTTCGTATTCGACCGGTTGAGGACAATGTGGATTTTTTTCTCAAAGGGCAGCTCCAACTTGACGGCCAGTTCGGAGAAGACGGCCATGTTCTTGACGCAGCCGACTTCCGGTTTGATGACCAGCAGGATCGCGTCCGCCTTTTCCAAGATGGTCAGGGTGCGCTCGTCATAGATGGACTGGCAGTCGACCACGATATAATCGTAGAAAGCGGCCAGAGCATCCAGCAATTTCTTGATATGAACCGGTTGGATCGTCTCCACATCTTCCGGATTGCGCGGGGAAAGAAGCACGCGTGCGCCCGAGCTGTGGGGAACGAGAACCTGGTCCAGCAGCTCCGGGTCGAGTTGATCCATGCGTCCGATCAGATCCAAAATCGTATGAGCGGGCGGCACGTTGAGGTGCAGCGCGATATCGCCAAAGAAAAAGTCGGCGTCGAAGAGCACCGTTCTGCCTCGCGTCAAGTGTTGGAGCTCCAGGGCCAGGTTGACCCCGATCGTCGTCCGCCCCACGCCGCCTTTGGTGCCGAACAGGGCGATCACATGACCGCGTTTCGCCGGCAAACCGCGCGCTTCGGAATGATTGTCCCGCCGCGCCAGCAAGCTCTTGATGCGATAGGCCAGCTCCTCAGCCACAAAGGGTTTGGCGAGATAATCATCGGCGCCGGCTTCGAACCCGGCAATCTTTTCTCGGACCTCGCCCTTTGAAGTAAGGACGAGGAGAGGGATATGGCGAGTCGCCTCATTCGCTCGGAATTTCCGGCACAGATCATACCCGTTCATTCCGGGCAGGTCGATCTCGGTGATGACCAGGTCGGGCGGCCGGGCCGCGGCTTGAGTGAGCGCCGCTTCCCCGGAAGCGGTGGCGATCGCCGAGTAATGCATCGTCGCGCACAAGTCCTCTATCTGGAGAGTGGTGGCCTCGTCTTGTACGATGAGGACACAAGGCTGGTCGGTCTGATTCATGGGAATCCTTCACAACGTAATCGAGCAGAGCACGTCCGTCTCGAGACTCTTCTCTTTCGCTTGGGGTAGGCTCCTCCGCCTACCTGCCGACAAAGTCAAAAACCGCTCGGGTTACCGCTCCGCTCCCGTCACATTTGCCCGTCAACTGAAAGTTGACGGGGTCTGACCGCAGCGTCCCGTCCGGATCGACCACGGCCACCTGGCCGGTCACGTCGAGACCTCGGTTGAAGGACCATTCCCAGTAACCGGTCCTCTTCGGATCGCTGCTTCCGCTGCTCACCGTGCCTTGGACCTGGTTAAAGGCCCAAATGCGCACGAGAACACCGTTCAGGCGCTGATTGCCCGTCTGAGAGCTATAGATGGTTCCCAAGACTTGCCAGGGTTTATTGCAGTCGGCAGAGAGTTCGGCCGGCCGCCCGAGAACAAAACCCATCTGCTGTGCCGGAAGCGCCGTCGGCGCCGCGGTCGGCTGGAGGGCGGCAGGAATTCCTGAAACGATCGGCAAGGCTGAAACTTGACTGTCGGTTACCGAAACGTAGGCCCTGGCCACCCAGGCGAGCCGGGTGCCTTGCACATAATCAACTTGCAGCCAGCTTGCATCGGAGATGCGGCCGACCGCGGCTACGGGCTCTCCTTGTTGCAAGACGCCGACAATGCGATAGCCAACCCCCGGCCCGGCGCGCACATTCAGGTTGGTGATGGTCGCCCACCCCACAGCTCGCGCGGCGGTCGGCGTGGCGCTCGGCGCGGCGGTCGGCGTCGGCGTGTCGACGACGATGACGGGTGTCCGCGTCGGGGTCCGGGTGGGAGTAGGCGTCCAGGTGGGAGGCAGGTTCAGAGCCGGAATGTCGAGGGGAGCCTGCGCAACGGCGGACGCGCGTGCGAGTGTAAGCTGGGTGTACGCGAAGACCGCGAGACTCCCAAGCACCAAGGTCACCAGGAAGGCGGCGCCCGTCAGCAGGATCGCTCTGCGGCAGCCAGAGGAAAGGAGCGGCGATTTGGGGGAGGGGGCCGCTTTGGCGCTTTCCTGGAGCGTGTTTAATCGCCGGTCGAGCAGATTTTCGCGCGCCTGCGCGTTGGCGGGATTGAGCGCGACAATCTTTTCGTAGCACAGAGCCGCGTCGGCCGGGTCCTCTGCCGTTTCTGCCCGCAGCCGCCATGCGCTCTCCTCACCCGGATGGATCTGAGTGGCCGTAGCAAATAAAGTGTGCGCGCGGGCCTTGTCGCCGGTGTCAAGCGCCTCTTGGCCCTGGGCCATTACCTCTTCAAAGGTTTCGTTTTGCTCCATCCTCTATCCTGTTCCTTTCCTGACGATTCACTGCTTTTCCCGGCGCTGTCCCCCGAAACGCCGTCGACGCACGCCGTTATTGTGACAGGCTCATGCCGCAAATGTTGATCCCGATCGTATTGCACTTGCCCGCAAAGATTTGCAGGTCAGTTACTTTCTTCAGGAACATGCCCATGATGCATTTCATCTTTTGGCCGGGGGGCGCATTCGGATCCTGGGTCGTCGCACACGTGTAAAGTTCCGGTGCATACGTCTGAAGATCAGGCTGGTTGGGATTACAACTCTGTGCTCCGGTCTTTCCGACCCAATTGCACTGATTGTTTCCAAACCAATATCCGAGGAGTTTGAATTCGGCAAACATCACGGTGTGATACATAGCATTTGACCCGGTTTGACCGTTGTTTTGGTCATAGACTGGAACTGTCCACGTGTTGTCCGGCGGCTCGGGCCCCCATGAGGGCTGCCAGCAGCCAGAGGCCAGGTTAATCCAGCAGTCGAGCGCCGTCGAAATGCTACTGTCCGGTTGTACGCCCGGCCCGCTACAGATCCACGGGTTCGGCGAAGGCGGGGGCGTATTGTATTGCGTCGGATTCAGCGGATTGTAATAGGTATCACTCTGGTCCGCCATCACCGCGGTGCGGGGCTTTTGCAGCGTGAGATACTGAAAGATATCTTGGGAGGATGATGCACAATCGTAGCTCGTCCACTGAAATCCGCCGGGTAGCTGTGGGCTGCCCATGAGCACATAGGGCACTCCATATGTCAATTTTGGGCAGTTGTCAGGATTATTCGGATCGTATGTATCACACGGCCACTTGAGGGTCATCGGCATCAAATTGGTTGCGACCGCGGGGGGCCCACTCTGCACCGCGGCGATGGCGGAAACCGGAATCGGCTGCTTGCCTATAATCAAGCTGATAAAGTAGAGCTGCAAGTCGAGCGTCGTGGTGACGCGGACTCCGGTTGCAAGCGGATCGGTGGGTACACCAAAGCAATTCTGATTGATCTGGCAGATGTCCGTGCCACTCCCATCGAGGAAGGTGGCCGTCACATCGGAAGCGCTCGCCACGCCGTTGGCCTTCGCATAATCGACGACATTGTTCCACACCGCCCGCTCGCTCGCCGCCGAATCATCCGGCCGCAGTGCCAGCTGGCGCGCCCCGGCATAGGCGGCGCCATCGGAGGCATCCTGAGCACGCCGGCGGTCCATAAAGACGCCGCCGCCGTCAATGACCAGCCCGAGGAAAGCTATCATCCCAAACATGAGCAAGACGATGATGACGAGCGATTGGCCGCGTTCAGAGTCATTCGCCGAATCGCGTCCAGGGCATCGGCGACGCATGCTGCTCGTCCTCCACTCAAGAGACTCGTACCGGGATTGGGAAGGCATGATTCCTTTCTGGGCTGCTCACGGCTGGAACTGAAGCACCCCCTCCGTCACCATAACGGATGAAGAGGAAAGGCGTAGACCACCGCCTACGAATTGGCCCATCAGCGGTGTCATGGGTGTGTAGGTAAAAGTAACCGTCACAGTGATTGGTTTGCCATAATCCCGGGTGGGCGAGGGATCGATGTCAATGGAGCCGGGCTGGCAACTCAAATTCAATCCCGGCGCTGCAGCAATCACCCGGTTACAGATGTCGGCGTTCGTATTCATTTGGATGATACCGACCCTCGCGCCTTCGCGGGCCGCGTTCGAGATCATGTTGTTGACGAAAACCGCGTAACCGAGATCAAAGAGACCCACCACCATGAGCATCAGCAGTGGGATGACAAGGGCAAACTCGAGCAATGCTTGGCCGGTCTCGCCCCGGTTGATCCGTCCGCGCAAAGGCATATTACTCATCGTTCCTCTATGGAGATGTTACACCATTGATAATGGGCATCACGGTAAAACTTGAGAGATGGATACTCGCGCGGTCCAGGAGAGACAAGAGCTGGAAATCTTGTGTGACCGTCACCTGCAGGCGATCGCCGTTGTAAGCCGCATCGCAAGCGACGGACGAACCGCCGCCGTAGTCGGAACATGCCACTGTAATATCCGAGGGTGTCAGTAGGACACCGGAAGAGGAGGCTTCCTGAATCGCGTGGGCCTGAATCCCGGGCGTGTCCGCGGGGTTTTGAATACCATAGCGGGCGCCCTCGCGCGAGGCGTTTGTGATGGTAACATATAATTTAAACACGCGACCGAGGTCGACGGTGCCCAAGAGAAGGAGGGAAAGGAGGGGCAGGGTGAGCGCAAACTCAACCAAGCTCTGAGCCCTTGCGCTCGCGAGAGGATTTAGATGACGGTTGGTCCTGGAATGCGTCATTGTGAGACCTGGGATGGAGAGCGATGATCAGGCGACTTGGGCCGTCATCGGAGGAAAAAGGTCCGTCTCAAGTAAACTGGCCGGTCTCACCACTAGCTCCCCGCGATTCTAGGTGGCCGAATTGGAACAAATCGCGGATCAAGGCATCCGGGTTAGAGAGAAAAGATCAAACGTCGATATGATCGCTGTGCACTTGGCTCTTGTTCATTCGCAAAAGCTACGAACCGTAGCAGGCCCCATCATAGCATATATTCTGTCATTGTGCATTACGGGCGGGTAACGATTTCGTAAAGAATAGTTACAAGCCGCATACGTCCAGCGCTTTCACGGCGGTAACAAGCCAGTTACAGAGGCTTGGCAACCATTATAGCGGGTCAAGCAAGGAATTGTCTTAGAGTATACCTAGAATTTCATATGAAATTCTTATGGGTCATCCCGGGCTTGCTCTGATCGCATGGCTAAAAAGATGTCGCGAGGAATTGAGTCTACATATCCTGTCGTTTATGTCTTGTCGGCATGGATTGACGGGCGCAATCTCCAGTGTGTCGGTGAGATTGCGCCCGTTGAGTGCCACGGGACGAGTTCGCCTACCCCAAGCTCCTGTGGGCGAACTCTCGCAGTGACACACAAGGGCGACTTGGGCAACAGCCCTGGGCAAAATAGTGTCTGAACCCGGATTTGGTTGTATAATGGAAATGCTCCCTTTGCTGCGCCGGCCAGCCATTCATCTTTCGGGCCTCACCAAGGATGACTTTGAGTCTTCTATCCATCTCCGTGCTTGGAGCGTTGCACGTGACGCTGGACGGGCAACCCGTGACCGGGTTCGAGTCCGCCAGGGCTCGCGCACTGCTGGTCTATCTCGCCGTCGAGTCGGATCGTCCCCATAGCCGCGACGCTCTTGCAGGCCTCCTCTGGCCCGACGAGTCCGATCGGTCCGCCCGCAACAATCTCCGCCAGACGCTCGCCAACATCCGTCAAGTCATCGGCGACCGCACATCCCCAGGACATCCCTTTCTCCACGTGACCCGGGACGCGATCCAGTTCCAGACCTCGAGCGACCACACACTCGACCTGGATACTTTTAGCCGCCTGCTCGCTACTTGCGCCAGCCACGCGCATCGCCATCCGGAGGGCTGCAAGCCTTGTGCCGACCGGATGCAAAGAGCGGTCGAGCTTTATCGCGGCGACTTGCTCGACCATTTCTTTCTGAACGATAGCGCGCCCTTTGAGGAATGGGCTCTGGTCCAACGCGAGAGCCTGCGCCGGCGCATCCTGGAGGCTCTGACCACCCTGGCCGAGTACCACGCGCGCCGGGGAGCCCATGGGCCAGCGCTCCGCTTTGCCCGGCGCCAATTGGAGCTCGACCCCTGGAGAGAAGAGGCCCACCGCCAGGCGATGTACTCTTTGGCTCTGAGCGGACAGCGCCGCGCCGCGCTGGCGCAGTACGAGACCTGCCGTCGCGTGCTGGCCGAGGAGTTGAAGGTCGAACCTTCGGCAGAGACCGCGGCGCTCTACGAGGGGATTAAGGCTGGAGGTTGGACGTTAGACGTTGGAAGTGGGACGCTACAGCTTCCAACTCCTCCGACGCCCTTCATCGGCCGAGAAGCGGAGTTAGCGGAACTGGCTAATCTGTTGACCAATCCCGCGTGCCGCTTGGTGTCGATCGTAGGGCCGGGCGGGGTGGGGAAAACGCGTCTCGCGCTCGCGGCCGCCGCGGAAGAGGCCGTGGGTTTTCGTCACGGAGTTGCCTTCGTTCCGCTTGCCTCAATCAGCTCTCCCGACCTTGTCATTTCCGCCATCCTCGCCGCACTCGGCGTTCCTCCTCAGGGGCCGCGTGATCCCAAAGACCACTTGCTCGCCTACCTGCGAGAACGCGAGGTGCTGCTTCTCCTCGACAACTGGGAGCATTTGGTGGGCGGGACCCCTCTGCTGTCGGAGCTGCTGCGGAAGGCGCCCCACGTTGCGCTTCTGGTGACCTCACGGGAACGCTTGAACCTGCAGGGAGAATGGGTCTTGGACCTCGCGGGCCTGAAAGTTCCGAAAGGACGGACGGTCGCCGAGGTCGAACAATACAGCGCCGTGGAATTGTTCCTGCAGAGCGCACGCCGGGGGCGTTCCGGCTGCTCGTTCTCGGATGAGGAGAAATCTTGTATCGTTCGCATTTGTCGTTTGGTCGAAGGGATGCCGCTGGCGATCGAACTCGCCGCCGCGTGGGTCCGCAGTCTATCCTGCCGGCAGATCGCGGAGGAGATCGAAAAGAGTTACGGCTTTCTGACGGCCGGACCGCGCGATCTGCCTGAGCGGCATCGCAGTATGCGCGCCGTGTTCGAACATTCCTGGGGCCTCCTCGGCGAAGAAGAACAAGGCGTCTTTGGCAAGCTGTCCGTGTTCCGCGGCGGATTTCGGCGCGAGGCGGCAGAGCAAATTGCCGGAGCCTCGCTCTCGATCCTGACGGCTTTGATCGACAAATCGCTTGTCCGCTCGAACGGCGCCGACCGCTACGACCTGCACGAGTTGCTGAGACAGTTTGCAGAGGAAAGGTTGGCAGAAAGGGGACAATGCGAGGCCACGCGCGACCGCCATCTGGCGTATGGGGTTGATCTCGCCGAGCAAGCCGAACCCCACCTCACGGGACCGCGCCAAAAGGAATGGTTGGACCGGCTGCACGACGAACACGACAATCTACGCGCGGCGCTCGGTTGGGCGCTGGAGAGCCAACAGGTCGAGGCCGGGCTGAGACTGGCCGGAGCGTTGTGGCGCTTTTGGTATATTCGCGGCGGAATGGTAGAGGGGCGGCGGTGGCTGGAACAGATGCTCGAGTACAGCGGAGCGGTATCGCCCGCGAGCAGAGCCAAGGCGCTCGCGGGCGCTGGTTGGATCGCCTCTGCTCAGTGCGATTATGCGGTTGCCACCCGATTCACGGAGCAAGCTCTGGCGCTCCAGCGCGAATTGAAGGATACCAGGTCGATTGCCGTTTTGCTTAACGGCCTTGGAGTCATCGCCTCGGACCAGGGAGACACCGCCCAGGCCAAGAGCTATCTCCAGGAGAGCCTTGGGCTCTTTCGAGCCCTCGGAGATGAAGACGGGCTCGCGCGCAGTCTCGACAACCTGGCCAACCTCGCCTTCGATCAAGGCGATACTCCGGCAGCGCTCGCCCTCCACGAAGAGAGTCTCGTCCACTCCCGCAAGTGCGGAGACAGGCACATGGTGGCCTCTTCCCTTCTGAACCTCGGATGGTCCTTTCTGGTTGCCGGCGACCCGGCGCGTGCCTTATCCTATCTCGTTGAATCGTTCGGCATTTTCCGGGAACTGGGGGATCACATCGGCACGGTCTTTTGTCTGGAGGGATTGGCCGGAGTGGCCGGACTGGAGCAAAAGCCTCTCCGCGCCGCTCAACTCTTTGGGGCCGCGGCGGCCATCCGTCAGACGATCCAGGCAGAGATGACTCCGGTGAACCGAGCTTACTATGACCCCATCGTCGCGCGGGTGCAGAAGCAACTGACCCCGGCCGCCTTTGCGGCCGCGTGGGAGGAAGGGCGCGCGATGACAATCGAACAGGCGATCCACTTGGCGCTGAACGATCTCGACGCCCCGCATTCACCCTCGGAGTGAGCGGGGGACTGCGCGGGCCGGGTTGCCAACCGGTCGTATGGAGGGGCAAATCAAAAAGATCCGCCCCGCTAACGGATTGCGAGTGGAAGGTAGATCGAGCTGCCGCTAATCGTGATATTCATGGTGACGCCGCTCACGGCGTAAGAGACCCCGTCGGATCCATTCCAGCCAAAGCTCGTCGTTCCGGCCCAACCGGCCGCCGGCACAAAGACTAACTGCCCCAGGTCGGCGGCGGCGATTTCCTGATTCACCGTCACCGCCGTCCCGTTCCACGCAAGCGTCCCATGCGCGGGGAGCGAGGTGACTCGTATCCTCGTTAGTGGCTCACCCTCCGCATCGGACAGCGGAAAATTCGCCGCGCTGAAAATCAAGGGCTTGTTCAGGTTCCCCGCGACCGCTCCATTCGAGACCGTCGGCGGGTAATTGTCCGTGTACCGGCCGAAAACAACGGACGGCTTACCTCCCGCCCGGTCAAAGCGCCCCCCGGCGTAGAGGGTACCGGCCCGGACGGCCAGCGACAACACGTAGTCGTTCGTTCCGCTGCCGAGAGTCGACCAACTCCCCGCGCCGGTTGGGTTCCACTTGGCGATATAGTTCGCCAAGGTGCCCGGTCCGCTGCACGCAGTCTCTCCGCACAGTTTGGTGAAGGAACCACCGACAAACACCTGATTGTTAGAATCAATCGCGAGCGCTTCGACAACGTTGCCTGAACCATTTCCCAGCGATGACCAACTCCCCGCGCCGGTCGGATTCCATTTCGCGATATTGTTGACCTGCGCACCATTACTAGTGCACGCGGCATCTCCGCACAAAAACTGGAAATCGCCGGCGACATAGAGGTTGTTGCGAGTGTCCACAGCCAGCGCTAGGACGAAACGCTGGTTCACGCCATAGCCCAGAGGTGACCAGGCGCCAGAACCGGCCGGGTTCCACTTGGCCACTCGATTCATGGGGGCGGCCAGGCTACCACAGGTCGCATCGCCGCACAAATGGTCAAAGACGCCGCCCGCATAGATATTGTTGCTGCTGTCGACGGCAAGGGCATAGACGCCTGAGTTCAGCCCATTGCCCAAGGGCGACCAACCGGCTCCATCCCATTTGGCGATGTGGTTCACCCACAGACCGAGGCTGCTGCAATCCGAATTGCCGCACGCCCGCGTGATAGCATCCCCGCCGACATAGAGATTGCCGGCGCTGTCCGCGGCGAGAGCCTCCACGGCGTTGTTCAATCCATCTCCAACACCGGACCAACTGCTTCCATTCCACTTGGCAATGTTGTTCGCCCTGGCACCTAGAGTCGCGCACATCAGGTCCGCGCAGATGAAATCGAAATAGCCACCCGCGTAAAGGCTGCCCGCACTATCGATGGCAAGCGCGTCAACCTCGCCATGCACGCCATACCCGAGCGACGTCCACACGCTCCCATTCCATTTCGCAACGTTGTTTGCGACCACCCTGCCTGCGGTGTTGAAAGTGCCTCCCACGTAAACATTGCCCTGTCCATCGGCGGCAATCGCATAAACCGTAGTCCTGCCGCACATAGCCGAGGCGTTCAGCCCATCGCCGGAACCGAGGGCTGACCAAACGCTGCCGTCGTAAACGGCAACGTGACTGGCCCCCGTCTCTCCGGCGATGATAAAGTTGCCCGCCGCATAGAGATTCCCCGCTTTGAGTTGGAGGGCCCTCACCATGTCCTCGGGCATGCCCTTGCCGAGAGCTGACCAAGTGCCGGCACCGGCCGGATTCCATTTCGCCACATGGTTCACCTGGAGGCCTGTCGTTCCGCAGGTCGGGTCTCCACAGGTACCCGTAAACGATCCGCCGACATATAGACTGTTGTTCGTCGGATCAAAGGTGAGCGCCCAGACGCCATACCCCCCGGTCAAGCCGTTTCCCACCGTCGACCAACTGCCAAAGCCGCTTACATTCCACTTGGCAATATAGTTCACGCGTGTGCCGTTTGTCGTGCAATTAAAATTTCCACAGAGAAATTGAAAAAAGCCCCCCGCGTAAACGTTGTTATTCCCGTCCACGGCGAGGGCGCGCACACCTCCCTTGAGCCCACCCTGCAGGTCTCCATAGTTCCCCGGCGTGCGATACCACTTGGCAATATAGTGCAGCGGATTGCCCGGGGCGACGCATGTCAAATCTCCACAAAGGTTCGTAAAGTCGCCGCCGATGTAGACATTGCCGCTACTGTCGACCGCGAGCGCATAGACCACAGAATTCAACCCGTTGCCGAGGCCGGACCAACTTGCCGCGCTCGGATTCCACCTGGCAATCCGATTGGCCGGCGTATTTCCGCTGTTGCAGGCGGGATTTCCGCAGACGTGCGTGAACGACCCGCCCACATAAAGGTCACTCCCGTCGTCGATGGCCAGGGCGTACACGCTACCATTCACTCCGTTGCCGACCGCGACCCAGGAGTTTCCGTTCCACCTGGCCATGTGGTTCATGGGGACGTTCGTGGCAGGATTGCAGGTCGAGTCGCCACAGAGATGCGAGAAGAGACCTCCGGCATAGAGATGGCCGCCGTTGTCCACGACGAGAGACTGGACATCGCCGTCGAATCCAAAAGCCAAGCCGGACCAACCGCTTCCGTTCCACTTGGCAATGTGGTTGACAATGGTGGCACCCGCGGCGATAAAGTGGCCGCCCAGGTAGAGACTCCCGCCCCCATCCACCGCCAGCGTGAATACCATCCCGGACACGCCATTCGGCGCAAAGTTATCCGCCCACCGTTCATCGCCTGCGACGCGCGGCGCCGCAGACCCCGCCAGAAAGCGCGGGACCTGAGGCACCGCGTTGCCCGCCCCGCGGTCTTGCACCTTTCGAGGAGCAAAGCGGGGCGCCTCGTTCTCGCCGCTCACGAGGTCCCAGCCCCGCGCATCCAGGCTGCCGCGAAAGCCGGCAGGTAGATGCAGCGTGCCGTCGGAAGCCAGAAAGCTCGCGAGCGCCGGGGCCGGAGCACCCGGTGGGTTCTTCTCGGGCGCGGCATGAGCCGCCGCGCCCGAGAGCCCGAGGCCGACGAGCAGGACGAAGAGGGCCAGGGACCCGCGCCAGGCTTGACTTGCGGTCGCAGGAACAAGATGCTTGAGCATTCGCACCTCCAGAGACGCGGGGTAGGCATGGTTCACGACAGCCGCGCGGCCGGACTTTTCTTCCTTGTCTGACTAGAGCAGTTGGACTTCCGAAATCCCAAGCGCTCGAAGAACGCCGATTTCGTAAGTCTGCAACCCCGCAGAATTTTCCCGTCAGAGTACCGGTCTCGCTCAGGGATTGTTGAAGAACGTAAAGCGCACGGCTTGAAAGTGTGGGGGCGTGCTGGGACAGTTGTCGCCGCTGACAATTTGTTCCGCCTCATGCCCGACTCGGGGATTCCCCGCACTGTTCAGAGCAAGCGAGGGCCGATAACCGTCGGCCCAGGTAGACGCGGTGCAATTCGCCGGAATGGGTGGGTTGAATTCAGCTGCGAGAATGAGATCGGATTCCGCCAGTGTGTGCTGCCAGCTGGCGGCGCCGCTTGTACAGTTCGCATTGCACCAAGCATACCCCAAGCCGTCGTTCACCACGTCCCGATAAGCCATGCGCGGCCGCCCCTGCGCGTCGAGCGCCAGATCCATCACGGTCGCTTGGTCCTTGGCCAAACCAATGTCGGTCCATGACCAGTTGGCCTGCTCTGAACAGTTGGTATCACACATGTCGTAAAACAGGTACCCGTTGACCTGCTGGTACAAAGCGAGCCGGGGACGATTCTGCGAGTCCAGCCGGAGGACGAACTCGGCACCGTCTCCATTGAACAGCCCATGCAAGATCCAACTCGCGGGCTGATCACAAGCAGAGTCGCATCCCCCATAAGCAATAACAAGGTTAGAAACGCCGAGTTGCCAGACGTCCGCCGCGAGGCGAGCCTTGCCGTCGCTCGTAAAGGTGAGCGAGGGTTGTTGGAAATCATATTTGGTGTCAAAAAGCTGTACCGTCGACCACGCGCCGTTCGCGGTGCAGTCAGACGCATCGCAGTAGGCATAGTCCACTCCGCCGTTCACATTATCCACAAAGATGAACCGTGGGCGATCCAGATTGTCAAGGGCAAACGCAAAGTGAGAACGGCCCAACTCGATCTCGGGGAGGGGGATGTCGGTGTTCTTCGCCGCTTGAACAATTTTCCAGCCGGCAGCCGTCGTGCACCCCGTATCGCAGGCTGCATACCAAAAGACAGTACCAATATTACTGGTGTCATGGTCATCACTCAAGAGCAATCTCGGGTGACCGCTCTTGGTGAGCGCCAGCTCGGTATTCTCAATGTAGCCGCCGAGATTGACGATGCTCCAGCTCGAGATCGTCCCGCAGTTGGCGGCGCAGTAGGCATAGTAGGCCGGGCTATCGGCCGTACTATAGGTGTTATACGCCATATGGATGCCGCCCGAGGCGTCTATAGCGACCTTGGGACTGACGGTCTCGTTGGTCTCGTTCATAAAGAGACCGCCCGAGGTGCCCGGCTGAGTCACGGGCGTGTTCGTAGCGCCCGGGTGCGGGAGCGGCGTGTTCGTAGCGCCGGGACCGGGCTGGCTGCCGCCTTTCATAAGCAGGGGCAGGTACAGTTTGCTCGCACTCGCGGCATACGAGAGAGGCGCAGATGGCAGATGGCCGCCCCTCTCGTCCGCATAGGCGCGCGGCAGCAGCGGCGTCAAGACCGCCAACAATAAGACTAGAACGAGAGCGAAAACTGCAAATTTGACTACGGATCGTCTTGGCGTGCTCATCGGTTTCCTCCTTGGAAAGTCTCATCGCTAAGGACACGTGGTGGGTGCACAGCGGCGGTCGTTGTCCGGTAAACAGAAATGGATGAAGAAGCAACCAAGCCCGCTGGGGCAATTCGTCAAGCATTCCGTGCACGATGGGTACCACCTGATTCTGGTTGGACAGGGGCACCATGCCCCAAAGTCGTCAGAGCAAGTCTGGAAGCCCAACGAAGTGGCACAGCGCTGATCACACTTGGTGGTGCCCAGACAGGTCGCGCAAGTGCACTGCGTGTTTTGTGACGGCGGATAAAAGCAAAGCCGCTGGCACGCGTAAAACCGGTCCACATCTCTTCTTCTGTCTGGCGACAACTTTTCCTTCCAGGGGTTGTGGTAGGCCAAAAAGATGAGATGGATACTTTCATGAAACAAGACTGCGAGCTGGTCGTTGGCACCCAGATCACAAAAAGCGTCCTGGTTGATGTCCATCTCCGGCTTCGGGATCGCGTCGGTAGGCCACGCCGCATGGGTGCTCGCCAACACCGCTCCTGATGGAGTGTCAGGTATGGAAAGGCATTTGAAGGTAATCGTGCCCCGCAACAGAACTCCATCAGGATCGGTGTAGAGATCGTTGGCCCCTTTCATGTTTAGACACAGCAGGCCGTGATCCACGGCAGCTTGGAACTTGCGCCTAATTTCAGCCGGGTCGCAGTCGGCCTGCGAACAAACCGCACTCGGACGATTGGCCGGCCCGTCATCATGGGCCGGTGAACTGGCCGGGCCTACAGTGGACACCCAGACATTCTGATCGTACTGGTCGACCACCTGCAGCACGCCATTCGCGTCGGCGTGCTCCTCCTGGACGTGAATAATGTCGTCCGTCCGTGTCACAGTGGTGCGGCTGGAGATCGTATTTTGAGCGGCCGGCATATAGTGCGTGATCACGATTTTATCGTCGTTGACGGTGGCCCCGCGGGTGATCACAATTTTTCGCTCGGCAAAGCCGTCCAGGTCCGCGTCCTGATAGCCATAAGACTCGTCCGAGTAGTGATTCCACCACGAAACGTATGCACCCCCTGTGACTTTGATCTCCTCATAGTTCAACGTACCGTTGTAGAAGGCGCGCTTGTACTGCAGGCAACCGTTAGGACTCAGCGCGACCTGGTTGGCCCCGCCCGCTAACGCGGCGAGGGCCGTGTCGAGCGAGGCCGAGGTGACCGGGTCGCTCGCGCAGGTGACGACGCATTTGCCGTTGACACAGTTGTTTCCGGTCGGGCAGCAGGTGGTCCCGCAGGCCTGCGCCGTGGGACAACAGGTGGTGCCGACGCAGACCTGTCCTTCCGGACAACAATTGCTCCCGCAGGTGCGCTCCGGCGGACAGCCGGGGGGAATGCACGGCGCAATGCAGCGCTGCAGTTCACCGTCCGAGCAGCAACCGCTATTCGGGGTATCACAAAAATAGCCGGGGCCGAGGCTTGCACAATCGGCGCTCGTCTTGCAGTGGAGGATATTACAGTCCGGCACCTTGCCGCAGAGGATGGGGCCTTCGGCGCTCTTGATACAGCGGCAGACCTGGTCGGCGGAGCAAAACACCTTGTTCGCACAGGTGGAGGCGACCGAACAGGCCTTTTGGACCAGGGGGACGAACACATGATAGGCAGACGTCGGAGCGGCGGACGGGCCCGCGGTCGCGTAGCTATTCTTCCCCCAATCAAGACCGATCAGGGCGAGTAGGCCGGCGCCCGCGCCGCCCAGGAGGACCTGAAGGACCCGGCGCCGGGACATGCCGGTAGCCAGCAGGCGAGCAAGATCGTCGAATTGGCGATTGTCCATGAGTCACCTCTCTCCCCGGGTCAGCCGGCGGCCGATGGGACCGGCCCTTGACCTGCTCTGGCCAGCGCCAAGACCTGATCTGCCCCCACGGCCATCGCCGAAGCAATGCGACCTTGCGCGTCCACCAGAATCGCGGAGGGGGTGCCCTCGGCGCCAAAGGAGCGCAAGAGGCTCGCGTCCTGGTTGAGAACGACCGGAGAGCGAAGACCCATCGCCCGATTTGCTTCTACCGTGCCGGTGGACACGACCAGGAGTTCGGGCGCTCCGACGGGCGGCCGGCTCTCCCAGGCCTTGAGCGCGTCCAACATCTGGGCGCAAAAGCCACATTGGGGATTCCAAAAGACAAGGAGCGTGGAGCGGCCGCGCAAGTCGGCGAGGTCCGTTACCTGACCGCTCAGATTCGGCAGTTGGAGCGCGGGAGCCGGCGCTCCGATGGCGAGACTCTGCTGAGCGCCCGAATGCCCGTTCCCGTTGCCATTGTGCTTGCCGCAGTTGCACTCGTGAGTGGGGACGGGCAGTCCCAAAGTGTGGGCGACGAGTTCCTGAATCGCCTCCGGACCTTCGGCGAGCAAGCTGCCCATCGTCCCATCTGCACGGACCAGGACGCCGGTGGGCGTGCCGGTCACTTGATAGGCATCGGCGATCGCATGGCCCGCTTCGAGAAGCAGAGAACCCAGGCCATGCTCGGTGCTGCGCGCGAGGTTCGCCTCGCGACTCCCCTGACTGACGAGCGCGATGGTCAACCGCTCGGCGAACTCGCGCTGCCAGCGGGCGAGGTCGGGCAACAGCGCGCTG
The DNA here is from genome assembly GCA_023381515.1 of Chloroflexota bacterium. The sequence continues at coordinate 106,655 of JAMCQI010000081.1, read as the reverse complement.
CAGGGACCGCAGCCCGGATCCGAAAAGACGAGGAGGAGGGGCCTGCCGGCGGAACGCAGAGCATCGAGGGAGAGCTTGTGCCCCTGAAGGTCGGGGAGCTCAAAGGTGGGAGCAGGAGTGCCGATCTTTAGCCCGACTTGCCGGCGAGGAGGAGCGGGCTTCCGCACAGGGCCTCCACTCGCAAGCTGAGCTTCGAGCGCGTCGAGCCGGACAAGCAGGCGACCGTGCTGCCGAAAGAGCTGTACGAGGAACCAACCTTCGAGAGCGATGAGCGTGAGGGCGGCGAATCCACCGAGCAGCCCCACTCTCTCGGCCGCGGTCATGCTCAAAAGCCAGGCACCCATGCTCAGTCCCGGGTCGGTAGGCCCCCGCCAGATGACAAAGAGAGCGACCACCGCCAGGAGACTATTGCGAGCGAGCGTCTCCGGGCCGGCAGGCGCAGAATAGAGCTGGCCGAAACAGTGGCAGTTCGGCTTACGCCCGTGCGCCAGGTTAAAGCTGATGCCCGCGATAAACAAGGCGAAAAGAGCGAATGCGCCGAGCGCTGCCCACCAAGCGGTAGCGATGGGGAGGAGAGCGAAAGCGACGACGAGTTCGGCGAGTGGGAGGAGAACACCGAGCGGCTCCGCGAGACGGCCGGGGAGGCCAAAGTCGACAAGCGCGTGGCGAGAACCCGGGCGATCAGCCAGTTTCGCCAGCCCTGCGACGACAAAAACCAGTGCGAGCAACAACCGTGATGCGAGCAGAGCGACATCCATAATGCCTCCTTTGGAAATATCCTCCATGAAGGACACGACCCTAGCGCCCCGCAGACCCCCGCAGGGGTCGCGGGGTCTAGCGACCCGCGGGATCATGGATCCCGCCCCCATAAGGGGGCGAACCGAGCCCCGCGAAGGGCAGCGGGGCGCGATTTACAGCCGGACCTTGGCGGGGCTGCCCGCTACTACAGTCCCCGCAGCGAAGCAGAGTGGGAGAGCAAGTCACGAACGGAAAATCTTTGTGCTTCAACAAGGAAATTCGGGCTGCAGACTTGCGAAATCCCAAGCGCTCGAAGAACGCCGATTTCGGAAATCTAGCTATGAAACAATGACGAGCAATCACCGCACGAGCATCGGTAAATAGAGCCGGTTGCCGGCAGGAGCATTGACCATGTGGCTCACGGGCGCAGAGGCGCTCCCGTGAAAGTTGGCGTCGCCGCTGTAGGTCGCCTTGAGAGTGCGCGTCCCTTTCGCCGAGAACGTCATGCTGCAACTTCCAGCCGCCACCGTTGCTGTGCAGGTCGCGGCACTCGCGCTGTCGCTCACGGTTACGTTCCCGGTGGGCGTGCCACTCGCGCCCGACGCCACGGAGAAATGCACGGTCACGGCTTGACCGATGACCGACGGTTCCGGCTGCACGGACGTGATCGTCGTCGTGGTGGCAGCCGGCACCTGCACTTCATACGCACCGATGTCGCACGCACTCCCTTGCGGGCGCGCAATGCCGCGCTGGTCCGTCGCGGGGCAACCGACGTTCGTGCCCGCGTCGATCGCGGGACTGCCCGACAAGAGAGCGCGCGTGTTTGTCGGCCCGCCGTTGTTCTGCAGTGGACCCAGTTTGGGGTCCGTGCTCGTCTTGTCGCCCGCCGCCGTCAGGCCGCAGGTGTTCGCGCTTTCGAGATTGTTGCCTTGAGAGGTCACGCCGCTGTCGCAATTGTTCGGACTGCCGAAGGCCACGAGCGTGTTCTTGAGTTTGACCTTGGCGCTCGCCACAGCCCCTCGGTAGATATTGCCTCCTTGCCCGCCGGCGGTGTTGTTCGCGAGCGTGCTGTTCAGCAGCGTCGTCACAGTGGTCGCGATATTGTCGTCCTGGATCTCCAGGCCGCCGCCGTTGGTGGTGGCCGAGTTGCCGGAAAGGGTACTGTTCGTCAAATCCAGGTGGCCGCTGCTGGACACACCTCCCCCCGTGCTCTGGGACATGTTGCCTGACACCGTGCTCCTCTGGACAATTGCCGTCCCTCTTTCGTTCGCGAGCCCGCCGCCACCGCCCCAGGTAGTCTTGTTGTCCGAGATAACGCTCCCGGCGATGCTCAAGGCCGCAGACTCGTTATAGAGGGCGCCGCCGGAAGAGGCCGTGTTCGTCGTGAACACGGTGTGGGTGATCGTCGTCGTGCCGTAATTCGCAATGCCTCCACCTAAATATCCCTTGTTGTTCGTGAACAAGCTGTTATTCACATCCGCCTTGCCGTTCGCGAGCACGCACACCGCGCCGGCCCCACTTATGTTCCATACGGTGCTATGCAATTTGTTGTTGAGAAAACGCGCCTCGTCGAGCGTCAGCCATGCGCCGCCCGGGACGGTGATCGAGCCGCCGCAATTGCCTCCGAACCCATTGACCAGTGAGATTTGCGTCAAGGTCAGATGCTTGCTCGCCTGGAATTGGATATGGCTCGACGTGCCGACTGCATCCAGCGTCACCTTGTTGCCACCGTCGATCGTCACGTCGGAGGAAATGGCAAGCGGGCTGCTCAACGTGATCGTCATCGGCAGGGTGCCGCAATCAAAGTCCACCCGCTTCGTCGTCCCCAGCGCGAGTTGGCTCGCCAGAGCCGCCTGCGTGCAACTCGAGGCCTGGCCATTCCCCACGGTGGCCGTGCCGGCCCGCAGAGTGTGAAAAGTCTGGTCCGCACCATAATAGGTCTGCCCCCCGGTAACGTAGCGAACGCGCCAATGATACAAGGTATCGGGCTGGAGCACCGACGGCCCTCCGGGAGGGGAGGTCCAGTCTTCCGTGACGATCCATCCGACCTGTCCGGATGAGAGTGGTCCCGAATCGTGGTAGAGGCTATAGTTCGTATCCGTTCCGATATCAAAGTAGCTGGTTCCCCCGGTGCCATAAGTGTAGACGGTCGCGGTCGACAAGGCATGTACATCGGTGATGCCGGTGGTCGAGGGCGTGTCGTAGAGAATGGTGATCTGGTTGCTAAAGACATAGACACCCACTTGCGGGTTGAGCCACGGGCTGATATTGCCGTCCAGCACCCACACCTTCGCCTGGAACAGGCTGTTACTCAATTTGGTACTCGACTTGACCGGGATTTGGAATTCGAAATTGTGCCCCTGCAGCATCGGCCACGTATAGCTCGAGCTCGCCGGCGCCGGAACCTCGTACCACCCTTGGTTGTAGGAGGAATTGTGAAGGGTCTGCGGGCAGTCGGACGTGAAGGGGTTGCCGTCGTAAAAGCAATAGATAAGATGACTCGCATCGTTCGCGAGCGAGGTGTTCTCGGGCAGAGAGATGTCGATATAGGCGCGCTGGCCGGCGCACGAGTTGCCCATGCTCCACAGGACGACGTGGACATAGTAGACCTGGTTAATGGCGGGATTGGGGACGGCCGGGTCCGCATTGAACCCGACGTAGGTCCGGATGCCATCTTCCTGGTAGGGCATTCCCTGGATGATGCTCGCGCAATTCGTGATGCTGGACGCCGTGCTCATGCCGTCATACCACTGGGCCACGTTGGGCGCGGCGGGCACGGTGCGCGCCGCGCGTGGGGTTGCGGGCGCCGACCAGCCGTATGCGGCCGGGGCAAGTTGGAACAGTAGAAATAGCAGTGCGCACGTTAAGCCAAGTTGGTTAGTCAACTTTGACATACTTTTTTGCCTCCCAGTCATGAATCGTGGCTGCCTTGCACGTCTTGTTAACTGTCATTCTGAGGAGCGCCTGCGCCATCGCAGATGGCGATGCGACGAAGAATCTCGCGGCCGCGCTCTCCAAGAACCAACTCCCTATGCGCGCAGTCCTCTTCGCCGGCGAGGCGCTTCCGTGATCTCTTGGCCTCACCCGCCCTCCGTTTCATACGCTCATCGTCTCACGAACGGCAGGAACAATCTACCGCCGCCGGTGACGGCGGTAGGCGCGGACACGCTCACCTGGATCGTCGCCGTCGCGGTGAGCCCGCCGCTATCCTTCGCCGTCAGCGTGATCGTATGCGTCCCCACCGACAGATTCGCTTCGAGCAATTGTCCCGTCCCCAGCGCCCCGTCCTTGCTCGAGGTCCAACTGAGCGCACTGTCCCCCAACGTCTTGTCCTCGAGGTCGACACCCATCCCCTCGAGCACTACCTTCGGACCCACGGTGAAATCCGCACCGTCGGGCGGCGAGATGATGACGGCCGTGGGCGGCTTGTTCGCGACCGTAAACGCCGCGCCCGGCAGACTCTCCGCCGAATAGAACCCGTCCGACACCATCACCTTGATCCGCCCGCTCGCGCCTGTCGTCCCGGGCAACCCCGAGAAATCCACGCTGTAGCGCCCGCCCGTGATTCCGCTCCCAATTCCCATCCAGGTCGCCCCATTGTCGCGGCTGTAGAGGACGGTGTAGGTCAGCGCATCCCCGTCGAGGTCCGAGCCGGTCCAGACGACATCATGAATCCCGCTCAGCGTCAGTCCGATTGCATTCGGGTACTTGAGCGCCACGGTCGGCGGGTGCGCGCTCGCCGTGCGCGAGCCGAGCAGTGTCGCGACGTTATAGAGCTCGACGCGGTTCAGCCCCAACGGGTACGGCACGACCATGGCAAAGGGTGCCACCGGCGCCGGAGTGGCTGAATCATCCTCAAAGCTCTCGTTGAAACAGTAGTCGCCGAGCGTCGCGCTCGCCGCATCCTTCAGCCTGACGCAGTACTGCGAGCCGACCGGCAGCGTGTACGTCGGCACGTTTGAGAGCTTGAACAGCGGATCGAGCGTGCCGGTCGCCGGCGCGGTGTTGCTGATAATGCCGGTCACGAGGAGCGTATCGGCTGTCTGGGGCGCCTTGGCTTGCACCGGCGCCGCGCTCGCACCCCCACCACACATTTGGCCGACCAGCTGTTCATAGTTCTTTTGCGAGATCCACGCCTCGGACTCGAGGCGCTCCGGCACCATGAAGTCGAGGAGATCTTCCCCACCGAGACTCGCTGGCACCAGCTTGATCACGCGGTCGTACACGTCGAACCAGTGAGTGCCGGCGGTCGTCAGCGTGTCGTGTAAGAACCTGAAATTATGGCCGAGCTCATGCGCAAAGGTGCGCCGCCACTTGTCGGGGCTTTCGGTGTCATTGCCGAACGCCACCCCGCCCCCCAAAGGTGCTAAACCATTTCCTTTGAATGCGAGCGATGGGAGCCAACCGTAGATATGATCTGCCCGCGGCGCGCTGGAGGACAGCAGTTGTTCCGCCAATGCTACCAGCATGGCGCCGGCGCCACTTGGGGTGTTTATGTCATACGTCGTCGTCAGAACGGGTTGGGGATAATATATCAGCGCCTTGTCCGGGACGGGGAATATCTTGCGAAGGAACTCTTGTCCGCGGACAATGTTGCCGCTCGGGTCCGCGGGCGTGTAGCCGCCCGGGGGCGCATAGTGGATAGGCACGTAGGCGATGCCCATGCCCGTGCACGACTGTGTATCGACGAGCGTGCTCCGTTTGTTGTTGTCATAGTTGATCTCGGCCACGCTGTGATCCGGGTTGACCTCCACCTCGAGGCGCAGCACGGGCTCCAGTGTCCACGCATACGGCAGTTCAAAATTCAAGGTCTGATCGATCTGCTGCCAGTCCGGCCAGACCGGCGCCGTGATGCGTCCTCCGCGATTGAACGGGGCGACCGACCCCAGGACCGTGCCGCTGCCGTTGTAGGCTGTCAATTTGCCCGTCACATTGGCGACCGGGACCCGATCGGCGCCGACGTCCAGGTAGGCCCGTACGACCGTGCGCCGCCCGCGCACGAGCGATTCCGTCCCCGCCTCGTCCTGCAGCCCTTGTGTCACTTCGAGGTCCCGGACCGTGAGGTCGCGCCCCTCGAGCCTGCGGACGGTGACATTCCACTGCACCGCCAGGGGCGGGTTCGCGTACGCCGAATCGGAGAACTGGATCGACTTGGTGAATACCTTGCCCTGCGCGTCGCCGTTGATATCACCTGGCCCCAATAAGGCGCCATAGTTGCCCAGCGGCCAGTCGTCCGTCGAAGAGTATCTATCTCCGCCGCAGTACACCGCATCCGTCGTGAGGCGATACGTGAACACGCGATCCACGTAAAAGCTGACGAACGGATCGAGCATGTACCAACTGCCGTCCGCGCGCTGCATGGGCTGTCCCACGAGGAGCCCATAGTCTGGTCCGCCGTTATAGCGCCCCGGGTCGATGAGGTTCTCCGCGTCGTGGCGGTACCAGCCGCCGGCTTGGCACGGCCCGCTCTCGTCCTTTGTTTCCTCATCGTTGACGATGAAAGCGAACGGATAGCTGTCCTGGCCCCCCGTGGAGAGTTGGTTCTGAATGGCAGCGCCGTACATCGTCACCTTGCGGCTGGTGACAGTCCTTGTGCCGGAGCTGTCCGTGACGTCCGAGAACGCCGTGCCCGTCGCGGTCCAGGTGACCAGCCAGACGGGCAGCGGAGCCGTCTTTGGCGCGGCGAGCGACGAAACGGAACGCGGTTGTGGCGCGCTTGCCGCGCCGGCGAGCGACGTCATTGCGATGAGCGCAAGGATGGCTGCAACGAGACCGACAGGAACGTGCAGCAATTTACGATTCATTCTCTCCTCACAAGGTTGCGGGGCGCACTCTCGTGACCCTGAAAGCTTCAGAAAAACCCCAGCTTTGAATACATACTTCTTTGCGTTCTCTCGAAGACCCCGCGCATCACCTGCCCCGCGGGCCTACGCGGGGTGCAGCGGAGTGGCCTGCATTCTGAGCGGACGCCGCTGCACTTGCGGCGGGAGTCGAAGGAGGCCACGCAGTCGAAGGACAGCGGGGGGCGCTCTCTGCGGTTGAGAGGGTTTTTCAGTGCCCTCCTAGCGAATCGTGAGCGGCAGATACAATTGTTGCAGCGCGCTCTTGACCGTGTGCGCCACCCCCGCCGAGTCGCTCGCGTCATAGTTGCTGTCCCCCGCATAATGGGCGACCAGCGTGTGCGGTCCGACCGTGCTGAACGTCATGCTGCAGCTTCCAGCCGCCACCGTCGCAGTGCACGTCGCGGCGCTCGCGCTGTCGCTCACGGTCACGTTCCCGGTGGGTGTGCCACTCGCGCCCGACGTCACAGAGAAATGCACCGTCACCGCTTGACCGACGGTGGAAGGCTCGGGGCTCACGGACGTGATCGTCGTCGTGGTGCGCGCCCGCGTGAACACGAATGCCGCCCCCTGTTGGTCGTTGGCACCAACAACGCTATACAACGACCCCAGGACGACCACGTTCCCACTGACGCCGACCGACGGAGCGTGATAAGCGTCAAGGGGGCTACCCCCGGGGCTGAACTTGGCCGTTTCGGTCGCGCTCGCCCAGCCCGTGCTCGGCTTGACGAACAGATAGGCAGTGTCTTGGTGGCTGGTGGTGCCTCCGTTCGATGTCCACGCCCCGGCGACGATGTTGTCGCCGCTGATCGCAAGCCCATTACTGGCGAATCGATCATCCACCTCAAAGTCCGACGGGGTGAGCATGGCGGTCTCGGTCATATTCGTCCAGTGGAGACCCGGTCGAACAAAGACATACGCGGCACCGCGCCAGTAATTGTAGCCGTCCGCATGGCGCCCGCCGACCACAATCGTGTCGGCGCTCATCGCAACCCTCATGCCGAACCAATCCAAGGCTCCTCCGTTGTATGCGGTGAGCTTTGTCGACTCGGTGACAGTGTACGTACCGGCGGTCCCCGGACCCCCGCTCCCCGGTCCTTCAAAGACATAGACGGCGCCCTGGCCATAGTTATTGCCGACTTGGCTGTTGTAACTGCCAACCGCGACCGTATCGCCGCTGATCGCGACCGAAGCGCCCAAGTACCAACTCTGCTGTCCATCCGAGGCCATAAGCGTATAATACTGCCCGGGCGCCCCTCCCGCCGCCGGTGGTCCGATACCTGGATTGACGAACATGTAGGCGGCGCCTTGCCCAACGCCGCCGGGGTTGTCATCAAGAGCGTTGGGCGCGCCGACCACAACAATATGGTTGTCGACGGCGACGGACATGCCAAAGCGTTCCTCCGGCAAGCCATCCTTTTTAAAGAGCTTGACGCTCTCCGTTGTATACCCCTTCCACCCGGTGGGGGGACGGTAATAGACATACGCGGCGCCTTGCTCCACATTGGCTCCGATCGCAGCATGCCATGCCCCGACGACAATCGTATCGCCTTGGATCGCGACCGCGCTGCCAAACTCATCCCCCGCCGCTCCATCCGAGGCGACGAGCTTGGCAGCCTCTGTCGCGGTCGCCCAGCTCGCGCCCGCCGGTTTGACAAACACGTACGCGGCACCCTGGGATTGGTTGGAGTGGATCGTGGCATTTGACGCGCCCGCCACTATTGTGTCGCCGTCAATCGCGACCGAATACCCGAGAATGTCATAAGCGGCCCCATCGGAAGCTGTCAGTCTCGCCGCTTGAATCCAGGGATCAATCATGATAGGATACTGCGCCCCGGTATCGTCCACCCGCACGAGGAGTGACCCACCTGCGATTTCCAGCCACGCCTGCAGTGCCTTCCCCGCCGCATCGCACGCCGACAGCCCGGTATAGCGCAGCCCCCCTTCGCCGTCCTCCCCGAGCAGCGTTACACCTCGACCGCCCGCGTCCAGCTTCGCCGTATTCCCGCCCAGATCGAGCACCAATGTCACCGCTCCCTCTTCCCTTGAAGCGGGCGGCGGACCCATCAGCGTAAAGCCTTGTTCCAGGCCGAACGGTCCATTGACGTACCATTCGGTGAGACCCGAGTAGCGGTACTCCACCCGATTCCCCTTCACCACTCGCGGGGTTGGGACCTTCGAGGCTCGCCCTGGGCCTTGTCCCGAGCGAAGCCGAAGGATTCTCGAAGGAGCCTGCCCTGAGCTTGTCGAAGGGTCCGGAAACCTCGAAGGCCTTGCATCCCGACCAATCGCGCGCACGCGCGGGTTCCACGACAAGCCGCCCGGCGCCTCGATACGCGCGCCCGCCGCCTCAAACGATGCCGCAAGACCCTGCGCGGGATTGACCGCGCGATAGGTGCCGTCATCTTCGGTGATAACATAGTCGGGTTGGTCGCGACCAATGGCCGCCGCAATGGTGGACTGTGCCGCCGAGGGCAGGTCGGAGAGGCGGCTCGTTGCGTCCGAGGGTCGCGCCGCCCGCACGGATAATGCAGGAGAGAGGGCTGGCAGCACCAAGCCGGCGAGGACTAGCGCCGCGAAACGAAGGATCGGGATCGTGATTGAACGGCGTGGGTGTGACATGGTTCCTCCTTGTGCTTCCATTGCAGTGAAAGGCCTCGAAATCCATAAAACGGGCGAACGGTGCAGGTCGGCGGCGCCTGTGCGAACCGTCACCGCGCGCGTCCGCTCAGCGTGATCTGGTTCTGCGTAATCTGCACTTGCGTCAATTGAATTTGGCTCAGGTTCTGATTCAGGACGTCGTTGATCAAACCCGATACGAGCGTGCCCAGGTCCTGCGGCACCGACACCGGGCCGAGGTCCACTCGCTCGACCCGAAAGGCGGCTCGCCCATCACTCAACGCCGCAGCAATCGTAATCAGGGCAGTCGATTTCACGCCCATGTACCCGACCTCGCCATAAAGCGTCATCCGGCCGCTCGAAAAGCAGACGACCGGGTGGTCGATCGGCATGGTCGCGACCATCGAGGGGTCTTGCTGCTTGGCGGCGTCGACAAACAGGTTCAGGAGCGAGGTGATCTCCTGGCTCGTCGCCGTGATCGTCACGGTCCTGCCGTGGGTCCTGGTCTGGGCGTCGATTCTCTGCACGAGCGCATCCGCCGCCGGCTTGGAAATCGTCACCGCGCAGGGGGCCGCGGGGCCGGGAACCTTGGGTTGCCACAGGCCGCACGCGGTCAGCGCGAAGGACAGAGCGAGCAAGAGAGCTCCGGCGAACCCTTCCGCCGCCCGCAAGGGCAGGTGTAAATTCGCTGCTCCACCGAGCGAAATCGGCGCCGTCCTAGCCATTGTCATTCCTTTCTCTGTCGATCGGAGAAGCAGAGCCGCTGCCGCCTGCGGTTCGCTCCTGGAGAAACGCCAGAAGGCTCTCCAGGTCGGCAAACCCCTTGCGTTCGCCCGTGTGGGGGTCTTCGAGCGACGCCCGCCAGGCCACGGCGCTACCGCTCCTCACTTGCCACAAGCGCAGCATAAAGGCCCAGTACGGATGCGGTTGTTTGGCCATCTTGCTATCCCCCCAGTTGGATGGCCCCATCCTACCATGTCATCGCAAGGAAATCGCAAGGAAGTCGGGGTTACAATCTGCTTACGGAGGCCGAGCAGGACGTTCGTCACGTCTCCCGCAGGTCAAATGTCCTTTTACTTACAGAACATTCTCCCCACCCCATTCGGGACAATTGTCCCTTACGTCACAAATAGAGGTGTGCTATACTCCTACCAGAACGAACAAGAAATCCAAATCTCTAGAATTACTAGGAGTAATAAAATGTCCCCCATAAAGAAAGCGGTCAGCACGAATGATTCGGCCATCTGGCTCGCCCTCGTTCGCATCTTTTTCGGTTTCCTCTGGCTGCAGGCCGGAATCGAAAAACTGACGAGCGGTGGCTTTGTCTCCGGCATGGGCAAGACGCTCGCCGCTTTTGCGAGCAAGAACCCTTACGGCTGGGAGAAGGCCTTTTTGCTGAACGTCGCCACGCCGAATGCGGCGCTCTTTGGCAACCTGACGATGTACGGCGAGATCCTGGTCGGCATCGCCCTCTTGCTCGGCGTCTTTAGCGAGGTAGGCATCACCGCCGGGTTGATCATGAACCTGGCGTACCTGTTCGCCGCCGGTTGGACGAGCGCGAGCACCGAGACCGTGAACCTGGCGATGGCGGGTGTGTCCGTGATCTTGTTGCTCTCGGGCGCCGGCAAGGTCCTGAGCCTCGAGCAATTCGTGTACAATCGCCTGCCCAAGCTGCCCTGGTGGCCGGAGCGGTTGGCTCAGACGGCTGAAACTTCATAACCTACATTTTCTCCTCGTCAAGAGACGTGCGGCGGTTCTGACCACCGCACGTCTTTTTTTGAAAGAAATTGTTTTGACCCTCCTCTCCATCTGGGGTATAATCGGGCCAGCTTAATAGGGAGTGCGCCTATCTCTAGCATCGTCCGTCCCCGCGCGCTTGCAAGCGTCGCCGCGCTCTTGCTCTACGCTCTGATACCAATCTCTATCTCGCCCACCTCCGCCGCTGCTTCCGCCCCATTCACAGAGTCTTGTGTCGCTGCGGGGAGCGCAGTTGGCGACGTCCCGTGGGACTCTATCCCGCAGACCCTCGCAGATCGCGGAAGCGGAGCGGGCGCCGTCTCCACCACGTCGGGTGAGACGGCTTCGGGCCTCCCGAGCGGTCGCTTGATTTTCTCCGCCGAAAACGGCGGCTCCTGGAATTTGTACACGGCGGATCCGAACGGGGGCGCGTGGCAGAAGCTTGCTCCGAACTATGCCCCCGCGCGCGACCCGGCCCTTTCTCCCGACGGCAAGACCCTGGCCTTTCGCTCCCATCGAGCCGGCTATTGGGAGATTTACACGCTGCCGACGGCGGGAGGCTCGACGGCGACGCAGCTCACGCGTGGGATGACGTACAGCGCCGCACCCAGTTGGTCTCCTGACGGCAAAAAGATCGCGTTTGAATCCTACGCGCGCGGCGACCTGGACATCTGGGTCATGAATGCCGACGGCACACAAGCCGTCGACCTGACCGGCGACTCGCGCAGCTATGATTACGGCCCTGCCTGGTCGCCGGACGGCCAATGGATTGTGTTCACCAGTTGGCGGACCGGCGCCCAACAGATTTTCGCCGTCTCTGCCAACTCGAGCTGCGCAGGCAGCGATTGCCCCAAGGCGATCAACCTCAGCCAGAACAAGTTCGACGATCAAGAGCCGGTCTGGTCGCCCGACGGGAAAAAGCTGGCGTTCGTGTCGGACCGCGACGGGCAGCGAGCCATCTACGTCGCGGACTGGTCCCCGGCGGGCCTGGCCAATGCACACCGGATCACTTTCTCCGGCTGGGACGAGGCGCCGGCGTGGTCGCCCGACGGGAAATGGATCGCCTTTGTCTCGGCGCGGCCTGCCCGCCAGCCGATCTACATCGCCAGCGCCGACGGAGGCATTCCCCACGCGCTGACCGACGAGTCGATGTTTGCCGCCTCGGTGACCTGGTCGGCGGAGGACGCTTCTCCGAGCGACGGACCCGGAGATCTTCCGCGTCCCCTCTACTCGGCCCAGAGCGATGCGGCGGCGGCGGGCGAAGGGCATCCGTACGAGATGCGCCGCATTACTTCGACTCAGCTCAACCCCGGCATCAACAAGCTGAACGGCCGGGTGGCCGATTCCTTTGTCGCTCTACAGACCCGTGCCAAGCAAGAGCTCGGCTATGATTTCCTCGGGATCCTGTCCGACATGGCCCGGCCCCTCGATTTGCGCTGCGATGTCACGTGCGACACGTTAAGCTGGCACAAGGCGGGCCGGGCGTTCGACAGCCGTCTGGATTATTCCGATGCGCGCGTCGGCAACGCACTGGAATTGGTCCGCGAAGACGAGCAGGGCGAGACCTTTTGGCGCATCTTTTTGAAAACCACGGCGCAGGATGGCTCGATGGGCGAGCCGATGAAAGAGGCGCCCTGGAATTTGAGTTACCGGGCCCGTTGGATCGTCGGCCGCGGCGAAGGGGGCGTACCGAAGCCGGTGCCGTACGGCTTTTACGTCGACTTTACCGAGCTGGCGCGCGAATATGGCTGGGACCGCATCTCGTCACACGACGACGAGGGTTTCGATTGGCGCACGGACAGCATCGCCGCCGAGTATTGGCATTTCCAGCAGATGCAGGGGATGAAATGGTACCGGGCCATGCGCGAGGTCTATTCGGAGAGCGAATTAAAATCGCTCGCCGATTGGAATACGCTCGTCCAACGTTCCGGGTATGATCCGTATGTGCTCTTTTTGAAAGGCATTCCCGCGCCTCCGAGCGCGTGGCGCTGGTTCGCGCTCGGTCCCTAGTCCCGGTCGTATCGCCGAGTCACACAGGAAAATCCAATGACCCCTCAACCCGTCTCCCCGGCCATGCGCCGGTTCATCGTCTCCGTCGATCACGCCGTCATGTTCATCGCCCGGCACTGGCTGCTGATCGCCAACGTATCCCTCTTTGTCTTTATCGGGCTGCCGTTCCTGGCGCCCATCCTGATGCACTATGGCTATACCGGTCCGGCCGAGCTCATTTACCGAACCTACAAGCTCACCTGCCATCAGCTCGCCTACCGCAGCTTTTTCCTCTTCGGGCAACAATCGGCCTATACGATCGACCAATTGCGCGCGCTCTTATCCGTCCACAACGAGGATTTTCTCTACTGGACCTTTTTCCAGGGGAACCTGGTCCTCGGCTACAAGATGGCCTGGTGCGAACGTGACGCGGCGATCTACGGCTCGATGCTCATCTCATCGCTTATCTTTGGGCTGGTGCGGACACGCGTCAAGCCGCTCGATTGGCGCCTCTATTTGGTGCTCATGACGCCGATGGCGATTGACGGATTCACGCAACTTTTCGGCTGGCGGGAAAGCACCTACGAGCTGCGCGTCATTACGGGGGTCCTGTTCGGAGTCGGCTCGGTGTGGACTCTGTTTCCGCATTTGGAAATGGCCATGCGGGAAGCGGCCGGCCTGGCCCAAACCCAATGGGAACGCGCGCGAGCGCACGAGGCCGCTCTGCGCGCACGGTGAAGGGCCGAAGTCCTGACCGCTGTAGGAGATGTGCGAGTCTCGGTCGCATACGCAATTGGTATCCTGCGTGCCGGCTGCGAGATTCTTCGCTCCGCTCAGAATGACAACCGGGACCCGGTCAGAAGCGGGGATCACGTAGTTGCATGCGCGAATTGCGGATGCTTGCCACCCTGAGCCAGTTTTGCTTGTCACCCTGAGCGTGGCGAAGGGTCTCGCGGCTCCTCCCGCAGAAAGACAACGCCATATGCGAGTGAGACCCGCATCAATCACTCGGACAGGCGCGTATGCGTGAATACTACTTTTACATACTGAGCAACCATTCGCGCACTCTCTACGCGGGGGTCACCAACAACCTGGAGCGGCGCCTTTATGAGCACAAGCATAAACTCCTGCCCGGGTTCACGAGCAGGTACCATCTCTCTCGGCTCGTTTACTTTGAAGTGTACGCCGACATCCGCGAGGCAATCGCCCGAGAGAAGCAGGTGAAAGGCTGGCTGCGCTCCAAAAAGATTGCGCTCATCGAATCGATAAATCCGAACTGGCGCGATCTCAGCGAGGACTGGCATCGAGGCGAGGCGGAGTAATGACCGGTGCATGATAGGTGCGAGTCTCGTTCGCATATGCAGTCAGTATCCTGCATGCCGGCCGCTCCTTCGACTCCACTTCGTTCCGCTCAGGACGCAGCGGCCTCCGCTCAGAATGACAAACACTACTGCTTCTCAAATCAAGCAAAGGTGAGTCGTAATGATTCAAGTCTCTCGTAAATCATTCATGAATTGGCTCGCGCCGGCCTTTTTGCTCGCCCTCGCCGGAGTCTTTTTCGTCGCCCCGTGGGGGCTCAAAGGCAAGCTCGACGCCGTCTGCTTTGGCATCTGACCGCAGCGTCCCAGCCACTCGTACGCTCTGGGTGGCACGACGCTTCCGGGGGAAGCGTTCCTGAGACAGTCTGTACCGGGCTATGCCGCCCTCGACCCGGCCACGCCGCTTCAGCTCCCGCTCGAAGCGCGTGACTTTGGCATGTACGTCGGCTTTCTCGTCACCTGGGGCTATTTGATCCTCCTGGGCCGCGGCCGCGCGCGGGGGATGCCGCCCCCCTGGTTAATGTTCGTGCTCGTCGCGTTTGTGGCGATCATGGGCGCGGATGGGGTGAATGCCTTTCTCTACGACCTGCGGGTCGTACCGCATCTTTACACCCCTCGTCTCGAGCTGCGCCTGGCGACGGGGCTCCTCTGCGGGATTGCGTTTGCCGGCTTTCTCGTCCCGGTGGTCAATTACTCACTCTGGCGGGAGATCGATCCCCGCCCGGCCATGAGCGGATGGAAAGAGTTGGCGGGCGCGCTCGGCCTCGCCGCGGTCCTCTTTGTCATCAACGAATCGCGCATCGGCCTCTTTTTCTATCCCTTCGCGATCGTAACGAGCGCGAGTGTCATTATTCTGATCGCGCTCATCAACCTCGTTTTCGTCCTCTCCCTCTTTCGGCAGGAAGGGTCGGCGGTGACCTGGCGGGATGCCCTGAATCCCTTTGCCGCCGGCGTCGTCTTGGCTCTCCTCGAGCTCGGCGCGCTCTCGCTTCTGCGCTATGGCGTCCTCGGCACCACGGTGCTCCCGTAAAGGATGAAATCAGAAGGTCGCAGACCCCGCGACCCCCAGCGGGGATGAAGGATGAAGAAAGGAGCAAAGGAGAGGGTAGTGGGCAGAAGACAGAAGGCATAGAGCGGAAGGCGGAAAACTGATAGGTTGCGTAGCTTACCTTGTGGGCGTTTGTTCCAGTCCAAGAACGTGGTGTCCCCGAGGACCTTCGATCTGTGCCGACGCGGTCGGCCAAGCGGGTGCCAATGTCTCATCGTAACAGTGCGACGCCATTTCGTGTTTCGGTCCTCAACCATCTGGACGAGTTTGCCTTGGAAGCCGTCGCCGCATGAACATACTTGAGAAAAACACCCCCTTGACTAGAACTAATGTTCGTGTTATAATATCAATGTCTCAGGCGGATGGAGCATCAGAGCACGGCTCTCTTTTTTTTCACACCCAACCTGCCTTTTCCTAATCATCTCTTATGAGAATCAATTTCAAAGGAGGTTTCCATATGCCAAATCCATGGGACCAGCAAGAAGGCGAACCGGATGCGACCTACAACCGGTTTCTCTTCTATCTGGGAATGGGACCGAGCCGTTCACTGAGAAAGGCCTACTGTGCCTACCACGACAGGCCGGCCTCCGAGGCGCGTCACACTCAGGCGGGCGGTTGGCGCTTCCAAAGCAAAAGGTGGCGCTGGGTCGAACGCGTGCGCGCCTACGATCGCGCCGTGATGCTCGAAGCGAACCGCCACACGATGGCCAAGCTCTTGCACGGGATCGACACAATCGCGTTGAAAAGCATCCGCGAGATCGAACGTACCAATCCTAATGGTTGGAAGCAAGCGGTGGAGGGACTGGCCCTTGTCGCAGAACTCATCCCGACGGAGTCGGCAGCTACAGCGGCCCTGGCTTGCGATGATGGCAAGCCTCCGGAAAATCTCATCCCGCCCGATTGAGACCTTTCCCGACCCGGTCGAATTCGTCCGCCGGGTGCTCGGCGTCGAGCCGGTAAGCTATCAAGCCGAGATCCTCCGGGCCCTCGCCGAGCACCGGAGGGTGTGCGTGCGCGGACCGCACGGCTTGGGCAAGACCGCCCTCGCCGCCTGGGCCGTCCTCTGGTTCGCGACCCTCTACCCCGAAGCCAAGATCCCGACCACCGCCTCCGCCTGGCGGCAGCTCGACCACTTTCTCTGGCCCGAGATCCATAAATGGGCGCGGCGGGCGGACTGGACCAAGACGGCCCGGGCCCCTCAACTTCTCCAGCTCTCGCTGCGGATGGGAGAGCAGGTGGAGGCGTTTGCCGTGGCGACCGACCAGGCGGAGCTGATCGAGGGAGCGCACGCTTCTCACCTCCTCTATATCCTCGACGAAGCCAAAGCGATTCCGAGCTCCATCTGGGATGCGATCGAAGGCGCCTTTGCGAGCGGCACCGGCTATGCCCTCGCGATCTCGACGCCGGGAGGTCGCTCGGGCCGCTTTTTTGAGATACAGCGGCGGGCGCCGGGCTTGGAGGACTGGTGGGTGCGGCACGTGACGCTGGAGGAAGCGCTCGCGGCGGGGCGCGTATCGCGGGAATGGGCGGCGGACCGGGAGCGGCAGTGGGGGAAGGACTCGCCGGTGTATGCCCAGCGGGTGCTGGGAGAGTTTCCGGATGAGAGCGAGGATGGGATGTTCAGCCTTGCGTGGATCGAAGCGGCGCGGGTGACAAGTGACAAGTGTAAAACGTAAAACGTGAGACGTGAGAGGGGGTCGTGTAGCATAGCGCACCTGCCCCGCGCTCCTCAGCGGGGTTGTGCGCGTGGTCTTTACTTTTAACTTGAAACTTGCCCATACAGGGGGGCAGCATGGACACTGATCGCGTGGGAGGACTCGACGTGGCGCGCTTTGGGGATGACGAATCGGCATTCGTCATTCGGGAAGGGAACCGCGTGGTGCTCGCCGAGACCTGGCACGGCAAGGATACGATGTGGACCTGCGGCCGCGTCAAGGCGAGCGGAGTGCATGTGAACGTGGATGTGATCGGGATTGGCGCGGGGGTGGTGGACCGCTTGCTCGAGCAGGAGTATCCCTGCGCGGGGATCAACCTGGCCGAGGCGGCGAGTGCGTCTGACCGGTTTTGCAATCAACGCGCCGAGCTCTACTGGAACCTGCGCGAGCGTTTCCGCCTGGGCGAGATTTCGCTCGCGGAGATGCCGAGCGAGCTGTACGAGCGGCTGGTAGGGGAGCTGACGGCGATCCGGTACGGGTATGATTCGGCGGGGCGGATCCGCGTCGAGGACAAGGGCGAGATCAAAAAGCGGATCGGGCGCTCCACGGATTTGGCGGATGCGCTCGTCCTCGCGTTCGCGCCGGTGCCGGGGCCGCTCATCGCGTTTGTGGTTTAGGAGTCGGATAGTCGGGTTGCGTAGCATAGCCCCTCGTGGGCGTTGGGGGTGCTCGGACCTGAGGGTGACAAGTGGGAAGAGTAAAGCGTGAGACGTGATCTACGAGAACCGTGCTATAATTGATTCGACAGCGTTTCGCACGGGGGGCCGAGCAATGCCGGCACTATATGTTCCACAGGCAAGCCTGGGGTACTGGGTGCGCTTGGCTGAGCGCTCACCCGGGCTTGCGGAAAGGAGCGATCCCAATGACGATTGAGACTGGTCAAGATCGAGTGGATCTGCTCGCCGCAAATTGCAGAGAGACCCTTGAGCGATCGGGTAATTGCGCCCAGACCTCTTTTAGTGTTCTTCAAGAAGAGTTCGGCCTGGATGGGAAGCAAATCCTCAAGGCGCTCACTCCATTTCCCGGAATCGCGCTGCGAGGCGAAACCTGCGGGGCGGTCGTAGGCAGCCTGATGGCGCTGGGTCTCGTCTTCGGGAGGGAAGATTTGGAGGACTGGGACGGATACATCGCCTCTCTCCCGGCCGCGCGAAGGTTCTGCCGGCGCTTTGAGAAGGAGAACGGCAGCACGGTGTGTGGGAGTATTCTGGAAGCCAAGCTCGGCAAGCGGTTCAATCTCGCCGATGGTGGCGAGGCCGTCGAGTATCTATCGGCCGGGGGGCGCGAGGCGTGCGCCGCCGTGATCATCAGCGCGGTTCAAATTGCTGCCGAATTGATGAGGAGCAAGGCATAGGCAGGGTGGAGTGGCGGAGCTCGCAAGGCCATATCGGTTGTGCGGTATACGCCCTCGTCCTTGCGACTGTGCATACTTTATGCTATAATGCATACATGAAGAGACGAATCACCCTCACGATGGACCCGGCCGTCGCTCGTAAAGCCAAGCGGTTGGCCCACGCGCGCGGCACCAATGTCTCCGCGCTCATCGAGAGCCTGGTCCGTGCCGCCCCGGGCGCTTCGCCGGCCTCCGAGCCGTTTGCCCGCCGCTGGGCCGGCAAGTTCCGCGTGACTCGATCTCGCAAGCCCGATGCTCGACTCGCGGCGCTCAAGGAGCGCTACCAACTCGACCAAGAATGAAGGTCCTCCTCGATACCGATGTCCTGCTCGACGTTGCCCTCTTTCGGCGCGAATTCTACGAGGCGAGCGCCCGCGTCCTCGAATGGGCTGAAGCCGAGCCGGGTCAAGCCGGGGTCGCCTGGCATTCGCTTTCGAACCTCGCGTATCTCGTGCGCCCCGATGCGCGACCGTTTTTGCGAGAGCTCCTTCAGTTTGTCGAGGTAGCCCCCGTCAGCACAGAGTCGGCTCGCCTGGCCCTCGAAATGTCGCTCGGCGATTTCGAGGACGCCTTGCAGGTGGCCAGCGCGATCGCCTTTGGAGCCACATTTCTCGTCACCCGTAACCTCGCGCATTACAAGCGCTCCCCCCTCCCTGCCTTTTCTCCCGCACAGTTCCTTGAGCATGTGGCGAGGGGATAGTAGCTCCTCCACGCCCCGCCCGACATTTGCCTTCAAGAACGCGAGTAGTATAATGGCGCTGAAGTGAGCCCCGGTGCGCTGACCACCTGAGGCGCAAGTGAGTGAGCGTAGTCGCCCGCTCTGGTCACAACCCAGGGCGGGCGTTTGCTTTCGGACGCGCCCACGGGCGCGGATGAGAAAGGCCTGGCAATCCGGGAGGAGCGAATAATTGGGTTTGACGGACGCGCCGCCTCGGCTATTTGAATTCGAGGATCGTTACCGCCTCTATCTGGATGAGTCGGGCGACCACGTCTTTCGTGATTTCGCGAATCCGGCGCACCGCTTTCTTTGTCTGCTGGGTTGCTGGTTTCGGAATCCCGAGTACCTGCGATTTCATGAGGCGCTGGAATCCCTCAAGCGCTGCCACTTGCCCCACCACCCGGACGACCCGGCCATTTTGCACCGCGAGGATATGATCAACGCGCGGCGAGAGTTCAAGGTGCTACGCGATGACGCGAGACGCGCGGAATTCGACAAGGACCTGTTGAACGTCATCCAAGCGGCCGACTTCCGAGTTGTCGCGGTCATTATCGACAAGGCGACGCTCTACAACACCTATGGTGATGCGGCCGCGCATCCCTACCATTTAGGTCTTGGCTTTCTTTTGCAGCGCTATGCCGGCTATCTCAACCATATCAACCGGGTGGGCGATGTGATGGCAGAAGCGCGGGGAGGCAAAGAGGATCGCTTGCTCGCGGACTCGTACTCCTACGTATTCACACGGGGAGTCTGGATGACGCGTGCAGAATCTTTCCAGCGGGCGCTCACCTCTCGGGAGCTAAAGCTGAAGCAGAAAAAGGCAAATATCTCCGGGCTGCAACTCGCGGATCTACTGGGACATCCCGTGAAACAGTGGGCGTTGAAGCGAGCGGGCCTTATCGAGGGGGACCTGGGCGCGTTCTGCGAACGCCTTATGCGAAGCGTGGAAACCAAATTCAACCGCCATCTCTACGATAATAGACTGGATGGCTATGGCGTTGTAATCTACCCAAAACAATAAAAGAGCCTCTTTCGAGGCCCTTCTACGCTCGCCCCTGCGGGCGATCCAGCTCCGTCAAAACGGATTGACTTTATTATACAGCATAGTTCCAAAAAAGCAATCCCCGGTTTCGCGATTATGAAAAGCCGGACGCCTCCACCCAGAATTAAACACCCATGCCGAACGCATGGGTGTTGTTATTCGTGCCTCTCACGTGGGGCTCGACGCGTGGCGCCTTCATATGGAGCAGTTGGTCCATTACGACTGGGCTGATCAGGTTTGACCGCGCGGGTAAACGTTTGTCAACCTTGTGTATCGCCTGGCGTTTGCGTCTGCGGACGCGAGTAGTATAATGGCGCTGATCCCGCCGGGCGTTGGCACGCTCTACCGGCGGGACGCGAGCCGAGGTGCGCTGACCACCTGAGGCGAAAGAGAGTGTTGCATTGCCGCCCGCTCTGGTCACAACCCAGGGCGGGCGTTCTGTTTTTAGTTGCGCGTTTGGGCTGTGTCTCCCACAGCAAGGCGTAATCCAGTGCGTACCCTTACAACTTGATCCCCCGAACCAAAAGCCGGACATCCATCAGAGGTGCAAATGACCGCCTTGAATGAACTTGCTAGTCTCGTGCGCGAGGGACTCCCCGAGAAGACGAACCGAGACGAACTTGGGAAACGGTGCCGGGACGCGTTGGAAGGGATCTTTGGAGAGCGTTACCAAGCCCGGGCCCCTCACGGCATCCGTGTGGTTCTGATGCCGAGCGACGATAATGTCTCCTTCGCAGGTTTTGTGCACCCCGACAGTCCCTCCAGTGGTGCCTATGGCGGAACATCGCTCATTTGGTTCCCCATCTCCTCGGACGGCGAGAGCGGTCCTGCTTCTCTTCTGACTTTAGTGTGCGGTACACGCGGCCTGTCGCCCGACGAGCAAATACTCGGTCGCCCCGGGCACGCCCGCAATTTGCGCGCGCTCCGGCGCTATCTCTCCAAGCAAGGCGTTTCCGTCTGGTCCAAATACGATCCCACGAATCTCAGTCAGCCTCTCCCAGAGACGGTGCGCCGCCAGTACCCTGGCTTCGCTTCAGTTTTCAGCCGTTACGGTAGCTTTATCTATTGCGCGGCTCCCGTACCTCGTGACCCTGAAAAGGCAGAACGGGTTGTCGCCGCCTTTCTCGACCTCTATGCTTGGGAGCGGGGCTGGAGTCCTTTAAAGGCCGCGTCCAACGAGGTCGAAGCCTATCTCGGCGCACTGCGGGCGAATCTGTTTGAACGTGTTGATCGGCACAGTCTGGTCGACCTGCTTTACGAGCGCCAGTTTGTGATTTTGGAAGGCCCGCCTGGAACCGGCAAGACGCGGATGGCAAGGGAGGTGCTGGAGCAGGATTTCGCCGGTCACGGCATGACTGTTCAGTTCCACCCTGCCGTGACCTACGAGACTTTCGTCGCCGGCATCAGCCCGGATGTTTCTAACTCGAACCTTCGGTTTGGCGTTTCACCCGGCTGGCTAATTCAAGCCGTGCGCCAAGCCTCGAGCAAATTCCTCCTGCACATCGATGAAATAAACCGGGCTGACCTCGGTCGCGTGCTTGGCGAAGCGATCTACTTGTTCGAGTGCGGCGAAATCCGGAAGGGGGAGGGACGCCGCGTAACGCTTCCCCAGAGCCTGGACGATGGGACGCGGGAATTGACGATTCCTGAGAATCTCTACATCCTCGGCACGATGAACAGCGCGGACCGTTCCATCGCCATTCTGGATCTCGCCGTGCGACGCCGATTTGCTTTCATTGCGCTGTGGCCAGATATTAAAGTGGTCGCCGAACAGAATTTGCCTCTCGCAACAGAAGCCTTTGCCCAGCTGCAGGACCTCTTCACACAGTACGCTCCTGAGGAGGCCCTTGTGCTCATGCCCGGTCATTCCTATTTTCTCGCGACCAGCGAGGAGGAGTTGCTAAATCGATTCCGGTATGAACTGCTCCCGTTGCTCAATGAGTATCTGCAAGAGGGACGTCTGGGCTCATGCGAGAGCGAGGTTCATGCGTACGTGGATTGGTTAGAGGGACAGATTGCCCAACGTGCCGCGCGTAACTAGACCCTACTCACGGTCACCCCGAAAGCGCGTGTTCTGGGTGCTCGCCGATACCGGGGCCGGTCGGCACATCTCTCCAGAGGAGCTAGGAATCTCGGGCCGGGACCGCTCCTGGAACGCCTGGGCAGATAATCTGCTGCGTGTGAACCGACCCCAGTTCGAATCGCTCGGGATCGAGACCGGCCTTGTTCCGCGACCGGATACGATTAGTCTCGTCCTGCGTCCATCCGGGATTGTCGGCGCCATTCCCCTTCAGTCGCCCGACTCGCACAAGATTGCGGGCGGGGTTGTTGTGAAACCGCGTTTCGGCTGGAACGGGGTTGGCGCGGTCTTGAATGAAATTGGTTGGACAGCCGCACCTCAACTCCTCAAATATCCCCTTGTCCCAGGCAGCGCTCGTGAAGTTCCTCCGTGGGTCCTAGCGGGTCCCATCATACAGCGGATCGGCGCGTTGCTGACCCACCTCACACGCGGGTTCCGCCTCGAAGAGCAAATCCGCCAAATGCCTCGCGGACACATCTTGTGGTCGAAGTATGTCGGAGAGCAGATGGCGCACGGGCGGTATCACCAACTGCCTTGCCAGTTCCCAGAACTCGGCCCCGATTGGCTCTTACGTTCCTACTTGCGTTGGAGCCTCGAGCGGGTACGCTCCTCGCTTGCCGGCTGGGCAACGCTCGACCTGGTGGCCCGACACCTAATCGAGATCGCTGATCGGCTCCTTTGGGGACTACGCGATACATGCCCTCGGGTTCCGCAGCACCGTGTACTTGATCAATTGGCCACACAACTGGCCTTGCCGACATCCATCTTGTGGGATGGGCTGGAGGCAATTGGCTGGCTTGTCGATGAACGGGGACTGGCCGGGCTATCAGAAATGGACGGCCTGTCCTGGCGATTGCCGATGAGCGAGCTCTATGAGCGCTGGGTCGAGAATATAGTGCGTAGGTGGGCGCACGACTTTGGGGGCGCCACCACGACAGCGCGAGAAGGCAACGCTCGCTTCCCGATCTATTGGGAACGCCCTGGAGCAGGGAGCCTCCGCGATCTAGCCCCTGATTTTGTGGTGCAAGCGGGAGATTCGACGTACGTATTCGACGCCAAGTACAAAGCGCACTTTGAGGAGCTGGATGACCAGAGGTGGTCAGAGTTGGGTGAGGAGTTGAGATCGGAGCACCGCCACGACTTCCACCAGGCACTCGCTTATGCTTCGCTCTTCGATACCCCGCGTGTGGTCACATCCCTGGTCTATCCCTTGTTTCCCACCACCTGGAAAACGCTCGCCGGTCAAAACCGGGCGGTTGTGAGAGCCAAGCTTCCTACTCATACCCGCCAGATTGAAACGAGCCTACTCGGGCTTCCTCTTCAGCTGCAACCGGGGCAACCCGCTCAGGAACTGGTACAGACGCTCGATGTCCTTCGGGAGCCCCTGGAAGGGTCCGGACCATGACCCTAATATCAGGCCACTCGGAGGCTGACGCAATGGTCGTGGATGTCGATGAGGTCACGACGGATGAGAAGCGAGCACTCCCCGCCGTCGTTTTTCCCAATTCGCGCGTTCTCATCCTCGGGACCGCGCCGGGCGATGCGGCATCGTCAATGCCGTCCGGCTTGCCTCAACCAGCGGCGCGAATGCGATTGCCCTCAGGGACAAGGTCGAGCGGTGGCGGGCGATTCGCGCGATTACACGTCCATGAGGCGTAGGATCGCTATTCAAAACAGACCCGCGTCGTCGTGTCCCGCAAGCCCAACGCGCGTCTCGCGGCGCTCAAGGAGCACTACCAAGTCGACAAAGAATGAAGGTGCTCCTCGGTAGGAACGCCTTGCAGGTGGCCAGCGCCATCGCTTTTGCAGCTGCATTTCTCGTCACCCGTATCCTCGCGCACTATAAGCGGTCTCCGATCCCCGCCGTTTCCCCTGCATAGTTCCTTGAGCACATGGCGAAGGCATAGCGCTCGACGTTTCCAACCCCGCCGGGAATCGCTCCCCGAAACGATCATGGTCGCAGCGGTGTGGTACGAGTTCTGGGTTTTGCTGTATAATGAAAACGAACGAAGTGAGGAATGAAATTCGCTGGCGCGGTTCGTTGCCGCCACTCCCGAGACTTATCGGTGTGAGAAAACGTTTCGCGGGATGCGGGCTTTCCTCCCGCAAGTGCTGGCACTGTGATCGAAAGCCAACGCGAGCTGCTCCTGAGGCGGCACATGCCGTCGGTTCAAGCCGGCCAGGAGATGGGGCGGAAAGGCACCAAGGACGGAGGCAGTGCTCGGTTGCTCCTCCTCCTTCTCGGGCCCACCTTGTTTTCGCCCGGCAGCGATTTTTCTCGACGGATCAGTTGTCGGGGCGGTTTGGCATGTGGATTGGCCGTTGCGAGACATCACGTTGAGCCTTTTCCAAGGGAATGGGTGAAATGACTTCTACGCGAACCGGAATCTCGTCCGAAGGCAAGTCCTCTCTGCTCAAGTCCCTCCACTCGTCTTCTCCTGTATCAAAGGCCGGATTGACTCATAGTTTCTACCGATACCCAGCGAGAATGCCTCCTGAGTTGGCGCGAGAGGTGATAGGCCTTTTCACCACGCCGGGCGGCATCGTGCTTGACCCGTTCATGGGTGGGGGCACAAGCGTAGTCGAGGCCATAGCCTGCGGCAGGCGAGCGGTAGGAATTGATGTCAACTCCCTTGCAACTTTCATAGCGGAAGTGAAGACGACCCCTCTTAGCCCTCGCGATGAGGAAGTCATTCGCAAGTGGGCATCTGGACTTGATTTGGCCCCATCAAAATTCGCGCACGCCTCTGAGGGAACGGCTCCAGAGGTAACAAACCTGGGCCTGCGGGCGCAGCGGGTATTTGGCAGGGCTCTTCTCCAGGTGGATCAACTTCCAAAGAAGAGACAACAGCGATTCGGTCGTTGCTGTCTTCTGCGTGTGGGACAGTGGTGTATGGATGGGAAGAGCTCCTTTCCGGCAAGATCAGAGTTGAAGAGCCAGTTGCTCACATCCGTCGAAGCAATGCTTGCAGGGCTAAGGGACCTGGTCTCTTGCGCCCGTGAGCATGGGTATTCCAGACGGGACCTGACCGCTCGGCGGGTGATCCTACACCGCTCTTCAGTGGACGCGCACACAGATACGCGTTTAGAATCGATACTGGGAAAGGCCGAGTTAATCCTCACTTCGCCCCCCTACCCAAGCGTGCACGTCCTGTACAATCGTTGGCAGGTGGCGGGCAGACGAGAGACGCCCGCTCCATACTGGTTCATCGGAGAAAGCGATGGGAATCCCCCTTCATACTACACCATGGGTACTAGAGCGCGGTCAGGGCGCGAAACCTATTACCGAATGCTTGTGGGGGCATATCGATCTATGAGATCGATCATGCACCCGCGAGGGATGGTCGTCCAGGTCGTTTCGTTCTATGACCCCGACAGCCAACTTCCCGAATTCTTGCAAGCCATGGAAACGGCGGGCTTCGAGGAGGCCTTCCCAATCTCCACAAGCCGCGATACACTTTGGCGGACTGTTCCAAATCGTAGCTGGTACAATCGGACGACTCAAACGCGCCGCACCCGCAAGGAATTGCTGCTCTTTCACGTCCCGCGCAGCGATCGAGCTAGCCTGCTGCCAAGACGGGTCCATGGGATAGGCTGCGGATGATGGGAACGATGACCTGGGCCAGCCCATCGCAGTGCCGGCTTATCTCCCTTAAGTTCGGCCCCTCTCCCGATTCGCCATCCTCGCCCGAGTCCGGATCGGACTCCGACTGGAGTCTCATGTGATGCTTAACCATCCCTAGCCCCGCGAGCACGAGGCCGTAGCTGAACCAAAACTTGATCAGAGGCCTATCCTGCTCGTTCGCCTTAGCCAGCTCATTGAGCAGGAATGCATTGTCAATGTTTACGTAAAAGTCATACCCGCCTTCGGCACCATTCCTTACGTCGACCGCGTTGTACTTCGTGAAACCGAACTTTTCCCATTCTTCCTTTTGGACTTCCCTAACCTTAGGCAGCGCTAGTGACACTCTGTTTGTGTTCCCATCATCCCTCGGGGCCCGACGTCCACGATTCTTCCCGGTGTGCGGAGCATCGCCTATCTCCGGAGCAGCAACAAGAACGAAAGATGCAACGAACGGCCCCCCACGGGCCTCGCGCTCGACGTCGCTAACGGTGACGGTAACACATACTTGATCGCCCGGCTTTGAATCCCACGGAACCCGGAACCGAGTGTCGAAGTGACCGTTCCACAGGTGAGAGTGCTCGATCAGGTCCGGAGGGTCTACCGAGATAAGGCCCGGATCCACTGGTCTGATGAAGTAATCATTTGACGCGTCTGTCTCAAATTCGATGCGACAGGTCCGGTTAACCGCGCAGTGTTTGACCAGCCCGTTCTGGGGCTCATTCGCCAGTCGGAAGAAAGTTGGGAATTTCCTTCCAACGAACGGCGGCCTTGGGAGCGGGCCAGTGGCCGTCACGAGAGTCTCTCCATCGGCGAAAAGACGCGAGAGCGTTGGATCAATCTGCAGCAACTTCTGAAAGGTATCGGCGGGCGCCTGTCCGCTTAGGTGCTTCTCGAGTTCTTCTTTACGTCGCTGTTGGTTGATTTCTTGAAGGCCTGGATGCGCCCGCAACGCTTCCGTGAGTTTGTCCTCTATGATCTTATAGACCTCGTTCTTGCGAATGCGATCACGTGACGCCATGAAGAAGTCTTCGCGTACCCGTTCGTCCATCGCCGTGCAGTCCACTGATACAAGCAATGGCCCCCTCTTGCCCAGGAGGTAATCGAACCTCAACCGTCTCGAAATGAAGTCTGACGGGAGTGACCCATGCACCTGCCCGTTGACCAGAAAGAAGGCGCCGTTGGCAACATGGCGTGGATCCGTCCCTGGCTTGAAAACCGCAATTTGGTAGGGTAGCGTCCCGACGGCCTCGATGTTCAGGCTTGCATATCCCGGGAATCCGTCCTCAAGCTTCCGGCTTTCGCCCTCTTCATCCTCTGACGTCGCACTGGCCCACCCTCCGATAACCGTTGCACTGTAATAGTGCGCTTTGTATTCTCTGGTTTCGGTAATTCGGAATGGCAGGCACGGGGAGTGGAGGAACCGCTCTAATTCATACCTCCCCTCCGTGGTGAGGGAGCTTCTCGCGGGCCAGCGGTAGTCGTACAGCTTGACGCACGTGCCGTAGGGTAGGTCAACTGCGTACGGTGGCGCCGGATGGTTGGCCTTGGACTTGCCGGGGAGGACCTTAATGGAGTCGGAGCGAAAGGACGGCACGCGACCCCCGGGGGCCAGATACACATACATAGAGCTCCGACGCCCGCCAGAGGGAAGGAGCCTCCGGACGATTGTGAAGCCCCACAAGTCGCTGGTTTCGTCATCGGGGGCAACCGGGCAGCCGGGCCTCCTCCGCGAAGCAATCAACTCATAGTTTTTGTCGCCGCAGAACTGAAGGATTCCGGTTCCGCCCGAGTTGAACTTGCCCTGGACGAACGGTATACGAATCTTATTCGAGCGCATGAGCGACACAAATGTGTCTGCAAATCTGGCCGGGGTCTGCCCTTCACCGCGGTCTATGATGAGGTAATTCGGATTTTGTTTGCTGCCACAGGCAACCAGGTGGATGTTGTCTGCAAGCTCCGTCTGCTCACTTGCGGAGAGATTATCGATGTGGCCGTCTCGAACTCCAAAGAACTTTTCAATTGCCTGGGACATGGTACGCGGAGCACGGGTGCCCTCAGGGTCGATGCCTCGGGTATAACATTCCCCCATTAGCATTGCGTCTATTGCGTTAATCACTTTCTCGACGAGGGCGCCGCTAGGATCACTATTCTGATTGCCAATAGCCGCAAAGTTGTTTTCGAACCCAAGCGGCTGCCAGGCTTCCTCTTCAAGGAGATAACTCGCGTCAGACAACGCGAGTTCTACCTCCTCCTCGTTTTCAGCTCTTAGGAGTCTCTGAAAAAGGGTGTCTGGGTGCACGTCGTTTCTCCCCTATCGTGTGGATTTGCCGTCGCCAGGGCGGCTTTGTTGATCAGGCTGCACCTTGGGCGTTCTTGTTCCTTTCCATCCCGCGTGGCGCAACGCATTGATCACCTGATTCTCCTGATTGGAAAGAGGCAGTTCCAGCAGATCCTTTAATACCCCTTGAGTGGCAACGCGAGCTTGGCGGTTCGATACAACCGAACCCGCAACGATGCAGACGTTGTCCCACAGCGGGTTCACCTTTGACCCTACGGCCTTGCGCCAATCTACCTCCTTCAGTCCCAGCAGACAAGCCTGCCAGTCCGCACTGCGATACTCGAAGATCGCGCTGCCAAGCCCACCGATCGCTCGCAAAACAACTGTATGTGTATTGATTTTCTCCTGGCGGAGTGCGGGTGCCGACAATTCTCCCCTCTTGACCCTCTGCCAGTCCGGAATGGCTGTCGCTACAGCGTTCCAGAAATCCGCAGCCTGCGTGAGTTTCGACTTATAGTCGGTGCTGCCCGGTTTGCCAATCTTTGGACCTAGCAATTCAGCGTTCGCATCATACAGGGCCGACATGGACAGGAGCTTGGGCGAGCGGACACCAGTGGACATGCGTTCCTTCTCCAGCACCCCCTGAAAAACGGGGACGAGTTCCTCTAGCTCCTTAGTTAAGGCAGAGAGATTGTCGCGGTGGTCGTATAAAATGTCCAGCGACTTTGACGTCTTGTGAACGAACCTGTTCAGGTCCGAGAACATCTGCTGGAGGCGATCCAGATCTTCCATCGGGAAAAGCAGTACGCTGATGCGCTCTTTACCGATTTCTGGATTCTCCTTAAGGGCTCGGGCGATGGCGGCAGCACGATGCTGACCGTCGTTGATTATGAACTCCATTGTTTCAAGGTCCATCTCAAGAATCCCGAGCTGGCCCTCCGGGTCCATCGCACGGAATTCGGGTTTGGTGTTGAAAGAAGCCGTGATCGATGAGAAGATGTAACCATCCTCGTTGTCCAGTATATATTTCGTTACCTCGGGGACCCGGGATTCGTTGAGAACCCGCTGAGCCCGCTGAGAAGGCTCAAACTGGGACCAGTCATTGAATTTAAAGAACCGAGGGATTTCTGCGAGCGCCATTGTCGTGGCATAGTAGTCTCGCTTGCCAATGCAAGCTCTCATCGCTGGGAACTGGACCTTCATTTAGACCTCCTCATTGGTTAGTGTCGAGCTCGCTTCACCAAGTATAACAGCTCTTCCTATGTTTGTCAAGAGCTGTTGCTATACCCAGGCACAGCTCCCACCGCCGCTTTCCGCAGCTCCCAATGCCCCCAGCGCTCCAAGAAGGCCAGTTGCCGCTTCTGTTTCTGCTCGGCGAATTGTAAGCCCCCTTAGCTCTAGCCTCCCCAAGCGCGGGCGGGTTGCCGTGGCGACTGAGGCAACGCTAACCCCTTGTTAGGACCAGCGCAAGCCCTTGGTTGATAATGGCAACCAAGGTGCGAGGGTTAGAGGGCGGGGGCGCGGGGTGGGAACCTAGGCAAGTGTGGAATGAGAACCGTACGGCCGTAGCGGCCGTACGCGTTTGGTTTTCCAGCGAGGCGATGCGGCGGACCCACGGGGCGCAGACGGTAGTGCGCGGTGATATGCGATCGGGCGGACGCCCATGGTTGCCGCTCGGCTCATTGTTGAAGCAAGGAGGCGATCCGCCGCCACCGCGTAGAGCAGCGTGTGCTGATAGATAAGCTCAATCTCGGCCGACTCGTTGGGGCCATGCGCCAACTCTAAAGGGCCCGCTCCTTACGCGAACGCCGGCATTCCTTTGCGCGCGTACCACCGGCTCTCTAGTGGACTGTTCGATAAGTATTTCAAGATAGTCGTGGGCGGCGATGATGCTGCGCCGTTTGGCGTATACTTCTCCTCCAATCCCAAGTTGGAAAGTGAGGAGCGCTCGGATGAGAAGACGCCCGCCTCGTCCGGTTCGGTTGAGCCGGGCCGAACGTCGAGAATTGGATGAACTGGTCCGCGACGGCCATACGGAACAGCGCGTCGCACGTCGGGCCCGCATCTTGCTGGCGATGAGCGATCCCGAGACCGTGGTCAGCGATCTCGCCCCCAGGTCGACTACACGCCCACCGGCGTTTGGTATGTCTGCCGGCGCTTCGAGGCCACCGGCCTGGACGCCGTGTACATCGGCGAACGATCGGGGCGTCCACGCGAGCTGACCGCCCTGGAACGGGTTCAGATCGAGCAGTTGGCCTGTTGTGACCCGCTGGGTCTGAACTTGGAATTGACGCATTGGTCGACGCGCAGTCTGACGACGATCGCCCGGCAGCGACTCCATCGTCCGAAATTGGCCCATTCGACCGTGTCGCTGATTCTGCGAGAGGCGGATCTCCAACCGCATCGCTCGCGGTACTGGAAGACGCCCACCCTCGATGCGGAGTTCGTAGAGCGGGCGAGCCGTGTTTTATGGTGTTATGGGCAGGTCGAACGGCTCTATCAGCACGATGAGATCATTCTCAGCGTCGACGAGAAACCCAATCTGCAGGCCACCGAGCGCACCCGGCCGACGCAGCGGCTGCGGGCGGGCCAGATTGAGCGCCAAGAATTTGAGTACATCCGGCATGGTACGGTGAATTTCGTCGCGGCGCTGTCCGTGAATGATGGCAAGATGCACGGCTGGTGTTTGGATGCCAATGACAGCGAACACCTGTGCCCGATTTTAGCTGAGTTGTTCAACAGCTATCGACAGGTCCGCCGCTTGCATCTGATCTGGGACAACGGCCCGAGTCACGTATCTGAAACGACCTGCCGTTTCTTACGGGACTACCAACCCTGGTTGCGTGTCCTGTTCACCCCGGCGCGGGCGTCGTGGCTGAACCAGTCAGAACTGCTACTGCGTAGCTTTGGCGAGCGCTATCTGAAACGCGGTGAGTGGCGCAGTCGCTGTGCCCTGATCGATCATTTGCTCGGCAGTTGCGACGAGTACAATCGCCTATTCGCATGCCCGGTAGCCTGGACTTGGACTCGACGCAAAATGCGACGATGGGTGGAGCGACAGACTGCCGGACTATCTTAAAATACTTATCAAACGCTCCACTAGTACTCTGTCAGACTGATATTGTTGGGTAAAGCTTTTTCAACTTGATCCGCGCGTCGCTGGTTGTGAAGCGCCGATCCACCGTCGCACCATTCGCATTGCGGTCACGTTCGCACGCCGCGACGTGGTTGATTAAGGTGGCCCGGTTCGGAATGCGCTCATCCAAGCAGGTGCGACTCAAAGCACTCAATTGGATCTCCGCCATGTTGAGCCAGCTACCATGCTTGGGCGTGTAGTGAAACTCGAAGCGTGCGGCCAACCGCCGCGCTTCGGCGGGTGGAAAGGCTTCATAGAATGAACTCGGTCCGTGCGTGTTCAGGTTGTCGAGGACCACGATGATGCGCTCGGCTTGAGCATAGCTCCCGTCCGCCAGTTGTTGCATGAAACGGGCCCAGTCCACCGCCGTGCGCCGGTCGGTCACCTGCACCTGCCGCCAACTCTGGAGCGGCACGAAACAGAGGAAGAGATTGCAGACGCCGTTGGGCTGATACTCATAGTCCTGGCGAGACACTTGTCCGGGGAGGGGCGGTAGGGACGGTCGCGTATCACCGACGAACTGCTTGCTGGTTTCATCCATGCAGATCTGCGGAAAGCGGGCGTCGTAGGGACGCTGGTAGACATCCAGCACATCTTCCATCTGGGCAACAAACGCCGCACTGGCTTTGGGCGGGATGCACCATTCCGAGTTCGGCCAGGGTTTGAGTTCGTTTTTTTTAGCGTCTGTCGGACGGTCTCGTGGGAAACCTCCTCCGCATACTCGAGTTGGACCATCTGGTCCGCCAACAGGCGGAGCGTCCACCGAGAATGACCCGCCGGTGGTTCGCGACAGGCTAACGCAATGAGATGCGCTTCCTGATTCCCGTCCAGGCGTCGACTTCGTTCGCGGGAGCGTGCTTGGCGAGCGAGGGCGGACTGGAATCCCTGCCTGACATAGCGGCGTCGCACCCGCTCAATGGTCGCAATGCTCACATCCAGGGCGTCCCGGATGGCTTCATCGGTCCAGCCATCCTGCCCGTCGGCGCCATCCGCCTTGAGCAGAATGCGCGCATGGGTCAAGGCCTTGGCCGGGGCTTGGCCTTGTTGCGTGAGGTCCAGCAACAAAGCGCGCTCTTCGGCTTGCAGCCGCACGACATATTTCTTGGACATGGAGCCCTCCTTGGGTCTCCGCCTTCAGGGCGAAGGGCCTAGCGATACTCCAAATCTCGCAACCTTTCAATATCTGATTGACGGAGTACTAGAATGCCGGGGCACATTTTAAAGGCTGGACGCTCTTGCACGTCGGGAATCCTTGCCCGGGAGATTCGGGTAGTGCGCGCGGAGTGCGTTTTTGCACGTTTGCGCATTGGTGCTAGGGTCGCACGCCCCAGAGGCGGACCGCCGGCATGCGATTGTTGTCATCGCGGGCGACGCGAGGCGCGTGGATGCCGCGCGTAGGGGCGAGGCATTTGCCAACGCGAGATCGGATAGAGAACTGCCTGGCTCGAGCGTATCTCGCCGCCATGACCATAATGATCTGGCAAATGCTTCGCCCCTACGTCCGCGCCGTCTTCATCCTTCCGCCTTCATCCTTCATCTTTCAAACGCCTCGCCCCTACAACGACCCACCCTGGCCGCCGGATCCTTGGGCGCCATCATCGGCAATTTCAAATCCACAACGGCCCGGCGCATCAATCTCCTCCGCAATACGGCAGGTGCATCCGTCTGGCAGCGCGGCTACCACGACCACATCATTCGCAACGAACGCGAAGGGGAGGCCGTCCGTGCGTATATTGCCGCAAATCCCTCGCGGTGGGCGCTCGATATCGACAACCCGATCCATTCGCTGAAATCTGCCCCTCGCAGAACGGTTGACGATTATCTCCGCGACGCCTATCTCTTGTAGAGGCGGCCGGCAGCGGTCGCGCAGAACCGGATAACCCGTAGGCGCGGCCCGGAGCCTGTCCTGAGCCGCGCGAAGGATGGCCGCCCGCCTGGGGGGCCGCCCAACAAGGGCGCCCACATCGGGGCGCCCCTACAAACATCCACCTTCCATGAAACACCATCCCGACAAACGTTACCGCAAATCGACGCGCCTTCACGGTTACGATTACACGCGGGCGGGCGCGTAGTGAAGGATGAAGGATGAGGGATGAAGGATGAAGACGAGGGTGGAAACGGTCGGCGGAGATTCGCCGCGAGATCAAATTTGATGAATGGGTGGTGATGCGCAATCATCCGCGCGCGATCGTCGTCATTACGCACGACGGGGGACGCGTGGATGCCGCGGGTAGGGGTGTGGATGCCGCGCGTAGGGGCGAGGCATTTGCCAACGCGAGATCGGATAGAGAACTGCCTGGCTCGAGCGTATCTCGCCGCCATGACCATATTGATCTGGCAAATGCCTCGCCCCTACATCCGCGCCGTCTTCATCCTTCATCACCTGCCCCGCGCTTTCCAGCGGGGTCCAGCGGGGTTCCGCCTTCATCCCTTAAACGCCTCGCCCCTACATCCGCGCCGTCTTCATCCTTCATCACCTGCCCCGCGCCGCCTGCCCCGCGCATTCTGAGCGGAGCCCCGCGCCCTCCAGCGGGGCACAGTCGAAGAACAGCGGGTCCCGAGACCCCGCGTTCTTTGCGGGGGTCCAGCAGGGGTTCCGCCTTCATCCTTCTCTTTTTCGCGCCTTTCGCGCCCTTTCGCGTTCTTCTTGTTCCAAACGCTCTCTGCCTTCTGCTTTCTCTCCCCCGCCCCGGCCGTTACGGGCGGTCCTGGGGACGAAGAACTCGGAATGCCGCCTGCCACGTTTTTTTAACTTTGCCCCCATTGGGTGTATAATGGGTTGCCTTGCGGAGGCGCCTGGCGGCTTTCGCAAGGTTTGCCGTGAAGAGGTTTCTAGATTGGAATTCCTTGTTATTGCAATAATGGTCGTGATCGTCCTGGCGTTTATCGCCTACCCGCTCTTTACCTCTCCGCGTGAGCAGACTTCACCTGGCATGAGACGCCGGGGCCCGGCGGCAGGCACGGGGACGCCGGATCCATCGAGCTCGGCCGAGGCATCGGCGGATTCGTTGGATGCTTTGATCGCCCAGCGCAACGCACTTTACGACGCCATTCGCGACCTCGACTTTGACTTTCAACTCGGCAAACTCTCCCAGAGCGATTATCAGCTCCTGCGCGATCAGTACATGGCGCGCGCGGCCACCCTGCTCCAGCAAATGGACGCGGCGGAGGCCCGTGTCGATACGAACGGCGCCGGAGCAGAAATCGAACAAGAGGTCGCGCGTTTGCGCGCGCACCAACCGGCCGGCGAGGATGCGGTTGAGGACCAAGTGGCGCGGCTGCGCCGGTCCCGAGCGCACGGGGGCGATGCGATCGAAGCCCAAGTCGCGCGGCTCAGAGGCACGCTCGGAGGCGGGGGCAAGCGGCGCTGCTCCAAGTGCGGCCAGAGTTACACGGCGGGTGACCGCTTTTGCGCCAAGTGCGGCAACAAGCTCTAGTTCAAGATATATTTCCGTAGCGACGTTGCTCAGGATGTAAGCTTCGGGTTCGGATGTGCAGCCCACACTGGAAATGACCCCAGATATGAAGCTTTACCAATAAGGAGTTTTGTGACCAGACAAGCCCAGCTCGTCCTTGTACTCGTGATTTCTAGTTTCCTTGCCCTCGCCCTGATGGCGCTGCCCACGCCCCCCGCCAAGGCACAGACGCCCGGTCCGGGACAAATCGAGGGCCAGCTCGTCGACGGGACTCAGGGCGCCAAGCTCTCGGCGGCCGAGGGGCTCACCGTCACCTTGCATTCGGCGCCCGCCGGCGCGACGACGACCGTCTCTCAGACTACACAGGCGGACGCGAGCGGCCATTTCGCGTTTTCCCATCTCGATACCATTACCACCACGCGCTATCTCTTGCAGTCCAACTACGCCGGCGTGAACTATTATTCGGATGTGCTGAACTTTGGCGCGAGCCAGACGACGATGCCGGTGACGATGACGGTGTATGAAACGACGACCGACCCCACCGTCGTCACCGTGAGCCAGACCCACTTTGTTTTCGATATTGCCACCAAGGTCTTTAACGTTCTGGAAATTGTCGCGGTGCACAACTCGAGCGACCGCGCGTTCGTCGGAGCAAGCGACAGCCCCCACCGCACGACGCTCATCCTGCCGCTCCTCGCGGGTGCACAGAACATCCAATTGGATAATCCCGCGGCGGACGAGTCCACGCTCCGCGGCGCCACGAGCATGGCGTACACCCTCCCGTTCCTGCCGGGCGACGATCCCAGCAACCAGATTGTCGCCAACTATTCGATCCCCTTCAACCCGCCGACCGCCTCCTTTAGCATGACCCTGCCCTACGCCTCGGACCAATTCCGGATCCTCTACGCCGATGTCGGCGCGACGCTGCAGAGTCCGCTGCTCACCGCCCCCACGTCTTTTCCCACGCAGGGCAGCCAGAATTACATGCTCAGCTCGGCGACCAATCTAAAAGCGGGGACCGTGGTGACGGGGACCTTTACGAATCTTCCACAGACGGTGGCGGCGCCCCCGTCGGCGACGGGCGCGGCCCCTTCGACGACCGCGAGTAACAATCAAGTGCAAATCGCCGGCGGAGTGATGTTGGGCGTGGCCGCGCTCGCGGCGATCGGGCTCCTCGCCTATCCTCTCCTCCGGCGGCGGCGCGCGCGGGCCGTTCCGGTCGGAGCCGTCGATGCCCGGCGTCTAGATTTGCTCCAGGAGATGGCCGACCTGGACGATGCTTTCGAGGAACACAAGATCTCGGAGACCGACTATCGCGCGCGGCGTGCCGCAACCAAAGCCAGGCTCTTGGCGCTCCAGGAGGACCACGGAGAATCTCAAGAGGGCAAGGGGTGATCGAACCGCTCATTACGGTTGAGAAACTGGACAAGACGTTCGGCGCCCGCTGGGCGCTGCGCGGTATCAGTTTCCGGGTACAGCAGGGTGAAATCGTAGCTCTGGTGGGCCCGAACGGCGCCGGCAAGACCACCCTTTTACGCATTCTCGCCACGCTCGCGCGTCCGGACGGCGGGCGGGTCTATATCGGCAAGATTCCGCTCGCCGAGCACGCGAACGCCGCACGCGGCGCGATCGGTTTTGTCGGCCATCAAACGTTCATGTACGACGATCTGACGGCGGAAGAGAATCTGCTGTTTTTCGCCCGCCTGTACGATCTGAAGGATATTCCCGACCGCGTGCACGCGGCGGCGCGGCGGGTCGGCATCGAAAATCGTCTCGGCGATGTGACCCGGACGCTGTCCCGCGGCCTGCAGCAGCGACTGACGATCGCCCGCATGCTCCTCCACGACCCGGTGGTCCTGTTGCTCGACGAGCCGTATACCGGCCTGGACAAGACCGCGTCGGACCTGCTCGATCAAATCATGCTCGGGGCCAAAGCCGAAGGCCGCTCGATCCTGTTTTCGACGCACGATCTGGAACGGGGACTCGCGATCTGCGACCGCGCGCTCATCCTGCGGAACGGACGCATGGTGTACGATCTCGCCCGCCCGGAGTGGAAGGACCTCGCCGGCTTTATGGAAATCTATGCGCACGTTTTGGGCGATCATTCAAGCGGTGTATCTCAACGGGGCCCGCGTGAATCTAAATACCAGGAAATCCATCGGTGAAGTTTCTCCGGCAGGTTCTTGCGATCGTGCAGAAAGACATCGCCGCCGAGCTGCGGACCAAGGAAAGTCTCAGCGCGATGCTCGTCTTTTCCCTGCTGGTCCTCATCATTTTCAACTTTGCGTTCGAGCTGCAGGGGGTCGACATCAAAGTGTTCGGCCCCGGCGTCCTGTGGGTGGCCTTTACCTTTAGCGGGATCCTGGGGCTGGGCCGTTCGTTTGCGGCGGAAAAGGACAAGGGAAGTCTGGAGGGGCTGCTCCTTTCGCCGGTGGACCGCGGCGCCATCTTCATGGGCAAGGCCCTGAGCAACCTGATCTTTATCAGCGTCATGGAGGCGGTCACCCTGCCTCTCTTTGCGATTCTGAACAACGCCGGCATGCCATGGTGGCCACTCGTCCCCTATATCCTCCTGGGGACGATTGGTTTTGCGGCGATGGGAACTCTGCTCGGCGCCGTCGCGGCGAGCACCAAGATGCGCGAAGTGATGCTGCCCATCCTTCTCTTTCCCGTCGCGATCCCGCTGCTCATGGCGGCGGTCAAGTTAACGGGGGGCGCGTTTCAGGTCAGTGCTTTTTCCGACGTCTCGAATTGGTTCAGCATCCTGGTCACGTACGACGTCGTCTTTGTCGTCGTCGCGTTTCTCGTATTCGAATATGTCGTAGAGGAATAGATGAAACCGAAATCTAGTCGCCGGATGGATCTGCTCGGCCTCGCCACGCTCGTGACCATCGTGGCCGGTCTCTACATGGCCTTTGTCTATGCGCCGACCGAAGTGCAGATGGGCCTCGTCTATCGCATCTTTTACTTTCATCTGGGCTCGGTCGCGGCCGGCTTTATGGGCATTGTGCTCGTCCTCATCGCGGGGATTGCCTATTTACGCACCGGCTCGCGGGCGTGGGACCGCCTCGCCGAGGCTTCGGCGGAGCTGGGCGTCGTGTTCTGCACGATTGTCCTCATCACCGGTTCGATCTGGGCGCGGCCGATTTGGGGCGTGTGGTGGACATGGGACCCGCGTCTCACTTCCTTTCTGATTCTCTGGTTGATTTACATCGCCTATCTGATGCTGCGCGCCTCCGCGCCCGACGACCCCCGGGTCGCACGCTTTTCCGCGGTCTTTGGCATCGTCGGCGCGGTGGACGTTCCCATCGTCATCATGAGTGCGCGACTGTGGCGCTCCATCTCCCCCGTGCTGTTTCAGGAGACGGCGCAGGGCTTTACGTTCGGGCTGACGCCGGAGATGCTGCAGACGCTCGTCGTCTGCATAACGGCGGTGATGCTTCTCTTTGTTTACCTGCTCATTCAACGTGTCCGTCTCGAGGAGCTGCGGGACGAGCTCGTTTCTCTTCGCCAGAATGTGTCTTCCCGTGAAGAGCGCCCGGTCGCTCGGACCGCGTATGCCATGACACAATCGAGCGATTCCCCGTGAGGTGAAAGATGCAAGTGACTTTACAAGATATTCTCTCCGAAGTACGCAACCTGTCCTACCTGTTCTACGGCTATACGGTCATCTGGGTCATTATCCTGGGCTATATGTTCACGCTGGCGCGGCGTGAGCAGAACCTGCGCAGCCAGGTGGAGGAACTGAAGCGAGCCCTCGACGAGGATGACGGCGCCCCGGCGGAGAAAGAGCGCGTATGATCTCCCGGGGTCCGGCCGGCCCACTCTGGCGTCCCCGGTGGATGGCGGCGGGTCTGGGTTTCCTTCTGCTCCTGCTCGGCGCCTGCAGCGCGCTGAATCCGAGCGCGCTCACCGGGGCCGGAAGCTCAAGCCGGCCCACGACCGTCAAGGTCGGCCAGGCGGCTCCGGAAATCAATTTAAAGTCGCTCACGGGCGATCAAATCGTGCTGAGCCAGCTGCAGGGCCGTCCGGTCATCGTCAACTTTTGGGCCACCTGGTGCGGCCCCTGCCGCGAAGAATTCCCCACGCTCGTTCGAAAATACAAACAGTATCAAAACCAGGGGCTCGTCATCATCGGCGTCAACTATCAGGACGAAAACTCGGACGACGGCGTGCGCACGTTTATGCGGAACACGCTCGTGAACTTTCCGATCGTGCGCGATCAGGACGGACGGGTCGGCGAGATGTACCGCATCAGCGGTCTGCCGACAAGCATCTTTATCGACCGCAAGGGCATTGTCCGCGACATTATCGTGGGGGGGCCGATGACGGATGATTTCGTCGACAAAGAGGTCGCCAACCTCCAATGACCCACCGCGTCGTGTTGTATAGCAAGCCGGGGTGCCATCTCTGCGAAATCGCGCACCAGCTGCTCCAGGGGCTGGAGCGTGAATTCCCGTTAAGGATCGAGGAACGCGATATTACGCATGAGCAGGTCCTCTTCGACCAGTATCGGGACAAGATCCCGGTCGTCGTGATCGACGACCGCACGACGCTGACCGCGCCGATCCGAGTCGCGGAGGTGCGCGCGGCGCTGTCCGGAGACAGCACCCGCGCCCATTTGAGAAACACTTGACCGAACGTCAGTCATAGAAGGAAAATCGCATGTCTATCTTGATCGCCTTTGGCGCAGGTCTCTTGTCTTTTCTTTCGCCCTGCGTCCTTCCCATGGTGCCTATCTATCTCGGCTATCTCAGCGGCGCGGCGGTGACGCCGGAAGGGATCGTGACCGTCCGGCGTGAGGCCGTGGCGCACGCCGCCGCCTTTGTGCTCGGGTTTACGCTCATCTTCGTCGCGATCTGGAGTGCGCTTTCGGTCCTCACGAACCTCCTCTCCAAAACGGACCTCGCCCATATTGCCGGCGTCATCCTCATCATCTTTGGCATTCACTTTATCGGCATCATCCGGATTCCGTTCCTCTATCAAGAAGCGCGCGTTCAGATTGGGCAGCGGCCGCTCGGCTATCCGACCTCACTCCTGACCGGCATGGCCTTTGCCGCCGGCTGGACCCCGTGCATCGGGCCCACACTTTCCGGCGTCATCGCGCTCGCGACCCAGGAGACGACGGTCCTGCAAGGAACGGGGCTGCTGCTCGTGTACTCGGCGGGGCTCGGCATCCCGTTTCTCCTCGTCGCGTTCGGCCTGGGCAGCGCGACCAAGTGGCTCAAGAAACTGAGCCCGCATTTGCGCAAAGTGGAGATTGCGAGCGGCATCCTCCTCCTCATGATGGGGTTGCTGTTCCTCAGCGACAAGTTTCAATATCTGAATTCGTTCTTTTTCCGCCTCACGCCGGATTGGATGTACCGGTTCCTGTAGGCGGAACTCTCCCATCCTCCGCTGGAGAACGCGGAGTCTTCGACCCTCCCTCTCTCCCACAAGGAGAGAGGGGGAGATAACAAGTGAAGGCGGGGGCGATGGTGGCCACCATCGCCCCCGCCTTTACTCTCCTCATCCAAGCGGATACAGGGGGATTTGAGCGCCGTTGATTTCTCCGGCATCCTTGGAACACAAATAGACCATCATTCCGGCAATTTCCTCCGGCGTGGTCCACCCGGCATTTTCGGCCGTTCGCTCGCGGTCACGTTCATGGTTCACGTCGATGGTCCGCACCAACAGCACGTTCGCGGTGACGCCGGTCGCGTTGGCCTCGGAGGCGAGCGTTAGCAAAAGAGCTTGCTGGGCCGCTTTGGCAATGCTGTAGGGGGCATTTTGTCCGGAGGGGTGAAAAGCCTGCGGAGAAGAAA
Source organism: Chloroflexota bacterium (assembly GCA_023381515.1). The sequence continues at coordinate 66,161 of JAMCQI010000081.1, read as the reverse complement.
CGGCAAGGACGCGGCCCCATTGGTTCGCACGGAGATGGGGAACAAACGCGCGGACCATATGGAAGGTGGTCCACAGATGCTGCTCAAGCATCGCCGCGATCTCATCCGCGTCGACCTGTTCAACCGGTTTCCCGGCTTCCCAACCGCCGACCAAGTGCAGTAGAATCTCGGCGCGTCCGAATTTATCGAGGACCGCGCTTGCCGCCGCCTGTGCGTCGACGGCGTTTCGGAGATCAGACGCATGAATCAGCGCGCGGTCCTCCGGCAGACGCAGCTCGCGTACCAACGCCTGGAGTCTCTCGGCATCGCGGCTAACGAGGGCGAGCCGGGCGCCGTGTTCCGCAAAACGGCGCGCCACCACACGGCCCAAGCTGCCGGTTGCCCCCGTAACGATCGTTACACGGTTCTCAAGACTCATCTCGCTTGTCCTCCATCCCATTGTGTAAAACGGTGCGCAACCCGTATGGTGGCGTAAGGCCGATGTTAAATCTTTGCGATCTTCTCCACCGGGTGCCGGAGGACCGTCTTGAGCTTGGCCGGGTCGGTGCGGCGCGGGTCGCCCATGTAGATCTCGTGGTGCTTGCCGCCCAACCCGACCCGATCCCGGTAGCCGTTCTCTTCCGCAAAGGTTTTCATTCTCTCCACCGTGGCGGGCTCGTCCGCGTAGGGCCCAATGTGCATCGCCTGCACGCACAGCCCCTCCTCAAAGCACTCGAGCCTCAAGCGGTCCAGCGCCGGGCTGTCGCCGCGTTTGCGGCGTACCTCGTCCAAGCCCTGGGCGAAGATATCCTGGGTGACGACTTCCGGCTGAAGGATCATGAGCGTGTAATGCCAGTTGTCTTTTACGCGGATGTCGAAATTGCCACCTGTGACCCACCAGAGCCCCTCGAGCGCCATGACCGGATAGTCCACAGCGTGGGTCTTGCGTTTCTTGAGCATAAATTTGAGCGTGTACGCGATGCTGTAGAGTGCCTGGGTGGCCTCCTGGAATCCGGGCGAGGTGCCCGGTTCGTGTCCCTTTTCGACGGCGCCGTCAATCATGGCGAATTGCAGGGGCGGCACCTGCACCACCTCGACTTGCTTGGCCGAGGGGACGTACAAGTGCTTGAGCTCTTTCTTCAGGTCGAGCGTCTTCATCGCGTTCTCCTTTTGGGGCGACCGAGGTCGCCCCTCTTGGGCCGCTGGCCAACCGTCCCCTCCGCTGAAAACCGCAGAGTCTACGATCTACAGGGACGGGAGCCGCGTCCACCTCCGTGGACGCTTGGCCGTAGGTCGTAGACCTCGCGTTTTCCAGCGAGGCCCTCGGGGGGCTGATTTCAATCGGCGATTCTCTTAGATCTTTTGAACGGGCACCTGGATTTCGATCACGTAAGAAGCGTCGTCCTGACGAACCTGTTCGGCGAACGCCGCGGTCTTGAGATAGATCTCGCGGTTGGGCCCGACAATGCGATAGCCGTTCGTCTGGACCCAGGAGAGGAAGGCGTTGTAGGCCTGGGTTGGCACCATACCCTCCTGTTCGATTTGCTTCAGCCGGGTCTCGACGCGGGCCAACCGGGCCTGCTCTTCCCGCACCTGCTCCTTGAGCTCGGCCTGTTTGAGCCGGAGCATGCCGCGTAGTTGCGCGGCCGGCAGCCCCTGGTCGGGCAGGTCTGCGATCTGCTCGAGCGTCAGACCCAGGTCCTTGAGCGCGAGAATGCGGTTGAGCCGGGGCAGCTGGTCGGCCGAGTAGTAGCGGTAGCCCGTAAAGCGGTCCACCTCCACCGGTTTGAGGAGACCCAGTTCGTCGTAGTAGCGCAAGGCCTTGACCGATACCTGGCTGAGCTTGGAAAAGTCACCGATTTTGAACACGCGGTCCTCCGGCGGACGGCTGCCAACACGATACACCCTCCCGCCACGGGAGAGTCAAGCCCTCACTTTAGCCAATCTTGGGGATTTGTGATCATGGAGGTATTCCCGCTGCCCGCGGTGGAGTGAAGGAGGCAAGCGACAATAGTTTCATGCTAAATAAGAATCGTGTCAAATTGACCCCTTGACCACGTGCCGCGCACCTGCTACAATTCGCCTCGGAAAAATCCCTACCATTGTCACTTTGACGGCTACGCGATCTTCGAGACGCCGTTCCAGACTGGCGATGTGAACGCGCGGGACTATTTCCACCCCTCGCTTGCGGGGCAGGCCAAGCTCGCGGCGGTGAGTTCCGCCGCGACGTTCAATTTCCGAGACACGGTCCCTCCCGTCTCGACGGCGACGACCGCGCCCGCGCCTGGCGGAGTCACCGTGACGCTTTCGGCGACGGACAATGTCGGGGTGGCGGGCATCGAGGACCAGATCAGAGCCGCCACACTCTGGACGCGCTACAGTGCGCCGCTGTTTGTCGCCACCGGGACGACGCTGACCTATCGCGCCGTGGACCTGGCCGGAAACACCGAGGCGAGTCATTCGTCGACGCCCTGAGCGGCCGCCGTCGAAAGAAAGCGAAACCGTGGCTTCCAGATGACCTGACGCGAGTAGCGCGGTTCAACCATGCACGCAACGAAAGGAGTCAAGATCATGAATGAAGACAGCAACAGCTCGGTAACGGGCAGTGCGCACACGCGCACGGCCAGCGGCACAACGAACCGAGACTGGTGGCCGAACCAATTGAGGCTCGATATCCTGCACCAGCGTTCGAGCAAGTCCAATCCCATGGGCGAGGGTTTCAACTACGCCCAAGAGTTCAAGAGCCTCGATCTGGCGGCCGTGAAGAAGGACCTCCGTGAACTGATGACCCAGTCGCAGGACTGGTGGCCGGCGGATTTTGGGAACTATGGACCTTTGTTCATCCGTATGGCGTGGCACAGCGCCGGCACCTACCGCATCGGCGACGGCCGCGGCGGCGCGGGCCACGGCAACCAGCGCTTTGCACCCCTCAACAGCTGGCCCGACAACATCAACCTCGACAAAGCGCGCCGGCTGCTCTGGCCGATCAAGCAAAAGTACGGCCGGAAAATCTCCTGGGCCGACCTGATGATCCTCGCCGGCAATGTCGCCCTGGAATCCATGGGGTTCAAGACCTTCGGCTTTGCGGGGGGGCGTGAGGACATCTGGGAACCGGAGAAGGACATCTACTGGGGTTCCGAGGGCAAGTGGCTGGAGGACAAGCGCTACTCCGGCGAGCGAGATCTCGAAAATCCCCTCGCGGCCGTGCAGATGGGTCTCATCTACGTTAACCCGGAAGGCCCGAACGGCAACCCGGACCCGCTCGCGGCGGCGCGGGATATCCGAGAGACGTTCGCTCGCATGGCGATGAACGACGAGGAGACGGTGGCGCTCATCGCGGGCGGCCACACCTTCGGCAAGACCCACGGCGCGGGAGACGCGAAATATGTTGGGCCGGAACCCGAAGCGGCGCCCATCGAGGAGCAAGGCCTGGGCTGGAAGAGCAGCTTTGGCACGGGCAAGGACGGCGACACCATCGGCAGCGGCCTGGAAGTCACCTGGACCACGACGCCCACCCAGTGGAGCAGCAACTTTTTCTGGAACCTGTTCGGCTACGAATGGGAATTGACGAAGAGCCCGGCCGGCGCGCACCAGTGGACTCCGAAGGGCAGTGGAGGCGCCGGTACCGTACCGGACGCACACGACCCGTCCAAGCGTCACGCGCCCGCCATGCTGACCACAGACCTCGCTCTGCGCTTTGACCCGGTCTACGAAAAGATTTCACGGCGCTTTATGGAGAATCCGGATCAGTTCGCGGACGCGTTCGCCCGGGCATGGTTCAAGCTGACCCACCGCGACATGGGCCCGCGCACACGCTATCTCGGCCCAGAGGTTCCGGCCGAAGAGCTAATCTGGCAGGACCCCATCCCGGCTGTCAATCACAAATTGATTGATGCACAGGACATCGGCTCCCTCAAAGACAAGATCCTGGCTTCGGGCCTGTCTGTCTCGGAGCTGGTTTCGACCGCCTGGGCGTCGGCTTCCACCTTCCGTGCCTCCGACAAGCGCGGCGGCGCCAACGGCGCCCGCATTCGCCTGGCGCCGCAGAAGGATTGGGAGATCAACCAGCCTGCCCAGCTGGCGAAGGTGCTCAAGACCCTGGAAGGTATCCAGACCGCTTTCAACAGCGCGCAGTCCGACGGCAAGCAAGTATCACTGGCTGACCTGATCGTTCTGGCCGGCTGCGCCGGCGTCGAGCAGGCGGCGAAGAATGCCGGTCACGCGGTGACGGTCCCGTTCACCCCGGGACGCATGGACGCCTCGCAGGAGCAGACCGATGTCGCCTCCTTCGCGGTGCTCGAGCCGCTCGCGGACGGCTTCCGCAACTACCAGAAGGCCCGCTATGCCGTGCCGGCCGAGGAGCTGCTGGTTGACAAGGCGCAATTGCTGACCCTGACCGCGCCCGAAATGACGGCGCTCGTGGGTGGCATGCGCGTCCTGAACACCAACTTCGGAGGGTCCCAGCACGGCGTCTTCACCAAACGGCCAGAGGCGCTCACCAACGACTTTTTCGTGAATCTGCTCGATATGAGCACGGTGTGGCAGCCCGCCGCGGGAGAGGATGGCGTATTCGAAGGTTATGATCGCGCAACGGGCGCACCCAAGTGGACCGGCACCCGTGTCGACTTGATCTTCGGCTCCAACTCCCAACTCCGGGCCTTGGCGGAAGTCTATGCTTGTGATGACTCCCAGGACAAGTTCGTACACGACTTTGTCGCGGTGTGGAACAAAGTGATGAGCCTTGACCGTTTCGACCTCGCCTGATCGCCACCTATCCGTCTTCGGGCGCTTTTGACAGTGCCTCGAATGAACGGCCAGCCAGCAACCGGCTCCAGCGGTCGGCGTGTCGCCCCGGCTGGAGCCGGAATGTCAGGCGGACTCTATAGCGGCTGGTCTCCAACAGGGCTGGGTGCGTACGCGCGAGGGTTTCAACAAATGCGTGAGCGGAAAACAAAGGGCACTCGGTTTTCCGCCGAGTGCCACACAGAATGATCTTCCGACCTCGAAGAGTTGCAGAAAGCGTATCGTCCCCGCCACGCCCAACCGTTGCCGAAGGGCGTCTAGCCCCTCGGACCGGATTTGCTCGGGCGTCATGGTCCGTGTGTTCATTTCTCCAGTACCTCCTTCAGCCGCGCCATCGTGTCCATCCTGTTATACGCGGTTTATCCGTATTTGGCGAGTCCATGGCGTGCGCCATGTGCCATACGATACGTGAGCGCCCGCCTCCCGCCGCTGCCGGAACCCGCCAGGACGAGGAGCGGTCTGTTCACCCTCTGGACGACCGCCTGTTGTTCAGTTCAGTGAGGGCGATCACATTGGGTTCTCGCGTGCCATCCGTTCCCGCTCTATCCGTGCACGGGTTTCCTCGACCTCTCGGTTAAATCGTCTCGATGCGCTGCCGCGCGGCGCCGATGATGATCGCCTCGATCTCCCAAGTGGGGATTGGCGCGTCCGTTGCCTTCCCCCTATTTCGCGGTATAATGGGCGCCTGCGGCGTCTTCGCCCTCCCTGTACGGCTGATTCGTTTCACTTCGACGGACAAGTGAACAGATGGCCGGTTGCCGTTCGCCCCTCGCCCCAATCTGTACGAAATCTCTGGAAGATCAACGCACCTGCTTTTGACGCGTAGCTCGAACGCGGCGCCAGCAGGTGCTTATTTGAACAAGGAGAGAACATCATGGAAGCACAGCAGGCTTATCCTCGGTTTCTTGGAGGGTTGCTCGCGGAGACGGCCGCGCGCTTACCGGAGAAGGAGGCGCTCGTCTTTAACGAAGAGCGAGTGACCTGGGCAGAGTTTGATCGCCGCGTGAACCGGCTGGCTCACGCCTGGCTCGAAATGGGCATCCAGCGGGGCGATCGGATCGGGGTCATCTCGACGACGCGCCCCGAGTATCTGTATGCCTACCTGGCGGCGGCGCGCATCGGGGCCATCCTCGTCGGGTTCAACATCGTCTATACCCCGCTCGAATTGACCCGCCTCGCCAATTTGACTCGGCCCGTGGCGATGGTGGTTTTGGGTCAGGCCGGCCAAAAGCAAGTGGCTGCCTCTCTCCAGCCTCTCATCGCCTCGTGGCCTTTTGTCAAACACTTGTCTGTGATCGGAACCGGCGGTCCTGCGGGCACTCCCAGCTTGAACGACCTCCTGGCTGCCGACCGTCCGGGTCAGCAGGCAGCCCTGGCCGCGCGGGCCGCCCAATTGGACGAGAACGACGGCGTGCTGATCGTCTTTACATCGGGCTCCACAGGCTTGGCGAAAGGCGCCGTGCTGACGCACAAGAACATCATCGATAATATTGCCGTGGAAACGCGGCAGTTCGGGATTAAAGCCGACGACCGGGTGCTCCTCCATCTGCCGATGAGTCACGTCGGCGGCGCTACGGAGTTGACGGTCCCGGCGCTCATGACGGGCGCGACGTTGATCGTCATGGACCATTTTCATCCGGTTCACACTCTGGAGACTGTGGCCAAGGAGCGAGTGACGGTGCTGGGTCAGGTGCCGACCATGTACATTCTGGAATTCAACTTACCTAACTACGCGGGGTTCGATCGGTCGTCGTTGCGCAAGGTCTTGGTGGCCGGCGCCGCCACGCCCCTGCCGGTCATGGAGAAGATGCAGCAGATGGCTCCGGTCACGATCACGGGCTACGGTATGACCGAAGTGGCCGGCTTTGTGACCTACACACAGCCAAACGACGATGGGAAAACTATCGCGTTGACCGTGGGGGCCGTCGCGCCCGAGTTCGCACTGCGGGTGGTTGACGACCAGCAACACGACGTCGCCTTGGGTGAGGTCGGCGAAGTGGCCGTCCGCGGGACCTGCGTGATGAAGGAATACTTTGACAACCCCGCGGAGACCGCGGCCGCTATCGATTCCGACGGCTGGTTCTACACAGGCGATCTGGGCAAGCTCGACGCACGCGGCTATCTCACGCTCGTCGATCGCAAAAAGGACATGTACATCACCGGCGGCTACAATGTCTATCCGCGGGAAATCGAGGAACACATCAGCCGCCATCCGGGAGTCGCCTTCGTCGCCTGTCTCGGAAGGAAAGACGACGTGATGGGCGAAGTCGGGGCCGTCTACGTCGTTCCCAAGCCGGGGGTCGAGCTGAGTCTGGCCGACCTCCAGGCCCATTGCCAGCAGGGCTTGGCCCAGTACAAGATCCCCAAGTACATGGAACTGCGCGACAAGCTGCCGCTCACCTCGCTCGGCAAGGTGGACAAGATGCAATTGCGCCGCGAACTGATGGGGAACTAGATGGAGACGATCGAACTGGAGCTCCGCGGTCCGGTCGCGTGGGTGTGGCTGAACCAGCCCCAGCGCCTCAACGCGATCCACCAGACGACGCTGCTGGAGCTGCGCCAGACCTGGGAGTCATTGGACAAGGACGACGCGGTCAAGGTGATCGTCCTGGCGGCACGCGGGCGGGTCTTTTCGGCCGGTTTCGACGTGGCGTGGATGGCCGGGCTGGACGCCGCGACCGTCGCACGCGAGCTCGCCGGCGTCCGTGCCGTGTACGATGCCCTGGAGGCCTGTGCCAAGCCGCTCGTGGCGGCCGTCCAAGGTGCGGCGATGGGGGGCGGGCTACTCTTGACGCTCATCGCGGATTTGCGCCTCGCGAGCGAGCAAGCGAGCTTCGGCGTCCCCGAAATCAAGATCGGAATCTTTCCTCCCCTGGATCTGGTGCCGCGCTTGGAACGGCTGGTGCATCTCGGCGCCGCTAAACGGATGGTGCTCACCGGCGATATGGTGGACGCTCGGGAGGCGCAGCGCCTCGGGCTCGTGGACCGCGTGGTGCCTGCGGAAGCTCTATCGAATGCGGCCCAAGAACTGGCAGACGAGCTCGCCGCCTTGCCATCCACGGCGGTACAATTCTCCAAGGCTGCTTTTGCCGCCGCTCGCGAAGCAGACTATACCGTGTGGGAAACGGAACACTTTGCGGCTTGCTGGGCATCACCCCAGAGAGAGGCGGCGATGCGCGCGTTCCTGAAGGGAAAGACGGGCCACGGAGCCTAGGTCGCGTAGCTCGCTGCACGGGGCGGGCATTTCTGCAGTGGGATCATTGCGAGGGTTCGTCTTTCGTCATTGCGAGGGTTCGTCCATCAGGTTTTGAATGGACGCACCCGAAGCAATCTCAATGTAACTTAAGGATTGCTTCGTCGCGAACCACGCTCCTCGCAATGACAACCACGCAAGATTTTTTCTGTCACAACACTAGGGTCGGCGCAGTTCGTCCCGGAGGCGCCGCCACAAGCGGTGCAGGCGGCTCACCTCTCCGGCTGTGAAATCCTGACGGCTGTAGCGCGCCTGGACAAAAGCCTCCGTCAGTGTCGAGAGCCCCTCAGGGTCTTCCAGGTGCGATTGGAGATCGGCCGAATATTCAACCGGGGTCTGCGCGGGGCGGCGCGCTCGAGCAGCGCCAGGTAGAGACGCCGCACGCGTTCACGTGCGGTAGGCGCTCGCCAGGCCCGCCACCACGCGTGCGTAAGGCCGGGAGACTCGACGCCGCGGGGCGCCGGTGCGCGTCTCAGAATCTGCTGGACGCGGCGTGTGCTTCCGCGCAGCCACGCGAGGAGCGCGTTCCAAGCCGCGCCCAGCAGATCCCCGATCGTTTTCCAAGTGCCCGAGGCGCGCCGGTCCCGCCAATAGGTCCGCACGATGAGAAACACCATGAGCACAATCAGCACCCCCAGAATGACTGTCTGGATGGAGGATAGCCAATCGGGCATGGGTCCCGTTTCCGCCGGGGGTGGAAAATTGGGAAACTGTGGTGGGCGCGGCGATTGGGTCGGTTGAGTCCGCAGGAGTCCAAAGGGGAGAAAAAGCAGCGAGAGAAGCAGATAGACCAGGAACGCCAAGAGTTGTGCCACGAAGAAGATGATGGAGATAATAACATCAAGCACATAGACGCCGAGCGACGTTTCTCCCGCCGGCAAGAATAGTACCAGCGCCGAAATTCCCGCAACAAAGAGGACGCTCCAAACCGCCCAGCGGTGCTCGATGCCGGAGGAGACTGGCACTTGTTGGCGGTTCCATTCGGCGAGGAGAAGCGAGAGCCGCATCTGTCCAAGGAGGAGCAGGCCCAAACCGACGTACACAATGGGCAACACGGCCAGCTCGCCGAGCTGGACAGGCCGCAGGCTCAAGCCGGCCGGCGAGAGTGCGAGACGCTCCGCCCCTACCGCGACGAGGAGGAGAACGGCCCCGACCACAAAGTCTTCTTGGAGCTTGGCCCGCGCGGCTTCCGGCTCCCCCGGCCAGTTCCTTTCATCTTCGATCTCTGCGAGATTCCCCGCGATGCTCGACGACAGCATCCACAGCGTTGCGACGATCAGAGTGCCGATCACAAACTCGAGATCGAAGAAGGTCGCAGGGTCGGCGGCCCAGCGTGAGAGATCGCGTATGAACCCTTGCCATCCCGAAGAAAAATAGCTCGCCGCATTGACCAGGAGGAGCATCATCCCGATCTCGGCGAGGCGAGTCTGCCACGTATGAGTCTCCTCCAGGGCGAGCCGGCGCCGTCGCAGTTGTCTCTCCACGAGCAGAGTCTCGAGGGTCACCGCGCCGACGATCCAAATGAGATAACTCCCGCTCCACGGTGCGAGCGCGAATTCCAGAGACCAGACCCAGGCGGCGGCGATGCACGTCAACATCCCGCTGATCAGGAGAGGGCGAAAGAGAAACCCCACCCAATCTCGCGCGGCATCGAAAGAGGTCTGCTTCATCTCCAAAGGTCCATTTCACTGTCCTGCGTGACCGCGACGGCCGGCATGCCCACTTGTTTCAATTCGTCCCGCAGCCCGGCAAAGGGGATCAATGGGTCGGTCGCGATCACGACGGGTAAGAGCCCCCGGCGGCGCATCTGCAAGAGCGCCGGCAGGAGCGCGGGTTCGTCTCCCGGGACAATGACAATGACCGTGCTGCCCCAGCCGAGGCCCGCGGAGGCCGTGGTCAATAGACCCGGCAGCAGCGCGGTCGGCGCCATCTCGGCGCGCGCGAGCGCTTCCAGAAGGCGCATCAAATGGTCGCGCCCGTGGGCGAGACGAATGCTTTGGAACCCCGTCGCTCCGCTCACCTGGTCCGTCCCCAGGAGCGCCAACCCCACCTGGTGGCGGTGCTCGATCAGGTGCGCGGCAAAGGAGGCGGCGACGACGATGCCCATTTCTCCCGCGGTCGCGCGGCTCCGTAGATCATAGGCCTCCCGATTGAGATCGAGGACGATGAGCGCATGCAGCGCAAGGGCGGGTTGAAAGCGCTTGGTTTCTAGCCGGTCCATCCCCGCGCTCCCCTTCCAGTGGATCTGGCGCAGGCTGTCGTCCGGCGCGTAGCCGCGTCATTTTGGGACCTAATTTTGACCTTTTTGAATATTGAATCTAGGTGGTTTTTATAACATACTATATCAAGCTATCATAACCTACGCCGACCCTATGCAAACGACCAGTGACCTGCTGACCGTCAAAGAAGTCCAAGTGCTGCTCAAGGTAGACCGGATCACCGTCTACCGTATGGTCAAAGATGGACGACTGACCGGCGTCAAGATCGGTCAGCAGTGGCGCTTTGCCCGCGATCAACTCGACTCGCTCATCTCCGGCGAGCGCTCGCTGAAAAGCTCCCCCACTGGTCTGCCCCAAGTTCTGCCTCTGCATTGTCTCCAGTCCGTCCAGGATGTCTTTGCCGACATTGCGGAAATCGGTTCGATCATGACGGCGCCCGATGGAGTGCCTCTCACACGGATGAGCAACCCCTCCAAGTTCTGCAGCCTGATTCTCGCGAGTGAGTCGGGCCGCCGCGCCTGCATTGGTTCCTGGCGCGAGCTGACCGGGAACCCCGACCGGAAGCCCTCGTTCATCCCTTGTCATGCCGGGCTGCAATATGCCCGCGCGTGCGTCCACGTGAGCGGCACACTCGTCGCAATTCTGGTCGCCGGGCAGTTCCACCTTTCGGCTCCGGGTGCGGACGCAGCGGGGCCTCAAATCCGGCAGCTGGCCAAGCAACATGGAATTGATCCGAAGGCGCTCGCCGACGCCGCCCGCGAACTCCCGGTCTTGCAAGCCCGCAAGCAGGAACGCCTCGGCAAATGGCTGGGCGATATCGCCCGCACATTTGAAGAGGTTGGATGCGAGCGCGCCGAGTTGATGAATCGACTCCAGCACATTGCCGACGTGAGCCGGCTGAGTTTGCCGCCGGGAGATCAAATCTCCGGCTCATAAACTTTGCCGACTCTCGTGAGTTGCAATCCGTGCGCAAGACCGGACCGCCATTCGCGGAATCTGCGTCCCTGAAGTCTGGGGTGATGAATGCCTCACTCGATCCGGATCGAGTGGGGCATTCCTGTTATTCGTCGATTTCCAAACTCTATTCCAAGAGGTGATTCTATGAGTGAAAATAAAGCGGTGATTCTCATGACGAGCGGTCCCGACGAACCGCGCCGCTGCGCGTCCCCCTTCTTTCTCGCCACCATCGGTGCGGTGATGGACTATGATCAAGTGGCGATGGTCTTTACGACCGACGGCAGCCTGCTGCTCAAGAAAGGCATTGCGGAGACGGTCTTTCCCAAGCCCGGGGGTAAATCGGTCGCGGCGTTTTTGAAAGACGCGGTCGACGCGGGCGTTCAGCTTTACGCCTGCACGCCTTCGTTGGAGCTGCATAACATGACCGAAAGCGACTTGATCGACGGCGTCAAGATTATCGGCGGCGCGGCGCTCTGGGAAATGGCAGAGCAGGCCAAGATCGCGTTCTCATTCTGAAGAACCAGTCCACCGTCGACAGCACGAGCAGGTCAGGCCAGGCGCAATGGAGCTGCCCGTTCGCTGCCGACTCGGCTTAAAGGAGTAACCGATGGCGATCGTGCGAGGCTGCAGCTTACCGGAGAATCTTTACTACTTGATTGAAAAGCACGTTTGGGCAAAACCGATGGAGGGCGGCATTCTCCGCGTCGGGATGACGTCGGTCGCGGGCAAATTGGCCGGTGGGAAACTGAACGCGGTCACCGTCAAAGCAAAGAACATCGGGCAGGAAGTGAAACAGGGCAAGAGTTTGGCGACGGTCGAGAGCAGCAAATTCGTCGGCCCCATCCCCTCCCCCGTGACCGGCATTCTCGTCCGCGCAAATGATCAGCTCGCGAGCCATCCCAACATGGCCGTGAGCGATCCCTATGGCGAAGGTTGGATTGCCGAGATTCAAGCCAGCGCGTGGGATGCCGAGAAAGCCGGGCTGCCCACCGGAGCGGAGGGCGTCGCCGCGTACCAGAAGAAAATGGAAGCGGAGAACATCTCTTGTGCGTGACCCGTGACGGCCGGCCGGGGACAGGGAACGCCTCGTGTCACCGGTCACGTGTCACATCCTACATGGAGGCTTTATGCCCGAAGAGACCATTCGTCAGCATTTAAAGCGTCAGGGCATCTCGCGGCGCGATTTTGTAAAGATGTGCGGGCTGCTGGTGGGGGCCATGGGGCTGCGCTATGCACCGCCCCTGGAGGAAAGCGGTTTGCCCGCGCACCTGAATGATGCGCACGGCTATGCGCCCGCGCGCTGGATCGCAAAGACACTGGAGAACAAGCCGCGGGTGCCCGTAATCTGGCTCGAGTTCCAGGATTGCGCCGGCTGCAGCGAAGCGCTCACCCGTTCCCAGGCGCCGACCCTGGTGGATTTGGTGCTCAACACGATTACCATCGAGTACCACGAGACCTTGTCCGCGGCGGCGGGGTTTCAAGCAGAGCAAGCGAAACAAGAGGCGATGAAAAAGTACGCGGGCCAGTACATCCTCGTCGTCGAAGGGGCCATCCCAACGGACAACGGCGGGGTGTACTGCACGATCGGCGGGCGCACCGCGGTCGACCTGCTCCAAGAGGCGGCGGCGGGCGCCGCCGCGATCATCTCCACCGGCAACTGCGCCGCTTTCGGCGGACTGCCCAAGGCCAAGCCGAACCCCACCGGCGCCAAAGGGGTGCGCGAGCTGGTCGCCAACAAACCCCTGGTCAACATCCCCGGATGCCCGGCGATCCCCGAAGCCACCACCGGCACCCTCGCTCACTATATCGTCTTTGGCGCGCTCCCCGAACTCGACAGCCTCGGTCGTCCCATGACCTTTTACGGGAACACGATCCACGACCGCTGCCTGCGCCGGCCGTTCTACGAAGCCGGTCAATTCGCCAACTCCTTTGACGATACGGGCGCCAAAAAGGGCTGGTGCTTGTACAAGCTCGGCTGCAAGGGACCGACGACCTACAACTCGTGCGCGACGATCAAGTGGGACCAGGGGCTGTCCTTTCCCGTCCAATCCGGCCATCCGTGCCTCGGCTGCTCCCAGCCGGATTTCTGGGATGGCGGCGGGATCTATCAGGGCCAGTCCGTGCCGCTGGATCGCCCGACCATCACCGCCGTGGGGGCTGCCGTCGGCGTCGGCGCGGCGATCGGCGTTGGGACGATGTTGGTCAATCAAACCAAAAAGAGAGCGGCCGGAGGTGAAAAATGAACTGGACAGATGCCCTTGAATTTGCACGCGGACCGTTGTTCTATGCTGCGCTGCTGGTTTTCATCGGGGGCATGGTCTACCGCCTGGTGAGCGTGCTCGGTCTTGGCTGGAGCAAAGACCGCGTGCCGGTGCGCGGCAGCAAGTCCGCCGGCGTCTTCCGCACGTACGTGAAAGCGCTCCTGATCTGGCCCTTTATCCCCTGGGTCAAGAACACCTTCAACCGCAACCCGATCATCTACGTGGCCGGCGGCTTGTTCCATCTCGGGCTCTTTGCCGTGATCTTTCTCAGCGCCCCCCATGTGTTGGTCTGGTCCAGTCTCTTGGGTTTCGCCTGGCCCTCTCTGCCTCTACCGATCGTCGACTGGCTTGCCGCGGTGGCGATCGTCGGCATGCTCGTCCTCCTGGTGAACCGGATCATTCATCCCGTCTTGCGCCTCATCTCCGGTCCGGCCGAGTACCTGAGCTGGTTGTTCGTCTTCCTGCCGATGGTCACCGGCTATGTGATGACGCATCATCTCTGGTTCTCCTACGAGATGGCCTTTACACTTCACATGGGGGCCGTCGATGTTTTGCTGGTGTGGATCCCGCTCAGCCGACTTTCCCATTTCATGTTCTACTTTTTCTCCCGGACGATCCATGGAATGGAGTTTGGCAAGCGCGGGGTGCAGGCATAGAGGTGAATCATGTCACTTTCTGAAAAAGCGATCAACACTCTGGTATACGAGACCGGCGGCTGGGTCGCCGCCCAGCTGGAAGCATGCACCCGCTGCGGCATGTGCGCCGAAGCCTGCCATTTTTACCAATCCACGGGCGATCCGGAATATTCGCCCGTCTGGAAAGTGGAGCTCCTGCGCCGCGCCTACGAACAACGCTTTACCCCGCTCGGCGCGGTCAAGAGCATGCTCCATCTCGACCGGCGCATCGCCGACGCCGATATCGAGCATTGGAGCAAGCTCGAATACGAGGCGTGCACTGTCTGCAACAAGTGCTCGATGGCGTGCCCGATGGGCATCGACCTCGGCTCCCTCTTGCACGAGGTGCGCGCGGGTCTCGCCGCGGCAGGCGCGGTCCCGGCCGATTTGATGGCGGCCGTCAACAAGCAAGTCGAAGAAGGCAGCCCGCTCGGCATGACAGCCCAGGTTTGGGAGCAGCGTCTCGAATGGATCGCGGACGAGTGGGAAGTCGAGATCCCCAAGGACGTTCTGGGCGCCGACGCCCTCGTCGTCTTCTCCTCGATCGAGGTGATGAAATTCCCGACGAACGTCGCCGCGATCGCCAAGATCCTCAACAAGGCCGGCGTCAAGTGGACGGTCAGTTCCAAAGCGCGCGAGATCGTCAATTTCGGTTTCTACGAAGGGAACTTGGAACATACGAAATTGTTCTTGCAGCGCGTGCTCGACGGCGCCAAGGAGCTGGGGGTCAAACGCATTGTCGTCACCGAATGTGGGCACGCCTACGACGCACTGCGGTGGCACGCGGCGAACTGGCTGCCGGAGGCCAACAACTTTGAGATTATCCACATCACCGGAGTGCTGGGCGAGTTGGTCAGCTCGGAGCGCATCAAGCTGAAACCCGGCCATTACGACAAGAGCGGCAAGGGCACCATCACGTTCCACGATGCCTGCAAGGTCCAGCGCAAGGGAGGGCACATCCAGGAGCCGCGCGAGATTCTCAAGATTCTGGCGCCGCAATCGTTCAAGGAAATGACGCCCAACCGAGAAGAGTCCATCTGCTGCGGCGGAGGCGGCGGCGTGATCGCGATCAAAGAGGCGGACCCGGTTCGCTACGGCGTCTTTGAGCTCAAGATGAAGCAAATTGAAAAGGTCGGCGCCAAGACGGTGGCGATGACGTGCAGCAACTGCCGCCTGCAATACACCGACAGCATTGAGCATTTCAAACTCGACCTGCAAGCCACCGGGTTGGCCCAGTTGGTGGCCGACGCGATGGCGGACTAGAGAACGTTTGTAAAGTATTTAAGAGAGTCGCCGTCGAAATCACGCTCACCTCTGCCCTGACTCTCTTTAAATACTTGCCGAACAGTCCACGAGAGGAGACGGCGATGACGCAAATCTCCAGGCGCGATTTTATCAAATCTTCCGCTCTGGCCGTGGGCGGGCTGCTGCTGCCGCGCACGGCCGGCGCTCTGCGGACGAGCAAGTTCGCTCTCCACAAAAAGGTGGGCGAGATCCATCACATCTGCCCGTACTGTGCCGTCGGCTGCGGCATGATTATCGGCGCCGAGGGCGGCAAGGTCGTCAACATCGAGGGTGACCCGGACAGCCCGATCAATCGCGGCGCGCTCTGCAGCAAGGGGAGCACGCTCCGCGACCTCGCATCCTCGCCGCGGCGAGTGACCAAGCCGCTGTACCGCGCCCCCGGTTCGGCGCAGTGGGAAGAAAAAGACTGGAACTGGGTGCTAGACCGCATTTCCGCGCGCATGAAAGAAACACGCGACCAGGACTTTGTCGCCCAGGACGCCAAGGGCAACCTGGTCAACCGCAGCGAGACCGTGGCGTGGCTCGGCGGCGCAGCCCTGGACAACGAGGAATGCGCCTTAGCCGTCCAGTTCGCCCGCGGCCTGGGGCTCGTCTACGTCGAACACCAGGCCCGGATCTGACACTCCGCTACTGTTGCGGCTCTGGGAGAGTCGTTCGGTAGAGGGGCAATGACCAATCATTGGATCGACATCAAGAACGCCGACGCCATCCTGATCATGGGATCGAATGCGGCCGAGAATCACCCCGTTTCCTTCAAGTGGGTGAGCGCAGCCATGGAACAGGGCGCCAAGCTCATCAGCGTGGACCCACGTTATACGCGCACCTCGTCCCAGGCCGACCTGTACGCGGCGATTCGCCCGGGCACCGACATCGCCTTTCTAGGCGGCATGATCAAGTACATCCTGGACGGCGATCTGATCCATCGCGAATATGTCGTCCACTATACCAACGCCGCCAATCTTATCCATCCCGGTTTTCAGTTTAACGCGGGACTCTTTTCCGGCTTTAACGATCAGACGCATGCTTACGACAAGACATCCTGGCAGTACCAGCTGGACGACAAGGGGATACCGAAACGCGACGAGACGCTCCAGGACGCGCAAACGGTTTTCCAACTCCTGAAAAAGCACTATGCCCGCTACGATCTGGCGACGGTCGAAAGGATCACGGGGACACCCCAGGCCACGCTCCAACAGGTCTACGCTGCGTTCGCCTCGACCGGCCGGCCTGACCGCGCGGGAACGATGCTGTATGCGATGGGGTGGACGCAGCATACCGTCGGCACTCAGATCATCCGCACGGCGACGATCGTGCAGCTGCTGCTCGGCAATATCGGGCGCGCCGGCGGCGGGATCAACGCGCTGCGGGGCGAATCCAACGTCCAGGGCTCGACCGATCACGCCGTCCTTTTCAACATTCTCCCCGGCTATTTGAAAACACAGACCGTGGCAAACAAGACGCTCGCCGACTATCTCAAGGCAACCACGCCGGCCACCAAGGACCCCCTGAGCGCCAACTGGTGGTCGAATACGCCCAAGTATATGGTCAGCCTCCTCAAGGCCTGGTATGGCGACAATGCCAAACCGGAGAATGAGTTCGGTTATCAATGGCTCCCCAAGAACGATGGGGATTACTCCTGGCTCAACCTCTTTGCCCAGATGTTTGCGGGTAAGATTCACGGCGCCTTGGTCTTTGGGCAAAATCCGGCCGTGAGCAGTGCCAACGCGAACATGATCCGGCAGAGCCTGAACAAGCTCGACTGGCTGGTCGTCTCGAACCTGTGGAGCGTCGAGACTGCGAACGCCTGGCATATGGAAGGCGTTCATCCGGCGGACGTAAAAACCGAAGTCTTTATGTTGCCCGCCGCCGCGTCTTTCGAAAAAGAAGGCTCGATCACCAATTCGGGACGCTGGCAGCAGTGGCGCTCCAAAGCGCAAGAGCCGCTGGGAAGCGCCAAGCCAGATGCCTGGATCATGAACCAGTTGATGCTCCGCCTCCGCAAAGCGTACCAGGCGCAGGGGGGGCCCAATGCGGAGGGCATCCTGGCGCTGAACTGGAACTATGGCGAGGGCGAGGTGTCCGCCGCGCAGATCGCCATGAAAGTGAACGGCTATTACACGCGCGACGTACTGGACGACAAGAACCAAGTCGTCGGCAAGGCCGGCGAGCAGGTCGCAAACTTTGTGGCGCTGAGAGAGGACGGCAGCACGGCGTGCCTGAACTGGCTTTACTCGGGCTCGTGGCCCAAGGAAGGCAACCTGGCGGCACGCCGCGACAACGTGGACACTCATCCTGCCAAGATTGGCACGTTCAGCAACTGGGCCTGGGCGTGGCCGCTCAACCGGCGCATCATCTACAATCGCGCCTCTGTCGACAACAAAGGCGAGCCGTTCGACCCCAAGCGCTGGACCGTCCGCTGGGATGCGGCGGGCAGCAAGTGGATTGGAGATGTCGTGGACGGCGGCTATGCTCCTGGCGCCAAGTACCCGTTCATCATGCTCGCCGAAGGAGTGGCGCGCGTGTTCGGGCCCAACATGGCTGAAGGTCCGCTTCCCGAACACTACGAGCCATTCGAATCGCCCGTCGCGAATCCGCTGCACCCCGATGTCTCGGTCAACCCCGCCGTCAAGGTCTTTGCAGAATCCATCAACCCGCGCGGCGACCGGTCGAAATATCCGATCATCGCCACCACGTACCGCGTTTCCGAACATTGGCAGACCGGAGCGATGACGCGGCACATTCCCTGGCTCCTTGAACTCCAGCCGGACATGTTCGTCGAGATGAGCGAAGAGCTCGCCGCCGAGAAGGGCATCCGGGGCGGAGACCCCGTCGTCGTCGAGTCCGCCCGCGGGAGCGTCCGGGGGGTGGCGATCGTCACGAAACGCTTCAAGCCGATGATCATCGACGGGCAGCGTGCCCATGTCGTCGGATTGCCGTGGCACTGGGGATTCATGGGTCTGGAAATGCTCACCCCGGGGGGGCGCGGCACCGGCGATAGCGCGAATCAAGTGACCGTCTATATGGGAGATGCCAACACGCTGATCCCGGAATCCAAGGCCTTGCTGTGTCAGGTGCGGAAAGCGTAGGTCGGAGACCACGACCTCGACCCGGAGGAATGAAATGACAGAGATTGCCATACTACTCGATATGAGCCAATGCATCGGCTGCCGCGCCTGCCAGATGGCTTGCAAGGAATGGAACGATCTGCCCGCCGAGGTGACGACGAATCACGGCAGCTATGAGAATCCACCCCACCTGTCGGCGGTCACCTGGTCGCGCATCCGCTTTATCGAAACGGCAACCCCGGACCACGGGGTTGCCTGGCACTTTATCAATCAACGCTGTTTGCACTGCACGGACGCCGCGTGCGTCAAGGCATGTGAAACCGGCGCGCTCGAGCACAACGAGCTGGGCTTTGTTTCCTACGATCCGGATGCCTGCATCGGCTGCGGCTTGTGCGCGCAGGCCTGCCCCTTTGGCATGCCCCAACTGAGCGAGACCGCGGAATTTCCAAGCACGATCAAGATGAGCAAATGCACGTTCTGCCAGGACCGCGTCACCAATAACCTAATGCCGGCCTGCGCCAAGGCTTGCCCTACCGGGGCGATCCAATTTGGCGAGCGGGAGCCGTTGATCGCTCAGGGCAAGGCGCGCGCCGCGCGGCTCAAGCAGCAGGGCTATGCCAATGCCCGGTTGTATGGTGAGACCGAAATGGGCGGGCTGCACCAGATGTATGTACTGACTGACTCGCCCGTTGCTCTGGGACTGCCCGAAAACCCGCAGCCGCGCTATGTCGTCCAAACCCCGGAACTGCCGGTGGCTCTCGGCTTTGCCGTCGCCGGCGCGGCCATTGGCGGGCTGGTTGCGTTCCGCGCGCGTGCGCAGAAAAAGGCACTTTCGTGAGCACCGCGGACACTCTCGGGTCCTTGGAGCAAGCGCTTACGGCCATCGAACAATACCGCGCCGCCAATTCCCCCGTGAGTGGCGACCTCGACTTGCACCTCGCGCTCTTGCGCCTGGTCGCCGACCGTGAGGCGCAAATGCGTCCGCCGGAGCTGACGGCGCCGCCGCTCGCCGATCAACCGCTCCTGCGCAGCCTCGCCCTAGAGGTAGACTGGAATGAAGCGGTCGCTCTCGCCGGCACTGTCCTGGAGGTCTTGCGCCAACACCGCCCGGATTTGATCGAGTATCTGGGACCGGTGAGCGCCCTGTTATCCCAAGCGGAATCCTTCGCGGCTGTCGCCACTCCTTTCCTGGACGGACACACTCTTCCGCTGCCAGAGGCGCGGGCGACGATGGCCTTGGAGAGCGGGGCGCTCTTGCAGTTCGTCGTCCTTTACGCCCTGCGCCCGACGCTGCGGGCCTACGCGGCGGCCCTGGCATCGGTGGATTTTGAGAAATGGCAGCGCGGCACCTGTCCTGTGTGCGGAGGCTTACCCGATTTCGCCGCCCTGGTCCAAAAGCCGGAGGGCGGGCGCGTGCTCCTCTGCTCGCGCTGCGACACAGAGTGGACCTTCCCGCGTGTGGCATGTCCGTTCTGCGGGAACGTGGACTCGGCGCAGCAAGGGTACTATCCGGTGGGCGAGGATCAGGTGTATCGCCTGTACACGTGCGAACATTGCCACGGCTATCTCAAGACGGTCGATGCGCGCGCGGCAGCGCACCCCCTGCCGTTGACCGCCGAGCGCGTGCTGACAATTGAACTCGACGGCGAGGCGGCCAGGTCTGGTTATCGCAGCCCTCTGGCGCCTTTGTAGAATCGTTTGCCCTCCGCAAAGAAAAGATAACGGTCAGACATCAAGGAGCTTTTATGGCACAGCGACTAGTGGTTGATCCTATTACACGCATCGAAGGACATTTGCGCATCGAAGCCGAACTGGATGCCAGCGGGACGATTACCAAGGCCTATTCGTCCGGCACCATGGTACGCGGTATTGAGACGATTCTCAAGGGGCGCGATCCCCGCGAGGCGTGGGCCTTCACCCAGCGAGCGTGCGGCGTCTGCACCACGGTTCACTCTTTTGCCTCCATCCGCGCCGTCGAGGACGCGCTCAAGATCAAGATTCCGAAAGCGGCGAACCTCATCCGCAACCTGATGATCGCGCAGCAGTACGTGCACGATCATGTCATGCACTTTTACCACCTGCACGCGCTCGACTGGGTGGACGTGACCGGCGTCCTCAAAGCCGATCCGGCCAAGACGTCCGAGATTCAGCAAAAGATCTCGACCTGGCGCAACTCATCCCCCGGCTACTTTGCGGATGTGCAGAAAAAGGTCAAGGCGATTGTGGACAGCGGGCAGCTTTCGATCTTTGCGAATGCCTATTGGGGCCACCCTGCCTACAAGCTTCCGCCCGAAGTGAACCTGCTCGCGGTCGCCCACTATCTCGAGGCGCTCGATTGGCAAAAGGATGCCACCAAAATCCACACTATTTTCGGCGGCAAGAATCCCCATCCGAACTTTGTCGTCGGCGGCGTCCCGATGCCCATCGACCTGAACAGCGACACGGCGCTTAATGCCGACCGGCTCTCGATCATCAGCCAGTCGATTGACCGGATGGTCGAGTTCGTGGACCAGGTCTATATTCCCGACCTGCTCGCCGTCGCGCCCTATTATCTCGAATACGCCTCGCTCGGCGAAGGCCTGGGCAATTTCCTGACCTGGGGCGAGTTTCCGGACACGGACAACAGCGACACGAGCAAATTCCTCGTCCCGCGCGCCGTCATCCTGAATCGCGATATCAAGAATGTCCTGATGCCCGACCCGCGCGATTTCGCCAAGATGAAAGAGTTTGTCGCGCATTCGTGGTACAAGTACAGCGGCGGCGACGGCGTCGGCTTGCATCCCTGGCAAGGGGAGACGGCGTTCAACTACACCGGCCCCAAGCCGCCCTACCAGCAGCTTGAAGTGGAACAGAAATACTCCTGGCTCAAGGCGCCGCGTTGGAACGAGACGCCGATGGAAGTCGGCCCGCTTGCGCGCGTGCTCGCCATGTACGCGACCGGCAACGCACAGGTGCAGGACCTGACGAATTTCGTGCTCAAGCAGCTCAACGCGCCCCTCACGGCGGTCTTCTCGACCCTCGGGCGCACCGCCGCGCGCGGCATCGAGACCAAGGTTTTTGCCGATTCGCTGCGGACCTACTATAATGACCTGGTGGCGACGATCAAGGCGGGGCAGACGGACACCTTCAACGGCGAGAAATGGGAGCCGAGCACCTGGCCTTCCCCGGCACAGGGATTTGGTTACATGGAAGCGCCCCGCGGCGCCCTCGGCCACTGGGTCGTCATTGCGAACGGCAAGATCGACAATTACCAGATGGTCGTGCCGACGACATGGAACGGCTCGCCGCGCGACGCCAAGGGACAGGCGGGCGCGTACGAAGCTTCTCTGGTGGGAACCAAGCTCGCTAAACCCGAATGGCCGCTCGAGATCCTGCGCACGATCCATTCGTTCGATCCCTGCATGGCGTGCGCGATTCACATGGTGGACGCCAACGGCAACGATCTGGGCGAGGTCGCCAGCGGGTTGAATGTCTGCGTGAGTTGAGCGGAACGGAAGGTAACGCACGAGCACGCCGAGGGACGCGGCAAGCCCGTCCGCGTCCCTCGGCGTTCGCTTTACGTTTGTCGAAACAGGAGGGCCGCCTGAGCGTGGTCCTGCAGCGAAAAACCGTGCGTGCAGAGTTCACTTTCTCGCATATTCTCGGAAAGGTGGAGAACGTAAACCTATGAACGATATTCGGCTGCTTGATCTCGGGCTCGTTCCGCCGGTCCGCTCCCAGACAATCTATCACGCGGTCGCCTACGCACTCGACGAAGAGTCGCCCGACACGATCATCCTGGTCGCGCCGACGGACCCGTACGTCTGCATCGGCTTTCATCAGGAACTCGACAAAGAAGTCGACGCGGAATACTGCCGCGCGCACGGCTTGCCGATCTATCGCCGCGAGGTCGGCGGAGGCGCGGTCTACCTCGACCGGAACCAGGTATTCGCCCAGTGGATCTTTCACCGCCGCGCGCTTCCGGCCGACCTCGGCGAGCGCTTTGCGCTGTACGTCCAGCCGCTCGTCGAAACCTATCACGCGCTCGGCATCTCGGCGAACTATCGCCCCATCAACGACATCCATGTGAACGGAAAGAAGATTGGCGGCACGGGCGCGGCTCAGATGGGCGCGGCGGAAGTCGTCGTCGGCTCGCTCATGTTCGACTTTAATTACGAGTTAATGTCGCGCGTGCTCAAGGTCTCATCGGAGAAGATGCGGGACAAGATCTTCCAATCCCTTGACCAATATATGACGACGATGGCAAAGGAGCTCGGTCAGCCGCCGGACCGCGACGCCGTGGTGCGACTCTACATAGACCAATGCGAGGCCGCGCTCGGGCGCCGGATCGTGCGCGGCGAGCCGACCTCGAAGGAATTGGCGCTCGCGGCCGAGCTGGACCGGCAGGCCGTGACGGACGAGTGGCTGTACCAAAAGGGCGGCTTGCGCCAAGTCGGGGTCAAGATTCACCAGGATGTGCGCGTGCTCGAGGCTGCCCACAAAGCGCCCGGCGGCTTGATCCGCGTGACCGCGCGCGTTCGGGACGGCCGCATCGACGATCTGACCTTTTCGGGCGATTTCACAATGTTCCCGAGCTCGGCCCCCGCCGCGCTCGAAGCGGCGCTGCGCGGCACCGCGCTGGATGCAGTCGCGGTCCAAGCGCGCCTGGAGCAAGTGTATCGCACGGTCGCGATCCAGTCGCCGGGTCTGACGGCAGACGAGCTCACGAACGCGGTGATGCAGCTCGGTAAAGGATGAAGGATGAAGAAGGGACGAGAGATCATACTTGGCATTGGCAACCTGCTCAACCGCGATGAAGGCGTGGGCATTCATGCGATCCGGTCGCTGCAGGGGGAGAATTTAGGGGGCGACTGGGAGATCGTCGACGGCGGCACGCTGGGCCTCTATCTTTTGCCGCTGGTCGAAGAATCGTCGCACCTCCTTGTGCTGGACGCGATAGATGGACATCAAGCGCCGGGGACGCTGATCGAATTGGCGCGGGAAGAGGTGCCTCTGTTCTCGACGATCAAGATGTCACAGCACCAGCTGCTCTTTCAAGAGGTCCTCGCGCTGGCACAGGTGCGCGGGCACCTGCCCGGCCATTTGACGCTCCTCGGCGTGCAGCCCGCCGACCTCGACGTGGGGGTCGATCTTTCGCCCGCGGTCGCGCAGGCGCTGCCGCGGCTCACGGCCCGCGCGGCTGAAATCTTGCGGGAGTGGCATTAGGGGCATGAGCAAAGCCATCCGTTCTCGCGTTCTGGACTTGCCGGTTGCGGCCGGTCCAGGACGCCCGAACGGATGGCTTTTCTATAAGCTTGATGCCGCCAGTCGTCTATCTAGACGGTCAGGCTACATGCTTGAGCCAAGGGTCACCTTCAGATCCATGCTCTTGCCGTTCCGCAGGATCGTCACCGTCACAACCTGGCCGACCTTATCCTGTCTCAGCAGGTTTTGCAGGCCGGAGACGTTCGTCACGGCTCGACTATCCACCGCGGTGATGATGTCACCGCCCACCTGGATCGTCTGGCCGTTGATGGTGGTAGTCTGGCTGCTGCCCTGCAGGCCCGCCTTGGCCGCGCCGCTGCCCGCCTCAACCTGTTCGACGAGAACGCCCTGCTGATTGGTAGGCACATTCATCGCCTGGGCGATCTGCGATGACAGGGTGACGCCCGTAATGCCGAGCACGGCGCCCGAAGGCGCGGTGTTGCCGCGCGGGTTGGCGGGATTGTTCCCGCGGGGGTGATTACCAAAGGGCGGAAAACCAAAAGGTGGGTTCCCGTTCCCAAAAGGGTTATTCCCGTTAGGATTATTGCCCCTCGGCGCCGTTTGCGCGACCTGTGAGGCTGGCCGCGCGGCCAGCGTCACCTGCACGGATTGCTGTTGGCCGCCGCGCAGGATCGTCAGCGTCACGGTCTGTCCAACCTTCGTCGAGTTCGCGAGGTACGCGGCCAGATCGTCAAACGTTTTCACGGGTGTATTGTCGATGGCCGTGATGACATCGCCGCCGACCTGCACTTGCTGTCCGGAGACGGTCGCCGTCTGCGTACTGCCCTTCAGCCCCGCCTTCTCCGCCGGACTGCCAGCCGTCACGCTAATCACCAGCGCGCCGCGCTGGGTGGCGCTGAGATTCATCGCCTGCGCGAGCCCGGGGGTCAGCGAGGTGCCGCCGATGCCGAGATAAGGATGATCATAGTGCCCCGTCTTGATCAACGCGGGAACCACTTGGTTGACGATTTGCGAAGGAATCGCAAACCCGACGCCGGCGGATGCACCCGATTGGGACTCGATGGATTGGGTGACGCCGATGACCTGGCCTTGGTCGTTCAACAGCACGCCCCCCGAGTTGCCGGGGTTGATCGCCGCATCCGTCTGGATCACATCCGGAATGACATAGCTGCCTTGCGCGCTTTGTGCTGTCTGGTTGGTCACGGGCAGCGACCGACCAATCGCGCTGATGATACCTGCGGTCATCGTATTCTGCTCGCCGTAGGGATTGCCAATGGCAATCGCCGTTTGCCCAACCTTGAGTTGCGTGGAATCGGCGAGCTGCACCGGATGCAGTTGGCTCGCCGGCACATTCACCTTGACGACGGCCAAATCACTATCCGGATCCTTGCCGACGACCGTGGCCGGCACCGTCGTTCCATCGGAGAAAGTCACCGTCACCTGGCTGGCGCCGTCGATCACGTGATTGTTCGTGACAATATCTCCCTGGGTGTCCCAGACAAAGCCGGAACCCAAGGCTTGCCCGCCTCCTTGAAATCCCCGGTTGCTCGATCCTGTGACCACCTGGATTAAGACGACCGAAGGGTTGACCTGCGTATAGATGTTTTCAAGCGCCGCCTCCGTGCCCGACAGCGCCGATGGACTCGCCAACGTGCTCGCCTGAGTGGGCGTCGAAGCAACGGCAGGTGTCGCCGTGGCCGTGCCCTGGGCAAGCGCGCTAAGAGCGGGGCTCAAGGCCACCCCGAAACCCAAGATCGCGACGAGCGCGATCAAAGAAAGCAAAAAGACTATATTCCGTTTCATAACCCCTCCATTAGTTGATACGATGGAAGGATAGCACCTTGAGATTAACCTCACATTAGAGGGGGCTTAGCGTCCCATTACATATTCATCCGATCATCAGGGCATGGGCAAACTCGCCCTGGAAATCCGGCTCACTCGTCAATTCGACGTACTGGATCTGCTGCGCAATCCGCACGGCACGCGCGCGCTCAGCCAGAGAGAGGAGGGCCATCCGCGCCCCGGCCCCTGCCGCATTCCCGACCTGACGGATCCTCTCCCGCGCTACTGGCGGGAACATGCCAATGTCCAGCCCGCTCTGCACATCCAGGTACGTGCCAAAGGCGCCCGCAATAATCAGTTCGTCGATTTCGGCTTCCGTCACCCCCGCGTGCTTGAGCAGTATGTTCACTCCCGCGCGCATCGCTCCTTTGGCCAGTTGTATCTCCGTAATGTCTTTGCGATCGAAAGTGATCTCCCGCCCATCGTTCTCCGCCCCCGAGGTGAGGATGAACTCGAATCCCTGCGCGCCGCGCCGGACGTGGGCATTCGACGCGTCGGCGAGGAACGCGCCCCGCTCGCTGATCAGTCCGCTGTGCCGCAGTTGGGCGATCAAGTCTAGAATACCTGACCCACATAGTCCAACCGGCGGCTCATTCCCCACGGTCTGGAAGTGAACCTTGTCCCCGCGAATGGAGATGCGTTCGATCGCGCCCGGAGCGGCGCGCATGCCGAAGCGAATGTGAGCTCCTTCGAACGCGGGGCCGGACGCGGTCGAGCAGGCAAAGTGTTTCCCGCGGGCCCGCAGGCTGACCTCCGTGTTCGTCCCGATATCCATCGCGAGGACCACGTCGTCCCGTTCGGCCACTCCGGTCGCGAGGAGCATCGCGAGGTGATCGGCGCCCACGAACCCGGCGACATTCGGAAGGAGATGAACGTAGGCGCCGGGCGCAAGGTCCAGTCCCACGTCGCGGGCCTTGACGTCGAGCGCGGCGCTTTCGGCGGGGACATAGGGCGCCATGCCAAGCTGGCGGACGGGCAGGCCGAGAAAGAGGTGGTGCATCGCGGTATTCCCGACCACGACGGCGTCGGCAATGTCGGCTACCGGGTGCCCAACCTGGGCACACAAATCGCGAGCCAATCCGTTCAGCGCCTCCACAATCGCCGTGCGCAACTGCTCGGCTCCCTCCGGACGGCTCAACGCGTGATGGATGCGTGCCATCACGTCTTCCCCGAAAGCGATTTGGGGGTTCATCGCGCCGAGCGCGGCGAGCGTCTCGCCGCTTGCCAGGTCCACCAGATAAGCCGCAAGCTTGGTTGTACCGACGTCGACCGCCAACCCCAAAGGCCGGGTGCCGGCAGGGCGCACGCCGATGATTTCCCGGCCCCTCGTCAAGACCGAGACCTGGAACTCGGCCTCGCGCAAGTCGTTCGACAGCTTCCGGAGGACGCCGTGGTCGAAGGACCAATCGGCACGCGAGGCTGCGTCGCGCGTGCGCGCCGCGTCGGAGCGCAGGTCGTCGAGGGTCGGCGGAGCGATCCGGAGGTCGAACGCCCGCACCGCGGGCGCAAGTTCGACCGGAATCGCCTGGCCCTCGGTCTGCGTTCGCTGAGCGGTCGCGAGCGAGTCGGGGGGGACGTGGATGTGAAGATCGCCGGAGAGGGTCGTCTGACAGGCGAGGCGCCAGCCGGCGGCAATCTTATCCCGGCCCAGCTCGGCCTCTTCGGTCCGCGTCGGCGGAGAGACAGAGCCGCGCATCACCCGCACAATGCAGTGACCGCACGACCCTTCGCCGCCGCAAATCGCCGTCAGCAAGACGCCGGCGTGCTGCGCCGCTTCCAGGAGTGTCGTGTCCGGCTCTACGGCGACGCGCCGGCCGATCGGTTCAAAATCGACTTGAAATGCCATCTGGTCGCTACTCCAAGCCGGATGCCCGCTCATGCGGCCCGTCTCGGAAGAAATGTTCGTACTCTATCGCTTCGCCGGGTTGGACGACCACAAACTCGTCATCCCAAACTCCGGAGATCATCCTGCTCACCAGCGCGCTAGAGCCTTTGATTTCCTCATAACGCAACCCGAAACGGTCCGCCGTCCGCCGGGCATAGTCGCGGTAGCGCTCTAATTCGTATTGACCGGTATCGATCATCGCGAGCCGCGTGTAATTCGCCAGCATGATCTTGACGATGCGGTCGGCCTTCTCGCGACCATAGCGCTGGACCATCCGGTCGTACTCGGAAAACGGCGTATCTCCCACTTCGATCCAGCCTTTGGTCAGGTAGTAGGTCCCCGGCTCGGCGCTGGACTGCTGCTTGTACTCGGCCCGCGAGCCGAGAAAGATCGCGATGCAATCGTCGACACGAGGGACGACCAGGGTGGAATGAGCGGCTTGGATTCCGATCACGGCCTGCGAGCAGAGGCCGTATCCGAGAATGATCGTGTCGAATTGTTCGGTTACCGCATCAATCGCCGTCTGGAGCGTGCGGCGGAGCTTGTCCGGATTGACGTGCAGTCCGAAATCGAACACCTGATGCTGCATCCCCGGGGGGAGGAGCGGCAGCATTTCCTCAACGACGGTGGCACAAGCCATGACGAGCGTGCGAGAGTTGTCCATCCTCTACTTTTTGCTTTCGATCTTGAGTTTGCCGGCGCGGAACGCACGCGTATAGTTGCGACAGAACCGGTCGCGCCCCAAGACGAGCTCGGTCGCCATCAACATATTGTACAGACCTTGGTCCAAAGGGTCAATAATCGCCGCCTCCAGTCCGGCCGCCAGGGCTTGGGCGAGGAAAGCCTGATTGATGATCGTGCGCAGCGGCAGGCCGAAGGAAACATTGCTCAAACCCACACTGAATCGCACCGCCGGATACTCGGCGCGCAAGGTGCGCATCGTTTCGAGCGCGAGGACGCAGCCGTCCGTCCGGGTGGCCAGCGTCATCGCGAGCGGATCCAGGTAGACGTTCTCCTCCGGTACGCCCGCCCGCCGGGTTTCTTCCAGGATTCGCCGCGCGATCCCTACGCGCGCGGCGACGTCGGTCGGAATACCCGCATCGTCCAACAGGAGCGCGATGACCGGTGAACCGCGTTGGGCCGCCAAGGGCAGAATCCCTTCCAGGCGGCGCGACTCACCGCTGATGGAATTGATCATCGGCGTCTGCTTGACGCATTCCATGCCCGCTTTCAAGGCGATGGGGTTGGCGCTGTCGAGACAGAGCGGAACGTCCACCACGGATTGGACGGTCTCGACGAGCCAGATCAGATCGTCCGGCTCGCGTTCGGGGGCCGTGCCGGCATTGACGTCCACGTAATTTGCACCCGCCTCCACCTGGCGGCGTGCCAAGTCTTGAATCCAATCCGTATCCCGCGCGGCAATGGCGGTCGCGGTTTTCTTGAGCGTCCCATTGATCTTTTCACCGATGACAAGCATTCCCCTCTCCTCATGAATGGGTAGAAAAGAGAGCGCGCAGATTTATCCCATTTCTGAGCACTCTCTGTGGCAAGTGTCGTCGAGAGTCAGCTCAGCCCGCGCGACGAGTCTCTCCTCTTCGATGCTAGTGATAGACCCCGTAGGTCTTGGCCGCGTCAATCATGGCTCGTACGTTTTCGGGCTTGGCGTCGACGGGCACGCTGCATCCGCTGCTCAGGATATACCCGCCGCCGTCCCCGACCTCCTCGCACAGTCTTTTGACATATGCGCGGACCTGATCGACGGAGCCCAGCGTCAGCAGCGCCGCCGGCACGTCCCCCATCAAGCACATGTGACCCCGCAAGACTTGTTTCGCCTTGAAGATATCCGTGATGCTGTCCAGTTCGAGGACGCATTTCCCCTTGGGCAAGTCTTTGAAGAATTCGAGCAGGAGGGTCCAATCGGAATCAAAGTGGAAGAGCGGGGTGAGGCCGGCCTCAATGAGGGCGAGCGCGATCCGTTTGATAAACGGCCAGTTGAATTTTTCGAACATCTTGGGCGAAATGAAGGTGTCCGATCCGCGGGTGGCGCCGATAAAACTGGTCATGTACCCATACTGAGTCGCCTGCCGCAGGCCCTTTTGTCCCTCGACCGCCGACGCGATGAGGCCGGGCGTGATCGCGTCCATGGCGGCGAGCACCTTGTCGGGGCGGCGATACAGGTCCAGGGTAAACTCGGTGAGCGAGCGGCCCATCGAAAAGAAATCGAGAGGAGGCGAGATGGCCACCCCCGTAAAAGTGTGTACGCCGCGGGCCTCCCAAATGAGAGTATCCTTGACGGCCTGCCCGGTCCATGCGTGCAGCAGGTCAGGAATCTGAGCGGGGCTTTGGTGCGGGCGTACCTTGGGAAACAGCTTGCCCCACAATGGCATAAAGCCATTTTGGATGGCAAAGTCATAGTCCTCCACTTGAATGAGCGGCATTTCGTCGAACTGCCAAATCGAATCCGGCGGCAGTTCGCGGCCGGGGATCTTTAAGCGCATCGGCAGCGTCAGGGCAAAGGCGAATTCGTTCAGCGTCGTGCCCTGATAGGTTGCGTCCCAGCCGCCGAACTCGTCAAAAACCTGCATCAACAGCTCGCGCCCCAGGTCATTGTCGTTCACAAACTTGTCCAGCGCAACCCCTTTGTAGCGAGCGCAGAAAAAGTCCATCATCGGAGCGATGGGCACGCGGTCCGGCTTTTCGCACCGAATCGCCGCCTCGATTCGTTCGCGGTGAGTCATCTCTGCCATTTCCTCACCTTCCTATCCACTGGTTGCACAGAGCCACGGCCGCCTGGGCGTCGGCGCCCCGTGCATCCGCCCCCACGTACTGCCGCACTTGCTCGGTGGTCGGGCCGCCCCCGATCATCACCTTGACCTGCGACCGCAGTCCCGCCGCCTGCAATTCGGCCACGGTCGTTTTCATCGCGTCGAACGAGATGGTCAAAAGACCCGACAGCCCGACGATGGATGCCCCGCTCGTCTTGACCGCCTCGACGAACTTGGCCGGCGGCGTGTCGACGCCAAGGTCGGTGACCTCATAGCCGCCGGCTCGGAGCAGGCTGACCACAATGTCCTTGCCGATGTCGTGAATGTCTCCTTTGACCGTGCCAATCACGACTTTGCCGCGACTGCTCCCTCCGTCGCCCTTGAGCTGGGGACCCAGGAGGCGCGTCGTCTGCTTGAGCAGCTCGCCGGCCATGATCAAATCGGACACAAAGTACTCGCCGGCCTCGTAGCGCTTGCCGACGGCGACCATCCCTTCCCGGCAGTTGGCGAGGATGGTCATCGGATCCGTTCCCCGATCCAATTGTTCTTGCACGAGCTTGAGTGTCTTTTCCTCTTCCAGATCTGAAATGGCGGTGACCAGATTGTCACTCATAGAACTGCTCCTTTCGATGGTTGGCCAAGGCAATGCCTTGACCGGCTAGGCCACCCGGCCGTACTCGCGGCCGGCGGCGACGAACGCTTGCATGTTTTCGGGTTTCGCATTAATCGGCGCATCGCACCCGGGACAGAGAATCAAGCCTTTGCCTTCGAACAAATCAACCAGATCGCGCACGTACTTGAATACATCTTCCGGTGTGCCAGTCACGAGCAGTGAGGCGGGAACATCTCCCATCATCGCCATGCGATCCCCCGCCACCTCTTTGAACTTGGTCATATCGGTCATTCCGTCGGGGTTCATGAGGCACTTTTTGCTCGGCAGCTCTTTGAGCCGTTCCAGATCGCGCGTCCAATCCTGATCCCAATGGAGCACGGGGGTAACGCCCCGCGCGATCAAGGCATCCACGATTTTCAGGTAGTACGGCCAGACAAAGCGGTTCCACAGCTTGGGGGCGAGGAGCGCGCTTGCGGCTCGCCAGCCGCCCACCCAGGTCCCGCCGATACCGAATCTGTAATTGCGAGTGCGAATATCCTCCAATTCCTCTTCCAGAATCACATCCAGGACCGCTTGCACCTTGTCGGGCATGCGATACAGGTCGAAGAAGAATTGGGTCATCGAACGAGCGCCGCACAGATACTCAAAGGGGATGCCATTGGCAGGAGGAACGTCACACACAATGACATAGCCCTTGTCCACGTAACGCTGGGTGTTGCGCGCCCCATTGGCCGCGGCGTACGCGGCCGCCTTTTCCTGGTCGGCCGGATCGATCACGCGCGGCCAGTAGCTCGAGAGGAAAGATTTCCACCCTTTCTTGAGGATGGTGTCATAGTCCGCGTGGGTCATCACCTCCGCTTCCTGAACTTGCCATAGACTGTCGGGGGGCAACTCGCGCCCGGGCAAGGCGACATGCGAGAGCCACAAGCCCGTCAGGGTGGGGCCCGGCAGTCTTCCCGCAGACAGGTTGCAGCCGTCCAGTTCTCCCAACCGGTCCATCGTCGCCAGGCCGGCCTCAAGGTTGGCATCCGCATCGGAGCAATTGTCCGCCATGGACAAGCCCATATAGCGAGGAGCGAAGGCAGCGCCCATGTAAATGATGGGAATGCGGTTGACGGGCTCCAGGTTAATGACCTTTTTGATTCGGGCAAAATTCTCTTGATAGCGAGTCTCGTTGCTCACTCATTCGCCTCCTCGTTCAAGAATTGGACCACTCCCTTCCGCCGGGCGCACAAAGCGAGCGCCTCCTCGCGAACGATGTGCTCAATACGCGCGCGGCTCAATCCGTACACGATGACATTGAGGGCCAGTTCGATCTTGGCGGTTCCGGCGGGAACCGCGCCTTGCACATCCGCCGGTTGCCCGGCGCTGACGACGCTCCACCGTAAGAAGCAGCCGTTCGGGAAAAGCGCGAGTCCTTTGATGTGCCCGATGACGCAGGCGCTGTCTTTGGCGCAGCGTCGGGCGATGCCTTCCAGGTATTCGCCAAGTATTTCTTGCCATGGGACGGCGGACAGAGCCCTCCAGTGCTGGCGGTCCGCGTAGGGTTCCAGCATCAAATCGACCATGGTAACAGCTCGGCGAGCAGCTTTTGGTCCAGGGGCTGGACCGGTCCCGAGCTCAAGACCCGGACAGACGGATTAATGTCGTGGATCGTCCTGCGAGTGAATTCGACCTGGTCAAGAGTCGCAAGGTCGGATTTGGTGATCACGATCACATCGGCGTGCTGGATCTGGGCCGTGATGAGCGGTGTCATCACCTCCATCAGCATGTCAAGGCGGAGAGGGTCTACCAGAGAGACGGTGCGTAGGCTGGCAAGTGGACGACCGTGATAGTAGGGGAGCGCGCGAATGATGTTGCGCGGGTCGGCGGCCCCGGAGGGCTCGACGACGACGAGGTCCGGAGCATAATCGGCATCCAACTTTTGGAGCGTGGTGACGAGGTCCGCGGACAGGGTGCAGCAAATACATCCGGCGACGAGCTCCCACACGTTCAAATCGAGTTGGCGCATGAGTTGGTTGTCAATGCCGATCTCGCCGATTTCGTTCACGACGATGGCTGCGCGGCGTTCGGATTTGACAACCGCCTTGGCGAGGGGAATAATGAGACTCGTCTTTCCCGAACCCAAAAACCCGGCGAAGAGCAACAGATGCATTCGGGCTCCAGGCGAAGTGACCCGCCGAGGAACTGGGCGAGTCAAGCGAGCCAGAATTTGACATTCACTTTCATATATTATATATATATTTGTGACGAACTGTCAAATCCAGGCACGGTGGAACATGCCGCCAGATACCCAGGCCAAGAAAATCAACCGCGCGTCCTTCGAACCCGCGTATATGCAGCTGGTCCGCATGGTCAGCGAGCAGATTGCCACGGGCGCTTTGCGGCCGGGTGACCAATTGCCGACCGAGGGGCAGTTTTGCACGCAATACGCGGTCAGCCCGATGACGGTGCGCCGGGCCATCAACATCTTGGTGGAAAAGGGGCTGGTCAGTACCACCCACGGCCGGGGGACTTTTGTCAAGCCGCTGGATATCGGGCGGGCAACTTTCCGCCTGCAGGAACTCAAGAACCAGTGGACGAGCGGAGAAATCGACGTAGCGCTTCTGGAGGCCAGCATTCAGTCGGCGGACGAACGCGTGGCGCGCAAGCTGGCTATCCCGGTCGGGGAGCGGGCGATCTTCATCCGGCGGCTGGTGCTGCAGGGCGAGACGCCCGCCATGTATCATCGCGAATATCTGATTTACGACCCCAGGCGGCCTGTCGTCGAGGACCAACTCCAGATCACCTCGCTCGAAGGCCTGTTGCAAGGGCAGAGCGGCGAGGGACTGCGCCGGGGGGAGTTGAGCATTGAAGCCGTGACCCTGAAGGAAGAAGAGGCCGAACTGCTAAAGGTTCCGACCGGGACGGCGGCCTTTCGCCTCGAACACATCTTCCACGATTTCGAGAACCGCCCGGTGAGCTGGGGTTGGTTTATTTGTCGAGCGGACCGCTTCAAGCTCACGACCTGCATCGGCGCGGATGCCGATGCCTAGGGGGACTATGACCGACGAGCAGATCCACCAGGAATTGATCACGCGCCTCGCCGATCTGGACGAGACCTATGTCCTCCAACTCGTCAAGCGCCTGCTGGACGACGGAGAGGACCCGTTACCGATTATAGAAGATTGTGAGCAGGCAATGACCACGGTCGGCGATCGCTATGAACGGCGGGAGTACTATCTGTCCGGGCTGATCATGGCGGGTGAGATCTTTCGCGAAGTGATGGCCCTGACACAGCCTTTTATGGAACAGAGGCTGGCGGGGAATTCCACGGGGCGCATTCTTCTGGGCACCGTTCAGCACGATATCCACGATATCGGCAAAGGCATCTTTGCGATTGCGCTGCGCTGCTACGGGTTTACGGTCGACGACCTGGGGGTGGATGTTCCGCCGCAACGGTTTCTCGAACGGGTCCAAGCCGATCCGCCGGACATTGTCGGGCTTTCGGGCTTGATCACGCTTTCCTATGACAGCATGAAAGAGACAATCCAATTGATCCGCGAGCATTCCGCCTTGGCTTCTCCCGCGATCCCGATCGTGATCGGCGGCGGAACGCTCACCGAGCGAGTGGCGCACTATGTCGGCGCGGATTATTGGAAGACGGACGCGATGGACGGCGTGCGCATCTGCCAGCAGATCATGCAGAAGCAAACCGCGCGGTCAAGCGAGGCTTGACCCCTCTCTTCGCCCCTCCCCTCCTCTCTATCGTCGACCCCCGGGGGCCGGCGCACCCGCCCCCGGCCTGCCTCGGACCGGACAACTCTCCGGTATATTTCGGATACCTAAAGTGGACTGGCTCGAACCCTCGCCACCGTATCCTCCTGCGCATGTAACCTGCTATGTCAGGCTGCATCAAATCAAGTAGAACGACGCGAGACCGAAAGTATTTGCAGATGGCCGAGGTGATCGAAAATTGGTAACCCTTTCTTCCAACTTGCTTCCAACCGACGACGGGCAAGCCCCTATGGATCCTTTTTCCGCGGCCCAACGGGTCGACGATGCCCAAGCGCGGCGACAGGGTATTGGGTTCGTCGACGGGACGAGCCCCGGTTATGTGGTGCTGCTGGGCGACGACGCTGCGCGGGCTCCCGGACTGGTCACCTCCTTGGCCGAGCGGCAGATGGTCGTCTTTGTCGCCGAAGACGCACTGGTCGAACCGTTGCGGCAAGCGGGAATCCCCCTCGGCTGGGACACACGCGTGGTGCCGCTGGACATGATCCGTGCGTTGGGCTTTGTCCTTCGCATCGCGCAGGTCTTTGGCGGGGCGGCCGATTCCCCGGCCGTGCTCCAGTACGCCCGCGAGCGCTTGCGTGGCTTTACCGTTTTGCTGGGCGAGCCATCCCCCGAACGCCTAACACTCGCGCAGTCTGCCCTTCCCTTGGGCTGTCCTCTGTTGAGCACGGCGGACTTGCCGCCGTCGGTCGAGGGATGGAGCATGGAGGGCCTCAGAGGCCGCGCCGCCATCGGCGGCGTGGCGCCCTCTGAGATCGTCCAGACCGGCATCGAGGAACGCGGCTTGCGCGTTCACGTCGCCTTGCCCGAACTGCCCGTCGAGTACGGATCCGACTTTGCAGGTGAGGTGGTGCGGGACGCTGGGGCAGACCTCTATGGCGTCGAGCTGACGATGGTGGGAGAAGAGGTGGTGGATGGTCGAGTGCGGCTGATCGGGCCGGACCTGGAGGCCGGCCTGACTTATCGTCACCCCTATGGTCTGCTGGTCGAGGTCAGCGGGCACGCCATGCAGCCTGATTTCGAGAGTGTCCTGGAACGACAGATCGAGACATTGCTGAACGACTTGCGCGGCGTCATGCACCGGGGACAGAGAGCTAACGCCCACCTGCGGATCAGCCGGGAGGCCGTTGAACGCGGCTTTAGGCTGCGGCATCTGGGGCAACTCTTGCATGCCCGCTTCCACAATGAGTTCGGCAGCGTCGTCAGCCGCGTGCAGATCACGGTCTTTACAGATCCGGCTGATGTGGAGAAATTGGCCGCGCGGGCTCAGGCCGTCTATGAGCGCCGGGACCGCCGGCTAGCCGGATTGACCGATGAGACTGTGGATACGTTCTACACCTGTACGCTGTGCCAAAGCATCGCGGCCGGCCATCTCTGCGTCATCAGCCCGGAGCATCCGGGCGTCTGCGGGGCGCAGGATTGGATGGACACGCGGGCGGCTGTCAGCCTCCGGCCCGTCGGCCCCAACCGAGCGGTCGAAAAGCAAGGACTGCTCGATGCCCGCTTGGGTCAATGGGAAAGCATCAACCGGGCGGTCCAGCAAGAGTCCGGCGGCACGCGGAATGCCTACAGTCTTTACAGCCTGCTCGACGAGCCCGGTTCTTCCTGCGGAGATTTCGAGTGCATTACGGCGATGCTGCCGTCCACCGGCGGGGTCATGGTGGTAGACAACACTTTCGCGGAGACGACTCCCAGCGGGATGGACTGGAGCATGCTTTACGAGACGGTCGGCGGAGGCCTGCCCGCCCCGGGCTTTCTCGGCCACAGCAAGCGCCTCCTGCACAGTGGCAAGTTCATCTCCGCAGAGGGCGGCTGGCGCCGCATTGTTTGGATGAACCATTCTCTGCGGGAGGAAATGCGCCCGGAGTTGGAGCGGTTGGCGGCGGCGGAGGGGCTGGAGGGATTTGTGGACAAGATCGCCACCGAGCAAGAGGCGTTGAGCGAGGACGCGGTGCTGTCCTATATGGAGGCGGCGGGACACCCTGCCCTGGGCATGGACCCCATGATGTGACGCGTGGGAGAATATCGGGCGCAAGCCGACCTGGGCAAGCCCATTGGCTTTATGTTGATCCATGCCCCTAACTTCTAGCTCTGAAAGAGTACCCCCCTTGATTAAAAGCGTTCAAAGTCTATAATTGAGGGCGCAGGGTTTTTCAACGTCCCTTTGGTTTTGAACGGTCATGGTCCCCTGCTGAGGAGTGGCAGAAACATGGCTTCCAATGGGATGTTCGTCGTCTTTAACAGTCAGTCTTGGTTTGTACAGACGCCTACGGTATGGCGCGCGCCCCTGCAATGGGGAACGCGCGGCCTGCCGTGGGCTTTTTCATTTCGGAGGAGGTGAAAAAATGCTCTGTCCTTTCTGCGGTAAGGAGATACACGATCACAGCACTGTCTGTCAATTCTGCGGAAATCCGCTGGACGCATCCGCCGCCACGCGTCTTCCGGCCAAGATAGGAGACTTGGCTATTCATTTCTCGCCTCAGGAACCTCCGGCGAACAAGCGTGCCACGTCCAAACAGGGCGGCGTCACCGGGGATGGCTTTTCCGTGGATTTTCAAATTCTGGATGACCAAGGCCTCCCGATCGCCTATGATGGAATTGCAGACCTGCATGTCAAAGTGAGCCGGGTCGTCAAGGGCAAGTCCGCATTGCCCAAGGCGCTATTCAAGACCAAAGCGTCTGTGAAAATCAAAGCTTCCGAGTTTCAACTCGACAGCCGGGGCTACCCCTATTATCACTATGTGTTCTCCGCGCCTGTGCAACTCAATGCGAAACGGACGAATCCCAGTGTGGATATAGGGATCAAACTCGTGCCTGAAGGAGGCAGAGACCCCTTGTACAGACAGGCAGAAGTATCTGCGCGGCCTCGAGATTGACGAGCCGCTAGGTGACGGCATGCTCGGCGCTATTGCAGGAGATGTGATTAGGTCCGTCTACGGGCATTATTCGATGGCGGCGACAGCGACAGGCTCGGATGTATTGCCGGGGGCATTGAGCACGCCTTTTACCGGGATATCCCGCGCGAAATTGTGAGTGAGGTGAGACGCCGGCTGCCGGACGAGTTTCTAGGAACCATCGATGGCTTTGAGGCAACGTACGGCGGCTAGCACGCGCGACGCGCGACGCACACGGTGCGAGCGGAGTCGCCCCATCTCGGACGAGGCGCGGCATCCCCCGGGGTCGCGGGGACGCCTGCGGAGCAGGAGTTGGCGGCCAGTCCGGTGGAAACGATCGGATGACGCCGCTCCTTCGACTGCGTGGCCAAGTTCGGGCCACTCCGCTCAGGTCGCACCGGCTCCCAATCGGAACAGCGTTTCTTGAAACGCGAGTGGCGCAGGAGATTTCTCTCCTGCGCCACTCTTTTTCCACTTTTCCTTTGCTCGCGATGCGCTTTTCCGCGCGCAAATCCGGCAACCGGTCCTACAGAATCGACTCGCTCTTCTCGACCGCTTCGAGGTTCTCCTTCGCAATGTCCACGCGCTGCCCCATCGTCAGCGCCGCGCGGAACGCGTCCAGAGGATACAGTCCCGTGTGGCGGACGACCGCGGCGGTGGCCATGACCGCGAGCGTCTTGCGGCTCGACTTGGCCCGTGCAAAATTAAAGACAATCTTGCGCGCTTTGGTCTGAATCCCGTCGGCCAATTCGGGAACGACATAGACCACCTGGCTCTCGTCCATCGCCTTGAGCTCGCGCGCGACCTGCGAGAGACCTTCCGGCGTAATAATGATCAAGATATCCGGCTTACTAATGCCCATGTAGAGGATTTCTTCCCGGCTCAGAATGACCTGCGAGACCGAATACCCGCTCATCACCGTCGTCGGATAATCATCCCGCTGCGTCGCCCAGAGTCCGCTGTAGAGTCCGCCGAGGGCGAGCGCCGAAGCCGCCGAGCGCACCTTGCCGCCCGCTGCCCCCGCGAGGATGATCCGTGTGGGCTTGCCGAGCGCGGTATCGAACTGCTTCTCCACCCCGTGCGGCTTGGACGTCGGCTGCCCGCGCAGGCTCGCGTATTCTGTGCGATACGCACGGGAGAGTTCCGGGTTGTCCATGCGCTGCAGGATGCCGGAGGGCAACCCCGCGGTCTGCATCGTCTGCATGAGCGCGGTTTTGGAAAAGCTATTGTTCGGGACAAAGTAGGCCGTGCACAATTCCCAGAGGTCGAGGAGCGCAAAGCCGGGCGTTTGGACGCCTTCGATAATGCGATCCGGCAGCTCCTTGTCAAACGCCGTGCCGCGATAGACGTAGGAGGCGCCGTTCACCGAAACGGTCGCGCAGATATCGAGCGGGCGCTCCAGGTTGCCGCCGCGGGTTGAGGCGGTCAGCGAGCCGTGCGGGGTCGTCACCGAATGCTCGCCGCCCGTCATCCCAAAGTTGAGGTTATTGAACACGAGCACCGTGATGCCGATATTCCGCCGCGCGGCGTTGAGCAGGTGATGGCCGCCGATGCCCGTGCCGCCATCCCCCATGAGGACAATCACATTCAAATTCGGATTCGCCATTTTGATGCCGCTCGCATACGTAATGGCGCGGCCGTGCAGGCCGTGAAACGCATTCACCGAAAAATATTGATCGCTCATGCCGACGCAGCCGATATCGGTCACAATCACCGTTTTGAGCGGGTCGAGTTGCAGCTTGACGAGGGCGGCATTGAGATGATCCAGGATCAGACCGTGCCCGCACCCGGGGCAAAAGGGATAATGCTTATAGTCGAGGTTCCGATAGGTCGAGATGGATTCGATGAGCATGAAATCTCCTTATGGCAGTTAGGAGACTTCCGAAGTTGCCGCTCTTCGAGCGGAGGAAACTTCGGAAGTCTTGAGGCGTCTATCCCGCGATCTGCTCCACAATTTCCTCGGGCGTGATCAGTTCGCCGTCGATCCGGTTGACGCCGATAACCTCCGGACGCGGGTCGCACGCGAGCGCCGCCCGCTCGACCTCCCGGCGATACTGTCCCAGGTTCAGCTCCGGCACAATCACGCGCGTGATGCCCTGGAGCGCCAGGCGCAGCGCACGCTCGGGGACCGGCCACAAGGAGTAGATAATGAGGGTCGAGACCTTTTTCCCGGCCGCCCGCGCAAGCTGGGCGGCCTCAATCAACGAACGCGCCGTGATGCCATAGCCGACGAGGAGCGTGGTCGCGCCCGGCGCCACCTCCCACTTGACGAACTCGAGCTCCGCGCGGTGCGCCTCGATCTTTTCATTCAAGTGCCGGCCCTTTTTGTCGACGCTGGCGGGCTTTTTCGTCAGCATTCCGCGCTCGTCGTGCATCGAGGTCGTAAAGCGGACGAGGTGGTCGCCCCCGACCGGCGCAAAGGCCGGGGTGTCGGAGAGGTTTTGAACGCGGTACGGCACATATTCCGCGTCCTGGGGGGCGAGGGCGCGGTTGACGGCGGGCAGCGGTTGAAAGGCGTCCGTATCGACGGTCTGCTGCGCATTGACCATCTCTTTATCCGTCGCGATGAACACGGGCGTGCGGAATCTCTCGGCGAGGTTAAAGGCCTGCTGGGTGAGCGTATAGCATTCGGCCACATTCGTCGGGCAGAGGGCGATGATCGGAAAGCCGCCGCTCGTCCCCCAACGTAGGAATTGGACATCCCCCTGCGAGACGGTGGTCGCGCCGCCAGTCGCAGGCCCCAGGCGCATCGCATCCACGATCACGAGCGGCACCTCGCCCATGATCGCGAGACCGATATTCTCCGAATAGAGACTGATGCCCGGGCCGCTCGTCGCGGTCATGGCCTTGGCGCCCGACATCGCCGCGCCGATGCACATGCCGATACTCGCAATCTCGTCTTCCCCCTGAATGCCCACTCCCCCCACCTTGGGTAACTCGCGCAACATCTGCAAAAGGATCGGGGTGGAGGGCGTGATCGGATACCCCGCAAAAAAATTACAGCCCGCGGCCAGCGCGCCGCGGACAATGGCTTCGGCACCATCCATGAACTCCCGCATCGAACCTACCCCCGTGCTTTCGAATTTACGATTTAGGATTCACGATTTAGGATTTTGTGTTTTTGGCTCCTGCGTCGTGCCGCTCATTGTATCTGAAAAGCGTGTTTTTCCCAAATTGAAAGCCGTCCAGATTCATGCTATACTCGTCTGACCTTGCTCTAGTCATAAATCCTAAATCATAAATCTCGGAGCGAAGCGGAGACCCCGCGTACCTGGCGGGGCTAAATTCCCGGGGGTTCGCATGTGGCTTGGTGAAAAAATCGAGCTCGGTCCGGTTCAACGCGAGTATCTGCCCAAGTATGTCGAGTGGCTCAACGATTGGGAGGTGAGCCGTTTTCTCATGCCGGGGATACCGCGCGGTCTCACCCTGGAGGACGAGATCGCATGGTTCGAGCAGCGGGGTAAAGATAACAGCAGCCTCGTCTTTGCGATCCTGACACTGGCCGACAACAAGTTGATCGGCAACTGCGGCCTGCATCACCTCGACTTGAAGAACCGAACCGCCATTTTCGGCATCTTTATCGGGGACAAGGACTATTGGGGCAAGGGGTACGGGACGGATGCCACACGCACTCTCTTGCGCTATGCGTTTGAGCAATTGGGTTTGAACCGGGTGGAATTGGAGGTTTACGACTATAACCCGCGCGCGGTGCGGGCGTACGAAAAGGCCGGGTTCCGGCGGGACGGCGTGCGCCGCCAGGCCCTCTACCGCGACGGCGAATTCCACGACATCTATCTTATGGGGATCCTCCGCGCGGACTGGGAGCGCTTGAGAGGCGACTCGGGTCGCGCTGTGATATAATGGCAAGTGGAGGATGATATCTACAAGTAAGATCAGCCCGGCGCGCGCCCGCGCGTTCGCCGGGCGCGTTTTGGCCTGGTATGCAACCCACAAGCGCGACCTGCCCTGGCGCCGCGATGCGCATGACCCCTACCGGGTCTGGATTTCCGAAGCGCTCTTGCAGCAGACCCAAGTCACGACCGTCATCCCCTACTATGAACGCTTCCTCGCCCGCTTTCCAACCGTCGCGTCCCTCGCGGCCGCGCGCCTCGACGCCGTTTTGAAAACCTGGGAAGGCGCCGGCTATTACGCACGCGCCCGGAACCTCCACCGGGCCGCGCGTGAGATCGTGACCCGCTTTCACGGTCGCGTCCCTTCGACCGTCGACGAGCTCCTTTCGCTCCCCGGCATCGGCCGCTACACGGCCGGCGCCATCGCGAGCATTGCCTATCACCGCGATGCTCCCGTTCTCGACGGGAACGTGGTCCGCGTGCTCTGCCGCTATTTCGGAATTCGAGAGGACCCCGCGCGCACCGAGACGCAGAAGGAGCTGTGGGCGATTGCCGAAACGCTCGTCCCCCACGGCCGCGCGGGCGATTTCAATCAGGGCCTCATGGACCTGGGCGCCACCCTCT
The DNA here is from genome assembly GCA_023381515.1 of Chloroflexota bacterium. The sequence continues at coordinate 24,192 of JAMCQI010000081.1, read as the reverse complement.
GCGCTCCGCGCCAACCCGCCTGCCCCGCTTGCCCGCTCCGCCGCGGCTGCCTCGCCCGCCGGCTCGGCATCCAGCAACAACTCCCCGCGAAACACGCCAAGAAAAGACGGCCTCATCACCAGGTCGCCGTCGGCATCATTTGGAAAGGGGACGAGATTCTCATCGCGCAGCGCTTTGCGCGCGATTTGCTCGGCGGGCTGTGGGAATTTCCCGGCGGGCACCGGGAGCGGGGAGAGTCACTGGCGGAGTGCGTGCGGCGCGAAGTGCGAGAGGAGCTGGGCGTTCGCGTCGCGGTGGGAGCCGAATTCGCCGTGGTCGATCACGGCTATTCTCACTTTTCGATCACCTTGCACGCCTTCCGTTGTCGCTACGTGAGCGGCAATCCGCGAGCGCTGGGCTGCGCCGCCTTCAAGTGGGTGCGGCCGCGCAATCTGTCGCGCTATGCCTTTCCTGCGGCGAATCGCAAGATCATTCAAAGGATGAAGGCGGAAGGTCGCAGACCCCGCGACCCTCAGCGGGGATGAAGGATGAAGAAAAAGCAGCCCTTCTTCATCCTTCATCCCTCATCCTTCTGACTTTATTTTGCCGCGAATATCGCCGGGTCATACTGCCCCGAGGCGTTCCAGAACATCCAGCCCTGGCTGCCGGCATCTTCCGCGGCCTTTTTCTGCAAGCGGTATTCCGGAACGCCGAAATTCCCCTTGCCGGCGTAGGCCTGGAGCCACAGCCGCACCTTGGTGCTCGTCCGCTCCGTCGCCCGCTTGTAGCTGTTATAAATCACGTCGTAGGGGCACTTGACCGCTTCCGTGCAGTTGGCTATCCCCAGTCCGTTGGATAAGAGATACGAGCCCTCGGACCACACCGCGGGATAAACCATCGGCGCAATATAGTCCACATAGGGACCCATATCTTGCAGCCGCTGCCCCGTATACTGATCGTCGTGCGCGGCCACGGTGAGACCAAAGACGTCGACCGAGAGAAAGACGCCCGTCGGCCGCAATTCCTTCTGCGCTCGCGCCAAAAACCCCGTGATCGCACTCACGCGCCCCGCTTCCGTGGCGGTCGCGCCGCTGTACAAACCGTCTTGATGGCCGGGAAAGCGGACGTAATCAAACTGGATCTCGTCAAACCCGATCGCGGCCACTTCCTTGGCGAGCGCGATGTCATAGTCCCACACGGCGGGATTGCTCGGATCCGTCCAGGCCTGGTCGTCGCTCTGCCTATAGACCTTGCCGTCCGGATACTTGAGCGCGAGCTCCGGATGCGCGTTCGCGAGTCGCGTGTCCTGAAAGACCGGCATGCGCGCGATACAATAGACGTTCTCGACGCGGCAGCGCTCGACCACTTCGAGCAGGTCGATCCCCTTGAGATACGGCGCTCCGATTTCTTTGGCGAGCGGCACCTTGCTGTCCCAAGCCACCGGGCCCTTTTCCGCTTTCACATCCAGCACGATGGCGTTTAGCTCGGTCTTGGCCGCAAGGTCGATATCGGCCCGCACCTGGTCCGGCTTCATGCCAAAGGGAAGGTGGATTCCTTTTACCAAAAAGGGGACGAGTTGGGCGTCCTGGCGCTTGCTGGCCACATTCATCTCGAGCTTGCGATAGCCGGGGACCTTGAAATCCACCGTCGCGTTCTCAGGAACATTGTCGAAATGGTAGGCGCCCTGCGCATTCGTCGCCACAAAGGAGTTGCCGAGATACACAAGCGTGTCGCTGATCGGTTTCCCCGTTCCCTTGTCCGTGACCGTGCCGTCGAGAACATTCGGGCGCAGCGCGATTTGGAGATTGCCGCCGCCGTAAGGCGCATCCGTCTTTTCGTAGCCGGCCGCCGTGACGTGAACGGTCACGCCGGCGCGGAGAGAGCGCAAGCGCGCGTGTCCCTGGGCGTCCGTGCTCACGACCTCGTCGCCGATCTGGACCTGGGCGTTCGGCACCGGCTCGTTCGTGAATTTGTCGACGATGGCGAGGCCGGTCTTTTGAGGCATGAGCTTGACGTCGATGTTGTTCTGGCCGCGATAGGCGATGGAGAGGGGCTCGTATCCGGCCAGGGTGACGCTCAGCATCGCGCCGCTCTTGACCCCGCGCGCTTGAAAAACTCCCAGGCTGTTCGTCGTAACCGATTGATCGCCCACCCGAACCGGCGCGTTCGGTATCGGCTGGCCGCGCTCGCCGTCTCGCACCACGCCCATGACGCGGTTGGGGGCCAGTTCGAGGTTCGCGAGCAGATGACCCACCGTCGGGTCGCTCGCGTCGATCTGTACCTGCGCGGGGGTGTATCCGTCGGCACTCGCGGCCAGGGTAATATTCCCGCGCGGCACGCGGAGCGAGTACTCACCCTGGCTGTTCGTGCTCGCGTTCGCCCCCTCGGCGGAGACGGCGGCGCCCACGAGCGGCCGCCGCGCTTCCGAGTCGCGGACCACACCGCTCACCTCACGCATGCTGGTGGTGAGATAAAACGCGACGGCGGCAGCAACCAGACCGAGGAGAATGGGGGTGAGGACGAAGAAGAAAAGGCGCTTGGACATTGGCAGGATTATAGCATTGTTTGTTTCTGGACCCAATTGATGCCCGGTTTACCCACCCCCTATCTTGGGCCTGCCGCGTGAACGAGCGGCACAGGTTGTGGTGCCCGCTCAGGCCTTGCCCTTTCACTCGACGCGTTTTCCCTTTTTAAGGTGCTCCGCTTGCGTGCAGGGTCGAGTTCTGCTATATTGCTCATGCAATGAACGCACGCGAGCTTTGGCACGCGACCCTCGGCGAACTCCAGCTCCAAATGACAAAGGCCACCTTCGATACCTGGGTCCGGCCGACGTATGCTATCTCGTACTCGGATGGCGTGGTCGTCGTCGGCGTCCAGAGCCAATATGCGAAAGAGTGGCTTGAGAATCGTTTACATACGACGATCCAGCGCACCCTCGTGGGCATCACAGGCCAGTCCACGGAGGTGCGTTACGTGGTCGGCGACAAGTCGCAAGCCAAATACCGCGAGCCCGAGCCGCGCGAGCCGTCCCTCCCTCGCTGGGACGAACGCGAAGTGGAACCTCGGCCTCCGCTCGCGCCGTCTCGCGATCGCCTCGAGCCGCGCCTGCCCGCCCCGCCGGTCGAAGAGGACCGCGCCCCGGTCCACAGGACCGACGCCGACCTGGCCGACCGCGTCCCCTCCGTCCTCAATCCCAAATACACGTTTACTACCTTTATCGTCGGCGGCTCCAACCGCCTCGCCCACGCCGCCGCCCTCGCGGTCAGCGAGCACCCGGGTGAATCCTACAACCCGCTGTTTATCTACGGCGGGACGGGGTTGGGTAAGACGCATCTCCTGCACGCCATCGGCCAGGTGCCCCTCACCCACGGCAAGCGCGTCCTCTATGTTTCCTCCGAGACCTTTACGAACGACATGATTAACGCGATCCGGAATCAGACCAACGAAGAATTCCGGCGCTATTACCGCCAACTCGACGTCCTCCTCATCGACGATATCCAGTTCATCGGCGGCAAAGAAGGGACGCAGGAAGAGTTTTTCCACACGTTCAATCATCTCTATGCCGCCAATAAGCAGATCGTGATCTCGAGCGATCGCCACCCGCGTGCGATACCGACCCTCGAGGAACGTGTGCGCTCGCGCTTTGAGGGAGGGATGATCACGGACATCCAGCCCCCGGACCTGGAGATGCGCATCGCGATTCTCCGCACCAAAACGGAGGGCCGGGGCGCGGTGGTGCCGGACGAGGTGATCGATTTCATCGCCCACAAAGTCCAGAGCAATATTCGTGAGCTGGAAGGCGCTCTTACGCGCGTGATCGGCTACGCGCGGCTGATGAATACGCCCATGTCCGTCGACCTGGCGTCGACAGTCTTGCAGGACTCGCTCCAGCACCAACCGATCACCGTCGACCAAGTCCTCGCGGTCGTGGCGGAATACTACCGCGTCGACGTGGCGGACTTGACCGGGCGGAGCCGCAGCAAAGAGGTGGTAGTCCCACGGCAGATGGCAATGTACCTCTTGCGCGAAGAGACGGGCGCCTCCCTCCCGCAAATCGGCGAACTGCTCGGCGGCCGCGATCACACGACGGTCATGTATGCCCACGACAAGATCGCCGATCTGGTCGAGACAGACAGCCAGCGCCGCCGCGAGGCCCTGGCGATCAAAGAGCGGCTCTACCAGCCGCGCGCTTAACTATGAATCTTGTGTTATAATATTCCTGGCCGGAGTTCCGTGGTGTGGCCACCCAACGACCGGGCTGAGGGCTTCCACGGTTTGTTTCCTCCTTGCGCTCGCCGTCGAGCTGCTGGCAGGCGGACTGTCCCGCGACCTCTTTTGGCTTTTCCGGCCGACCCGTTCTCGATGTTCTAGTTCTAAATCCGCACGGCCGCGCGCCGGTCGCTTTTTCTCCCGGCACCAACCCTGCTCGCTTCACGGCGAGCTCCATCCCGTTCGATCTCCAGGAGGAAGACATGAAACGCCTCGTCTCGTTCTTGGCAGCTTGTTTGCTCGCGGCGGCTATCTTCTCGACCGCCAGCGCGGGCAGCCCCCTCGACGGCCGCACAGCTCATCCCCCCATACACATTCGTCACCAGGCCACGACCTCGCCCACCGGCTATTCGCCGGCCCAGATCCGCCACGCGTACGGCTTTGATCAGCTCACAGCGACCGGCTCGGGTCAGATCATCGGCATCGTGGATGCATTCGACGATCCGACTGCCGCGAGCGACCTGAGCACGTTCATCAGCAAGTTCAACCTGCCGACCATGAATGGCTTGCCCGGGCAGCCCTCATGCACCGTTTCCGCGGGCCCGCACCCCTGCTTCCAAAAGGTCTATGCCTCGGGCAAGCCGAGGACGGACGCCGGCTGGGCGCTCGAGATTTCACTCGACGTCCAGTGGGCGCACGCGATCGCACCGGGTGCCGACATTCTCCTCGTCGAAGCCAAGACGAACAGCTTTGCCAATCTCCTCAGCGCTGTGGATAAAGCTGTGAATAGCGGAGCTAAAGTGGTGTCGATGAGCTGGGGAGGGTCCGAGTTCTCGAGCGAGGGTTCTTACGATGGCCACTTTAACAAGTCGGGCGTGACCTTCACCGCTTCCTCGGGCGACAGCGGGACCGGCGTCATTTATCCTTCGGTATCGCCGTACGTCATCGGCGTCGGCGGAACGACCCTAAACCTTGACAGCAGCTACGACGTGACATCTGAAACCGCGTGGAGCGGTTCGGGCGGCGGCATCAGCGCCTATGAGGCGGAGCCCGGTTACCAGTCCGGCTATCCGATTCCGAGCACCGGCAGCAAGCGGGGAGTTCCCGATGTTTCGTACAATGCCGATCCGAGCACAGGCGTCTCGATCTATGATTCGACCAAATATCAACGCCAGAGCGGCTGGTATCAGGTCGGGGGGACGAGCGCCGGCGCGCCGCAGTGGGCGGCCCTCATCGCCCTGGCGAACCAAGGACGCAGCAGCACTCTCTCCAGCGACAGCCTGACCAGCTCGCCGGAATACAACGCAGCGAAAGCCGCCTATTCCACCTACGACCGGGACATTACCTCGGGAAAGAACGGAAAATGTGGCAGCACCTGCACGGCGACCACGGGCTATGACTTTGTTACCGGCCTCGGCAGCCCGCTTGCGGCCAGTCTCGTGCCATATCTAAAGAGTCACTAACTTCAAGGAAATAAACATAAAGAGGAGAGCCACAAAAGCTCTCCTTTTTATGTTTATTTCAAGGCCGCTGTGCAAGCAGAAGATGTGGATAACTTGCCGTTTATCTGTGGATAACCCACCTGATATGGGGATAACCCGCTTTCTTACCAAACTTGGAAACGGACAAGTTGTGCTCCCATCCGCATTTTCCCCCTAGCGCTCGTGTGAGGGAAAAGATGTGCAAACGGTCTGTGCAAGAGCCCATTTTTATGGCCACAGCGCTTCCCCAGGCGCCCAAAACGCCATTCTAGCCCCGTCCCTATATAAGCCGCTCCCTCTTCATTCCTCACGCGACCTCTCGCGCACGGTCGACAACTTGCCCATTTCTACACATATCCACAGCCCCTACGAATACTATATAAGAATAAGTTGATGTACCAATGACTGTAGAGGCCACTTGCCTCTGGCAGCCTCTCGCTTCGCACCACCTGCGCGTCCTGCGCGACGATGGGCTGGTGCGAGCGCAACCCCGCGGCGGCTATACCTACTATTGACTCTACGACAAGAAGGTCTGGGAGACCGTCGAGCGTTTTAGCAAGATCGCGGCCAAGGCGCAGAAACTGGCGGCGACGACGAAACCTGCCGCGAGAACTGGAAGACGCAAATGGGCGTCGACGAGCTAGAGGTGATGGGCGATGAGTAAAGAGAATCTAGAAACGATCTATGGAGAAATGGAGGCGGCGATCGCGCTGCCCAAGTGCCAAAAGTGCGGCTGTATGCGTGAGACGCTCGATCAACTCGCCGCGGCCTTGCGTCCAATCGCCACCGCCGGCAAGACCGAGACCGAGAACATCGGCATTGATAAAGTGGTCAAAAACATTATCGGGAATCCGGCAATCGAATACCTGGTCCTCGCGGGAAACGACCCGGCGGCTCCTCCAACGGTAGACATACCACAGATCATCGCGAGCGATCCGAGCGAACCGGTACGGATGGACAAGGCGGGCTATTTTGTGATCCTCCCGCTCCCGGATCGAGGACTACCGGGATCTTCGAAGGCGAGGGTCCAGGAGCGCGTCCAGCCCGTCTCCGACAAGATTCCAGGCCACTGCAAAGATCAGAATCGCCATGCTTGCGGGGATGAAGGTATACCAATATTGAAAGCCGGTGCCGGGTGCTCCGATGATCCAATCGCGTGAGAGGCCCAGCATTTGCCCCCAGTCGGCCACAGGGCGCGCCCCACCGCCCACTCCGATGAAGCTGAACATTGACATGAGTACCACCATGGCGCCCACGTCCGAGGCCATGAGGACGAATAATCCTTTGGCCACACAATTGGGAAGCACGTGGCGGAAGATGATGCTGCGGGCTCGCACGCCCACCGCGATCGCCGCTTGCACGTATTCTTTGCTTCGCTCCGCCAGGACATTTCCGCGTACCAGGCGAGCGTACTGCATCCAGCCAAACAGTATCAGCGCCAAGGCAATGATCGTCTGCACGCCGCCCTGGCGTCCCCTGAACGGACCGAACTGAAGTAGGGTTGACATGACCATGACCGCGATGAAAATGGGGAATGCCATAAAAGCGTCAGTGACCCGCATCAGCGCGGCGTCGAAGAGCCCGCCCAGGTAACCGGCGAGCAGACCCATCAGAACACCGAACAACGCTCGAGCGGCGGTGACGAGGAGGCCCACCTTGAAGGCCACCCGGGTGCCCCAAACGATCCCGTAAAGGATGTCATGCTGGCCGGCCATGAGGCCCAAAGGATGATTGGGGCTCGGTTCCGCGGGGGGAATGGCGATACCTAGCCCGGGAATTGCGTAGGGATCGCCCTCGCCCGGGGGCGCGAGGAGAGGTGCGGCCAGCGCCACGGCGGCAAAGACGAGGAGCAGGACCGAGCCCGCCACCAATTCGATGTTCAGAAAACTCCTCCAGCGCACGTTCAACGACCTCCCTTTTGTCTCGTCAAGCGGCCCTGACCCTCGGATCAAACAAGCCGTAGAGGATGTCGCCGATGAGGCTTGAAAGCACAGTGACCAGGCAGGTGAAAATGGTCAGTCCGACTGCCACCGGTGTGTCCAACTGTAGCATGGCGAGAGTTGCAGACCGCGCCAACCCGTTAAAGTTAAAGACGATCTCGACTAAGGCAATGTTGGTGATTGAAAGGGAGACCGCCGTGCTCCCAACGGAGATAACCGGTAGAATGGCATTGCGCCTTGCGTGACCGCCGACCACCGCTCGCTCAGGCAAGCCCTTGGCCCTGGCAAGGGTGACATAGTCCTGGTCGAGTTCGGCAATCAGCGAAGACCGCATCACTCGCGTGAAGAGAGCCCATTGCGCGAGTGCAAGGACTGTGGCCGGCAGAACCAGGTGCTGCAAGGCCTCTAGAAAAAGCGTCAGATTCCCGTTCAGCAGCGTATCGACACCGATCGACCTTGACACTCGGGAACCCGCTTTGCGATTACCGGTCGCCAAGTGAGACATGCCTTTTCCAACCCGCGCCGAGTACGTTGTCGATTACAGTTACACCCTCTTCCGCGGAACGGAAAAGATCCGATGGTACGACCCCCAGCCGTATCCTGAAGACCCCGCCTTGCTCCTACCTTTCCCCACCATCGCCATGAGCCGCCAGACCTGAAGAAGAACCGGCGGCCGGCGCCGGGCATGAGCTTTAACGCTCCGAACCTCCCCACGCTTATCAAAGATTGCGTTGAGCTGGGTAAGACTATTTCTGGGGGATAGGCGCGGCTGTTCGGCGAAATTCGTTCTCGTCGGGCGCGGGGCCGGAGCGGTCGTTCCTGGCGTCGATGAGCGAGGGCGGGTTTGAGGACGCAAGCGTGCTGGCGCGCTCGCGGAACGCGGGGAGGAGGGGGGCGGGAGTTGAGGGCAGTGGAGAAAAGAGGAAGGGGGCAGAGGGGCGTCGATAGTACGACGGCCACAAGGGCCTAGGCTACGACGACCAGGACCGCGCCGGTGGCTCGACCTGGCTAACGGAGCCCGAGATGGACGAGGAGAGTGGCCTCACCTGTCGGGCTGGCCAAGTGTATCTCTCCACCCCCGCACGCTAAACTCGTTCGGCCCGCTGACGGTGACGGAGTAGAGCGCCTCAAAGCCTTCGTCAAGGCTGGGAACCTCCAACCGTCCCTGTGTCGCGGCGATGCCCCGCTCGGGGATGGCCTTGCGCCCGCGGCGTTGACGATTGCGCGCCATGGCGTCGCGCAAGCTCGATTGAAAGTAATAGCCGGCGACGCGGAAACCGGCCGCTCGCGCCGGGGCGATATAGCGGGCGCGGGCGGCGCGAGTGACATTCGTGTTATCGACCACGAACGACTGCTTGGCCGCGAGGCAAGCGTCGAGCAGGATCTGCTCGCGGTGCCGCGTCCTCAGCATGTCGAGATTGAGACGGACGTGCGTATCCACAAAGCGCTGGCAGTAGAAGGTGGATTTCCCGGTAGCCTGGATGCCGATAAAGATCACTGCTTCCATATTCCGTGCGTCCCCGTTTTCCAACGCAGCAGCTCGTCGTTTATGGTCGGGTGAGACGTCAGACTAGACGGGAAGGATTGAAGAGCGCGGCTGTGCTGCGTATATCGTCAGCACGCCGCGCCGCTATCAAGCCCTAGACGATAATCTTTGATTTGATGTCAGGCAGCGGGCTTGACCTCCGCCGTGCAAAAGGCGCACCGGGAGGCCGCCTTGGGAATCTTACTCAAGCAGTAGGGGCACTCGCGCACGGTCTCGGGCGCCACGGCCGGCGCCGGTTTGTAGCGCTCCATGAGCCTCTGGACCGGCAGGACGACGAGAAAGTACACGACGGCGGCGATCACGACGAACGAGATCAGAGCATTAATAAAATCGCCGATCAGAAACTTGGAGCCGTTGATCGCAAAGCTCCACGCCGAAAAGTCGGGTAACCCGCCAAAGGCTCCAATGATCGGCGTGATAATGTCCTTGACCAGCGCGGTGACCACCGCTCCGAAAGCGACGCCGATCACGACGGCGATGGCGAGATCCACGACATTGCCCTGCAGCAAGAACTTTCTAAACCCGCTCATGTGCATTCTCCTTCCAGGGATAAAGAACAATGGGCCTGCCGCGTGACGCACACAACAGGTTGTCACCAACGCCTCGTCCGTGGATCGCGCGGCCGGCGCTGTGTGGATACGATGCTCCCTAGTATCGCGCACAACTTTCCGCTGTCAAGTGGCCGCCCCGCCAGTCGCGGGCGATGGCCGCTTTGTGATTTCCCCTTCCGCCCTCATCGCCCGCCCCCTGCCCTCCAGCGGGGATGAAGGACGAATGTCCGCTGAGAATGCCATGGCTCTCTTCATAACCATTACCCGACTACGATTGTGGAGCGCGAAAGCCGGGAGAGAATACCTCTGCTCCCGGCTTGAGCTTGCTCACGCCAGCGATCGTTCACTCGGGGGCGGACCCGCACCGCGCTTCAGGAGCGGCAACAGGTCTCCCTGGCGGCGATTGGAAGCGTCCCCCCGCCCTTGGCTACTCCCGCACCTGCTTCCCCGGCCGCATGGGGGCGGGCACGCTGGGCAACGGGCCCCAGAGTTCGCTCGTCACATTGACCGTGAACGTGCGCAACTCGGCCTGTATTTTCTGCACCTCATCGCTGAAATTCCAGGCCGCCCAGGCTGCCATGTCGGCGAATTCGTGGGTTACCACCACCTGCGGCGCGCCGGCCACTCCCCGATATGCCCGAAACTCGACGATCCCCGGTACTGCCAGTTTGCGCCTGATCGCTCCTTCTGACCACTTTTGAAAGGCCTCTGTCTTGTCCGGGTGGACATCCCACTTGATCACGTGAAGAACCACTGGTCACCTCCTTTACCAAATCCTGCCGGTCAGGTAGTCGCACGTGGATGTGCGCTGCCTCCTTTCTCTCGCCAACGGTTCGAATCGGTTCTCGGCATCACTATACCAGCGTTTGGAGAGCAGCACATCCGGATAATGACGTATTCCCGTTACGTATTCAGGAGAGACCGAACTTACATATCCGGGAAATACAAAACCCGCTGCTCACACTGGGCAGCGGGCACAAGTGGAGGGGACAGAGGCGTTACATGAGATTGCGATCGAGCGCGGCGCGGGCGGCCGCCGTGCGCGAGGTCACCCCCAGCTTTCCGTAGATGGCCGAGAGATGCGTGCTCACTGTGCGCCGGCTGATCACGAGCTTGGCCGCGACCTCTTCGTTGCTCAACCCCGCGGCGACCAGGCGCAGCACCTCCACTTCCCGCGGGGTGAGTGCGTTGGGATCACGCGGCTCGACAGGCGGAGGCGCTGCGGCATGGAGGGAGAGCTCTTGCTCTGCTTCGGCCATCGCCTGATCGGTCGTCATCGCGCATCCTTCTTCCGAAGCGGTGTGGAAAGAAGCCGCGTCAAGCTGCGAATGCACGGCAGCCAGATAGGACTCGTACTCTGCCCGGTTTACCGGCCAATTCGGCATCCTCAATTCCCCGCGCAGCGCTTGAGCCGCGCCCAACAGACGAGCGGCAGGGACCGGCTTTCCCAAGGTCGTTAGCAGAAAGGCGGAGAGCTCGAGCGCCCAGGGGACGAATATGCGGGTATGCGCCGTGCCCGCTGCCGAGAGGGAGTCGCACAAATGCTGGGCAGCCCCGGCGTAGTTGCCTTGCGCGAGCTTGGCCAGAGCGAGTTGCACCAAGGTCGGTGCCGCGATTCTCTTTTCACCCAGGTCATGGAGCTCGAGGAGAGTCTGGGTGAGCAATGACTCGGCCTGCTCATGCCGGCCGTTGACCCGCGCGACGATGCCCAGACCCATCCTGGCCACGCTCTGATTCCAACGGTCTCCGAGTTCGACCGAAATAGCCATCGCCTCGTCGAGAAGAGCGGCTGCCTTTTCGACATCCCCGTGGTACGCACAGGCTCTTCCGTAAACGGAAAGTACGCGTGCGTAACTGCTCCTGTCTCCGATCTCCAGCTTTTCCCGCGCGGCTTGCTCGTAGCACTGGCGCGCGAAATCAAAATCGCCGGAATATTCTGCCGCCATCGCGAGCACGGTGAGCGCGATCCCCAGGCAGTACCGGTTACCCGAAGTGCGGCACAATTGCGCGGCTTCTTCCGCATAGCGGCGGCCCGCGACCGGATCGTAGAATACGACTCCGAGAGCGTATGAGGACAGCGCCGATTCGAGTAGCGTCTTCCCTTTCTCGCCGACCTCTCTCAGAATCTTGATGCTCTCCTGGTAATAGGCGAACGAGTCCTCAAAATGACCCAACTGGACCGCGAGCTGCCCTGCGGTGCTCAGCGCCTTGCCCTGCGTGAGAGACGGCGGCCGCGCACTTGCGCTTTTCAAAAACTCAACTAAACGGGCATACGTTTCCCTCCAGTAGCCGCGCGTGTACCAGAAAAAGTTCAGCGCGTCGATGATGCGGAGACCCTCCTCGAAGCGGGATTGGGTGGCCGACCATTCGAGCGCCAGGCGGATGTTATCGATCTCGCTCTCGACCTGCTCGAACCAAGGCAGTTGCTCCGCGCTGTTCAGTTTGGGCTGTGCTTTTTCGGCCAACTCCAGATAGTGCTCCAGGTGGCGATCGCGCAGTCTCTCGGTTTCGCCCGAGGCATTCGATTTGTGGCCTGCATACTGTCGAATCGTTTCGAGCATGTGATAGCGCGCCTCACCCGGCTTTAGCGTTTGGGCAGCGACCAGCGACTTGGAGATCAGCGACGAGAGCACATCAACAACACGCTCGCTGGGGAGGTCCTCGTCGGCGCACACGCGCTCGACGGCCGCGAGCGTGCAGCCGCCGGCGAACACCGACAACCGGCGCAGCAGGGTCTGCTCCTGGGTCGAGAGTGAGTCGTAGCTCCAGTCGACGGCGGCGCCGAGAGTACGATGATGGGAGGGGATACCATGGGCCGTGGAACTGAGCAGGGCGAACCGGTCGTCGAGCCGCGCCACAACTTGATCGAGGGTGAGCGCGTTGATGCGTGCGCTCGCCAGTTCGATGGCGAGGGGCAGCCCGTCGAGGCGGCGACAAATCTCCGCGATGGTCTTGCCGTTGGCTGACGTCAAGGTAAAATCGGGCCGCACGCCGCGCGCACGTTCGACAAACAGACGAATCGCATCGAACCGGAGGAGATCGGTCCCGACAGACGGAGGCGGGAGCGAAAGAGGCGTTACGGGGTAGAGCAGCTCACCGCTGAGGCCAAGCGGCTCGCGGCTGGTGGCGAGAATGGTAACCCCCGGTGCATCACCCAAGACCGCTTGGGCAAATTCGGCGCAGGCGGCCGCCAGGTGCTCGCAGTTATCCAGGACGAGCAAGAGGCGCCGGTCGTGGAGCAGGCTGAGAACCGCGTCGAGGACGGAGAAACCGGGCGGCACGAAGGCGTTCAAGGCCTTGGCCACCGCTTGAGGAACAAGCGACCGGTCGGCGAGCGGCGCCAATTGGACCCAGCCTACGCAGCCGGCGTACGGGCCCCAGAGATCAGAGGCCACGCGGAGGGCGAGGCGCGTCTTGCCGCAGCCGCCGGCGCCGGTAAGGGTGACGAGGCGCGACGATGTGAGCAATTGCCTCACATCCGCGAGCTCGCGAGCACGCCCGACGAAGGAGGTCAATTGGACCGGCAGAGGGGGGAGCGAGAGAGCCTGGGAGCGATCCGCGAGGTCGACCGGGTGATGCATCCGCGGATTACCTTTCGCCGTGTTGTGTGCTTTCATTATGAAGCATTTTTCATCTAGAGTCAATGTCGTCCAAGCAGCACACATGGCTCTGAACGATTTGCAGGATGCTGTTGAGGTCAAGGCTCGCGAAATCGGACCCTTGAATGCGCTCCATCTTGCCCTGGCGGAGCAAGCTCAAGCAGATTGCTTCTGCACGTGTGGCGATAGGCTCCTGCGGCGCTTGCGGGTGATTCAAGGTCTCCAGGTCAAGATAGTAACGCCTGTCGAACTAGCGGAGGAGATTGACAAATGATCACAGAGACGAGACCTTTCGCTGAGATTACGGCGCAAGCCATCAGCGTCTTGTGCAAGGAAATTGGCGTTGTGAACACCGTCCGTTTCATTAACCAATTCTCAGTAGGCTACAGAGACTATACCGAGGAACGTGAACAACTGTTTGGCCGCCTGACGCTGGACGAGATTGTGAACGAGATCAAAAAGAACAGAGAGCGGCCGGCCTGATAGAGGAGACCCTCAGATGACTCCTGACGCATGGAACGAAAAGTTGGTAGACCGCAAAGTGACCTACACCCTTGAGGTGGAAGGCAAGCTCGTCATCATTGAAAATGTTCCGGCGCGCGTGAACACTGAAACGGGCGAGCAGTTGTTTGCACCGGAAACAGTTGAGCGCCTTCGGAAGATGGTCTGGGAGCGGAAACGACCGAGCCGCCTCATCAAGGTTCCAGCATACGAGTTCAGCTGACCGGGAATTGCGCCGGTGGCTTACCTCCGCTTTTGCTCCTACCCTTGACACTCGAACATACTAGGCATACAATGAAGACAAGAACTACGATTGATGCCTATTGTGATGAATGCTCCCGGCACGTCCCAAGCTTGCCGGGGGCTTGTGACATCTTGAGGTGGAGCCATGTTCATTCATCGTCGCTTGCCGCGCTCCGGCACCCGCCTGTTCGTCGCCGCGTTCCTGGCTGTGACGCTCTTTACGATCCTCGGCCTGACCCCCTCGCGGAATGACCCCTTTCACGCTCCCTACATCGACAACCAAACCCATTCGATCGCCGCGAATTCGGACTTTTGGTTCCGGTTCGACTATGGCTTCGTGGGTCCCCCCCGCACGGTCGTCACCTTGAGAATGATAAACGGCGCCGCGAAGGGTGGTCCGGACTTTGAAGTGTGGGCGCCCGAGATCATTTCGGAGTGGTGGCAGGAAAAACCCACCGGCCGAGGGATGGTCCAATCCATCGACTGCGCCACCGGCGCGCTCGTCGGAGGAGGCCAGTGTCAGTCCGCGGACCTGATATGGGTTGGCGCGTTTGGATCGGTGGGCACTTATTACGTTCACGTCGTCAACAACAATTCGTCCCCGATGAATTTCGTCCTGACCGTTCAGGGCTCGAGCGTGAGCCCGGTTCCGGCTCCTGCCCCGGGCGCCGCGGCGACGCAACTGGCCACTCCGCTGGCGCCTCCGCCCCCGAGCACGCCGCCGCTGGTTACGCTGCCCGTTCCTCCCGACGATCCCAACCGCGCCCTGCCGATCGATGGACTGGTGCATACCCTCCCGGGGAACGCGGCCCAGTGGTACAAATTCGATTATACCGTCATCTCCGATCCATTTCACCCGCAAGTGGGCCTCCGGTTGGTGGGAGCCGTCGGAACGGGCGTGATTTTTCAGGTCTGGCCGCCGGAAAAGCTGAACAATTGGTGGCTCGACCATCCCGTCGGTCAGGGGACGGTGGAGTATTTCTTCTCTTGCGAATCCCAAGAGTTTCCAACCCTGACCCCGTTCCCCACCAATGTGGCGACCTACACCCCGACGCCGACGTCGACGCCCGTGCCGACCCTGACGCCGCTGCCGCCGCCGATCTGCACAAAAACGCCGACCACGAACCTGACGTGGTTCGGCGGATTTGGAGTTTCCGGCACGTACTATGTCCGGGTCGTGAATACGTCGCCTTTTCCGGCGAACTATCAATTGACCATGTTCTTCTGAGCGGGGCTAATGGAGTTGGCGCCCTCCGTCCACGACGATCGTCTGGCCCGTGATGAAATCGCTTTCGGATGAGGCGAGAAAGGCGACCAGCCCCACGAGGTCTTCCGGCTGTTCCGCCCGGCGGATCGCGCCCCGGTCGATCGCGTAGGTTTCCGCATCGGGCCGCAGGGCGCGGCTCGCTTCCGTCAGGGTGAATCCCGGCGCGACGGCATTGACACAGATGCCATACTCGCCGGCTTCCTTCGCCATGGCGCGCGTCAGGCCGATGACGCCCGCTTTCGAAGCGACGTAATGCGCCATGAGCGGCGAACCGCTAAAGAACGTCGCGGACGAGATGTTGATGATCTTGCCGCGACGCTGCTTTTTCATCGCCGGGACCACGGCGCGGGCGCACAGCCAGGGCCCTTTTAAATTGACCGCCATGACGCGGTCCCACTCCCCCGGCGGTAGCTCTTCGAACGACCGGCGCGTGAGCCCCTGGTAAATGCCGGCATTGTTCACAAGAATGTCGATGCGCCCCCAACGCGCGAGCGTTTCTTCCGCCATCCTCGCCGTGCTCGCTTCCTGCGAGACGTCCACCTGAAGCGCCATCGCGCCGCCGCCAATCGCATGGGCGGTCGCGCTCGCGCCGTCGAGATTCAGATCCGCGGCGACGACGTGTGCGCCCTCGGCGGCAAGCTTTTCACAAAAAGCGCGGCCCAGACCTTGAGCCGCGCCGGTGACGATCGCGATCTGATTGTCTAGACGGGACATGTGGCTCCTTCGAGTTCCCCCGACTTCCCCCGAGTTCCCTTTTCCTAGTAGCTCCTCGCCGCGGCTTCCCAGAATTTCGGCAGGCCCAGATCCTGCGCAATCGTCTTGTACGCGCAGTAGCTGCTGCCGCGCCCGATGCCGCCGCCCGAGTGCAGGTTGGAGGAGCAGATGTAGAGGTTCTTGACCGGCGTGCGATAGTTGGCGAATTCGGGCGTCGGGCGAAAACGGCCGAGTTGCGAGGCGGTCATCGCGCCTTCCACCCATCCGCCCTCGAGCATATCCAGGTGGCGGTTCACGACGTCGTAGGGCGTTGTGATGAAGGCGGCGATGACATTATCCCGCGTCATGTTCGGCGCGTATTTTTGCCACTCGGCGATCATCCTGTCGGGGGCCTCGCGCTTCATCCGGCGCCAATCCCGATCCGAAAAGAGCCGGTAGGGCGGGGCGAACTCTTCGATCAGGATCGTATGCTTGCCGTCCGGGGCGCGCACCGGGTCCCAGATGCTGTCGGGCGCGGCGAGGATGAACCATTTCTCCGGGAACCCTTTGGTAAAGATGTCGGCCTGATAACGCCACGCGAGATAGTCCGGGTCCTTGGGGCCCATGTACAAGCGCGGCTGCGGCCCCACATCCGGATTATAAGAGGCGGCCGTATATTTCGGCAGCTCGTGCATCGCGACGTTTCCCCAATAGATCTGGGCCCGGTCGTAGTCGATATTCCGAATGCGTCGCGCCACCTTGGGCGTGACATAGTCTTCGCCGAGCAGCCGGAGGATGGTTTGCGGCACGCCCAGATCGCTGACGACAAGCTGGCGGGCCCGGTACTCGTTGCCGTTCACGAGCCGGACGCCGACTGCCTTATCGTTCTCGACCAGAATCTGGGCGACTTCGCTTTCGACGTGGAACTTGCCGCCCATGGCGTTGAACGCTTTTTGCAGGGAATGCGTGATCGCATGCGTCCCGCCGAGCACGATCGACGCCGATTCCCAGGAGAGGACGAGCCCCAGGGTGTGGATCATCACATAGATGCCGATCACGTCGCCGGGAAAGTTGCCCGTCGAGGTCTCGACCGCGCGCATGAACAAGGTGCGCAGCTCGGCGCTCTCGAACAGATCGTACGCGATCTGCTTGCAGGTCATGAACTGGTAGACCGGGTCGATCCCGTCTTCCGGATCGTCGAGCAGGCGCTCGAGCGCGTCCGGCACGCCCCACGGCGTGGGTGGGCTGTAGCGATACTCGCGGAATGCGGCCGCCCATTTGCGCCGGTATTTGCCGAGCAGCTCTTCGGCGGTCTCGGCGTCGCGCTTGGAAAAGCGGGCGATCTCGGCAATCGTCTTGGCCGCACTGTCCGGGGCGAATTCCTCTTTCCCGGTCGCGGGATTGACGCGAAAGGCCGAGTAGCCGACAAAGGCGGTGCCGTCGTCAAAGACCATCCCTTCGTTCTGCTCGGGAAAAACATAGTGGAGCCCGTACTCGCGCAGGTTAAAATCGGTATACGCCGGATGCGTCCAGAACCGGGTAAAGTGGGCGCAAGGGTTTTGCACAAACCCGGGCGCGGGCAAGTCCTCCCCGCACGCGCCCCCGCCGAGCTCTTGCTGGCGTTCAAAGACCGCGGTCTGTAAGCCGGCCTTTTCAAGATAACAGGCCATGATCGTTCCGTGATGTCCGCCGCCGACGACGATGGCGTCAAATGTAGTGTCTGCCATATGGGTCCTCTTAATTTTCGATTGCAGATTGCAGATTTCAGATTTCGCCCCGCAGATTGCGCGGGGTCTCCGCCCCCTCCGCCCCCCTGCGTCACATCCCTTCCGCTTCCCCCCTCCGTTACATCCCTTCCGCTTCCCCCCTCCGTTACATCCCCTCCGCTCCCCCCTCCGTTACACTTCGGGGGTCTGCGAGCTTCAGGGATCTTTAACTTCGGGGATCTTCGACTTCGCTCCGAGATTTACGATTTAGGATTGGGCATTTGGGACTGGGCCGTTGTAGCGCTCTTGGCTGCTGTCGTGGTTGCCGTGGTTGCTTTGGCCGCGGGCGCGGCGGCCGGCTTGGTCCCGACCGGAGCCTGGGGCGCGCGGGAGAGGAGCATCTTGAGAACGTGAAGCAGCAGTTTGGGTTTGAGGACGATGCCGATAAACTGGCGAATATCAGAGCCGTCGAGCGCGACGGTGATGTGCCAGTGAATGGGCTGGGTGGATTCGATCGTCATTTTGAGCCCCGGCGTCGCTCCGGCGACCGGTTCCAGGACTCCGAAATTGGCCACCAGGGTGGTCTTGCCGAGGCCGGTCGAATTGACTTTCATCTGTCTACCTCCAGGAGGCGTGTTGCGCAGGCATCCTGAGCGGAGTCCCGCGCACTTCGGGACGCAGTCGAAGGACGCCCGTGTCACGCCACAGGCATTACAGCATCCCTTTCTCTTTCGCCCGCGTCACCATCTCCGGTTCCGGCCACCATTTTTCAATCCCCAATTCCGCCGCGATCGCGTTCGCGGCGTTGTAGCCGGGGCCGAAGATAACCATGCCGCCCGGGAAGGTGCTCGCCCCGCAGACGTACAGGTTCTTGATGGGGGTCACGTGCTGCGAGCACTCTTCGTTCGGACGCAAGTACCCCATCTGGAATGGAATGTAGGCGCCGTGCTTGATCGAGCCTTCGTGCATCGTCTGGAATTTGTTGTGGATGTCGAGCGGAGTCGACACATAGCGCCAGAGGATATCCTCGTCGGAAAGGTTGGTCACGTAGCGGCGCAACGCGGCGACGCAGCGGTCCGCGTGTTCCTCGCGCAGGGGACCGTACCATGCCTCCGGCCCTTGGCTCAGCCGGAAAGGCGCGTGCTGCGAGAGGAGCGCGGTGGCTTTGCCGCGCGGGGCCTGGAGCGGGTCGTGGACGCTCGGGAACGCGGCATTAAATCCGCCGTCGCCCAGTTCCCCCTGCTTGATCGCTTCCCAATGGTCGATCAAGTCCTGCTCCGTCTCATAGCCGACGATGTAGACGAGTCCCTTGTCCACATCCGGGTTGTTCTCGGCCGCCTTGAAATGCGGCGGATGCTCCAGGGCCAGGTGGACTCCGAAGAGGCTGAATTTTTCCCACTGCCAATCCTCTAGGCGCTGGACGAAATTCGCGTCCAGATGCTCCGGACCGACGAGCTGCATGAACGTCTGGTGGGGATTCAGACTGCTCGCCACGAATTTCGAAGCCCGGTACACGGTTCCGTCTTCCAATTCCACGCCGGCCGCCGCGCCCCCCTCGACGACAATGCGCTTGACGAGCTTGGGACTGAGGATCATGCCGCCGTTGCGATAGATCACCTGGCTCAAGACGTGCGCGAGGTGGTGCGTCCCGCCGACGCAGAGGCGGTAATTCGCCGCGCGATTGATGAGAAGCGGGACGAGATAGCTGACCCCCTCAAGGTCGTAATCGAGGCCCCACATGCAGGCCGCGTAGAGGAAGAGGGCACGCACGTGCTCG
Organism: Chloroflexota bacterium; assembly: GCA_023381515.1. The sequence continues at coordinate 4,700 of JAMCQI010000081.1, read as the reverse complement.
TTCTCAAAGCGCTCCTCGACGATCTGCCGCGGTGTCTTTTCCGTGAGCTCGTTGATGCCTTGCCCGACCTCGTTCGTGGACAGCTTGGCGAGCTGCTCAAAGGGCGGCATCGACGGCGCGTAGGTGGCGGGCGCCAGAAATTCGTCCACGTAGGTTTGAAACTCGTGCGCCATGTCGCGATAGCAGTCGGCATCGCGCTGGGAGAAGCGAGCGATCGACGCGCACGTTTTCTCGACGTCGGAATAGAGACAGAGGCTGCGCCCGTCGGACAGGGGCAGGACCATGGCCGGTTCCGGCTTGACGAATTTCAAATCCGACTCTTCGAACAGTCGCAGGTCCTTAAAGACCGGCGCATAGTCGACCATCATGTGATAGACAGCGTGGGTGTTGTGCAAAAAGCCGGGGATGGTGACCTGCTCGGTCGCCAGGCCGCCGCCGATTTCCAGCCGCCGGTCCAGGAGCAGGATCTTGAGTCCCGCCTTGGCGAGATAGCCGCCGAGCGTCAGCCCATTGGGTCCGGCGCCGATAATGATGCCATCGTATTCGGTCATAGGTATGTCTCCCTACGGAAAGATCGGATTCCCCTCGTCGTCTTCGAGGAGGATGGCCGCGCCGGCGCACTCTGCGGCCGCCTCGCGAATTGTCTGTTCGTCCGCGCCCTCCGGATTCACGACGACGGCTTTGTTATCGTCGTCGAGCGCAAAGACGAGCGGCGCGTGGCCCACACAAACCGCATCTCCGGTACAGCGTTCGCAATCGATTTTGATCCGCATCGGTCACGCTCCCTTCGAGCCGTTCCGGGAAATTTCTGCTTTCCGTTTTTGTATCTCTTGCCGCGCGATCACTTTTGCAGGCTCGGTAAAGAACCAGCGGTCGACCTGGGCGCCGAGCCATTCCGCGAATTCCATCGGCGGGATGCCAAAGGTGCGCTGGAAGAGTTTGAACCCCTTTTCCGACAATCGCCACAGTTTATCCGAGTCCTTGACGATCTGGTCGTTGACCGAGAGCGCCACCGGCCGCGAGTCGTGTCCGTCGATGATCGTCAAGATTTCCTGCGTCTTGACCGGGTCGTAATTCACTTGCTCGAGAATCCCCCGAGCCAACCGGACCCCCTCGACCTCGTGCTTGCGGTTCAGTTCCGGGTCTTGAATCACCGGCCCGTATGCCGTCGCCTGCAGTTCCTCCGGGATCATCTTCCAGCCCAGGTCGTGCAGGAGGATGGCGGGGATGACGATGTCTCGATCGGCCGGGATCTGTTCCAACAACCTCTCGGCGAATTGCCGGGCGGTCCGTACGTGGAGGTCATTGTCGCGGGTATCCAGGTAAGGCTGGGCCAGTTCCAAAAGGCGATCATAGACCGACGACATCAAAAGATCCGCAGCAGAATGGGATCGGAACTCACGGTGACGTCGTAGGAACGCAGCTCCGGCGGCGCCGCATACCACTTTTCAAACTGGGCGAGCAGTTGCGGGTAAACACCGCTCTGCTCGTACGTTTCGGCCGCCTGGCCCGAGTCCCACGCCGTGATCGAGATACCGGCGTTCCGGTCGTCCACCTGTTCCAAAAAGTGGACAAAGCGCAGGCCGGACTGTTCCTTCATCTTCGGGATCACTACGTCGTTATACAGGGCTTGGACCTCCGGCATCGCGCCGGGTTTAAACCGAACAAACGTCATGCGAATGAACATAGCCCCAAATCCTCCATCCTTTCCCGCGTCGGAATCCCGTCGGGAGTATAGCCGAGAGCGGCATAGTATTCGTCGAGCAGCGCATCGAGCTGACGGACCACCTGACCCGTGGAGGACCCCGCCGCTTGCAGCGGCTCGGTCAACATGCGCTCCGGCAGCGTGTCGTCCTGACGACCAAAGCCTTCGCGGACGTTAAAGGCGCGCTCCAGGCAGATGATTCGTTCTCCAATCCGCTGCCGCTCGGCCGCGTCTCCCAGTTCGGCGCGTCCCGTCGCCGCGACGAGCAGTTCTCCGAGCAGTTCCGGCGTCAATCCGGAATTCCCAAAATTGCAGACGATGACCGTTTCGTCGGCCGCCTGCTGCATCTGGACCTGCGCGATTAGGCGTCCTTTGCCGGACTCGACAAAGCGATAGGCGGACTGGCCCGCGTCCGAGGCAAGCTCCTGCCGCGGCCGACCATACATGTGGCTGCCGCCGATGTTCGATACCGCGTAGCTGAGTGCGTATCCCTTGATCGAGCGCGGTTCGTAAGCGGGGAGCTCCATCCCTTTGACATGCATCGCATAGCGCTCCGCCCCATGGCCGATGGCCTTGGCCGCGCGCACGACTCCTTCTCCCAGCAATTGGCCCAGCCCCTCGCGCCGTCCAATTTGGTCGATCATTTGCAAAAAGGCGGCGGAGTTGCCCCACGTCAGCTCCAGCCCGCCGGTGTCCCGGCGGGTCAAGAGGCCCCGCTCGAAAAGCTCACAGGCAAAGCCGAGCGCATTCCCGGTGCTGATCGTATCCAGGCCGAGGAGGTCGCATTGAGCGTCGGCGGCGACCACGGCGCCCATTTCAGTGTTGACGAGCCCCGCGCCCAGCGCCCAGATGGACTCGTATTCCGGACCTTCGCTTTCGGCGCCGGCGTATTCGCCCTCTGTGACCCGGTGCACCTGTCCACAGCGCGTCATGCAGCTGTAGCAGCCAAAATTGCTCACCTTGATGCGGGCGAATTCTTCGGACGCGAGGCGCTCGGCGTTGGGGAGGCTCCCCCGGCGAAAGTTCTGGACCGGCAGCCAGCCCATATAGTTGGCAACCTCGGTCATCGTCGTCGTGCCGTGGGCGGTGCGGCTCTGGCGGCGCGGGTGCTCTTTCAGAATGCCGATCTGTTTCTGCACCGCGCTTTGAAAGGCGACCGGGTCCTGCGGGGCCACGCGGCCGGTCGCATGGATCGCGATCGCCTTGAGCCGCTTGCTCCCCATCACCGTTCCGACGCCGCACCGCGAGGCGCTCCGTCGCCCGCTGTGAATGCTCGCGAACCGTACAAGCCGTTCGCCCGCGGGTCCGATGCAGGCGACCTGGGTCCGGGGCCCGTGGCGTCTTTGGATCTCAGCCTGCGCCGCCTGCGTATCCAGTCCCCACAGGTCCGCCGCGTCGAGCACCTGTACCCCTTCATTCGTGATGTAAAGGTACGCGGGAGCTGCCGATTGCCCCTCGACGATGAGGAGGTCGTATCCGGCGAATTTGATCGCCGCTCCGAAATTGTTGCCCCCCACCGCCCGCCCGACCGCGTTCGTGAGCGGGCTGCGGGTCGTCACGATCCAGCGGGAAAACCCTTGCGCCGAGGTCGCGCCCAGGACCCCCGACGAGAAAATGAGCTTGTTGTCCGCTCCGAGCGGGTCCGTGCCGGGCCCGAGCTCCGCGCACAAATAGCGGATGCCCAGGCCGCGCCCGCCGAGAAAGGCATGCCCGACACTATCCGGAATGGATTCGCTCCGGCTCGTGCGCGTCGTCAAATCGACCCGCAGCAAGCGTCCTCGTACTGTCAATCCTTACTCCTGGGCTCGTAGTTAGGCACGGAGCCGCGCGCACGATAGCCCCGCGTCCCTCAGCGGAGGTCGCGTTGTGTGCCCCTACGACCTCTTGAAGGTGCTCTTGAGCATCAAATCAATCAGGTGGTCCGTCGCGTCCTTGTCCTGTTCTTTGCCATAGTCTTGGGAGGGCTTGCGCCCCGCCACGGTCACGGGACGGGCCTGGAGCAGAAAGACGTTGTCGGGCAGCGGCAGGTGACGATCGATCGCCCACTCGATATCTTCCGGCGCGCCATAGTGCTTTTCCACGGCGACCGCCAGTTTCGCAAGCTCGCCGATTTCGGCGTCGTCGAGGCAGAACATCATCCGCTCTTCGGTCGGCACCGGTTCGACGCGCGTGCCCCGCTCCTCCGGCACCACCCGTTGGCTCTTTTCGCCAATCTGCCGGTCCAGGATCTCGCCGCTGGCCTTGTCCACTTCAAAGTGGTCCGGGACGACCATCCCCTGTACGATACTTTCGCCCAGCCCCCAGTTCGCCTCGATAATGATCCGGGACGCATCGCCCGTGACCGGGTCGACGGTGAACATCACGCCCGCCGCCTTGGCGCTGACCATCTGCTGGATGGCGACGGCGATGGCGAGCCCGGCGCCGGGAAAGCCCATCTTGGCGCGGTAGGAAATCGCGCGATCGGTGAACAGGCTCGTCCAGCACTCGATCGTCTTGTGGACGACCTCGTCGGCGCCCCGCACCCACAGATACGTTTCCTGCTGCCCCGCGAAACTCGCCCCGGCGAGGTCTTCCGCGGTCGCACTCGAGCGGACGGCGACCGGAATCTCTTGGCCACCACACCTTTCACAGAGTTGGGCATACGCGGTCCGGATACACTCTTCGATCTCGGACGGGAGCGGTACCTGGCGGATCAGCCCGCGGACCGACCGGCCCGCGGCCGCGACCAGGCCGAGGTCTTCCGGGTTGAATCCGTTCAGCACGCGCTCGATCTCGTTCCAGGTGACGTGCTGAATGACGCTCGTCTGGTACGCGTCCTTGGTGACGGCAAAGCCAGGCGGCACGCGAATTCCCGCGCTCACCATCTCACCCAGGTTCGCGGCTTTGCCGCCGACTTCGCGGACGCAGCGAAGGTTGCATTCGTCGAACCAGAGAATATAGTTTAGCACCGGCGGATCCCACGCCGCGGGGTGGGCGACGCGATCCGGATCGCGTC
>JAMCQI010000060.1 GCA_023381515.1 Chloroflexota bacterium | reverse complement strand
GAGGCGGACTTGGACATGGCTGCTTCCTCCTTGGCGGGATGGAAGCATTATGCCATAGTTCAGGTTCGCCTCTCTAGCTCAATCTGTGATGTACTGAGTCTGCAACATTGGTAGTCGCGTCCACGCCTAGCTGAAGACACACAACTCAGTATTCGGACATTGTAGCTGCGGAGTGTGTCTTCTTTTGCGAGCTACTTGTTTTCGCTGGACGGGCAACGCGTGGAAAAGGGGAAAAAGGTGAAGATGTCGTATTCGGATCTCATGGTTTCGCCGGTTGAAAGTACGGACCATCGCACTTGGAAGGTCGTGGCCCGGATCGTTCTTTCAGACAAGGCGAAAGATTACTACACCAAGCAACACCTGTATGGTTTTCCTGTTGCGGCGCACAAGTCAGTGATATACACTCTTATTTCTTTCGTTAACGAGGGCGTCGTTTTCGAATCAACCGAATTCGATGATGTGCATGAATTCTTGGTTGCTGTTTCCAAAGGTCACACGGAACTCGAGCGAAAATTCTATCTCCTCTCTGAGTATTTGTGACCAGCCAGTTTATCGTCCGTGCCCGATCGCCCAGATGCCCAACGAACCAATTGACGAATTGACTATTTGACATCTCTCTCGTTTGCATCTTGCTTGGCACGACAAAGGAGCCAACAGCTTATGAATCGGACCACCATTTTGCTCGTGCTCGCACTTGTCCTCGCCGTCTCCTGCGCGCCTACGCCGACGGCGACGCCGGTTCCCACAGTGCCGCCGACCGCTACTCCTAGTCCAGCTCCCACGAACACGTCTACGGCGACGTTTACGCCGGTTCCGCCGACGTCAACAAGCACGTCGACGCCGACGATAACTCCTACGTCGACGCCAACGGCAACGCCGACGCCGCTGTTGAATACATTCGGTTACGGTGCCCAGTTGAATTGGACGAATGCGGACCACAGCACGGAGATAGACGAGCTGAATCAGCTCGGTTTCACCTGGGCAAAGATCCAGGTCCGCTGGTGCGACATGGAGCCTACCAAGGGCTCAGCCGACTTGAGCCAGATCGACGAGCTAATGGCGGCGGCTCAGACCCACAATATCCGTGTGCTCCTGAGCGTCATCTGCGCTCCGAACTGGTCGCGCGCAAGCGGCGGCGCCGGACAATCCGCAGCGCCGGACAATGTTCAGGATGCGGCCGACTTTATGGGGATGCTTGCCAAGACCTACTGCGGTAAAAGCCTCGGCGCGATCGAGGTGTGGAACGGGCAGAACATCGCCTCCGGCGCGCCGCATTTCATGTCGCCGGCAGTCTACATGGACATGTTGACCAAATCTCAGAAGGCGATCTCGAAGGCCTGTCCGTCGACTGTCGTCGTCTCCGGCGGACTCACGCCGATTCCAATAAACAATGACAAAGTGATGGACGACCTCACGTACCTCGGCGAAATGTACAAGAACGGACTAAAGGCACTTCCGGTCGCGATCGGCGCCTATCCCGCGGGATATTGCAACGCGCCGGACGCGACAGTCGGCACTCCCAACGCGTGCAACGGCCAATTCAACGGCGACCGATCGTTTTTCTTCAAGGAGAGGATGCAGCAGTATCGGCAGATCATGGTCGACAACGGCGATGCGACTAAGCTGATCTGGCCGACTACCTTCGGCTGGGGTACCGACCCGTCGCCCAAGCCCGGCTACGACTACGAGAAATTCGTGACGCCCGACATGCAAGCCGACTGGCTCGTCAAGGCCTTTCAGGAAATGAAGGCGTGGGGTTGGGTCGGGGTTGCTTTTGTGTGGAACCTGGACTTCACGGACCCGTCGAACGAAACGAGCGCCTTCCACATCGTGGGGCGCCCAGCGTTCAATGCACTCAGATCGATGGCAAAGTGATTCGGGTCTCCTGCCGGACGAAACGCCAGGAGACCTCGCCTGAAGCTTCGCTCTAGGCTGCCTAGTCAGATCGGCAACCTGGCTGACCTGCGCTGGCGCCTTGCGCTCGATCGTCGCGACTGCTCCCGACTGACTCTTGAGTACGAGCGAAAAAACTGATTTGTCGTGACGGCATTTTCCGCCCCTAGGTTGACCCACATCTTGGCGGTACCTGTTCCAGGCACAATAAGCGTCGCACAGTCCTAGCTTAAACCAACATGTAGCCTGCCTGTCAAGACACATAAAAAGGTAACTTTGCGACCTATCGTCGCGACATATGAAAAGGTAACCCTAGCGCGCGGCGTTCCTGCCGGCGGATTTGTGCGTCTTGGCAAGACCGGGCTGGACGGCCGCGAGCTCCCAGATTCGCCTCAGTTGCTGATCGATCGACTGCGCCAGCTCGAACGGATCAAGGCTCGTGCGCAATTGGCGCAACTCCTGCACTTTGTGCGGCTTGCCCAGGCTCTGCTTCCACAGCCGGTCGAGAGGGGTCTGCGGCGCATCATACCGCCGGCGCAACTTGGAACCCACGCGGACCTTGTGCGTCAGCTTGACTGACGGCTGGAACAGATTCATCATCAGGCGCAGATCTCCGGCATAGAGGTCATTCAGCGCTTCCAAGGCAGCCGCGCTTGCATAGCGTTCCCAGCCGAGCAATCGGCGGACATGCGTCCAGTTCTTCTGCTCAACATGTGCATTGTCATCCTTCTTGTACGGCCGCCCACGCGTGAACTGGATCTGATGCCGCTTGCAATATCTCCAGAGATGAGCATTAATGAACTCGCTGCCGTTGTCTGAATCGATGCCATAGAGTGGGAAGGGCAAGGCTTTGCGAATGTCGTCGAGGGCGGCCACGACGCCGCGCTGGCCCTAGCCTCGCACGGCACGCGTTTCAACCCAGCCGGTGTAGATATCGGTGACGTTCAACGAATAGAGAAAATCGCCCGAACCGCGGTTCCCGGAATGGGACACCAGATCTACCTCGACGTAGCCAGGCCGCCGGATGTTCCATTTGTCCAGCCTGATCGGAATCTGGTGCTTCAGCCATCGCCCCGGCTTGGTGCGTCCATAAATGCGGCGCCGGAGCAAGCGTTTGTGCTTCCGGAAGCGCCGGTCCATCTGACGAGCACTGATCGCCAGCAGCTTCTGTTCCAAGCTCGGCAGGATGTGATAGCGCTTCCGAATCCACGGCATCCAGAGAGGCAGAAGGGCCTTGAGCCGAGCGGACCAGGGGTAACCCACAGCCGCCCAGATGGCCTCGACAATCGAGATCACTTGGTTGGCATAGGTGTAACCTCGCGGTTTGCGCGGCCGACGCTTTTTCTCCTCGGGTGGAGGCCCGTGTAGCTTGCGGATGGCATACTTGCGGTTGTAACCGCACACGCGACAAAACTCGTCAAGGATTTGCTTCTTCTCGCGCTTGCGTGCCTGCCGATACCGCCAATAGATCCGCTCAAAGTATTCGTGCCTGGCGCGGTGACTCATGGCGCAACCCTCCGCAAATCGAATTCGGCAGGGTTACTTTACCAAATGTCGCGACTAGACTAGCTACGGTTACATTTTAGATGTCTTGATACGGCCTGTTGACACCGCGCGAGTTCATGTTATAATGAGGGTGTAGAACAAATGTGCGCGGCTAGGCAATGTTGGAAGCATTACCTA
>JAMCQI010000032.1 GCA_023381515.1 Chloroflexota bacterium | reverse complement strand
ACATCATGCCCGTCAATCTCAAGATCAACTGGCACGGGCGCCGGGTGGATTTTCCGGTGCTCGGCGTGCTGGGCATGTGCGGCGTGGCATTTATTCTCTTTGAGGTTGTGCTGACGCACGAGATTGGACGGATTGCGGGACCCGCCTGGGTGATTCTCTGCACAGTCTATTACGTGTTTTGGCGCCGGCGCAACTACATGTCGGTCTTGGGAAGCGTAGCACATGATTGGGAGCAGGAGCAGATCAAGGTGCTGACGAGCGCCGAGGAATATGAATTGCTCGAAGAATACAAGGATGCGCTCGCCGGGCGTGATCGTAAAGGGGTGGAGATTGGCCGGCCTGCCGCCGACGTTTCTTCTCTCCGCCCTTTGCGCTAGCCGGTGACAGCTATTCGCCGAAAGGACAGATCGTAGATGGTTCTTCAGGCTCATACGCTTGGGATCATAATGGGATTGATCTTTGCCGCGGGCATCGGTATGCCCATGTTCATGGTGTGGCATAGGCCGCGCGCGCCCAAGGCGGATACGCGGTCTCGCCGGAAGGCCGCTGCGGGCTGCAGGCTGCTTGTTCCGATTGTAGAAGGGATCCCATCCGAACAGCCGATGGAATTGGCGGCTCGCCTGATGCCGAACCGGGACGCGGAACTGGTGCTCGTCTATGTGATCGTCGTCCCGTATGAGCTGAATCTCGACGCGCCTCTGCCGGAGGTCGACCAAGCGGCGAACGAGTCTTTGGATCTCGCCCACGCGATCGCGAAAGAGCATGGCTATCCGACGTGTATGTATATTGTGCGGCAGCGGAATGCGGCGGAGGGCATTCTCCAAGTCGCGCGGGATGAGCGCGTTGATGCGATTGTGTTGGAAATGGACGCCGACGCTCGCGTGCTGGCGGAGTGGAGAAAGACGAGCGCGGAGATATTGCGCCGGTCCGCGTGCGAAGTCATCGTGGACAAGGTGCCGGTGGCCGCGCGTCCCATCGCCATTGCCGCCTGACCCGACCGCGAATGTCAAGAAATCGTCTAGAACCACGCGAGGGCGAATCAAGGATGCATCAAGAAACTCTTCCTGCCGCGACTTTTCTATTGACTTGTCTCTCGTCAGTGCTATGATGACCAAGTAGTTGGCGAAGACGTCCCTACGGCGTAAGTCGTGTGGGCTTGCTTCACCGGATCATGGGAGCAGAACGTGAACGGCTCATCCGTTCCGGCACAACGGGGTGAGCCGTTTTCTTTTGCCTACAGTTCTACATCGATTATGGGGTGTGACAGCTTATGGCGGAAGTAGCAACTATTCCGGCGGCGAGAGTAATCGAGGCGCCCTCGGCGGGACAACCGGTCGGGCTCCGGAGGACAGTGACGATCTGGGGGTCGTATACGTGGGGCTATGCAGATGTGGGGGCAGACATCTATGTGGCCCTAGGGCTGGTGATCGGAGCAGCGCAAGGAGGCGCGCCGCTAGCGTTTGCTCTGGCCGGATTGGTCTACATCATGATTGGGTTCGCGTTCACAGAACTAGCCTCGTCGTACCCTGTCGCAGGAGGCGGCCACTATTATTCGCTGCGCGGGCTGGGAGACTTTTGGGGATTCACAGCGGGTGCCGCGCTGTTGCTCGATTATACGATCGATATCGCTCTTTTCGCAGTGGCTTCGACGGGCTATGTCAACTTTTTCTTGCCTTACTTTGGTCTCCACATCGAGAACTTTGCCTACACGATTGGACCGTTCAAGGATGTCAACGTGCTGTGGCTCGTGGAAACCGTCGTCATGGTCGTCTTTCTCCGATGGCTGAACATTCGCGGCATCGCCGAGTCCTCCTTGGTCAACGAGGTCATTGGAGCCATCGACCTGTTCATGGAGATGTCCATCGTCACCTTTGGCTTTTTGCTCGTGTGGAAACCGGACCTGTTGCTTCGCCAGTGGCTGTTTGACTTTCCCAGTCCCCAGCAGTTCATGTATGGCTTTTCGCTCGCCATTATTTCCTTCGTCGGTCTGGAGAGTATCTCCCAAGCCGCACAGGAGACCCTAAGGCCTGCGACGATCATCCCCCGTACTTCGATTGCGCTGATCTTTACTGTCTTCATCCTGGCGCTGGGGTTTTCCGTCGTCGGGCTGGGTATCTTGCCCTGGCATGATTTCAAGGTACACGAGTCCGATCCGATCGCTTTTCTGGCCTCCAATATCCCCTACTTGGGAATCATTGCCGGTCCCTTTGCCGCATTCCTGGGCGCGACGATCCTCTTCATTTCCTCGAACACGGGCGTCATGGGTGATTCGCGCCTCATTTTCTCGATGAGCCACTTTCGCCTTGTCGATCCTTGGTTCAGCCACGTTCATCCCAAATACCAGACTCCCAGCAATGCAATAGTCGGCTTTGGATGGGTGGGTGTGGTGCTGACGATCGCGGCTTTCTTCACGCCGAGTGTCCTGGATACGCTGGCGAACATGTATGCCTTTGGCGCCACCTTCGGCTATATGCTCGTTTTCATTTCGCTGATCAGGCTCCGCTTTATCGATCCCTATACGCCCCGTCCTTATAAAGTGCCTTTCAATATCCCCTGGAAGCGGAAAGATGGAAGCGTCGTCGAGATTCCGATCCTCGCGTTTTTGGGATTCCTGGGAGTAAGCAGCATCTTTTTCACGGTGATTCTCACTCATGAGATCGGGCGGATCGCCGGGCCGGCCTGGATCATCCTCTGCTTGCTCTACTATGCCTGGCATCGTCGCCGCAATGGGCTGCCGATCTATGGCAGTGTCAAGCACGATTGGGAGAAGGAACAAGTAGAGGTACTGACGAATGCCCAAGAGTTTGAACGGCTCGAGCAGTACAAGCGGGCGTTGATCGCCCGCGACAAAAAGCTGGGGATCAAATCGCGCTGGAGTGAGGCATAACCTATGCGCAAGCGCACCCTTCCAATCCCGACTGATTTCACACTGGCAGACCGCCTGCATATCGCGCTGAGCGTCCTTATCCTAGCGGTCGGCATCGCCATCCTGTGGCGGATGCTTCCGCTCGGACTGAATGTGCAAGCGGTCGTCGTCTCGCTGGCCTTTGTCGGTTTCGGCGTCTACCGCCTATGGTTGGCCATCACGCGCCTGCGCGAGTGGGAGATTTCCTTGAACGAACATCGACCAGAAACGACGGGCGAAAGTAGAGGAAAGAAATGATTGAATTCAATCCGCTGGGGGTGCTGCTTGCCGCGACATTCGTCAGCTCGATGGCTTTTCTTTTCCACTGGATGTTCCGCGTACCTCCGGCTCTTCCACTGCCGGTGATCAAGGTTCATGGTTCCATTGAGGCCGTGCAGCGGATTCTCGTGCCGATTGTGGAGGCGATCTCTTCGGAACGAGCGGTCGAGCTTGCGTGCCGGTTGGGGAATGGCAAGAAGGCCGATCTGCTGCTTGTTCATGTGATGGTTGTTCCGTACACGATACCGCTAGACGCGCCAATTCCTGAACGAGAGCGAGAGGGGAAAGAAGCGCTTGAAATGGGCGCAACCATCGCGCATCAGTATGGGTGTCGGGTGGCCACCCGGCTCGTTCGCCATCGCAATGCCGCAAACGGCATCCTGGAGATTGCGCGTCAAGAGGCCGTGGATGCGATTGTCCTCGGCGTCGGGCTCAAGCCGCGCGTCCCTGGAGAGTGGGGCAAGACGAGCGCGGAGATATTGCGCCGGTCCGCGTGCGAAGTCATCGTGGACAAGGCGCCCATCGCCGCGCGGCCGCTCGCCTGGGCTGCCCAGTAGGGCGGTTCGCTCCTCCTACGCCAGGGTGGTTTTTCTGACTTCCTCCAATGCCCGGGCATCCTCTTCAAGCTGGGTAAGGACCTCTCCATATTCGGCGAGCAAGCCCTCGAGATCGCCGTCCGAAACCTGAGACCCCAGCTCGGCCAGCCGCACGTCCAAGGAAACGAGACTGTCGAAGGAATGGTTCAATCGGTCCATGTCTCTTTGCTGTATCTCTTGTATGCGTGAGACCCGGTCGCTCTGGCCCGAGGATTCCAATTGACAAAGCTTGGCCGTCATCCCACGCGACCACTGCAAGCTCCATAACGCTTCGACGATGTTGGTCACCAGCTTGCGGGCAAGGTGTTTCAGAGTAGCGGCATTGGAGACCACACGCCCGTGGGCAGGTCTATATCTGTCCAGAGACCACTGGATGTGCGACAGGCAGTCGATGGCGACCCACACCGTTTCTTTCTCGGCGACGTCCTGGGGCACATCCCAGATCGGAAGTTTTCCAAACGCCGCGCGCATCGGATTCACCAGCTTCAGGAATGTCTGTGTGACATGATCTTCGCGCACGAGCGCCAGGACGTCGTGGTAAAACAGCACGTAGTACAGCAGCAACCCCGCCAGGTAGATGGCTGCCCCTAGCAGCAGAATTGCCGTGAGTGATACCAGATCCAGTTCCATAGCTGCGCCTTTGAGGAAAAGCAAGCCCTTTTCCTGTCTTGTTATAACGATGAAAGGGAAGCTATGAAGCTGTCGGGACGGGACGGGAAGGGCAGGCGTGAGCCCGCCGGGCCAAAAATGGGAGGATACCGACCGAGGCGTTGGCACTGAGGACGGATGGCACCCCTCAGAGCACCCGGTTGAACCAGAGGAGCGATAGGGCGCCGGCGCAAAGCAAGAGCAAGATGGCGATGGCTGCCAGCTCCGCCGTAATCTCTTGCTATTCCGTACGGAACACAAGCTGCGACTCCAGATTCGCGTAGATCGTTCGCAAGTCCTCCTCGTTCGAAGCCAGGAAGTACTGACCGTCGGTCTGCCCGGCGATCTTTTTAAGCGTCTGCTCATCCAGCCGCGTGCGCATCGACCGCCCCTGGTTCGAGAGCACAATGCCTTCCTGGCTCCCCAGACCGACGGTAAACACACGAACGCCGCGGTCCACGATTTGATCGATAATATCCAGCGGAGGCGGGAATTGGTTATTCTCCCCATCTGAAAGCAGGACAATGATGGCCGGGCTGTAGGTCCACTTGGGCACGGGTGTCCAGTTCGGCGTCGGGGTAGGAACGGGTGTAGGGCGGCCCTGGTAGGGGCTGCTTCCGCGCGGGAGCCATGATTGGAACTGCTGCGACGGCCCGAAAGCCGTCTCCTCAGTGCCCTCGCCAAAAATCGCGTCGAGTGAGGTCAACAGTCCCCGCCCGATGGCCGTCGCGCGCTGTGGTAGGAGACGATTAATCGCGGCGAGGACTGACGAGCGATCATCCGTCGGCGCCTGGACAATTGCCGCGTTGTCGCTGAAGAAAACGACGCCGATGCGTACCCCCTCGGGCTGTTCCTCGACAAAAGCGCGGGCGGCTGCCTTGGAGGCCTCCAGGCGGTTCGGCTTCATATCCTGCGCCTGCATGCTCCCCGAAACGTCCATCAAGCGCCAGTGTCCTGGGCTTGGAAAAAGAGTGCAGAACGGTGCTTTCCTCACCTTATCGTACCTCATGTGCCGCCTGTTGAATTGCGGGTTCCAGGCGGGTTTACAGAACAACAAGCAAATCAGGCCGCCGCTCAAACTGAGCGCCACCGCCTCGATCAGAAATTGCTGGACAATGTCCCACTGCCGCGCGCCGATCGCGAGCCGCACACCCACTTCCCGTGTTCGCTCCGTCACTGATACGAGCATCACATTCATGATCCCGATGCCGCCCACCGCTAGGGAGACAATGGCCATCCCGACCAGAAGTAGGGAGAACGTCTGGGCCGATTCCGACTGCGCCTGCGTAATCTGGTTCATGCTGAACACATCTACATCTTCCTGCTGATTCTCCGGCGTGTTGTGCACATCTCGAAAATAGGCCTTGATGGCCTCGGTCGCAGCTGGAATATCCTTCTCATCCCGCACCTGCACGCGCACGGAGACGGATCGGTCTCTGCCGAACAGGTCGCTGATCGCCGTAGCGATGGGCAGGATGACTTGGTTGTTGGGATCCACGCGGGGGTCGGGGCGGTCCAGTTCCTTGACCAGCCCGATGACTTAAGCGCAGACTGTTAATTCGCAGCTCCTGCCCGACCGGGTCCTCCTCTGGGTACAACCCTGCGCCTGGGTGATCGTATCGCCGGCGCGCACGGTGACTTGGAGCAAGTGTCCTCCTGCCGTATAGCCCAATTGTTGTTGGCGGGCGGTGGTCACTTGTCCCGGGACGGTGAGTATTTAGCGCACGTCGCCGCGAGTCACGGTAGCTGTTCTGGTCTGGACGCTTGGCGTTGGCGACGCGGCGCTGAGCGGGAGACTTGCAATCGGCCAGCTCGCGCCAGACCAACTCACGCTTGCATAGCCTGCCCAGCCTGAAAGCGCAATAAGCGCGACGGCCAGCAGGCTGCCGAACGGGATAACGAGGCGTTTCATCGCAACTGTGCTAGTTGCGAGCACTCAGGGGAATAGGGCAAACCAGCGCCAGGCGCTCGGCGGCGCAGGGACTCCTTTGAGTCTCATCAGATAAGCGTCCTGTCCTTGACGAAGGAGCGCGTTCCAGTCAAGGATATCGGCGAGGGTGGCGCTAGAATACAGCTCACGGAGGGCGACGTACCACGTCAACCCCTCTCTCTTTTGATAATGCCAGAACTCCATCCCGGTAATATTCTCCTTCCAGGAGAGCGTTGGATCGTCGTAGGAAGAGATGCGCTCCCATCCATACTCGCGCGCTAGTTCCGTGAAATCGACGTAATAGCCGATGGGGATCGGTTTGAGCGCGCCCCCTTCGTGCGGTGCCAGGGTCCAGCGCGCCCAGTTGGTCCAATCCCACGGCGGCTCGGTGAGCGGTTCTCCCATAGTGCCATCTTGCCTGGCCGCGCGTAGATAGATACGCCAGTATGTTTCCCCCAACTGGTCCTCTCGCACGATTTCCAAAAGCGGCACGCCCCCAGAGTCGACGGACATGCGCGTGTCGACGGCGCGCCCGGTCTTGTGCCAACTCAAGAATTGACAGCCGTCTCCGCACTCGCTGTTCAATTGTCGAGTCATATCCGACAGTACGCCCAGGAAATCCCAGCCTGCCTCCGCCTTCACCCTGGCTCGCAGTGCCTGAAAGGATCCCGACACCCGATCGCTCATCTCGCCATAGCTGGGCGCGAGATAGACGTCTTTCAGCGGAATGAGCTTGGCAGGCGTTTCAGGAGAGGGCTCGGGGTACAGCGACGGCGCGGGGGGATTGGTCGCGCGATTGTCGACGACGGGCGCGTCGATGCTCCCCCACGCAACCGAACGCACATACATGGAATCGCCGCTGAGGGCCCTGGGTATGCCACCGCTCGCGGGAACAAAATAAATCGGCTGCCGGGAAGGCCGGGGGGAAACGAACGCGAGGTATTTGCCGTCTGGCGACCACACCGGGAATTCGTCCCAGCCGGAGAAAGTCAGACGTCGAGCGTTCTTCAGGCCTTGGATGGAAAAGTCGGCGACATAGATGGCACGCTGCCCGTCGCGATCCGAGACGAACGCGATCTGTCTTCCATCCGGGGACCACGCGGGCGATTCGTCGTCGAACTTGTTTTGGCTGAGGTTCGTGATCTGCTGGCCGTCCGGCGAGACGACAAAAAGCTGTGCGGTGCCTGTGCGCCAACTCGTAAAGGCAATCCAGCGCCCGTTCGGCGACCAGGCGGGCGCATCATCGACCGCGGGCGAAGTCTCGGTGAGATCTGTGGGATGGGTGCCATCCGCGTTCATCACCCAGATGTCTGGGTCGCCTTGGCGCATGGAGACGAACGCGATCTGTTTGCCGTCGGGCGACCAGCTGGGGCTACCGTCGAAGGCCTGGGCACGCGTAAGGCGTGTGACGTGCTCCCCCGCGGTGTCCATGGTATAGATCTCCCAATTGCCGTCGCGGTGTGATTCAAACGCAATCTGTTTGCCGTCGGGCGAAATCGACGGCGCCCGCGACGTGCCGTCGTCCGTGAGCGTCTGCTGCACGTCCCCGTCGGGGCTCACCCGATTCAGATTCCATTGACCGCTCTCCTCGGAGCAAAAGACCAGTTGCCCAGTGAGCGGCGCCGCCGCAGGACCGGTCGAGGTAGGCAGTGCGGTCGGACCGGACGGAGGATTGTTAGCGACCGGTGTCCCAGTATGGGTAGAGGAACCGGGAACCAGTGCGTTGGCCGTGCATTCTGCAAGTAGGATGCCGACTGCTAGAAAGACAATCGGCATCATTCGAAATCTCTTCATCCGATGATGGGCCAATAGTAACTCTACTCTGGAGAGATGAGATTGCGCTGAGCTAACTCTGAGAGAACGCTGAGAAAGAGACCCGTGCCCGTGCCGGGCGGTGTGATGGAGACCTAGGGCGACAGGATGCGCACGGGCGCAGGCAAGGTGACATAGTCGTCCGGGCTGTCTTTTACAGTGATCCGTTGCAGGGTCATAGGATTGTAGAATCCGACGATCAGTTTCGCATCGCCGGTATAGGACTTGTCCACAAACTGCAATTCATGCGGATCGGAGACAATTTCGCCCTTGATCCAGCTGCGCGTCGGGCGTTGCCCGTTCGCGGGCATGCTGTCGCTCTGTGCGATCAAGTGCCCGTCCGTTCCCAGCAATTGTACGAAAACGGCATAGTCCTCGTCTATCGCATTCGCCGCGCGCCAATAGAGTGTCATCCCCAGCGAGTCCGCGGTCGAGATCTGGGCGTGATCCAAACCATAGCCGATCAAGTCGCCAATCCCCACGATGGTTGCGCGCGCCGCGTGGCCCATCGAAGGGATTGTGAAAGTGTGGGCGATGCTCATGATGATGACGTCGGCTACATACACGGACCTTGCCCCGTCCACCCCGATCTCTACACGCGCACTCCCCCCGTTGGCTTCCGCAGGGATGTGCACGTCCCTGCGGTCAAGCACGGACTCTTGCGCGCGCCATTCGTTCGTCGGGTAAGTGCCGTCAGCCGGAGCACTGGAGGTCTCGGCGATCAGGTTCTCCCCTTGCCGCACGCTGGCGCTTAACGTGTAGGAGGGGAGCCCGCCTTGTGCCGCGCGCCACAACCCGATGACGCTCAAGGACTCGCCCGGAATGACGGATGTGTTACCGACTTGGTAGGCGTCGAGTACGAGCCCATCGCCCATACTGACCTGTGCGGGCAAGGAGGCCGCATCGCCGCGCGTCTTGAAAGGGTCTGCCTGCAGGTCCTCTGAGCGATAAACTTGTACCTGCCCGAAAATGATCTCATTCCCTTGGGCCTGGACTCCATCGGCTGCCTTGATGCTTAATCGTTGGGCATCGCTCGAGCGATAGACGGCCCCTGCGAGTGTATAGTTGCCCGGCGGCGTTCCAAAGGGAACTGGAATCAAGTAATAGCCAGGCGTTTGAACCCCTGGCTTCCACTGGTCTGTGCGTTGGTCTGCCGTATCGACGATGAACGCATCACGAGATTCTATCTGTCGACCTTTTGGATCGAGGAGGAGCAGAGAGAGTTTGAGCGGATCCGGGAACGTCTGCGCGGATTGCCAGCGAATCGCCACTGCCACAGCGTCGTGGCTGCAAACTCGCGGTTCAAAGGCGAGACCCGTGATCTGCAGAGCGCCCAGATCGACGTGTATGGAGTTGAAGGAATCGGCCGTGCGCGATGCGAGAGTGGGAGGGAGCACGCGTGGACGCGCCAAAGGGCGTTCCAGTTCATACATTCGCACCTGTGGATTTGTCGACGAGATATCGTCGAGGCAGCCGTTGGTCTTGAGGAACGCAGAGAGGATTTGCTGATGATCGCCGGAGTCGTCCGGCACACTGACCCAAAAGACCCGCCTTTTACCCTGCAACGCGTGGGCTAGGTCATCCCACAGCGCCAGACCGCGCTGATCCGGCAGCAGATCGAGATACGCCCCAATCCTGGGTAGATTGGCAAAGCGCAGGCTGGGAGAATCGCTGATGAGCAGGTCGCCATCGCCAATCCGCCCGGCCAGGTAATTGGGATAGGTGTCCAGGAGCAGAGCTCTTTCTGCCGGACTCGAGAGTCCGGTGGAGAAATAATTGCCGACGACGACCAGGGAGAGGACAAGCAACCCGCTTCCGGTTTCAGGCAAAAAGCGGCTCCATCCTCGTAGGCCCGTCGAAATCTGAAACCCCGTCAAAAGGGCAACGACGACGCCGAAAAGCAACAACCAATAGGCGAAGACGGCCGTCCGGTCGGCGGGGGCCCCTTGGCCGAGTACCGTATCCAGCGCGGTGACGGCGAGCAGAAAGAGGCCTGCGGCGATAAACGGCGCGTGGGGCAGATTCCCGAGGAAGGGATAGCGGGGCTGGGTAGTTGCCCCCTCATACGAGAGCAGCCAGCGCCAAACGAGCCAATCGAAGAGGATGGATAAGGCGAACCAGTAGAGCAGCCACCGCGCTGAGATATCCGGCGACAGCACAAGCGTCGGCGTCAGGAAAAGAGCGAACGCGGTGGTGCTTGCCCATAAAGTGCGCTTGACAAGTGCAGCTGCACTGGCCTCTTGTGTCACGAGGTTGCGCACAAAGGGTATGGAAACGATCATCCAGGCGAGACCGGATAGGCCATACTGCGCGAGAAAAGGTCGGACGTCGGGCAAGGGTGAACTCCCGGCCCACGCGGCTGCCCACTGTGCCAAGAAAAAGGTAATGACCCCGGTGAACAAGCCCGCAAGTAATGCTGCCCAGGGATGGCGATTCGTGTTCAGACGTGCATGGTTCACACTCTTCAACTCGATCGCCCCTTGCGCCGCCATGCTAGCAAGACGACGATACCAGCAAATGTGATCGACGACACGATCCATCCAGCCTCGTACAACCGCTGCGGCATGAACTCGACGATGATATCATAGGTTCCCATCTTGTCCACGTACCAGCCGTTCGCATAACCGTTCGCGAGATAGTGATCGGAAATCTGGGTGCCGCCGCCTTCGAGAACAGCGCTGAGCAAGGAAGACTGCGCGTACCAATGGCTCGGGTCCAATCCCTTGGGGCGAGCGTCCGTCGCCTCGGCCGTCCGCGCGCTCCAACCCGGGTCGAATGTTTCGCTAAACACCAGAAAGTAGGGTGCCTGCGCGTTGGTGACGTGGACGCGGAAACGCGTTGGGTTGATGCTCTCGAAAGTGAGATTGGGAGGCGACGCCGCTGGATGTGAGTCCGCCGGTTCAATTTCAATTGATTCAACCGAATAGGGGCTAGCCGGATCCGAATAGGCCGCCGCGACACTGTGCTTGCCTGCGGGGAGGAACACATCTTGCGCTTGATAGCGCAGGTGGTCGGCATCCGTAGGGATTTCCTTCAAAGCAATCGGCTTGCCATCCAGCATCAAGGCAGGAGGGGGCAAGTCGATCTTGTTTGACGCATCCGCCAGCCACCGCGCGCCCGCGGGGCCGAGCGAGAGCGTTGTCGAGCGCAACTCTGGACGCGCGCGGAGGCGCTGGACCGTCAATTCAACTCGGGTCGCCGTCCACCCCGACTCGACGGTTGCCCCGAGCAGTTGCTCGCGCACGTCCAGGGTGAGAGTTCCATTGGAGTACGGATCGAACCGCCAAGAACCGGCGGGAATCGCTTTCTGTGCTCCCTGGGCGTTGACTGTGATCAACTGCGCGTTCGCATACAGAGTTGCCGGCCCATCCACATGGTAATCCAGCAGAACAGGAAAGCGCTGGACGTCCAGACCCGTAAGAGATCGGACAAGGGTCGTCTCCTGCCGTGGGGCTAGTTCGGGTCGCCGCCATGCCCAGCCGGGTGCAGAGGACTGCGCGTACAAACCAACATCCTGGAGCCCAAAAGTATACAGGCCGGCCGCATAATCGACGCGCTCCCAGGACTCAAGCGGCTTTTTCTCAAAGCGAACGGCAACGCCAACCACGCGATAATGCGCCTGATTGGGGAACTCGGCGCGCACCATGTCGAATGCATTCCACCCGTCGTTACGCAGGTTCGTATGCGCGAGCACCGGGCTGGTCCAGGTCGCGTCGGCAACGCCGTCGTCATTCAGATCCAAGCTGAGTTGCACTGCGATGGCTTGCGCAGAAGGATTCTCAACCTGTGACGTGATTCGTAGCTCGGGATAATCCGCCAGGCTCAGCGGCTCGACCGTTTCCTCCATTAGCACATATTGATCCGTGACGGATGGTTTATCCAGGTAGGCGACAACCTGGAGCGATTTGGCATCCGGCGAAAGGTTATAGTTAAAGGGCGTGTTACTGCTCCAGCCTGCTCCCTCATCTACCTGTATTCTTTCAAAAGTCGCCCTCGTTACATCCTCCGGCCGGTCGGGTGAGGACTGAAATCGAAAAGCCTGCACGCGGATGGTATAAGCTCGATCATGCGGAATGGAAAAGGACGCATTTGGACTGGATAGGGGCGCGGCGGTAACAAGATACGAGGCAGGGGTCCCCGGGTTGTCTGATCGACTCGAACCACTCCCCGGCAGGACCTCGATTACCCGGTTCGCAAGATTTTCCAACTGTTTCAGACTGGCGCTCGCCTGCTGGGCGTCAAAGAAAATCGCGGGCTGTCGATCGAAAAAGGAGGAATCGGCGATCGTGGACAGGAGGTTGCTGTCGCCGTGAACGATTGTGGCTTGGGGAGCTGCATAGATCCGCGGCAAATACGCGTCATTCCTCAAGAGAATCGTCGGGGTAAAGGGGCCGGAGACCGGCACAAGGTCCCGCTGCGTCTGTAACACCTGGTCGATAAAGCGAGCGTTCGCCGTGTTATCGGCCCCGCCAAGATCGCTGGGTCCAGCGACCTGCGGCAAAGGCGCCGGAGAAAGGCCGAGAGAAGGATTGACAAAGCGGCCGCGGGGATAAATGACATACTTGACCGCACCCAGCCCCAGCAGCTTGCCGGAAAGCGAGTCATGGATGTCGGAACGAAAATCAGAGGCGCTCCGCCAGGCTTCGGGGTTTTGATAGGGGAGAAAGAATTCGGGATGCGGCGATTCTCCGCCCATCCACTGGTAGCCGAGATCATACAACTCTGGGTAGAATGTCCAGGGTGGTGGAACGTAGGTAACGCGGTAATCGCCCGAGTCGTTCCGGAGAAAGTTATAGACCTCTTGGTCTGCGCTGCTTGGTTGGTACGCCTTGAGCGCAAGCGGATCCTTGGGGTCTACGAGGGTCCATCCCGCGAGGAAAGGCGAGACATAGATAAGGAGGACCAAGACTATCGGCGCGGCCGCCGCTACCTGAGCGGTGAGCTTGAGGCGGCCCGTCGCTCGTTGGGCGAACGCAGGGACGAGCCCGGAATAGGCGAGGGTGACAAGGGGCAGCGCACGCACCGTGTTCCCAAACTCGGCCCAGATGGGAAACGCATGCGTCATGAGCCATTGATAAATCACCTGCCCCGTCAAAACGCTCGCGCCCGAAACGAGGGTCACGCCCAAAAGCCCGGAGATCGCCAGCGTCAAGTAGGCATCGTCCGGTTCGTTGCGAAAGAGAAGGACGGCAAAAGCGGCGAGCGGCAAAAGAAAACTGACGACGACCCAGAGAGAAGCTAGCTCGTTTGGCACGGGATACGAGAATTCGGTATGATAGCCGACGAACGCGTGCTGCCGGAGAGCTTCCTGCAGCGGCTGAGTCGCGATATCAAACAGGTTCTGCCTCTGGCTGACCACTGAGGTCGCGGTCACCGCGCTCGGCGAATCGAGCGAAGAGCCGCTGTGATAGAGCGTGCCGCTCGACAAGTAACCAGCCGCCATGGGCAGTGCCCAATAAATGTTGAGCAGGGCAAAGAGGGCCGCCATGACACCGGCGCTCGCGACGACCGCTCTGCGGTGAGGTGATTTGAGGAATGCGAGCAGGATTACTAGTCCAACCAAAACACCGGCCAGGATCATCAGGCTGGTATGGATCGCCTGCAGGCCCAGCAGCAAGCCCGCCGCGACGGCGTTGCGCCACGGCACGTGACCCTTCACGGCGCAGTCCTGCATCGTACGGAAGGTGTACAGAAGCAGGAGAGGTAGGAGCGCATAAGGCAGGAGAAGATTGTGTCCCGCCATGATGCGGCTGTATACAACAGGGGACAGCATGTAGAGGGCACCGGCTGTCGTGCTCCACCGGCCATTTAGCTTGAGCACACCGGTCGCAAACTGGCGCATGCTGATTCCGGCGAGAAGCATCAGTCCGGCGATGAACGCTTTGGAGAAAACCTCGCCGCCGAAAATCGACAGCGGCAGAGCCAAGACCGAGTACCAGCCCGCCGGTTTGAACGGAGCGTAGAATCCGCCGCGCAGTTGATAGTCCCAGGCGTAAAAATCGTGCGAGAGATGCGCCCAGATCTGGCTCGCGAAAGCTGAAACCTCCCAGTCCCAGCTCTGCCCAATCGTTCCCGGCAGCGCCAGGACATACCGCAAGGAGATGGCAATCAGCAAAACAAAGATATAGAGAGGCCAGCCCCTGACCAATACGCGCAAGATCTTGTGCGAACCGTGCAAGAACCCTCCGAATCTGAAAAGAGATGTTGAGCCTGACCTGTCGATGCCTGTTCAGTGCAGCCTATAAGGCGGTCTTGACCTTCTCCAGAATCTCCGCAGCTCTCCGGTCCCAATCCCATTGTTCTGCGAGACACAGGGCGTCGGCGCTCGTGCGGGCATACAACGCGGGATCGTCCAGCAGGTCCAGCACGCGGCGCGCAAAAGCGGCCGTATCTCCGATAGGCGCCTTGAGCATCCCTTGCGGGTAATAGGTCTTGAGCGCGGGCAGGTCAAACCCGACCGCGGGCAGGCCGCACGCCATCGCCTCGACCGCGGCCATACCTCCGCTGTCATAAACCGCCGGATGCAGAAATACGCGGCTCGACTTGACGATGCGGTACTTGGCTTCGCCATCCTTGAAACCAAGGAAATCAACATTCGCGCCCAAACCCCGCCGTTCGATCTCCTGGCGCATCTGTTGCTCCAAGGCGCCCACGCCGATGACGGCCAAGCGCGCGTTGGCCTTGGACTGCCGCACGCGATCCCAAATGTCGACGAGTTCGAGCACGCCTTTCTGCGGATGAAAACGACCGACAAAGACGGCGGCGTACTTGTTTGGTTCCGCCGCCGGCGTTCGCCGCGCCTCGGCAATATCTACGCCCCCCTTGACGGCGACGACGGAATCCGGATTGAACCCCCGCCTCACGTAAATCTGCCGGTCCGGCTCACTCGTCACAAAAACAGCCCTGGCGCAGCGTGTGATGAGGCCGTCGACCGGTTTTTGCGAGAGATAGTAAAGCACCGTTCTCGGCGCGGGCAGACGGTATCCCTCACGATGGCTCCCGCGAAAGCCTTTGAAAGGGTTGGGTGCGAACAGGTACAGAGCTGCGATCCAGGGGGCGTTCAAGTGATGCGCCATCGCAAGGCCCGGCAGCGAATCGGGCCAAAAGTCCGAGGCGGAATATACCACGCTCGGTCCGGCCGCGTCTCGTGCGACGCGTAGCGCTCCGATGAGGCCGCGCAAGGTGCGGAAGAAATAGGGCAAGGCAAAGCCGAGCTCCTTGAGCGGGCCGATGCGCCAAACGTGATAGGTAACGCCATCCAGGCCGTTTTTCCGACACAGTGCGTAGCCCTCTTCCCATACGTAGACATGCACGCGGTGTCCCCACGCCGCCCAACGGCGCGCGCATTCAATAAAGATGCGATCGCCGCCGCTCATTTCGGAACCGATGGTGGCATTGGCAATGATATGGATGTTCAGCGGCGTTGTGGATGGGTGCTCCAAGAATGCTCTCTAGCCGTTCATGATGACGGCAACGCGACCTGCACCGGTCTCCGGGCCCTCATAGCTTGTCGTAATCACCTGAACATTCTCTTCGCCGAAATGGTCTATGGCATATTGGCGGCATCGTTCTCTTTGCGCTTGATTTTGGCTCGTGCTGGCTTGCAACTCGCCGAGCTGCCGCACGAGGTTTTCTACCGTCGGCTCGATCAGCGTCGCGACTGAAGGATCCAGGAAATAGGGCAGGCAGCCTCGCTTCGAAGCAATCACCGGTGTGCCGCACGCAAGGGCTTCCAGGTACACTCCGGCAAAACCCTCTTCATAAAGCGGGAGCGATACAAAGACATCCGCCGCGTTATAGTACTCGACCAGCCGCGCGACCTCCGAAATCGCTCCGGCCCAACTCACGTTCGAGAACTCTGAGGCGGCTTGGGTGACCGTCTCCTTGAGCGGCCCGTCGCCGGCAAAAATAAAGCGCAAGCCGGGCAGCTGCTTGGCAGCCGCGAGAATCAACAGCACCCCCTTTTTCTCGAGCAGCCGTCCGGCAAAGAACGCAGTCGGGCGGTCCAGGCCGAGGCGCTGCCGCGCCGTCTCTCGCCCGATGGAGCGGAAAACGTCCAGGTCTACCCAGTTGGGGTGGACGGCAATCTTGTCTGGCGCCAGGCCGATTCCAATCAACTCTTGCCGGGACGGTTCACCCACCGCGAGAATGCGATCGAACGAACCCAACAGCCAGCGGTTCAAAAAAGCCAGGAGTCTTCTATTCTCAAAATGGTAGATGGCGTGCGTGCTGACGACCGTCCTTTTGGGCGCCACCTTGGCGAGGATCTTGGCGATGGCGGCCGCCACCAATCCATGGGCGTGGATGCAATCGATTTCGCGATGATGCCGGGCGTAAAAGATCAGGCTGCAGAGGAAGAGGCCAGGGAAAAGGTACAGAAAGACGAGGGGAAAATACGGTTCGAGGATCGGGAACCATCCGTTTCCGAACCAACTCACGCGGTGGATTTCGAGCTGGCCGCGCTTCTCGATCCGCTCTCCCTTCGCTCGGGTGGTCAGGGGCTGATACGTGAGCAGAAAGACTCGATAATCGTGAGCGAGGAGATAAGTCGTCAGCTTTTCGAGATGCGCTTCGACGCCTCCCAGATTCGGCTTGCTAAATGGACAGATGATCAGGATCGTTTTTGCGGATGGCATAGTAGTAGTTCAACAATCTAATCCTGCGGGGTTGTGTCATTGCGAGGGTTCGTCCGACAGCAGTTATCGGTCGGCGAACCCGAAGCAATCTCCCTGTAACTTGGGGATTGCGCCCGTTGAGTGCCACGGGACGCTTCGCTCGCAATGACAACCACGCAAGACTTTTCCGTTGCAACAGTACAACAAGACCTGCTTGCATTCGCGACTCTATTGTCCCCAATGCTCGCGTGATTGCAGCTGCGCGCCGGGCAGCGTTCCTCGGATCGTTTCCGCTCCGTAGACGAACAGAGTGATCCAACAGGCAAAAGGATGGAAGGCCCAAGCCCAATCGGGCTTGCGCGTAAAACCGATCAGGCTTTGTATCCATAGAGGCACGATTGTTGCGCCGTAAAGGACGAATTTTGCGAGCCGCCCCTTGGCCGTGCTCTTCCAAGGATACTTGCGCAAGCGAGAGCGGCTGAAAAAGAGGTAATCTTTGATCCGCCGCCTTTGTTTTCTCACGAACGTCCCAGCGCTGCCGGAAAAGACATGTACGATGCCGGTCTTGACCTTCGCGAACTTGCAATGCCCTTGCTGCAGCAGCTCGTAAACGACGTCGATATCGAAAATGTAATCCCGGACCGAACAGCCATCCAGGGCGGAACGCCGGACGAGGAACCCGTTGGCTCCAATCGTCGGCAGTCGCGCCCCTTCCAGGGTCACCTTAAGGAAGGTGCCCTCGTCCTCCACCGCAACCGGCATGTCCGTCCATTTGCCCGTGAGCGTGCAATAGCGGTCATAGTTGCCCAGGAAAAGGCAGAGTGGATCGTTCATGCCCATCAAGGCGCAGTAGCGAGTGATGTACCCATCCTGGCGGCGATAAGTGTATTCGATCGGTTCAGCTGCCACAATCTCCGCGTCGTCAAACGGCGCGACCATTCGCGCGAGCCAATCCCTTTGGGGCAAGATGTTGTCCGAATCGATAAAGGCGGCAATCTCGCCGCTGGCGTGCTGCAGCGCAACTGCCTTGCCGGCCTCACCGGTCTGGCGAGGATTGGGATAGATTCTGTCCGTATATCGGCGAGCAATGGTCAGGGTTTGGTCGGTCGAGCCTCCGTCCGCGACGACGATCTCCACGCGATCAGGGTCATAATCCTGTTGGGCAATTGAGGCGAGGCAGGCTTCGAGGACACGGCCCGCGTTGAGAGTCGGAATCAGAATCGATACAGATTTCATTCCTTTTTCTACTCAACCTGTTCCACGCCGCGGCTGGCCGCCTGCTTTTTCCGAAAATCTATCAAGTGTCCGGCCACACGTATTCCGGCCGTCGCCAGGAACTGGACGTCCCTGACGCTGCGGATGGAGAGCGCCTGTCGCGCGATAAAGCGCGGGCTCATAAAGGCGGTGTACAATTGCTGGACATAGCCCCGAATTTGTTCGTCGCTGATCGGGTTGAGCATCACCGACTCGCGCATGTCATAGCGGTCCCAGTCCTGCGTTTTCAGCCAACCATTCTCTTTGCATTGGTCGTACAGAGGAGTACCTGGGTAGGGGATGACGATGGTTCCCTGCAGCGTATCGACCAGTCCTTTGGAGAATAGATCCTGAACAAAGTCGACCGTGCGCTGTGAATCGTCGGCCGTCTCCCACGGATAGCCGATCATGACGGTGAGGTGAGGCGACAGTCCGGCTCCCTTCACCCAGCGCAGCTCTTCTTCGATCTTGTCCGCACGGATGCCCTTGTCGAGTCGGTCGAGCGTCTTTTGGTTGCCTGATTCCAGACCATAGAGGATGAACCGAAAGCCTGCCTTGCCCATTAACGCGTACTGGTCCTGGGTCAGGAGGTTGAACCGCATATTGTGACCGAATCGAGTATGCTTGTTGTATCCGCGATCGATCATCCCCTTTGCGAATTGGGTGAGCCATGCTCCCCCGGGCAGCGTCCCGGTGTCGTCGAAAATCTCGCGCACTCCCAAATCGGCGAGCGCTTGCACTTCGTTCAGCATCCGCTCCACCGAGTGGACGCGGTAGGTGCCTTGGGGATAGAGGTTGAACTCCCAAACGCAAAACGTGCAGCGGCCCCACCAGCAGTCCCGGCCCGCAAAAGTGTAGGTGCCCGGAGTATACTTATAGTTCCCGTTTTTGTAGGCGTACAGCTTCCACCGCGTCAATTGCCGGTCGATGAACGGCAGGCTATCCAACCGGTGCGCCCGCATATCCAGGCGGCCGGAATTCCGAGCCGCCCCGTTTTCTCGCCACCAAATCCCGCCTTCCAGATCGGCGCCCCGCGTGAGGTGATTCGCCAGGCTGAGCGAGAGGAAATCATAGTCTCCACCGGACAGAATATAGTCGACGGGGCAGCGATCCATGGTTTCCTGAGGGTTCCAGGAAACGTGGTCGCCGACGAGGACGGTGAGCATGCTCGGAAAGCGTTCGTGCAGTTCTTTGACCTGCCGCCACGTCGTCTTGACGACCGGCGTCTTGGTCTCCATGATCATGAGGTCCGGCCGCGCTCTCTCGATCTCTCTGATAAACTGGCCGTACGTCCATTTCTCGGCAATTCCGTCCAGCCAAAGGACATCATAGCCATTTGCTTGGAGCAGGCTCGCGGCGTACGCGGGCACCATCGGATAGATGTAGGTAGGCGCTCGGAAGTACTGAAACTGCCGGTTCTGGGACAAGAGAGGCGTCCCGTTTGGCGATTCGATGGGCGGGTAGGCGATCGCAATTTTCATTGCGCCGTTCCTCTGAGATTCGCTTCGCCCGGCGCCGCCTGCAAGGGAGCCGTCGCAGAGGTCTCTTCGCTCAGGCGCGGCGCGATGAGTCCGGCGACAAACCAGATTCCGTACACGATATGAGTCGCGACGATGCCCATGGCCACGAGAGGCGCGAGGCGCCTGCTTTGGCTAGCCGCGGCCGCGGATAGAAGAACGGCAATCAGATAGACCCCTATCCCCCCCGCGTAGAGCGGCCAAAGGACGGGCATCAGCAGTGACGACAGCGCTCCGGTAACCATGCCGAGGACCAGCACCGTCGGCAGAAAATAAGAGAGGCGGAAGGAGGTCTCGGGGAAACGCTTGACGAAATAGCCGCGGTGCATGGCATAGCTGCGCACCTGTTTTAAATGGCCCCGGAACAAAGCGCGCCGGTGGTGGTACACGACGACATCCGGTGCGTAAATGATCTTGAGGTGCAGTCTGCGCGTAATCTCAAGGCATAACTTGGTGTCTTCACCCGGCCAAAAGGTGGTATCGAATCCGCCGAGCTCTTCCATAACGGTCCGGCGGACAAGTAGATTACAGGTTGGATAGTCGTCCACCTCTCTCACGCGTTCCGGCCGGTAGCGATACGCATAGTTGCCGCCGCCCAGCAAGGAAGAATATACGTATCCGCTCGCGGCCTGGAGCGAGTTGTCTGAGAGCGCGGTGACGGCCGGCCCGCCGATTGCTGCCACCTGCGGGTCGTTAAAGTAATTCGCGGCATTGGCAAGCCATTCGCGGGCCGGATAGGAGTCGTCGTCGAGAAAAGCCACGATGTCTCCGTCGGCCTGCTTGAGGGCAAGGTCCCGTTTCGCCGCCGGCCCCACGGGGCCCGTTGGAATGACCCGGAACGAATCTCCCCATGAGTAAGGTTCATCCGGCAAGAGGATCGTCTCGAAATCGGCATGGTCGAGTTGCATCAGGCCGTCGAGAGTCTCGCGAAGATAGGGATTGTCGCCCTTGAGCGGGATAATGACCGAGAACCTCACTTGCCCTTGTTCTCCCAGAAATCTTTCTGTCCTTTGCGCGTAAAGGCTGCGACGATCTGCTTATTCAACTGAACCGCGGCGATGCAGAGCACGGCGATCCCCCCTCCGAGCAGGATGAAATCGCGCAACGTGCGATCAAGGAAACGCAATAACAGGAGATTAACCGCCGAGTCGAGGGGCGGAGGGAGGGCAAAGTTGTTGAGCAGATGGCCCAGCCCAATGCTCCCCGCGACCAGCCCGGCCATGAGCGTCAGCGTCCAGAACTTGACGGCGAAGCCGGGGTTGAGCCATTTCCAAAAGCTCGCCCAATAAAAGACGCGCAGCGTATCCCAGGCGACTCCAAGGCTGGACAGAAACACCTGGAGTGGACCTGCGCCCTTTTCCTGAAAATCTACCTCCACCGGCGCTTCGACAATCGAATAGCCGAAGAGATGCGCTCCCACCAACAGCTCTAGATCGAAGGCAAAGCCTTCGATCTGCAAGTGAGGAAACACCTGCTCCAAGACCGGGCGGCGGAAGAGCTTGATTCCCGTCTGTGTATCATGGATCGGGAGTCCAAAAAGAAAATGCACTAGGCGAAAATAGCTCCAGCTGAAAAAGCGGCGCAGCGGTGGGTAATTCAGCTTTGATTCGGGATGAAGCTTGGAGCCGATGACGACGTCTGCGTGCTCGCGCTTCATAACCTCCCATAGCGTGAGAACCTGGCACGGATCGAGGTCGCGATCCGCATCGAGAAAGGCGACGAGCTCTCCTGCGGCCCGGACAAATCCTTGTTTGAGAGCATAGCCCTTGCCGCGATTCGGCTGGTAATGGACGATCTGAACCGAGGGATTGTTCCCCTGGGTCTGCCGCGCCTGGGTAAGGGTATCGTCGGTGCTGCCGTCGTCCACGACGATGACCTCGTAATCAAAGCCGGCCAACGCCCGAGCAGTGGCACGGATGCTTTCGCCGATTGCCGCGCTTTCGTTGTAGGCGGGAAGGATCACGGAGAAAAGCGGCTTCATTCAAACACGGCTCTGACCGAACGGACCAATCCCAGCCCGTCCAGCCACAATTCGCCAATCAGCAGAACTGCCGCGGCGCCCACCGCGAGGGAAATGATGACTTGGGCCAGCGTGACGTGGACGAAGGCCAAAAAGACAATGAGTGCGGCGGTGACGGCGACGAGCAGCCAGACGAAACGCGCTTCTTGCTGCGACAAGTAGAAATTCAGTACCAATTGCACCAATGCGCACAGCGCCATAGCCATGCCGTAAAGGCCCACCAGGGAGATGCTGGAATCATATTGCTCGCCGAATAGTAGAGACACGGCGAAGCGGGGGAAAACGGCAAGGACGAGCGCGCCGGCCGCGCACAATCCCGCCGACACCAATAGACTCTTGCGCGCCAGGTCAGAGGCGCTCTGGCCGAGCGCGAAGCGGAACGAGGTTTTCGGAAACATCATCGTCGAGATCGCGGTCGGAAAGAAGAGAATGATCTTGCCGAGGACGGAGGCGGACGAGTAATATCCGGCTTCCTCGGGGGAAAAGAAGTGTTTGACGATGAGCACATCCATATTCGTCAATACCGCGAATGCCAGCGTCCCGAAAAAGACAATGCCCGAGTATTGGGAGACGGCTCGGAGCGTCAAGCCGTGCTCTGTGACTGGGGCCTGGAACCGGTCACGGAGCGAGAAGGCAAAGATCACCACCACCAAGAGATTCGAGACCGTCTGGGCGCCCAGCGCCCCGCTCGCGCCCAGACCCAAAACGATAAGGATTGCCCCGGACGCCAGGCGAAAGCCAGCGCCCAACGCCGCCTGGGCGGCCACCGAGTAAAACCTCTGTAGGCCCTGGAGAGAGGCGGTGATGCTCGTCAATGGGCCGATGAGGAGAAATGTGCTCCCCATGGCAATGACCGGCCATGTCTCCGGAATGTTCAAAAACGCTGCGATGATGGGACTGAAGAGCACTACGAGTCCAAAGATGGCCAGGCTGATGAGAGAAAATCTCTTAGTGGCATCGACGAGGAGAGCCGATATCTTGCCGGGCTCGTTGCGGGCAAAAAAGCCGGAAACGTACTGAGTCATTACCGTCTGCGCGATAGACGTCGGAACGGAGAGGATGACCGAGGCGCCGAGCAGGGAAACGACGATTCCGTATTCTGCCGGCCCGAGCCAACGGCTGGCCAAGACATGAAAGAGATATTGTAACAAATTTCCGAACGAATAGGCCGCCAGCAGAACCGCGCCTTGCTGCAACGTGCGGCCCGAAACACGCGGCACGGCCGTGTGCTCAAACCGCCGTTTGACAGCAGAGTGCATGTCAGATCGATCTCCTTTTTGGGGTTATCTCGCAGAGACAGGCCATAGTCTAAGCAACCCTATGGGCGCACTGGTAGGACCAAAGGTATTATATCCAATCTGGGTTGCTGTCCAAGTTAGGACCTGAGAGAAGCGCCTTTCTCGTATGAGGAAAACGGAGGAACACGCTAGTCCGACGTGAGCGGAGCGGTTTGGACTTGGGGCAGCTTGACCGTAAACACGCTCCCTTGGCCGATCTGGCTTTCGACGATCAGCGCGCCTTCTTGAGCGTCGACCAACTCTTTGGCAATGGCGAGTCCCAAGCCGCTGCCTGCACCGGTGCGCGAGGAACTGCCGCGGAAGAACCGCTCAAAAATGTGAGGCAGGAGGTTGGGAGCGATACCCGGTCCTGTGTCTTGAATACTGATCGAAACATGGCCATCCGCCTGAGCTGCGCCGAGGCCGATGGCCGCATGAGACGGGGTATGGGCAATCGCGTTTTCGAGCAGGATGACGAGCACTTCCTTGAGAGCATCCCGATCGCCGAGGACGGTCGCGTCGAGTGAGGCGTCGCATTGGATGGTCCGGCGCGGGGCGAGCAGCTTGGCCTGGCGGTACACATCCTCGAGCAACGGCTTGATGGGGACGGGCTCACGACGAAGCTGGCGGCCGGCGTCCGACCGCGCGAGCACGAGGAGTTGCTTGACGAGGCGAATAAGCCGTTCCACCTCGTCTCGCGTGTCTGTGAGGACATCCAACTGTTCCTTGGCGTCCATCGGGCGATCGTGGTGCAAGAGCTCTATATTGCCGCGGATCGTCGTCAGGGGGGTGCGGAGTTCGTGGGAAGCGTCGGCCACAAAGCGGCGTTGAGCTTGAAGAGCTTGCTCGACCTGCCGGTAGGCCGATTCGAGCTCGGTGAGCATGATATTGAACGTCGTCGCGAGTTGTCCGACTTCATCATTCGGCCCGCTGTGCTCCACCCGGCGGCTAAAATCCTTTTCCGCGCCGATCGCTTGGGCCGTGTGCGTAATACGATGGATCGGTCGCAGCGCCGCACCGGCAAGTACCCAGCCAATCACAAAGGCGGCGAGAATCACAAAGAGGCTGCCGATGATCAGGATCAGGCGCAGGGTACCCAGCGACTGTGCACGCTCGGTGGTGGGCGTGGCAACTTGGATAATTTGAGTGACCTGATTGTCGACGACCACCGGCACGCTGTAAACAAGGAGTGGTTCACTTTCGACCTGAGCCGTTTCTGTCCACGATTGCCCTGCCTTCACCGCCTGCAGCCCTGCGACGCTGAGTGGCAGGGTGGTGTCGCCCAGGTCGCCAGTTCTCGACACTACGGTGCCGTCTGGGTTCCGTATTTGGGTCCATCTTCCAGGGAGCGTGCTGTTAGCTACCTGGCCAGAACGCCTTGGCTGTCGTCGTGCGTGAAGGATTAACTCCTGGGCCTGGTGGGTGAGGGAGGAAGCGATCGCGTCATAGGTCGCTCGACTTTGCGTGGCGTAGAGGATTGTGCTGAACGCGATCAACGTCAGCGCCAAGATGATGCTGTAGAGCAGAGTCAGACGGAAACGAATAGACATGGTTTGCTGGAAAAGTGGGCGGTTTGACGGTTGAGTAGTTGGACGATCGGACGGGGCCATGACGGCGGGACGCTCAATCGACGAGCCAACTATACAACCATGAACTCCCCGACTTTACTATCCTACTCTTCGCGCAACACATAGCCAACGGCGCGGACAGTTTGAATCAAGCGCGTTTCGCCCCCTGCTTCGGTCTTTTTACGCAGATAGCCGATGTACACTTCGAGGACGTTGTCGTCCCCACCAAAATCATAGCCCCACACTTCTTGGAGGATTTGTTCGCGGCGGAGCACCTGGCGAGGATGGCGCATCAAATACTGAAGCAGATCAAACTCCTTGGACGTTAACTCGAATGGGCGCTCTCCGCGCCGTGTCTCACGGGTCACGGGATCGAGCACGAGGTCCGCGTATGCCATCGGTTCATTCCGGCTCGCGACGGCGGGGCGGCGCAACAAGGCGTGGATGCGCGCGACCAGTTCCGCAGGTGCAAACGGCTTGACGAGATAATCGTCGGCCCCGCGTTCTAAGCCTTCTACCCGGTCGTCGACCGCATCCCGCGCGGTGAGCATAAGAATCAGTGTCTTGTCTTCTGTTTCGCGCAATTGCTTCATCACGCCGATGCCATCCAGTCCGGGCATCAGCCAGTCGAGGACCATAATGTCCGGACGGTGTACCTTGGCCTGCGCGAGGGCGGCGTTTCCGTCGGCCGCGGTTACTACATTAAAGCCCTCGTAAGCCAGCGTGCGCCGCAGCATGTTCAAGAGTCGTGTGTCGTCGTCCACTACAAGCACGGTGGTCATGATGTGTGTGATTACCTCAAGAAAACTCGCACAGTCTATTATAACACAATGCGCTGAGGAGGAACTGTGTCGATGCTGAGTGAAGACTGAGAGGGCCGTCCCGCTTCCGCGGCGTCGATAAAGCAACATAAGTAAGCCTCGGGCTCGGGTCCGCGCTTATGAGTGGATACTAAGCGAACCCAGCCTGTTTCTCAGCTTGTTCTCAGGATGAGTTGACTCTTTTCTCAGGCTGCCCCGTTACAACAATGGCATGACTCTGGCGGACGATCAGGGCGGTGATCTCGCCGCGCTCACCCTCTGGAATCGTACCACGGCGATGAACGAAAATGGCAAGATCAAGATGGCTAATACGGTCGATCGGGCTCGCCACGCTGCTGGCTCTTGCTCTCTTATTCTGGCACGACAGCGCACAAAACAACTCCACCCTGGCGTTCAACCCAACGCCGCCGGCACCCGCCGCACCGGTCGCCGTAGCCGCGCCGCCAATGCAAACCGCCTTCCCGATGGCGACAACTGCCCCGGCGCTGCCGACGGCTCCTCTTGCGGAGCCCGCGACCGCCACTCCTTGGCCGACGACAAGGTCTACTCCTGCTGGTCTCAGCCCACTCACGATTACTTACCTGAGGCAGCGCGCCTACCCGGGAAGCGAGATACGAATCGAACAGACCCTGGAGCCCGGGGCGAATTACGACCAATACATCGCATCGTATCTGTCGGACGGGCTCAAGATTTACGCGCTCCTAACCGTCCCGAAAGGCGAGCGGCCCCGGACGGGTTATCCCGTCATCGTGTTCAACCATGGCTATATACCGCCGGCAGAGTATCGGACGACCGAGCGCTATGTCGCGTATGTCGACGCGCTCGCACGGAGCGGCTATATCGTTTTCAAGCCAGATTTTCGGGGACATGGGAATTCTGAAGGGGTGGCAACGGGCGGCTATGGTTCTCCGGCCTATACCGTCGACGCACTGAACGCTCTCGCCTCAATCCAACGGTACCCGGATGCCGACCCGAATCGGATCGGCATGTGGGGGCACTCGATGGGGGGGATGGTCACATTGCGCTCCATGGTGATTTCACACGACATCAAAGCGGGGGTGATCTGGGCTGGAGTGGTCGGAACCTATCCCGAACTGCTTAATTGGCAGGAGAGATTATGGGAAGAATTTCCGATTTCCGTGCGGCACTGGCGCCAAGACCTGATCGACCAGTATGGGACGCCGGAACAGAATCCTCAATTCTGGGCCTCGATCTCGCCCAATTCGTACCTTGCAGATTTGTCCGGGCCACTCCAGCTGCACCACGGGACGGCGGACCAGGAAGTCCCACTGCGATTCTCTCAAGAGCTGTACGATGAGGTCAGGAGCGTAGGCAAGACCGCCGAATTCTACGTCTATCCCGGCAGCAATCATAATATCTCCCAGGGGTTTAGCCTTGCGATGCAGAGGACGATCGCGTTTTTTGACAAATACGTCAAAGGAATTCCGTCGCCCTGATTCCTTGATTCTGAAAGAACGAGAATTCGTTAAATTAACGTAAAGCCAGAGGAAACCTACTTCTTCCAGAGACCAAGATTACCGAACGGAGTTAAGATTTACTCATGTGCGCCTAATCCCCTTTTCAGCCGTGTTTTTTATACTGGGCCAAGCTAGAAGGAGAGCGCCATGAAGCAAATTCGGGCAATTATCGCGGCGACGATCATTACCGCCATTGTCGGTTTGGGTATGCTGGTCGTCGGCGCGAACGCCATATTCAATACCAACACCGTGCCGATGAGTAACGCACCATCCGATCCGCCGGCCGCGGTCAGCAGCGCCGCCGGGGCAGGTCCGCAAGCGCAAGCTGAAATCAGCCAATTGCAGAATCTGGTTCGGCAATACCAGAATCGAGATCAACAATACCAGTCGCAAATCAATCAATATCAGTCGCAAGTCGGCCAGTTGAATTCTGAAGTGCAGCAACTGCAAAACGTTCTCGTCCAGTTGCAGCAGCGCGGCATCATTCGAATCCAGAGTGACGGAACGATTCAATTGGGCCGGGGTGGCTTCAGCGACAACGGATTCTAGGAGAATGAACGGATGAAGAGCTTTCAGCGCATTTTGCGCATCTTTATAATGATTGGCAGCTTGAGCGGGTTCTTGGGCGGATGGGCGCTCCTCGCGCACGCGGGCAAGCCCGCCCCGGTTGAGGCAGCGCCGGTCGACGTGGCACCGCTGGCGACTCCTGCGCCGTTGAATTTCAACAATTCCTCCCAACTGCAGCCGCTGCCGCCGCTGCAACCGATGCCCCAGTTCTCGATGCCGACTCTGCGCACGCGGGGATCATGAAGTAAAGGCGGAAGTGAGAAGGATAAAGGATGGGTATCTGCAAGTTCCAAACTCATACCGGAAAGAGGCGAGTTTGGAAATCCGGTAGAGATGATCAGGACGCCAATGGATAAACGAGAGACATATTGGTTAATGGGGATTGCCGGGGTGCTGGCCATGATACTGCTCGGGGTCATCGCTTTCGTGATGCTCATCCCGGGATCGCCGGTCCCGCTCCTCATGGGCAACATCGTGAACGCGCTCTTTGCGACGGGCAGTGTTCAGGCCTTGTGGTACGTGACACGGGCGGCCGGCATTGTCGCCTACCTGCTCCTGTGGCTTTCGACGACTTATGGCCTGGCGGTGTCAAGCAAGATTTTCGATCCACTCCTGAACCGCTACTTTACTTACGACACGCACCAGTTCCTGTCCCTTTTGGCGATCGGGTTTGTCTTCTTGCACGTCGTCGTGTTGATGGCGGACCGGTATTTGCCGTTTTCGATCGCACAGGTGGTCGTTCCATTCATTGCGCCGTACCGTCCCATCTGGGTGGGCGTCGGAGTGATCGCGCTCTATCTGACGCTCCTGGTCAGCGTCACTTTTTACGTTCGCAGCTGGATCGGATACAAGACATTTCACGCCATTCATTTTGCGAGCTTGATCGCATGGTTTGGCGCGGCCGTCCACGGCTTGATGGCAGGGACCGATTCTCCGCTCTGGTCAGTGCAGCTCATGTACGCCGGGACCACCTTGGTCGTGGTCTTTTTGCTCGTCTATCGCGTCTTGATGGCGTGGGCGAGTCCTCGAACGGGCGGCGTCGGCTCGCGCGCAAACAGCAAGTGATTATGTCTTGTCGTCAATTCATATGATTTGCTAATGCGGTTCTCATTCGCCCTTCATGTGGGCATGATATAATTATCACGCAAGAACAAAAAGGAGACTAGCATGAAGCGAAACATCCTACTCACATTGATTGTCGTCGCTGCGCTTTTAGCAGTCGTCGGCTATGCATTTCCGACCATACCGTCGACCATGGCTTCGGTTGCGAGTCAACCGAAGGTGACCACTTTACAGACCGCGAATACAGTCCCCCAAATTTCAAGCCTTTCCGACTTGGAGAGCCAGTACGAAAGCATCTACACCCAAGTGAATCCCTCGGTGGTGATGCTGCAGGTTACTTCACAAGGGACGGCGGGGGGGCTTCCTAACCTGCCCTTCAATCACCCTCAGGTGCCCGGTGGTCAGCAGCAGCAAGCCCTAGGTTCGGGCTTTGTCTGGGACACTCAGGGGGATATCGTCACGAATAACCACGTGATCGATGGCGCGACGCAAATCAGCGTTGTCTTTTCTGACGGGACGACGACCTCGGGCAAGGTCGTGGGCGCCGATCCGGACAGCGACCTCGCCGTGGTCAAGGTGAACATGCCGGCGAGTGAACTGCATCCAGTGCAAATGGCTGATCCAACCCAGATTAAAGTCGGACAGATCGCGGTTGCGATTGGCAATCCTTATGGCGAACAGAACACGATGACGGCGGGCATTATCAGTGCGCTCGGCCGCTCGCAGCCCGTGGACAATGGGGCGACTCAGGGTCCCACCTACACCATTCCTGACGTGATCCAGACAGATGCTCCGATCAATCCCGGCAACTCGGGTGGAGTGCTGCTCAACGCGAATGGCCAGGTCGTTGGCGTCACCCAGTCAATCGAATCCCAGTCGGGTTCATCCGCTGGTATCGGTTTTGCGATTCCCGGGGAAATCGTGCAGAAGGTAATCCCGGCGCTGATCTCCAGCGGCCACTACGATCATCCCTACATCGGGATTAGCGGAACGAGCATGACCTCCAGCCTCGCGCAGGCGATGAACCTGAATGCCAGCCAGCGCGGCGCTCTGGTCGCGACCGTGGTGCCGGGCGGCCCCGCGGAGAAAGCCGGCTTGCAGGGAAGCACTCAACAGACGACGATCGACGGCGCGCAGACGTCGGTCGGCGGCGATGTGATCACTGCGATAGACGGGCAGCCGATCAAGTCCTTTGACGATCTCACTGCTTACCTGGCGCGTTCGACTCAAGTCGGACAAACGGTGACGCTCACCATTCTGCGCCACGGCCAGCAGCAAACCGTCAAGCTGACGTTGGGAGCGCGGCCCGCCTCAACCTCGACGAGCCTGACGAATCCATAAATCAAAGAGCCACCGGTCGGTGACGAAATCGGACGCGTGAGGGCGAGGACAAACCACCTCGAGCGAAGCGAAACGATAAATGGTCCTCGCCTAGCGCGGATAATATAAGTACGGGAAAATCTTCCAAGGTCGGAAAGACCGCGGAAGATTTTCCTGTGCGCAAGCCCAGGATGAAAAGCGAACAAATGACAACCCAGACTATTTTGCGGCGACTGGCCGTTTTGCTGGCCATCCTCTTGCTCTTGGTCGTTGGAACAGGCGCGGGGGTTGCTTTGGACCGAGAGGTGCTCGTCGCCCACGCCCAATCCGGAACGACTCCGGCGAACGGCCCTGATTTTCAATTGATTACCGAAGCATGGAATACGATCCAGCGCGAGTACGTGGACCATTCGGCCGAGCAGAGTCAGCCGCTCACGTACGGCGCCATCAGCGGGATGGTCGACGCCCTGGGCGACACCGGGCACAGCACCTTCCTCTCTCCGCAGATGGTCAAGTCCGAGAATGATTACACGCAGGGGAAATTCGAGGGGATTGGCGCCGAAGTTGAGGAGAAGAACGGAAACGTCGTGATCGTCGCGCCCATAGACGGCTCTCCGGCCCAAAAGGCGGGGCTGCACGCGGGCGAAGCGATCCTCAAAGTGGATGGGAATGACGTCTCCGGCCTACCGCTTGAGCAGGTGGTGGGCAAGATCCTCGGGCCGGCGGGGACCCAGGTGACGCTGACCTTGCTGGATCCAAACACGGGCAAGACCTCGGATGTGACCTTGACACGGGCAAGCATTACGATCAACAACGTCACCTGGCAGCGGCTGCCCGGCACGAATGTCGCCCACCTGCGAATCGCGGGCTTTAGTCAGGGCGTTACCCAAGACCTGAAGCAAGCCCTGACCGACATGAAGCAGCAAGGCGTTACCGCGGTCATCCTCGACCTGCGCAATAACCCAGGCGGGCTCTTGGACGAAGCGGTGAACACGACAAGCCAGTTCCTGTCCAGCGGGGATGTGCTTCTCGAGAAGAACGCGCAGGGCCAGGTGACGCACGTGACTGTCCGCTCGGGCGGCATCGCCACGGAAATGCCGATGGCCGTGCTCGTCAACAATGGGAGTGCGAGTGCCTCGGAAATCGTCGCAGGAGCTTTGCAAGATGCCCATCGCGGGACGCTGATTGGGGAGACCACCTTCGGGACGGGCACTGTGCTGAACGAATTCCCCCTCTCGGATGGGTCGGCATTGATGTTGGCCGTCGAAGAATGGCTTACGCCGAGCGGACGTGTGATCTGGCACAAGGGGATCACGCCCGACC
This sequence comes from Chloroflexota bacterium, assembly GCA_023381515.1. The sequence goes on along the minus strand of JAMCQI010000032.1, from coordinate 32,946 downwards.
AGACGGTGACGCTACCGTCAGATGCGATGGCACTTACCCCGGAGGCAGAACGGGGCATGACGGCTGAACAACTGCAGGCGAGCGGGGATCAGCAATTGCTGCAAGCGCTGCAATTGTTGAATCAATCCGCGAGCGGCAAAAGCTCAGGGAAGCTGGGGAGCTCTCCCGCGCCACGCGGAAAGTTTTCCGGGGGAGCAGGGGTGAGCGTTGGAGCCACTCTGTCAGCCCCATTCGCCGTCGAACCGGCCCTGCTAGAGCAATTCTGCTGGATTTGAAAGTCCTGCGAAGAAGATTATAATATAGAGCACGTCCAGGCAAGTTCGTCGTGAACGACAACAAAGTCAGATAGGCAGGGCATGCATGGCTTGCCTATCCGACTTGTTCTCGACAAGGAGGATCGCTCTGGGCCTTGCAACAAGGTACTTGAGCCTGCGCTCGCGTTTGATACTGCTGGTACTGCTCGCCATGCTGCCTGCCCTGGGGCTCATTCTCTACACCGGCCTCGAACAACGTCAGCGGGCCGGGGAGGATGCCCAGTCCGAAGCCCTGCGACTCGCACGCCTCTTTGAAGATAAGCAGAGCAATGAAATCCAGACGGGCCGCCAGGTTCTCTTAACCCTCACAGAACTGGCGCCGCTCTCCGGCGGGGATTCTGGCTCTTGCCGCAAGCTTCTCGCCACCCTCCTCGAGCAATATCCTCAATATGCCAACTTGCGGGTCGTTCAGCCGGACGGCTTGATCATTTGCAGCGCGATCTCGGATGCCCCTCCGCTCGACCACTCGGACCGTGTTTCTCTCAAGCAAGCCGCTGCCACTCACTCGGCCGCCCTCGGCGATTACGATGTCGACGCGCAACAAGGAAAGGCGATCCTTCCGCTCTTTCAACCGATCCTCAACGGAGCTGGCCAAGTCCAAAGCATCGTGGAATTGGATCTGAACCTTGATTGGTTCGGGCCGCTCGCGCAGCAGTCAAGCCTGCCGGACGGCTCGACGATCAGCATTGTGGGACGGAGTGGGACGATTCTGGATCGCTATCCCGATTCAAACCGTTGGACCGGCAAGTCATCACCCAGCTTTCCTCTGGTCGAGAGCCTCCTGGGGGGAAGCAGTCAGGCCACCACGGAGACGACCGGAGCCGATGGGACTGTCCGCCAATATGGCTTTGTCCCCCTTAGCAATCCGGCCAGTCCGGGCGCCTATGTGAGCGTAGGAATTCCGTCCGCCGTCGTCTTTGCAGAGGAAGAGCAGATGCTGGTCCGTAATCTGCTGCTCTTTGCGCTCGTCGCCGTCTTGGCGCTCGTCGCCGCGTGGTTCTTTGGAGACGTTTTCATCATCCGCAGCGTCGAGCCGCTCCTGAGCGCGACCCGACAGTTGGCGGCTGGAAATTTGGGTGCGCGGACCGGTGTCTCGAGCCGGTCGAGTGAACTGGACGAACTGGCCGACGCCTTTGACCAAATGGCGCTGTCCCTGGAGCAGCATCATGCGCAACTCAGCGAGGCCGAAGCCAAGTATCGCACGCTGGTCGAGCAAGTGCCTGCGGTCACCTACATCGCGGCCGCGGATGAGAAAAGCACGACCCTGTATATCAGCCCGCAACTCGAAGCGCTCCTCGGTTTTGTCCCCTCCGAGTGGCTTGGCAAGCCGGATGCCTGGGTGCGGCAGCTCCATCCCGAAGACCGCGAGCGTGTGCTCGCAGAGGTGACGCGCAGCCACGCTTTAGGCAAGCCCTTCCGCTCGGAATACCGTTTGCTGACCAAAGACGGACGCGAAATCTGGATCAACGACCAGGCGACCCTCGTGCGGGACGCGAACGGCATTCCGCTTTTCTTGCACGGCATCTTCCTGGATATTACGCAGCGTAAGCAAGTTGAACAGGAACTGGAGCAGTTCAACGAAGAGCTGGAGCGTCGGGTCGCCGAACGGACGCTCGAAATCCGCAGAGCCAGCCAGGCGCTGGAAGCGGCGAACAAGGAACTGGAGGCCTTTTCCTATTCCGTTTCACACGACCTCCGCGCCCCCCTCGCCTCCATCGACAGTTTTTCCGGCCTGGTGCTCGAGGACTATGGCCCACAGATTCCGGAAGAAGCGCGCCGCTTTTTGACATTGATCCGCGACAACGCAGAATCGATGAGCGCACTCACCAACGCTCTGCTCGATTTTTCGCGGCTCAGCCGCGCGCCACTGAAGAAGCAGACGGTCGCTCCGTCCAGCCTCGCTCGCCAGGCGCTTGAGAGCCTACTCGCTCAAGAGCAAGGGAGGCGGGTGGAAGCAGAGATTGCCGACTTGCCTGTGTGCCAGGCGGACCCCATTCTGCTCAAGCAAGTCTTTGCCAATCTCCTTTCTAACGCATTAAAGTACAGCCGGACGCGAGACGTCACGCGGATCGAAGTTGGGTTCCAGTCTCAGGTTTCAGGTTTAGAGTCGAATGATACCGAATCCCGATCGTGCCAGCATGAAACGCCTGAGCAAAGCGAAGGTTCCGCGTCCGCTGTTGGATCGAATCTTGACCTCCCGCAACCTGAAACATGCAGCCCTGAACCTGAGACCGTTTATTATGTTCGCGATAACGGCGTCGGCTTCGACATGACGCAGGCAGAGAGTCTCTTTGGGGTGTTCCAACGCCTCCACCATGCCGAGGAGTATGAAGGGAACGGAGTGGGGCTGGCGATCGTCGAGCGCATCATTCACCGCCACGGTGGCCGCATCTGGGCAGAAGCAGTGGTAGACAAGGGCGCGACGTTCTATTTCACGCTGCCATAACAACGCAGCAGAGGAGCGGAGGGGAGAGCAGAAAGCTGATCGACCTGGTATCGACAGTTATGCTCGGAATCGCGCTGTACGGCATCTGGCGGTGGAAGAAATGGGGCGCCTACCTCGTGTTCGTCCGGCTGGCGTTCACCATCGCCGTACAGGTTTTCGTTTACCAATCGCTCAGCTGGCAACTCATCGGCGACTATACCGGACTCGAGAACATTTCGGCGGACCTCGTCGGCGCCCTCATGTGGCTCTTGGCCTTTGCCCTTACGTGGGGACATTTCACGTGAAGGAAAGGCGGAGCAACGATGTGCCCCTTCTCGCGAAAAGCGGGGAGGGGTTTTTAATCGGTCGGGAGAGCGGGTTCCCCTCCGTATTAGAGCTGTCCGTCGGTCGTTCAAGAATGTACTAGTCACGAAGGAGAGTTTGATGCCTGATGCACAGGCCCAGGCTGAGGATCGGGAGGTCCGCCACGGTGGACTGCTGACCCAGCCTTGAGCCTATTTGCGTGCACTCGGTCCGGGTCTTATCACGGGCGTCTCGGATGACGATCCGGCCACCATTGGCACGATGGCACAGACGGGCGCCCAGTTCGGATATACGCCGTTGTGGACCATCGTCCTTCGGGAATAAAAAGCATTACTCCACCCTTCGCAATTGCGGGGCGAGAATGTACAGCCCGACGGCGAAGAGGAGCAAGAGAATGGCCCCGACGAGGACCGTCGACGGGGCGCCGATCCATTCGGCCGCGGCGCCGGCGGCCAGGGCGCCGATGGGTAATGAGCCAAAGGCGACGAGTGAATAAACGCCTGTGACCCGCCCGCGCAACTCTTCGGGCACGAGCGTTTGTAGGAGCGTCCCCGCCAAATTCGCCGTAACCAGGAAACCCCAACCGACCGCGAAGAGGGTCAGCAGCGACAGCGGCTGTGAGGTGATTACGGAAAAAACGATCAGCGTGGCCGGAAAGACAAAAGCCCCGAAGGTCAACAGGCGCCCTTTCCATTGAAAGCGGCCCAGCGCGGCGATTGTGAATGCGCCGGCGAGCGCACCCAATCCCCGCGCGGATTGCAGCCAACCGTTCGTCGTCGCATCGCCGTGCAGTACCGTGACGGCCCAGGCCGGAAAGAGAGTCATATACGCTGTGCTGAACAGTCCCATGGCGCCGATGAGGGCGATGAGCGCGCGCAGAATGGGATGACTGAGCGAATAGCGCAGTCCTTCGCTCATTTCCCGTAAGGACGAAGTTGCGCGCCGGCGCGCGGGCAGCGGCTGGATGTGCATCAGCAGCAACGCGCCGATCACGGCAATGAAAGAAATCCCGTTGATGGTAAAGCACCATGCCGGGCCGAACGCCGCATAGGTCAGGCCGGCCACGGCGGGGCCGACCACTGTCGCTGATTGGAACATGGTCGAGTTCAGAGCAATGGCGTTCGTCAAGTCTTCGTGGTCGACCAGATCGGCGACAAAGGCTTGCCGCGCCGGCGCATCAAAGGCGTTTGCGGCGCCGAGCAGGAAGGCGAGCACCAAGATGTGCCACGCCTGGACAATTCCCATGAATGTGAGCCCTGCCAGGATGAATGCGAGAATCATCATCGAGGTCTGGGTGATGACGAGTAGAGTGCGCCGCGGCATCCTATCGATGACGACGCCTCCGTAGAGCATGAGAAACCATATCGGGATACCGGACGCAAAGGTGACATAGCCGAGGTAAGCGGGGGAATGGGTCAATTGGAAAATCAGGAACGCTTGAGCCGTCGTCTGCATCCACGTCCCGACGAGCGAAGCAAGCTGTCCCCCGAACCACAGTCGATAATTGCGATACTTGAGCGCGGCGAATGAATGTGCGGCATTCAGCCGCAGGTGCTGTTCTATAGTTCTTGCCGTCATTTCGCCCCCTTGCCTTGTGCGACAGTTTGTTGTATATATCATGTACTGTCGCGTTTCGACTATACGGCATAGACAAGGCGGAATCAAGAATCAATCGGGGAGAAATGTCGCATAGGCGACACAGGGGAACAAGTGACGCATGAGTAAGGTCGACCCGCGGGTCCGGCGCACGGACAAGCTGCTCCAGGAGGCTCTCGTCGAATTGGCGGCCGAGCGGGGTTTTGACGCGATCACGGTCGGAGACATTGCCGAACGCGCCGACGTGAACCGGGCAACATTCTATCGCCATTATCAGGACAAGTATGATTTGTTGGATCAGATTTTCGCGCAGGCCGTCGAGCAGTTCACGAGCACGCTGGGGCCGCCGGGCCAAGTCGTCCAGAACATCGATCCGCGAAACCCTCCGGAGCGATGGGTCAGGCTCTTTGAACACTTTCGGGAGCATGAACGGCTCTACGCCACGCTGCTGGGTAGGAAGGGCAGCTCATGGTTTTCGGCCAAGGTGCGCGATCACTTTACCAAACTGCTCGAAGAGCGCGAACAGCAGCGCGCCCGCCTCCAGTCCTTTCGGGGCAAGCCCATGCGTAGCCAAGTACCCAGAAAGGTGGCCATGACATTGATGTCGAACATGCTCATTAGCACCGTGGCGTGGTGGCTGGAAAGCGGGCAGGCGTATTCGCCTGGACAGATGGTGAGTTGGTTTCTCGACCTGGCGATCAACGGGTACGTGCGGGTTCTTGGTTTGTGAGCGCTTGTCTTTAAAGTGTCATACTGAGCAAGGCAGCATCAAATGAACGCACAGCCGCATCTTGACCGCGCACGGTTACCTATTATGGCATTGGCGATGGTCGCTCTCCTGGCCGCCCTGTGGGCCGGGCTCGTCCGCATCGGATGGCCGTTCCCGCCGCTGATCCCCGGCCTCGTGGCCGTCCACGGCGGGCTCATGATCTCCGGCTTTCTGGGAACCGTCATCAGCATGGAGCGCGCGGTGGCATTAGGGCGGCGGTGGGGCTATGCCGCGCCGCTCTTGATGGGCATCGGGTCTCTTTTGCTGCTCGTCGAGGCCCTGACGCCGGTTGGCATCGTCCTCTCGGCGATCGGCGGCATATTCTTCGTCGCCATTTTCGTCGTGATTGTCCGGCGGCAAACGGCGATTTTCACACTTACCATGGCGCTAGGCGTAGTGTGCTTCTTTATCGGGGACCTCATCTGGCTGGCGGGGTTTCCGGTCTTCCGGCTCGTCCTCTGGTGGACTGCCTTTCTCATCCTCACCATCGTCGGCGAGCGGTTGGAACTGAGCCGGCTCATGCGTCTGTCGCGCGCGAGTGAGCGGCTCTATCTCGCCGCCGTCGGCGTTCTGCTCCTCGGGCTTGTCACGGACGCAGTGGAGGGGCTGACCTTGCCGGCGGTCGGATCGACGATCGGGGTGCGCATTGCCGGATTAGGCATGTTGGGGCTCGCTCTGTGGCTGCTGCGCTATGATATTGCGCGGCGGACGATTCGCCAGAGCGGCTTGACGCGTTTCATCGGCTGGTGCTTGATCTTGGGCTATATCTGGCTCGGCCTGGGAGGCCTGCTGCGTCTCGTGACCGGCGGAGCTCCGGCGGGTCCGTTGTACGATGCCACTCTCCACACGGTCTTTCTCGGTTTTGTCATGTCGATGATTTTCGGACACGCGCCGATCATCTTACCCGCGGTACTCGGTCGTGCGGTGCCCTACAAGACCGATTTCTACGCGCACCTGGTGCTCTTGCACCTGTCACTCGCCTTGCGCATTGCGGGCGACCTTCTCCCCTCGTTCGAGATGCGCGAGTGGGGCGGACTGCTGAACGTTCTTGCCGTTCTCCTCTTTCTCTTTGTGACGGCAAGGGGGGTCGTCCTCGCGCGCCGCGCACGACCTCTTGCAAAGACGGTTTCAAGTGCTATAATTCACTAGCAACAAGCCAAAGAAGCCGCCCATTTGAAAGGAGTTGCATGTCCCTACAACCGAGTGATACCAGTCTAACCGCCGGTCTGGATCCCGAAGAGGAAGAGTTTGCGCGGGTGATGAAGCTGCACAAACGCGACGTATCGAAAGAACAAATGGCGAAATTTGAAGGGTATGTGGCCGAGATCTTTGAGGCCTTTGGAATGCAGATGCACACCGAGGCGACGGAGGATACGCCCCGGCGCTATATCCGCGCCATCTATGATATCACGGTTGGCTATGAAGGAGATCCCAAGCTGTTGACAGTCTTTAATACCGAGTGTCACGGAGAACCGGATTGCCGCTTGAGCCAGGTGATCGAAGGGCCGATTCATTTCTCGGGGCTCTGCGAGCATCATGCGCTCCCGATTATCGGTCATGCCTACATCGGCTACATCGCTCACGAGCAAATCATCGGCATCTCCAAGCTCACCCGGCTCGTCCGTGTTTTTGCCTCTCGCTTTACCGTACAGGAGCGGATCGGGGAACAGGTCGCCAACACTTTGGAAGCGATGCTCAAGCCGCACGGAGTCGCCGTGTACCTGGAGGGAGAACATACCTGCACGCGTTTGAGGGGGGTTCGGGAAGTCTCTCCCATCACGCGCACGACTGTCTGGCGTGGACACTTTGCGAACGACCCATCCCTGCGCTCCGAGTTCTTTACCGCGTGCGGTCTGGGAAGAGCCTCGGGAGGGTAGGGTCTGGCGACTCGCCTGAAAGAACGAGCGCACCTCTGTGCTGGAATGCATGAGAGGTGCGCTGCTTTTTGGGCCGGTTTGACCATCCATTCCTATCTTGGCGTAGATGGTCCTCTCTGATCGTTTTCAGGTTTATCAAGGCATGACCTGTGGCTTGTACACGCGCGAGCCAATCGACCCCAGGCTGGCCTGGAGCGCCTGGAACATTTCTTCATCCTGGTAGGTGCCGACAATCGCGCCACCCGATCCCGCGAATTTTGCGCTCGCCCCACACCGCCGGGCAGTCTCGACCATCCCGATTTGCCACTCTGGAAGAGTGTAAATCGAGCGCCGCGTATCGAAATTCTCGTCGACGAGTGACGCGAGCCGCTCATAGTCTCTCTGAATCAGCGCCTCACGTCCCAAGCGGGCAATCTCCGCAAAATGCTTCATCGCTTCGACTACCTTTTCCTCTCCGCGGTCAAAGCGTGCCCGGATGTCATTGTGAAAGACTTCGGTGGGCTCGCTCAAGGCGTCGTGGTAGGCAATGTACAGCGGCGGCAGCAGCGCCGGATCCATTGGCTCGTACGCATAGCACAAGAGCCCCTCGACCACTCGCTCGCACGCGCGGTCGAAATCCATGTACACCATGCCTTCGTAGATCTGGATCACGCGGTCCTGGAGGCCCGCCGCGATGCCCAACTCTTCTTTTTCGACGGAAAGGACAAAAGTCGGCTGCGCCTCGCGGGGGATATCGATGCCGTAGAACTCCATCAAGCAGCGCAGGGTCGCGACGATGATGGCGCTCGAACCCGCCATCCCCACTTGCCGCGGGATATTCGTCTCGTAGCGCACGGAAAAATTGCGGTCGTGGAGCTTCCATCCGCGGGACTGGCAGTATTCGCAAAAGCGTTTGATCGTCGCCTTGACGAGGCGGATGCCGCCGTAATAGCCGTGCAGCTTGACGTCCTTGGCTAGGTCGTAAATAGAGCTAAAGCGGGCCCGGTCATCCTCGGCGAGGACGATGTCGACCGAGTCCCATTCGTACAGCACGACTTCAGCCCAGTAGTTGCGGGCGATCACCGAAATGGTCTTGCCGTGGTATCCGTCGGAGGGATTCCCGAGGAGCCCGGCACGGGCGTAGGCCCGTTTACGGATGGTGAGCATTCAACAGTTGCTCCACGTAGGTGCGGAGAGAGGGGCCGTATTTCTCGTCGGCCAGGGCGAATTCGCAAAAGGCCCGAAAGTAGGTGTCAAAGTTGCCGATATCGAACCGGCGCTCCCCGTTCGGCAATTTCATTCCGTAAACCCTGGCACCCCCCTGGATCAGCAGGCGGATCGCATCGGTCAATTGGATCTCGCCCCCCTTGCCCGATCGGGTGTGCTTTAGGGCCTCAAAAATCGTCGGCGCAAATACATACCTCGCGGCGATGGCCAGCCGGCTCGGCGCTTCGCTCGGGCTGGGTTTTTCGACGACATCGTCGACCTGGAAGACGTCGCCGGTGCTCCTCGGTTTGGCAACGCCATAATTGTTGACCTCCGCGAGAGGCACCTCCTCAAAGGCAATCACCGCGGCCGCCGCGTTTTCCTGAAAACACTCGATCATCCGTCGAACCACCTTGCTCTGGGCATAAAGGCCGATGATCGAATCGCCGAGCGCGACGACAAAGGGCTGGTCTCCGACAAATTCCTGCGCACACAGCACCGCATGTCCCAACCCCAAGAGTTGGCGCTGGCGGGTGTAAAAGTATTGGATCGGCGCCCGTTCATATTCGAACTCGGCCAGGAGGTCCTCTTTACCCGTCTCCCGCAGCATTTGAATCAATTCGCCGTTCAGGTCAAAGTGATTCTCAATCGAGCTCTTGCCGGGACCGGTAATGAACAACAGGCGCTGCATGCCCACGCGGGTCAGTTCCTCTACGACGTACTGAACGACCGGCTTGCGCCCCACCGGCAGCATTTCCTTCGGCTGCGACTTGGTCGCGGGTAAGAGCCGCGTACCCAGGCCCGCCACGGGGACCACCGCAATGTTGATGTCTGCCATCTCCTCGGTTCACCTCGTTAATATCGACGGCGCGTCGTACTCGGAATCATTGTGCCTCGAAATCATTATGCCCCGAAATCATTTTGCCCGCAAATCGGCTATCCTCTCGGATCCATCCAATCCCTCAATCCATCCCCGAGCAAGTTCAGGCCCGCGACCGCGAGCGTGATGCAGAGCCCTGGGTAAATCGCGAGCCAGGGCGCTGTGTCAAGATAATTGCGTCCGGCGGCGAGGAGCGACCCCCATTCGGGGAGGGGCGGCTGCGCGCCCAGGCCGATAAAGCTCAAGCCGCCCGCGGCCAGCAGGAGCGTGCCCGACCGCATCGTCGCCATGACGATTAGGGGAGAAGCTAGGTTCGGCAAGATGTGACGCAGGAGGATGCGGTCTTCTCCAGCGCCAACCGACAACGCAGCCTGCACATACAACGCGCGGCGTGCAGAAAGGGTCGCGGCGCGGGTGAGTCGATAAAAACTGGGCGCGGCCACGATGCCCAAGGCGAGGGTCGTGTTCTGCAGCGAAGGGCCAAGACGCGAGACGATGATGAGGGCCAGGAGCGTGCCCGGGAACGCGAGCCACACATCCATCAATCGCGACAGCCCCTGGTCTACCCATCCGCCCCGATAGCCGGCGACGAGGCCCGGCAGAATTCCGAGGCAAGCTGCAATGCCGGCGCCGAAGGCTGCGATCCCGAGGGCGATCCGCGCCCCGTAAACGACGCGGCTGAACATGTCGCGTCCCAGGGAATCCGTACCGAACGGGTGAAGCATGCTCGGGGCTTCCAGCTTTTGTCCCGCGAGTACCTTGTCATAGGCAAAAGGAGTTACACGCGGACCGATCAGGGCGGCGATGATCAACATGGCCACGATCACACCGCCGATCCACAGGTTTGGTGTGGCTACTCCCAAGCCGATTCGGTCATTTTTCATTTGTTCATTTGTCGTTCACTTGGCGCATCGGCCTATTGCCTCATACCGCCTCGTGCGCCACCTGCGGATCAAGCCATCCTTGCGCCACGTCCACCACCAGATTGATCGTCAAATAGATGAGCGCCACCGTGAGGGTCGCGCCCAGTATCACCGGATAGTCGCGATCAAAAATGGCCTGAACCGCCAGGCGTCCCAGGCCGGGCCACCCGAAGATGGTCTCGACGACAAAAGCTCCACCCAGGAGATAACCTAGGTGGAGGCCAAGGACTGTAACCACGGGGATCAAGCTGTTGCGGAGGACGTGGCGGGTCAATACCCGACGGGCGGAGAGTCCTTTGGCATAGGCGGTCCGCACATAGTCCGCGCCAAAGGTGTCGAGCAAGCTGCTCCGGACGAGGCGCGCGATGACCGCTGCCGTCGGCAGAGCCAGTGTCAGCGCGGGTAGGATAAGATGGCGCCAGCTGTCGGCGCCCACCACCGGCAGCCAATGGAGCTGTAGCGAAAAGAGCATCATGAACACCAGCGCGCTCCAAAAGGTTGGAACCGCGAGGCCGAGCGCGGCGCTCCCCATCAGGAGCGTGTCGCTCAAGGTGCCTGCTCTGAGCGCCGCGCCGACGCCCACGAGGATGCCGAGGGCGGTTGCGAGAGTGATCGCGGCGAGAGCAAGAATGAAGGTGTAGGGCAGGCGTTCGAGCAGGAGGTCGCTTACCGGTTTGTTACTCACGAAAGAGCGCCCGAGGTCGCCGCGCAACAGCAGGTTAGCGAGGAACGTTCCGTAGCGCACAGGCAGGGGCTGATCCAGCCCCAGCTCTGTGCGCAGCGTCTGCAATTGCTCCGTCGAGGCGCTCTCTCCAGCCATGGCGCTCGCCGCGTCTCCCGGCACCGCCATCAATGCGATATAAGTGATGAGACTGACGACGAGGAGGCTCAAAATGGTCCCGGCTACCCGGCGAGCCAAATGCCTGGCCATTGTTTACTGGTTCGCTACCCGCACGTCGTTGACGAGCAATCGTCCCATGTAGCCGATCTTGGCCCCCTCTACGCGTTTGTTGATGGCCAGCACGTCCAGAGGAACATATAGCGGCTGCCAGGGGGCGTCCTGCAAGATGATCTTTTGCGCTTCGAGGTAGAGCTGGATACGTTTGGTTTCGTTCAACTCATGATCGCCCTGAGCGAGCAGCTTGTCCACGTCTGGATTGCTGTAGAAAACGCGATTCGTGGAGCCGATCTGATTCGAGCCGAGGTAGATATTCAGTGCATCCGGGTCGTTCCAATCATAGCGCCAGAGCAATAAATCGAATTTCCCTTTGTTCGTCGCATCCATCACCGCCTTGCTGTCCACCTGCTGGATCTCGACGCTCACTCCGATCGCTTTGAGTTCGCTCTGGATCAGGGCCGCAATCGCGTCGTTTGGGGCGCGGTTCGAAGTCAACAGGACGCCTTGGAGCGTCTGGCCATTCTTTGCCCAGGTGCCGTCCGAGGATTGAGAAAAACCGGCTTCTTTGAGCAGTGCCTGTGCCTTGCTTTTGTCGAAACCCAATTCGTAGGTCTTGAGCGAGTTATCGTAACCGGGTAGGGAGGGGGGCAGGGGGGCGTGGGCGATCATACCAATGCCGCCGAGGGCCAGGTTGAGAATCTCGTCCTTGTCGATCGCGTGAGAAAGAGCTTGCCGCACCTTGACGTCGTCAAAGGGGGCCTTTTTGCAGTTGTATCCCAGGTAGATCATGCTGTTCAACACCGCGTCTTGGAGCCGGATGGACGAATTCGCCTGCAGTTTCTGCCGGTGGTCAGGCTGGTTTATAAAGATCGCATCCACGTCGCCCGCTTCAAGCGCCGCCAGTTGGGTGGTGGCATCAGGAATCACCTTGTAGACCATGCTCTCCAAGTATGGGGCGCCCTGGTTCTGGGTAATGGGCGCCCCCCAGTGGTAAGCGGGATTGCGCTTGAGGGTGATGGACTGGCCTGCCTTCCACTCTCCCAGCATGAACGGGCCGCTGCCGATCAGGTTTCCCTTGCCGCTCTCGGCAACCTGCTTGATGGACGCAGGGCTGACGATGCCCGCATAGGGCAGTGAGATCGTGCTCCAAAAGGTCGCGGTGGGCTCTTTGAACGTAAAGCGGACGGTCGAGTTGTCCACCACGTCGATTCCGGCGATCTGCTTGATATCGGCATAGATCGGCGACTTGGTTCCGCTTTGCCTAAAGCGCTGAAACGTAGCCTGCACCGCCTGGGCATCCAGCGGCGTGCCGTCCTGGAACGTCACTCCGGCCTTTAGCTTCATAGTGATCGCCTTGCCGTCGTCTGAGACTTGCCAACTGTCGGCGAGGAGAGGAACGAGCTTGTTATCCGCGTCGCGGACCACGAGGGTATCGAACAGATAGGGGATGACGAGACTCAGGCCCGAATTGGGGGCACCCTGTGGATCAATTTGCCCCGGTTCTGAGGTCATTGCCCTCACAAGCGTTCCGCCGCTCGCCGCTTGGGGCGCCGTCTGGGAAGGAGAGGCCGGCTTTTGGGCTGTGGCTTGCTGTGGGGCTGAGGTCGTAGCGGCAAGTGTTGGCGCAGTTACAATCGGGTTCGTCGTGGTGGGCGCGCAACCTGCGATAGCAAGTAACGTCAGAAGGGGCAAGAGCACTGACCAGGCTTGACGCTTCACTGTTTCCTCCATTGGAAATAGATTTCGTCGATCTGGCGTTAGGCAGATTGATGCCGCCAACCTGCCACTATGCAGGTTGGCGCCGCCGGCCAGCCAGGCAGGGTGAGACTCTGTTTTCTGCCGTTAGGCGCGGGGCTGGTATGAGCAGAAGGGATCGCTCTCGAGTGCGTCGCCGGTGTAGGCAAACGCGCGGGCGCGCGAACCTCCACAAATAATTCGATGCTCACAGCGTCCGCATTTGCCCTTGAATTCGTTCGGATTGTGGAGGCTGCGAAACACGGGTGCGTTGCGGTAAATGTCCGGTAGGTGATCCTTGCGCACGTTGCCGATGGCGAGCGGCAAAAAGCCGGCGGGATAAATGTCGCCCGTGTTTGACACAAACGCGATCCCGTGCCCATCCCTGATACCAAAACCGTGATAGACCGAGGTTCGCTCGATTTGCTCCGGGCTCATGCCTTCGTCCTGCATCCGACCGAGCGCGATCCGGCGATACGACGGTGCCTCCGTCGTCTTGATAGCAAAAGAGGAAACCTTCGCCAGGTCATAGACCCAGTTCATGATTCCGTCGCCGCGCGCGGATGAGACTTCTTGCAACACCTTGCCGCGACCGACCGCGATGAGAAAAAAGAGACTCCAGCGCATGACCTTGAGGGTCCTCAGCATCTCATAGGTTGCGGGTAGGTCATCTGCCGTTTCTTCCGATACGAGGGTATTGACCTGAATGGGCAGGTCGAATTCTGCTGCGTACCGCGCGGCCCGGATGGTCCAATCGAAACAGCCAGGGATGCCGCGGACGGCATCATGTCTCTCGGCGCATGACCCGTCAAGCGATAGACCCAGGCTCTGGATGCCGTGGGCTTTAAGCTTGCCGACAATATCCTTCGTCAAGTTCTGGGTGGCGCTCGGCGTAATCGAAACATCCAGCCCCAATGCAGTCGCTTGATCGATCATGTCGTATAGGTCGGCGCGTTGGAGCGGGTCGCCGCCGGTGAGTATGACGTGGGGGAGCGGGTCGCCAAACGCGGCGATCTGCTGCAAGAGGTTCTTGCTCTCCGCAGAGTTCAGCTCATTCGGATGCGGCTTGGGCATTGCCTCGGCGCGGCAGTGCCGGCAGGCGAGGCCGCACGCCTGAGTCATTTCCCAATAGATGATCATGGGGCGCTCGGCGTAATCGCGTGCTGCCCTGTGTTTGGCCTGCATATCCTTTCGAATGACAACGCTCATCTTTCCTCCGTTGGTTTCTCCCTGGCTCCCCCGAGTTCCTTTAGGTCCCCGAGTCTCTCGGTCCCTCGAATAATCTCCGCGTCAAAGAGAGGTCGTAGGTCCCGGGCGTCCTGGGCAAACGAAAAGGCGCCTGTCTGAAAGAGACAAGCTGCCCTTGATTACCCGTTTGCGTCGAGTCACCTAGACCCTCCATCGGGCTCAAGCGGCCGCCGCGGCGGCTATAACAAATTACGTTACGGGGGTCGTATTTCAGTCAAAAGGGAGTGTTCGTTTGGTCGGATTCTCAAGGAAACAGGAGGCCGAATCTGTAGAAATCTGCGCCAACATGGATACGGAACTCTGCCAAACGCCGCATTTTCGCCAGCAACGGTCAACATCCGACTTTGCTTTTAACTTACATTTCCGCGAGCGCCTTCCCCAATGCTTCCAAATTCTCCAGATTGCGAACCGGCAGGAAATCGTCGACGTAGGGCAGGGCGGCCTGCAAACCCTGGGTCAGCGGTTCATAATCGGGAGAGGCCAGGAGCGGATTCAACCAAATGAGCCGGAAGCAACTGCGCTGCAAACGCGCCATCTCGTGACCGAGGGTGTCAGTATCACCGCGGTCCCACCCGTCGCTAATGATGAGGACCACGGCGTCAAGCGCCCTCACGCGCCGGGCCCAGCGATAATTGAACGCTCTGATTGCATCGCCGATTCGGGTTCCGCCGCCCCAATCGTCCACCACATGTATGACTTGACCGACCGCTTCGTCGATATCTTTGCGCCGGATCTGTCGTGTGATGCGTGTAAGCCGTGTGCCAAAGACAAAGGCCTCGACCTGCTCCAACTCGTTCGACAGAGTGTGGAGAAAATGTAAGAGCATTCGCGAATACTGTTCCATAGAGCCGCTGATATCGCAGAGGACGATCACCGTACGGGGTTTGGATTTTCGTCGCTTCCAGGCGAGGTCGAGGAACTCCCCGCCGTATCTGAGATTGCGGCGGAAAACGCGCCGCATGTCCAGTCGGCCGCCGTTCGCCGCGGGCACCATGCGCCGGGTGCGTCGTTCCCCGATGCGCCACGGCATCGTCGCCATCAACCGTTTGGCCTCTTGGACCTCCTCCCAGGTGAAGGAGGCAAAGTCCTTCTTGCGCAAGACCTCCGCCGCACTGTAGGTCTGCTGTAGGTCGACCATGACTCGCTCAGACGGCTGCGCGTACTGCACGGCCGCGTCGTCGGGTGCGAGCTCACGATAGGTCACATTCGGCATTCGGAGCGGCTTGGGCTGTAAGGCGGGATTGGGTACGGAAGGCGCCTCTATGGGCTCGCTCGTGCGTGGTTGCCAAAAGAGGTTAAAAGCTTGATCGAAGAGAGCGACTTGGGCCCGGCGGTGAACGCACAAGGCGCGGGCCGCGTAGTAGAAATCTTCGCGCCGGCCGACGTCGACGTGCTCCAGCGCCGCGGCTAGGTCGATGACCTGACCGGGCCCGACGTCGATGCCGGCCGAGCGAAGTAATCGGCTGAAGAGGACGAGGTTTTTGAGTAGAAACGAGTTCTCGGACATGAGATGTGCAAGGGTTCGCGCAGCTGCACCGGTCACGGCTGCCGAACGCGCTGGAGTAGTTCGCGCGCGACGTTTCCGTGGACCAGAGTCACATCGTCCTGGTATTTCAGCAAAGCGCCGAGCGTATCGCCGATGGCGCTCTCGCTCAGTTCCTTTTGGTCGAGCGCCACCAGGGCCGCGGACCAATCGAGGGTCTCGGCGACGCCGGGAAGCTTGTAGAGATCAAAGCGCCGCAGCTCTTGCACGAAATTAACTACTTGCCGTGCCAAGCGTTCTTCCATGCCGGGCACTTTGAGTAATACGATGCGATACTCTTTCTCAAAACTCGGGTAGTCGATCCAGTAGTACAGGCAGCGGCGCTTGAGCGCGTCGTGCACCTCGCGTGTCCGGTTGGAGGTGATAATCGTGACCGGAGGGCGCGATGCTTTAACCGTGCCGAGTTCAGGAATCGTGATCTGCCAATCGGATAAGAGCTCGAGTAAATAGGCTTCGAATTCTTCGTCGCTGCGATCGATTTCGTCGATCAGCAGGACAGGGGCCTGGGGCAACTTGTCTTCGATGGCCTGGAAGAGTGGGCGCCTGATCAGAAACTCTGGAGCAAAGATTTCGTGTTGTGCAGCCGCTCGGCCATCTCCGCGTGCTTCGAGCATGCGGATCTGGAGCATCTGGCGCGTGTAATTCCATTCATACACCGCCGTGTTCACATCCAGTCCTTCGTAGCACTGGAGCCGAATGAGGCGCGTATCTAGAATCACGGCGAGGACTTTGGCGATTTCAGTTTTTCCGACCCCTGCCTCCCCTTCAAGAAAGACCGGCTTGTTCAGCTTGAGTGCAAGGTAAACTGTCGTCGCCAACCCACGATCGGCGATGTAATCATGTTGTTTGAGCGCTGCTTCAACGTCATCAACAGATCGCAACGTATGATTCTCCATTTTTCGCCGTCCCCCCGAAAGGGGGAGCGGCGAAAAAAGAATTTCTGGGGAGTCGCGGCCGCGAAACCGATGCGACTCCCCAGACCACAGTCATATGAGGATGGGCCGCGACCACCCAGTTAGGCCGCCCGTTGGGCAGCCGTCCTGATGGCGCGGGCCGTGTAAACCGTCACGAGGTGTGCACGATACTCTGAACTGGCTTGAATGTCGCTCATGCACTCCAGGCCTTGCGCTGCCTTTCCGGCAGCAGCAGCAATTGTCGCGTCGTCGGGGATTTTGCCCTCGAGGGCCGTTTCGGTTGCCTTGGCGCGGCGCGCGCTGTCACATGCTCCGGTGATACCGATACGTGCCTGTTTCACGGCGCCGTTCTGGTCGAGCGAGATGAGGGCGCACACGCCGACAATGGCGTAACGTGAGGCGGGATTCGGAAACTTTAAATATGCGCAACCGGTGCGCGGCGCGGTCGCGGGAATGCGGATCTCTGTCAACACCTCGTCCGGCTGGAGCGCCGTGGTCATCAACCCCGTGAAAAAGTCGTCTGCTTTGATCGAGCGCTCGCCTTGCGGTCCCGCCGCCTTCATCTCGGCGCCGAGGGCGAGCATGACGGCCGGATAGTCTGCACTTGGATCGGCGTGCGATAGGCTCCCGCCGATCGTGCCCCGATTGCGCACCTGCCGGTCGCCGATAAGCGCAGCTGCCTCGGGCAGCGCCGCGCAGTGTGAGCGCAATTCCTGAGAGGCCGCAATTGTCGCGTGCGTTGTCAACGCGCCGATCGTCGTGGCATCCGTCCAGACCTGGATGCCGCTGAGGCCCTGAATCCTGCCCATGTCCACGAGGACCGGTGGATTGGCCAGGCGGAGCTTCATCGCGGGCAAAAGGCTGTGCCCTCCGGCAAGCAACTTGGCATCCTTGTTCGTGGACAACAGGGCAATCGCCTCCTTCACAGTGGTCGGCGAATAGTATTCAAACTTGGATGGGAACATGTTTTCTCCTAGGATCTTTCTCGTATGGTCCTCTAGTCGCATCGTCAAGGGATTGGACCAGAGGACCAGGCGATTAGAGGACTGTCTGGCTATCCCGAATGGCGCGCCACACCTTTTCCGATGTTAGCGGCATGTCAATGTGCCGAACGCCAAAGGGCCTGAGTGCATCCATGACGGCATTGGCGACGGTGGGAGTCGATGCAATCGTGCCCGCCTCGCCTGCTCCCTTGGTGCCGAGCGGATTCACCGGCGAGGGTGTCTCCAACCGTGCGGTTTCGAAGGAGGGGAGGTAGGACGCGACAGGTAGGCAATAGTCCATCATCGAACCGGAAAGAAGTTGGCCGTTCTCATCATAGACGGCCTCCTCCCAGAGCGCCTGACCAACGCCCTGGGCGATGCCGCCGTGAGCCTGACCTTCGACGATCATCGGATTGATGACCTTGCCGACATCGTCGACCGCGATATAGCGCTGGAGCTCTACTTTTCCCGTGTCCTTGTCCACTTCGACGACGGCGATATGGGCACCGGCGGGGAAAGTAAAGTTCGACGGATTGAAAAAGGCAGTGGCCTCGAGCCCGCTTTCCACGTCGGCGGGCGTTTTTTTGGCCGTGTACGCTTCGAGGGCGACATCCGTGAACTGGACGGCTCTGGACGGCGCGCCTTTGACAAAGTACTTGCCGCCTTCAAACACCACATCTCCCTCGGCCGCCTCGAGCATGTGAGACGCGAATTTCTTGCCCTTTTCGATCACCCGCTGTGTGGCGATGTACACCGCCGCGCCGCCCACCGGCTGGCTGCGGCTCCCATACGTCCCGGCGCCCCAGGGCGTCCGGTCCGTGTCGCCATGAACGACTTCGACATCTTCCACATTCAAACCGAGCTGGTCGGCCACGATCTGGGCGAACGTCGTTTCGTGTCCTTGCCCGTGCGAGTGCGCGCCCGTCATCACCACCACTTTGCCGGTTGGGTGCACGCGGACATGCGCGCTCTCGACGAGAGCGACTCCGGCTCCCAGGGAGGCGGCGACCTGCGCGGGCGCCGCGCCGGTGATCTCGACGTAGGTGACCACGCCGATGCCCATGTACCTGCCTTGCTTGCGCAGTTCTGCTTGCTGCTTGCGCAAGTCTTTATAGCCTGCCATGCCGAGCGCTTTTTCCAGCGTCGCCGGATAGTTGCCGCTGTCGTAGGCATAAGCCATACAGGTCTGGTACGGCTTGTCCGTGAAGGCGGGGATGAGATTCTTGCGACGGATGTCCGCCGGGTCCATCTTCAACTCGAACGCGACCATATCGACGGCGCGCTCGATGAGATAGGTCGCTTCAGGGCGCCCTGCACCGCGATAAGCATCGACGGGGGTCGTGTTCGTGTACGTCGCGTAGACCTCCACAAACACGTTCGGGATTGTGTACGTGCCCTGGAGCATCGGGCCGTAGAGAAAGGTTGGGATGAGCGGGGCAAAGTTCGATAGAAAAGCCCCCTGATTCGACCACGTCTTTACCTTCAGCGCCGTGATCGTTCCATCCTTCTTATACCCGATCTGAACATCGCTGATGTGATCGCGCCCGTGAATCGTGGCCTTGTAGTTCTCGGTGCGCTCTTCCTGCCACTTGACCGGGCGACCGAGTTGCTTGGACGCAAAGCACGCAACGATTTCGTCGGCATACAGATAAATCTTGCTTCCAAAACCGCCGCCGACGTCCGGCGATACGACACGCAGTTTATGCTCCGGCTGTCCGAGCACGAGCGTCAGGAGCAGTCGTATGATATGTGGATTCTGGTTCGTGTTGTAAAGCGTCAAGTCGCCCGTCGCGGGCTGGTAGTCGGCGACCGCGGCGCGCGGTTCCATCGCCGTCGGGATCAAGCGTTGGTTAATGATGCGCTGCTTGACGACGCCATCCGCCTCTTGCAGCGCCTTGTCCACATCCCCGCCGCCGATCTTCCAGGTGTACGCGATATTGTTCGGCGCCTCGGGATGCAGTTGGGGAGCACCGGGCAGGGTCGCCTTCTCGGCGTCCACGACAACCGGCAAGGGGGCATAGTCCACGTCGATCAATTCGAGGGCATCCTTGGCCGTGTAACGGTCCCTGGCGATTACCGCGGCCACGCCGTCGCCTGTGTAGCGGACCTCGTCCACGGCGAGCGCATAATGTGGGCCGATCTTGATATCGGGCAGAAGCCAACCGACGGGAATCGGATTGACCCCCGCTGTTTTCAGGTCCTTGCCTGTGAACACGGCGAGCACACCGGGATGAGCTTTCGCCTTGCTCACGTCCAGTCTCTTGATTTTGGCATGCGCAAATGGGCTCCGCAGGATCGCCATATACGTCATGCGGGGGAGGGTTATGTTGTCGGTGTATTTGCCCGCGCCGGTGATGAGCCGCGGGTCTTCACGTCGTTTGACGGTTGAACCGATGATACGAGTGGCCATGGGTTTCTCCTTGAGAGAATAGCAGGCAGCAGATTCTGATCCGAGCGGTATCTGCTATTGGTTCTCGGCGCTCATTTCCGTCGCGGCGGCTTGGATCGCCTTGACGATGTTGTGGTAGCCAGTGCAGCGGCATATGTTCCCCTCGATGCCGAGACGGATCTCCTCCTCACTCGGATTCGGATTCTGCTTGAGCAGATCTACGGCGTTCATGATCATTCCCGAGGTGCAATAACCACACTGCAAACCGTGGTTATCCCAAAACGCCTGCTGTATAGGGTGATACTTGCCGTCGGTCTTGAGTCCTTCGATGGTTGTGATCTCTGCGCCCGACGCTTGAACCGCGAGCACGTTGCACGACTTGACCGCCGCGCCGTTCATGAGCACAGTGCACGCGCCGCACTGAGTCGTGTCGCAGCCGACGTTGGTGCCGGTTAGGCCGAGCACATCCCGCAAATAGTGTACCAACAAGAGACGCGGATCGACGTCATCTTGGTACTTGTCTCCGTTGACCGTTAATTCGATTTTTGCCATGTTCTTACCTCCACGATGGCGAGTTTGTTAATGCGCTCTCGCGCGAGTTGATGAGTCTGAGCGAATTCTCTCCGGCGCCCCCCTCTTTCCGGCGGTGACCCTGACAAAGAGCAAACGGGCGCAAACAAAAAGAGGCAGTCGTAGCTATTCTGCCCCTTTTCATCATGCTATGCGGTTCAAGTGCGCGCAGATACGCGCGTTGATCGTTCGCCCATCCGGATGAGCGAATGCGAGAATACGAAACGTCTGGAGTGGTGCTCGAATGGTACCGTACAACGTACACCCACCGCAAACAACACGGGCCGCGCAACCTTCGCTACGTCACGAAGGGATTAACATCGATTGCCAGCGAGTATAGACGCAAAGGCTTGTGCCTGTCAAGGGGGTCTGTTCTCCAGCTCGTCGTCTCCGGTGCCGCGACAGGGGTGATGATGATCACAAGATCGTTTGGAAGCTCTTCCCGGCAGAACCGGGTAGCTCGCAACCATCATCCAGGGAATTCCGTGATTTGTGCGCTAGCCTAACGTGCCGCCGTGAGCGCGCACAGTTTGAGGTTCTTGACGAGCGGACACAGCTTTTCGCTGTGCTCTGCTCGTCTTGTTTTGGCTGGCAGGTTCGTCGCCCACAACATTTGTGGTAGGCGGGGTTGCGGCTTTTGTAGTAGAAAAGACACATAGTTACATCGGTGACAGCCGCGGTCAACCGTATTATGCTGGCAGGTGGCTGGCAATGGGCTGGCTTTGGGCTGGCATTAGGAAAACACCGTTCTACAAACGAGCGATTTCGGAAAGAGTAAGCGAGGTAGCGATGCTCTGGAAACGCGAAAAGCGAGCCGACAACGCCAAAGGCCCGAATGGACGCTACGCGCGCGGTAACGAAGAACTGATCCAACTGAGCCAGGTCGTCAAGACCTTTGACACCGCCGCGGGGAAATTTCCCGCGCTCAGGGGCGTTGACCTGCGCGTCGACGATGGCGAGTTCGTCGCCGTCATCGGCAAGTCGGGAAGCGGCAAATCCACCCTCGTCAACATGATCGCCGGGATCGATCGCCCGACGTCAGGTCAAGTGTTCGTCGGAAACACAGCCGTCCATAAAATGAATGAAGGCCAGATGGCTGTGTGGCGCGGCCGCAACGTCGGCATCGTCTTCCAGTTCTTTCAATTGCTTCCCACGCTGACTCTTGCCGAAAACATCATGCTTCCGATGGACTTTTGCAACGTTCACAAGCCGGGCGAGCGTCGCAAATTCGCCCTGGAACTGCTCGAGCAGATGGAGTTGGCTGACCACGCGAACAAGCTTCCCGCGGCGATCTCGGGGGGCCAACAGCAGCGCGTCGCGATTGCACGCGCCTTAGCCAACGACCCTCCCATCTTGCTTGCCGACGAACCGACCGGCAACCTCGATTCCAAGAGCGCCGACTCGGTTTTTAACCTGTTTGAAGGTTTGGTCCAGCGGGGCAAGACGATCCTGATGGTTACTCATGACAAGGATCTCGCCAAGCGGGTGACCCGCGCCGTGCAGATCGTCGATGGCGAAATTATCGAACAGCAGCTCGCGAATGTCTTTCCTGTGTTAACCCAAGCGCAATTGGTTGCCTTTACGCATAAAGTGGAACCGGAAAATTACGCCCCGGGAGCAGCGATCCTCCGCCAGGGCGATGTGGTCGACCGCTTTCACGTGATTCTCAAAGGCACCGTGGAAATCGTCATCCGGCAGCAGGATGGCACAGAGAAAATCGTCGCCACCATGGCGAACGGTGACTATTTTGGCGAGATCGAGCTGTTGAGTGGAGGTACAAGCGTCGCGACGGCGCGGGCGTCTGCCAATTCGCCAGTTGAGGTGCTCCGCTTTGACCGCTCGACCTTCCAAGGCATGCTCGACCAGACGCCTGAGCTAAAAGATTCGATCACCCGTCTCGCGCAGGAACGGGCGGCCGAAAACGTCGCTGCACGCGAGAGTGAGGAACGCCATGCTTAGCCCGCGTTGGCGCAAGGTCCTGCGCGATTTGTGGGGCAACAAGTCACGTACGATTCTCGTCGCTCTCTCCATCGCCGTGGGTGTCTTTGCCGTCGGCACCGTCACCCATACTTTCACTATCGTCGGGCAGGAGTTGTCCGTTTCCTACCCGAAGGCAAACCCCGCGTCTGCAACGCTCTCCCTGAGCGGCTTTGACGAAACTCTCGTCGAGTCGGTGCGGCGCGTGCCCGGCGTCGAATACGCCGAGGGACGCGCGATGACCGTCGTTCGCCTGCGGATGGGGGAGAACGATTGGAAGAATCTGCTGATCTTTGCGATCCCCGATTTCGATGATATTCGCATCAACAAAGTGGTTCCGCAAGGCGCCTACGAACCGGCCGCAGATTTTCATGCCGAGAACGGCACCTGGCCGCCGCCGAATCACGCCATCACTCTGGAGCGTTCGTCTTTCCTGATTGGCGGGCTTGTACCCTCAGGCCTCCGCGTCGGAGACACAATTGATGTTCAGATGTCCTCGGGTAGTCCGGTCCGCCAGCTCAAACTGGCCGGGCTGGCGAAAGAGTCTGTCTTTGCGCCTGCACCTTTTGTCTCCTTTGCCTATGGTTACGTCACGCTCGATACCTACGAGTGGCTGACCGGCTCGCGCAAGATGGGTCAGTTGCTTATTACGGTCTCGGAAAACAAGCTGGACAAGGCACACATTACGAGCGTGGCCAACGAGGTCAAGAGCAAGCTCGAATCCGGCGGCATTACCGTCGGGAGCGTTGCGGTCTCCGAGCCGGGCAAGCACCCTCTCCAAGACATTTTCTCTGGACTGCTCCTCATTCTGAACCTGCTTGGTTTTGGCGCCTTGATCCTGAGCGGTTTTCTCGTGATCAATACGATCACGGCACTGCTCGCCCAACAGGTGCGACAGATCGGCATTATGAAGGCGATTGGGGGACGGACATACCAGATCATTGCGCTGTATCTGGTAACCGTCCTTCTCTTCGGCCTCTTTTCGCTCATTATTGCTATCCCGAGTGCCATGTTCGTCGCGGGTCAATTGAGCGAATTCCTCGCCGGTTTCGTGAATGTCGATTTTCCAGATTTCAGCCTTCCCCCGAGCATCTTGTATACCGAAATCGCTATTGGGCTCATGTTGCCGCTTCTCGCCGCTCTCTATCCCATTCTTGCTGGAACACGCGTGACTGTGCGAGAGGCGATCAGCGACTATGGCCTGGGCAAAGGCCAAGTCGGGCTGGGCTGGACGGACCGTCTGCTCGAAAAGGTTTGGGGTCTTTCCCGGCCGACGATTCTCTCGTTCCGGAATACCTTCCGCCGCAAGGCGCGCCTGGCATTGACGCTCATCACCCTGGTCCTCGGCGGCACCATGTTTATCTCCGTCCTCAACGTGAGCGCGTCGATGTACCAAACGCTCGACGATGTGCTCAAGAACTGGCAATTCGACATTCTGTTGCCCTTTGAGCGTCCCTACCGCACCGACGTGGTCGAAGAACTCGCCCGGCAGACGCCCGGAGTGACCCGCGTCGAGTCGTGGGGCTATGGGAATGTTCGGCGTCTGCGGGCCGGCGACACCGAAAGCGATTCCATCACTTTATTCGCCGCTCCGCCAGATACGACGATGATCGAGCCGACGGTTACTCAGGGACGCTGGTTGATGCCCGAAGACGACAATGCGATTGTCCTAAGCCAAGGCGTTTTCGCCGCCGAAAAGGATCTGAAAATCGGCGATGAAATCACGCTCAAGATCGGTGAACGCAAGGCGACCTGGCGGATTGTCGGCTCGGCCCGCGTTGTGGGAATGGGCGGTGGAATTGGCGTCGCATACGTGAATTACCCATACTATGCTCGTCTCCTCGGTCAGGTCGGACGGGCCGCGAGCGTGCAGTTGAACACCGCCCGACATGACACCGCGTCGCAGTGGCAGATTAAACAGATGCTTGAAACGCGCTATCTGCAAATTGGCGTGAGTGCAACGGCAGGGGGACTCACGAGCGGCGAAATTCGAGATCAAAACGCCGTTTACTTTAACATTATTAGCGTCCTGCTGATGGTCATGGCCGTTCTCATGGCCATGGTCGGAGGTCTCGGCCTCATGGGTACCATGTCGCTGAACGTGCTCGAACGCACGCGCGAGATTGGCGTCATGCGCGCCGTCGGCGCCTCCAATGGCGCCGTGCGGGGCATTGTCCTAACAGAAGGAGTATTCATCGGGTTGCTCAGTGCTCTAATCTCGGTGGTGCTCTCTTATCCAATTAGCAAGGCTTTCTCGGATCTTGTCGGCAACGCGATTTTCCATCTGCCTCTCAGCTTCACGGTTTCGGTCGAGGGGATTGTGCTATGGATGATCATCGTAAGCATTCTGTCGGCCCTGGCGAGCCTGCTTCCGGCCTATAGTGCTTCGCGTCTCACGGTGCGCGAGATTCTATCCTATGAATAGACACCTCACTTCCAAGGAGATAGCCATGCGGAAACACATTCTTTCCCTTGCCATCCTGGCTCTCGTCGTCGTCACCCTGATGGCCTGCTCGGCGCCTGCCACTCCTGCCTCTCAGGCCCAGCCGACGCTGCCGGCCGTCAAGGTCAGTAACAAGATCATCGCCGAAGGCAAGGTGGTGCCAGCGCGCAGCGCTGCGCTTGGATTCCAGTCGGCCGGTGTCATTGCACAAGTGCCCGTCGCCGTCGGCGAGCGCGTCGACAGTGGCAAGTTGCTGGCTCGTTTGGACACACGGCAGTTGGAGCTAAAGCTCGCCCAGGCAGACGCGGATCTCGCCGTCGCTCAGGCCAAGCTCAACCAAGCCAAGCGCGGGTCCACGGCGGAGCAGTTGGCGGCCGCGCAGCAAGCAGTGAAATCTGCCCAAGCTAACTTTGACAAACTGTTCAAGCCTGATCCGAGTGAGCTCAGCGGGCTCAAGACCGATGTGGACAAAGCTAAGGCAAGGCTCGACCAAGCCCAGGCCGCGTATGATCGCGTCGGCGGCGACAGCAACCCGAGCGCCGGAATGTTTCCACAGCGCGCGGATTTGCAGGCGGCGTGGCTGGATTACCAACAAGCCCTGGCGGCATATAACAGCCGGCTCAACCCGACCGACGCGCAAGTCCAAGAGGCATTGTCCGCGCTCCAGACGGCCAAGAGTGAACTCGCCCAGTTAACGCCTACGGCCGAGGATGTTGCCGCCGCCGAAGCAGGCGTCAAGGCATCTCAAGCCGCGCGTGACGTGGCGGCAGACGAACTCAACCGCGCCAAGCTCGTCTCGCCCTTTGCCGGCACCGTTGCGTCGCTCGATCTCCGACCGGGCGAGCAAGTGGCCGCAGGCACGGTTGCACTGCGCCTCGCGGACTACTCCAACTGGCAGGTCGAGACGACTGATCTCACCGAGCTCAATGTCGTCAACATCAAAGTCGGGGACCCGGCGGTGGTCACCTTCGACGCGATTCCTGATCTCGAGTTGACCGGAAAAGTCGCCAGAGTGAACGGCTATGGCGAAAATAAACAAGGCGACGTTGTCTACACGCTCGTCATCCAGCTTGACAAACAGGACGAGCGCCTACACTGGAACATGACTGCCCAGGTGACCATCCCGAAACCAGTCCCGGCGCAGTAGGCGGCGCCGACCGATATATGAGAACGACGCCCCTCGCCGGTTTGCGGCGAGGGGCGTCGTTCTTATAACAAGATGGGTACTTGCAGGAAAATCGTGGTTCCCTGACCGGACGGCCTCCATTCCCCTCCTCCCACGGGGGAGAGGGACGGGAGTTACGTCTCGGCAACAGCCCTGCGCAGATGAATTCCCCGATTGACACCGCCTTCTTTTCCCATAAAATATGACTCATTGGAGAAAATTTATGACCAACGGACCGGTAGAGACCAAACTCGCCGCTCTGCGGCGGTTTTTTGACACCCTCGACTCCGTCGCCGTCGCCTTTTCCGGCGGCGTCGATTCCACCTTCGTTCTTCGCATCGCTCACGATCAACTTGGCCCCCGCGCCATCGCCGTGACTGCCGTTAGCGAGACTCTGGCCTCCGGCGAACTAGAACAGGCGCAGCAGCTCGCCGCCAACATCGGCGCCCGCCACGTCCTTCTGCACACGCACGAGACCTCCGATCCCCGTTATCTCGCGAATCCGGCGAACCGTTGTTACTTTTGCAAGACCGAATTATACGATCAGATGGAGAATTTCGTCGCGTCCGAGCATTTGGCGGCCATCGCAGACGGCCTCAACGCCGACGATCTTCACGACCACCGTCCCGGTCGCCAGGCCGCGCGCGAGCACAATGTGTACAGTCCACTCGCCCAAGTTGGATTGGCCAAGGAGGAGGTGCGGGCACTTTCCCGCGAAATGGGCCTCGCCACCTGGGACAAACCCGCTCTCGCGTGTCTGTCTTCCCGCATCCCCTACGGTACGACGATAACCCTTCAGGCGCTTACCCAGGTTGACCGCGCCGAGATGTATCTGCGTGTTCTTGGCGTGCACCAGGTGCGTGTGCGTCATCTGGGAGGGGCCGCGCGCATAGAGGTCGAGCCTGGTGATATGCCCCTGGTCGCGACTCATTCGGTTGAAATCGTTGCCTACCTCAACGCACTCGGTTTTTCGACCGTCACCCTCGACCTGGCCGGCTACCGTTCCGGCCGCCTCAACGACGACCTGCAGCGCGAGGAGCGCGCGCAATGAATGTCGATCATCTGCGTGAGTTGATAGTTCAGGTGCAGACGGGCCAATGCTCGGTCGACGAGGCCGTGGCTTGGCTCCGGGACCTTCCGTATGAGGATCTGGGTTTTGCCCGGCTCGACCATCACCGGGAGCTTCGCCAGGGCTTTCCCGAAGTTGTCTTCTGCGAAGGCAAGCGGGTGGAGCATACGGTCGAGATCATACGGCAGCTTACGCGCGCCCACCCGATCGTGATGGCGACGCGCGCGAGCCCCGAAGTGTATGCTGCTGTCCAGGCGGCTGTCCCCGCCGCGCGCTATTTCCCCGATGCGCGTATCGTCGTCGTCGGCGATCCAGCGCCCGCGTTGGCGCAAAACGGCATTCCTGTCCTGGTCGTCAGCGCTGGGACCGCGGACCTCAATGTGGCTGAAGAGGCGGCGGTGACAGTAGCGGTCATGGGAAGCCGCGTCGAGAGACTCTACGACGTCGGGGTCGCCGGTATTCACCGGCTGCTCGATGCCCGTGCACGGCTGCAGGAAGCGAACGTGATTGTGGTGGTGGCGGGTATGGATGGCGTATTACCAGCCGTCGTCGGCGGATTAGTCGCCTGTCCCGTGATTGCCGTTCCGACGAGTGTTGGCTACGGTACCGGCCTGGGCGGTGTCGCGGCTCTCATGACCATGCTGAACGCCTGTGCGCCCGGCATTGCCGTCGTGAATATCGACAATGGCTTTGGCGCCGGCTATCTCGCGCACTTGATTGATTCTCGGGCGGCTGTATGAAAGTCGCCTATTTCGATTTGATCGGCGGCGCGAGCGGCAATATGATTCTCGGCGCGCTCCTTGACGCCGGGCTGGACGAAAACGCGCTGCGCGCTATGCTCGATCTGCTCCGTCTCCCGGGTTGGTCGCTCGAATCCGCTCGCGTCATGCGCGCCGGAATCACGGCCAC
The DNA here is from genome assembly GCA_023381515.1 of Chloroflexota bacterium. Next base: position 4,811 of record JAMCQI010000032.1, on the reverse strand, counting down.
GCTTGTCGAGGTGCGCATCCAAGAGGACTCGCCGGAAAGGCGCGCGAGCGATCTCCTGGAAACGATCGCCGCAGGCGCTCTCCCCGCTCCCATCAAGGAGGCGAGCACGCGGATCCTGACCCGCCTCGCACAAGTCGAGGCGCGGATTCACAACCAATCTCTGGCGGATGTACACCTCCACGAACTTGGCGGGCTGGATACGATTATCGATATTGTCGGCGCCGTCGCGGGCACAAGCCTTCTTGGCGTCGAACGAGTTTGCGTCTCTCCGTTCCCTCTGGCTCGCGGGCAAATCAAAACCGAGCATGGCGTTTTCCCTCTGCCGGCTCCCGCCACCCTCGCCCTCTTGCAAGATGCCCCTCTCGTAGGTGTTTCCGGTGACCGTGAGACCGTCACGCCGACCGGTGCTGCTATCCTCACGACGCTGGCCGACACCTACGGCTCGCTCCCCCGCATGTTGCTCAGGGCCGTCGGCTATGGGGCCGGCTCGCGCCAAGACACGACTCCGAATGTTCTCCGCGTCTTGACCGGTGAGGCGGCGCCTTCCGCAGAGCAGAACACCCTGTCCGGATTCGTCTCCGGCGACTTGATTGCCGAATCCATCGTCGAGCTCGAAACGAACATCGACGACATGAACCCCCAGATCTACGATCACCTCATGGAACGGCTCTTCCATGCGGGCGCGCTCGACGTCACGCTGACGCCTCTGCAGATGAAAAAGAATCGGCCGGGCACCTGCTTGCGCGTGCTCGGCCCGGTGGGCCGCACGGATGGCCTCTTACGCATCGTTTTTGAGGAAACCACGACCCTGGGTATTCGTGAGCATATTCTGCAGCGGTATGTTCTTCCCCGGGAAGGCATCTCCGTAGAAACGGAGTACGGCACCCTGCGCGCCAAAGTCGCCCGCCGTCCCGACGGACGACTCACTATTGTCCCCGAATATGACGACTGCGCCCGCGCTGCCCGCGACCGCCAATTACCCCTCTCCACCATCATGGATGCGGTTCGTCGCGCCGCGACTCGGGCGACAAGCGATGGATCAATGAGCCAATGAGCCAAATGTCACCTGTTTTTTGCATGCTGTTCGCCGTTACGATATAATCATAATGTATCATTCCCTCCGCTATCCAACTTCAGGAGCTATCATGACCCTACGCGTATGCTTGGCTGGCGCGACCGGATGGGCCGGTACGGCTCTCGCCCGCGCCATCGCTCACGCTGATGACCTCGAACTGGTCGTTGGTGTATCCCGCCGTCAGGCCGGTCAGACCATCGGCGACGCTCTCGGCATCCCGAACCTGAATGCGATGCTCTACGCTTCTGCCGAACAGGCTCTGGGAATCCCATGCGATGTCTTTGTCGAGTATACGCATCCGGATATCGCCAAAGCGAATGTGACTGCGGCGATCCGTCGCGGCGCCCACGTCGTCATCGGCACCTCCGGGCTATATGAGCAAGACCTTGCCGACCTCGACCAACTCGCACTCGAACATCATGTCGGCGTCCTCGCCGTCGGCAACTTTTCGCTCGCGACCGTCGTTCTCACCAAATGTGCGCAGCTAGCGGCCAAGTATATGCCCCAGTTCGAAATCCTCGATTACGCCGGCGCCGAGAAACCCGACGCGCCCAGCGGCACCGCACGCGAACTCGCTTTCAAGTTAGCGCAAGTCCGCGCCCCGCAGCTCTCCGTCCCGATCGACCAGACGAAGGGACCGGAAGAGAGCCGCGGCGCCACCCTCAACGGCATTCAGGTCCACTCCATTCGTCTCCCTGGGCATGTCCTCTCGGTGGACGCCCTCTTCGGCAGCGGCGACGAAAAGCTCAGCCTGCGCTACGAAGCCGGAACCAGTCCCGAGCCCTATGTAGAAGGCGCGCTCCTCGCCATCCGCCGCGTCAACTCGTTCGTCGGCCTCAAACGCGGCCTCGACGCCGTCCTGGAACTGTGACTCCTCCGGACGCGAACCGATGACGCCAGTGGCCAGGAGCATGGTTCCGACGATCCGCCACGAATGGCGAAAGTGAATTGTCATACGACCTCCATCTCGCCAGGTGCCCAGCGCTCAAGGTCTCGCAAGACCTACAGGTGCCTCAACAAAGCGCGCTCGCAAATTCTAATGCTCTGGAGAGAACTCGAAATCTAGGCTCGACTTATCTTCTCGCTTGCCATTCGCGATCGTGACTGTGTATGAGATGGGCATAACTGTATACCCCGGCGCCCGGGCCTCGACTACATAGACGCCATCGCGCAGCCCGCCCATTCTCCAAGGCCCGTTCGCGGTCTCTGTCGCGTAGCTATTTGTGGGAGACCGCGCCTCCACCGAGGCCCGGACATCACTGCCGAGCCCAGATACAACGCCAGCGATCGCAGGTACCGCCGGGACAGGGCTCTTTTGTGGCACGCCGAGCGCGTTTACATATTCGCAGCCCACCAAGCAGGCAGAGACCGAAAACGAAACCGCCATCAAGCGAAAATTCTTCCCCCTAAGCACCTGGCCGTCCTTTTCTGTATGCAATTCATATTTGCCAAAAGAGCATGGTGTTTCTGCAGGGACAAGGCAACGAACGCCCTGACGGTAAGGCATGCAGAGCCTTCAGAACAGCGCGGAGGAGGTTTTTCATTAGCCCAGGAAGCGCAATAAAGCCGCGAAAAATCCCGTGTTGAGTGCAAAACGCTATCAACGGGGCGAGTGACGCAGCAGACCCATCAGACCCCAAAACCCAGTGACCGTAACGAAAGCTGCTACGTGGAAAAGCAAGGAATCGGGAGCCACGGGAGAAACGCGAATCTGGTGCAATGCTCCCAGGGACCCCATGATGGGCGGCGTTCCGGAAATCAACAGACCAAGACCAACCAAGATGAAGCAAAGCAGGACTAGCTTGCTTCTCCATCGGGAAAGAACAGCGGTCTGGCACAATAGAAGAACCGCGACCGCGACGACCAGGTTAACGGGAATGGCGGGCCATACTGTGAGATTCCGATCAAACGTCTGCGCAGCTCGCTCCCGAGAAAGTCCAAGCGCCTGATCAGCGCCATAGGCAATCGCCAAAGTTAAAACCAAACCGATCAGCAGGACAAGTTTTCTCATCAGTCACCTTCGCCAAGACCTCGGATGTGGAATTCTTGCTGTAATCGAGGCCACGGTGTTCAGACTTCGTGTGCAACTGAAGGTCAGAACGCATAGCGTGCTTCCCTCCAAACTCACTGATTATACACCAGGGATTACTTTCAGCCACGCGTCTGCTCCCTTCTGGGTACATCGCAGAATCGTCGGAGACCTCTGGTCGCTGATTACGGATGGTCGTACACTGAGGTCGGTGGCAATGCTCAAGTTTATGTCTTCCGACGTTTTTGCGGCGTACCCCTCCCTTCTCGCGTGCACGTCAGTCCAAGACCATGCGGCAGATTAGATATGGGGAAAATCCAATCATCGGTGCGAACCTCCAGGCTGCGCCGCTCCTCATCGGGGCACGAGTTCTAATATCACCAAGCCATTGTCTTCCTGTTCCCGCCAGCAACTAACCAAGAGGAAATCCCAGATGGCACTTGCAATGTGACGGTCAGACAGCACCATCTGCCTGACCGTCCCTGAAGCCTGACGGCGAGAGACCTTGTAGATGCGAGTCTCAGACCCTCATGAACAGTTGTGAAGAATGTCCCACCCGGGCCTGCACACCCTGCAGCCCAGCTACCCACGAAACCGCCATGCTGCATCGGTCTGCCTCTTCGGTCAACCGGGCATCGCTCCGGCCGAGAGTCTTGCCCCCGGATGGGCAGGTTCGATTAGTGGCAAGTCATTATCGAGCTACCCCCCTCGCTGATGCAGAACCCCAAGTCCCATTGGCTTCCCCCGCGCGTGATTGTGATATAGTTCCGCTCCGACACGTATGCCACATCACCGGTCTCGACGTAAGTGCCATCCCACCATACATAGTGGTTGTACCATTGCCCAGAGGACGGGTCCCCGACCGTTTGTCGCTTGACATCGTTGCACATGTTGGAGGTGTTCATGATTAGCCCGTAGCATGCAGCCTCCAAATAAGCGTTGCTCCAGGAGACCTGGGAGTCCATCCTCTGCCACATGCCCTTGGTATAGTCGATTGCAACATACTTGCCACTCGTGCTAAAGTACTGGGTGAGAGTCGCACAGACCGCGTTGGACCCGTCACAGGTTCCATAGGTATGTTCGGTGTCGAGCGGAATGGCTAGGGCGTACCCGGGCCCCTTGACCACGGTGCTCATGCCCAGGAGCTCCCGCGGGATGCGCACGAATGACTTGACGACATCGTGCCCATCTTGGAGATGTTCTTGCTGGACCTCGTCAGGGATCTCGACCCGCTCGCCGGTCCGCCTGTTCTTGAGAAAGCCCTTCTCCGTGAGACGTTCAGGCGCATCCGCTCGAACGGAAGGCGCGGAGGCAAGGAGGACAACCACGAACGCTGTCAGCAAAGCCAATAACGTCAGCGTGAACTTCCTCATGATGCATACTCCTCAATCCGATAGTCACCCGCGTTCTTGGTGCCGTTCGTAGCTTACCACGGCGGTGGTTCTTCGCACAACGTCCTTTCCGGCCATCTTTGTGACCGCTTTAGGACACCGCTCTGGCCGGATCCGGCCAGGGCGGTGTGGGCGCAAGATCTATGACTGCTTTGGAGGCTTTGCCATGGATGAAGTGACTTTTCATCTCTCCACCAGCCCCAGCGTCGCCGCGCGAGCAACGGCTTCTGCGCGGTTGTCCACGCCCAGCTTGCAGTAGATCTCTTGCAGATGACGGCGCACCGTCCGTTCCGAGATCGCCAGCTCCTGCCCGATC
>JAMCQI010000013.1 GCA_023381515.1 Chloroflexota bacterium | reverse complement strand
GCTGGCTCTGAAAAAGAAAGAGTCTCCCAGTTGAGTGATCCGCGCGGGCGGTCAAACAGTTCAACGAGCTCGCGTGACCGCGTCTCAGCACCCGAAACGACCCGCCCAAACGCCATGTGCCCTGAAAGCGTTCCCGCTGACTCAACATCGGCGAGGATACCACGAGATGCGTCCCATCTCAACCACATACTAACAGTTCAGTTTCGGGGCAACTCGTCATTGCGAGCGACCGTAGGGAGCGAAGCAATCTCGCCCGAGGCTGAGATTGCGCCCGCCCCGCTATGGTCCCGCGGGAGATCGCGGGATCTCGGATCCCGCGGGAGATCGCGGGATCTCGGATCCCGCGGGGTCTGCGGGATCATCGATCCCGCGGGTCCCTAGACCCCGCGACTCCTGCGGGGGTCTGCGGGATCTCGGATCCCGCGGGGTCTGCGGGATGGCACTCCACCGGTCGTCGCCGCTTCGCGGCTCCTCGCCATGACGCTTGTCTGTGTCGATTTGCCCACAAACTGAACTTCGCCCGAGCCATAGCGCGACTTGTGTAATACGGATTATCGCCGTAAAATGGACGTGTGGCTTGACAGTTCTGGCCTTCCCAGAAGGTCGACACAAAATGGGAGAGTGTTTCGGTCAGCGAAAACGCCTGCACATTCGGAGACTAGGTGATCACAGTCCTCGGCGCGTATTCGACCGTACAGGAGGTGATGCCCGGAATCTTTTACTCTGTTTTCCATTCGTGAGTACAAGGGCCTATTCAATTCTTGTCATCCATGGAGGAGACAAATGAAAGCAACGGCAAGCACGGGCCTGAACTGGAGAGGGATGACCGATGCATACATCCAGGTACTGACGAGACCATCTGAGGCGTCGTTCCAGGCTGCCAAGGCGAGTTCGAATTCAAGCTCGACGTTGATCGCCCTCTTAATTGTCGGAGCGATTGTCGGACTTTTCAGTCGATTGACAAGCGGCGACTTGGGAGCCGTGGTCACCGGCATCGTGTTAGGGGCAATCCTCGGCGTCATCGGGTATTACATTGTTCAAGTCATTCTGCTGATTTTCGCCAAGCTGTTCGGAGGAAGGGGCAGTTTGGGCGTGCAAGCGAATACGCTCGTTACTTTCTACGCCCCCTTGACGCTCCTCAATGCAATCTTTGGCTTGGTCCCGGTTATCGGTATGTTTGTGAGCCTCGTCATCGCGATCGATGAACTCGTGTTGCTGACCTTCGGTCTAAAGGCGGTTCACGAGTATTCCACCGGCAAGGCGATACTAACCTGGCTCACGCCGGCCCTCGTGGTAATTGTCATTCTTGCGATTTTGCTGATCGTCTTCGGGGCCTTGATTCTCCGCTCCCTCAGCTCGCTCTAATAACTCGAGCCCCTTGGCGATAGAGCCTCGATTTCGGAGCAGAGGAGGATCCCGACCGGATTGAAGAGCCGGCCTCATTGAACGTCCTGCCGGCTCTGGTCTTGGACCCCGCGAATTCAGCGGTCGAGAGGTCCTCAATAGAAAGCCCGCACCAAGATGCACGTAGTGCGGGCTTTTAATTTTCGGGGAACTGCTCTTGCGACCCGCACTATCCGTACACGCCGCCTCCGCCATTCGACACGATGTATGATCCGGATTATTTCGGCGCACTGCAAATCGTCTGGCCGAGCATGCAACTGGGCAGACTGACGTCCGTCGCCATTTCGCTGGGTACGCTTCTGATGGGAGTCGTGATTGCGCGACAGTAAGCGGGTGAGCGTGCGGGAGCCCTCGCCGCGCTGCTTTTCGCCACATTTACGTTCGGCGTCTATTTCAACTCGATCGTCAAGACGTACGCGCAGGTCTCTTCCTTCTTTGTGGCGACGCTCTCTACACTGACCTCCGACCTCCCAGGAACACGCAAGTATCCCCTCGCGTTGCTGTTCGCGTTTGGCTCGGCACTGGTGCGCGTGACCGCGTCCCTTTTTGTTGTTGCCGGTCTGGCTTTAAAGCTTGATCGCCGCGTGGCGCCGCGGCACCCGTGCTCTCATTGTATTGGAGAGCGCAGGGGCGACCTTGGGCGCGGTCTTCTTCATGCTCCCCGACTGGCCCGCGGCGCGGTGGAATCTGTTCGACAGTCACTTGCTTTTATCGATGTGATCGAGGTTCTTTGCGCTCCAGAGATTCTATCACAGGAATCTTGTCGGCAAATTCGAGAGTCTCGGATCGCATTTGCTTATTATCGCGGCATGTGCTATACTCATAACCGTCAGAGACAAGTAAATCCGGTCCACAAACGCTGCCCGGTCTTGCGACCACGGCAGCGTTTGACTTTTTACCCCCCTGGCGCCACGTGTTCCCCGCGGTTGTTCACCCTGGCATTCTATTACCGCATTCGAGGAGTTTCATGAGTTTCACCCACTTTGGGCTCGACCCGCGCCTGCAAGAAGGCGTGCGGGAACTGGGCTTTGAAGAACCCACCCCCATTCAGTCGGCTGCCATCCCGGCGGCATTGGCGGGTCAAGACATTTTAGGCTCGGCAGAGACCGGTACCGGCAAAACCGCCGCTTACCTACTGCCGATCTTGCAGCATCTATCTTCTCGCGCGACCGGTGGGCACCCCACGCGGGCGCTCGTTCTCGTTCCGACCCGCGAATTGGCGCTCCAAGTCGCGGAACAGGCAAAGCAGTTGAGTCGGCATACCGAGCTGCGGGTCACCGCGATCTACGGCGGCGTTACCATTGGCCCTCAGATGGCCGCACTGCGCCGCGGGGCAGACATTGTCATTGCCACCCCGGGTCGACTGCTCGACCTTGCGGAACGCGGGGCCCTGTCCTTTACGGCATTGCGGGTATGTGTGCTTGACGAAGCGGACCGCATGCTGGACGTCGGCTTTTTGCCCGATTTGCGGCGCATTATGCGCCTATTGCCACGGGACCGTCAGACGTTGCTTTTCTCGGCGACACTTACTTCACCGATCCTTGCGCTCGCCACCCAAGTCACGCGCAATCCTGTCCGCATTCAGAAAGAGACGGCGGCGGCTCCCCGAGAAATCGCGCAGACACTGTTTCCCGTACCCGAACATCTTAAACAAAAGCTGTTGCAGGAATTGCTGGGTGCCGAGGAGATGGATAGCGTGCTCGTGTTTGCGCGTACCAAGCATCGTGCCGACCGAGTCGCACGGCAATTGCAACGTGCGAACATTCAGGCGACTGTCATTCACGGCGATCGATCCCAGAGCCAGCGGATACAAGCACTCGAATCGTTCCGGAGTAAGCGTACGCGCGTCTTGGTGGCTACCGACATTGCAGCACGTGGAATCGACGTCGAGGGGATCTCACACGTCATCAATTATGACGTCCCTATGGAGCCGGAAGCCTATGTCCACCGGATTGGACGCACCGGGCGCGCACATGCGACCGGCAGCGCCTACACCCTGGTGGCGCCGGTCGACGAAGGCATGGTGCGCCGAATTGAGGCCGTCCTCCGGCACCGGATTGAGCGGCGAAGATTAGAAGGCATCGATTACAGCACTCCCCTGTTTGTCCAACCGGACACAGATGCCATTCGGCGCTATGTGGAGACTCACCGTCGCCGGTCTTGAGCTCTGCCGTCATCCCACTGCCGGTGCCCGGTTGGGCATTGTAACAAGACACAGGCATCGCGGAGCGTACGGCTCTGCGATGCCCGGTTTGAAAGCGCGGCGCACCTGATCCGAACTTATCGGCGGAACCCGCGCCATGCGGGGTTGCGCCGACGCAAATTCGAGCAATGGAGATATGATCTAGTAACGATTGCGGCCACCGCCGTATCGGCCCCGGCCGCCACCGGAGCCGCCACCGCCGCGATAACCCCCGCGTGAACCGCCACGATCTTCCTTGGGGCGCGCGAAGTTGACCGTGATGCGACGACCGTCCAGTTCATGCTCGTGGAACATTTCGATGGCCTTCTGGGCTTCCACCTGGGTGGTCATTTCGACAAAGCCAAAGCCTTTGGGGCGCTGCGTGTCACGATCCATGATCATCGTGATTTCTTTGATCGTGCCGGCCTGGGCAAACAGCTCGCGCAGTTGTTCCTCGGTCACGTTGTAGGACAGGTTGCCGACGTACAGTTTTGATTCCATTTGGAATCTCCTTTCGAGTGAAAGGTCCAGTACGTGGCATGGACCATTCCTTTGGATACAGACTGCGCAGGCCGCCTCCACGTCTCTGGCGGATAGCACACGTTGGCGCAGGACAGCGACAAAAAAGCCGCCCCGTGGTCTTTTTGTCCGGGCGGCGTAACCAGACCCTATTTTTCTTTTCGCTACCGGTGACACTATAACACACTTGACGGAATAAAGCAACCGCGGTTCGGACGCGACCCTGAATGCGCGAGACAGGAGCGACCATAAGTTCGCCAAGTGGGTAGCATTGCGTCGTCGGGGAAAGAGGCTCTGATTCCATTCCGCATGCGCCTGGCGCTGTCCAGGTCATTGGGCACAACTAGCATTTGGCAGTATAATGTTCCTGTCGAATACGAAGAGTGAATTCGGCGGCGGAGGCTTGCTCGCCCCCCGCAGTCGACTAGTCCCTTGAGGTTACCAGTATGAGCATCGCATCAGGATACCAGACGTGGATGCACCAATCGCTTCGGGCTGCCAGCAAGCAGGTGTCGTTCGGCGAGTATTGGCGCATGCAAGAGGCTCGGTGGCGCGTGTCGTGGATCGAGCGCACCGGGGAGCTCTATGCGGCGGATGTCCAGTCCGACCGGTTCTTTATTCTCGGCCACTATGCCACCCGGCGCGATGTGGTCCGCAAGATGCAACACTGGTTTGAGGGGTGCAGTCTGCAAGGTCTGATCAATAGCTTGAAGGACTAGGGCGATGCCCGGTCCGCAGCTGACAAGCCCTCTCGGGCGACCCGCGCAGCGGCCTCTTTTCATCGATCACCGGAGAGCCAAGGGTCAGGCACCTTTGGGTTGGACAAGTCCATCCGGCTCGTCATCGTCGAGGTTCTCCAGAATGTAGTTAATCATCTCAGGGAAACTTGGCAGTATGAGGAAAGGGGCTATGCGGGCATTTGCACGGGACAGCAGTTTCTGAATCCTAGAGGCACCCTGGCTCTTTCAGGAATGGAGCGGCGGTGCCTTTTCTTTGATTGCGGCTCCAGCCCCGCCTGATTGGATTCTGAGGGAGCGAGAAAGGAGAGGTGAGCTTTGACAAACAGACTCTATGTGGGCAATCTCGGTGTCCAGGTGACCGCAGATGACTTGACGGCGCTCTTTGCAGGCGCCGGGCAGGTCGTCAGCACGCACATTGTCATGGACCGGGGAACCGGGCAACCAAAAGGTTTTGCTTTCGTCGAAATGGCTCAGGAATCGGAAGCGCTCCAGGCAATCGCACTGTACAATGGTCACATGCTGTACGAACGCGCCTTGATCCTATCTTCCGCCCGTCCCAGCGAGCCAGACCGGAGAGGGCGTCAAGATTCTCCGATGCCTCGCTTCCGCGAGATCAAGCACAAGCGTCGGGGTGGCGCGGACCGGCACCGCTTCCATTAGTTGTCTGATTTTTGAGTGGTGATGCACGTAATCGCGTTTTCAACAGCGAGCATTCGAATCCTGTCGTTCCCGCTCTGGCGGAGAGTTGCGTGGTCGTCTAGGTCTGCCTGCTAAACGACCACGCCTTCTTTTACCGGGATTCGATCCATTCTGGAATTTGACCCGAGCGAGCGACAAGGCTATACTCTTCTCACCTCACCCAAGCCTACAACGCCACTGACAAATGCTCGTTTGCCCCGCACGACCATCCCGCTTTGTGGAGATGAGATGCAACGCCTTCTTGCGCGTCTGGCAGTCCTGGGCATTCTCCTTCTCGCGATTGGATTTGCCTTTGGCGAGAATCAGGTCACTGCACAGTCTGGTGCGACGCCAGTCTTTCTCCCCTTTGTTTCCAATTATACCCCGCGCCAACTCAACATGCTCTCGCCGACCGCCGGTCGGAGCACTGGAGGAATTGGCTATGAAGACTCTGTGCCGGATGATGTGCGCGTGAGCGAAGTGTGGCTAAGCGTCGGTTCGGTGATAGAGGGGGTGCAGATATGGTATCTCCACCCGGACGGCATGCTCTATACTTCGGGGCCCCACGGGAGTTGGGGGGGGAAACTGTACAGCATCGTATTCGACCCGGACGAGTATATCGTCGCACTGAGAGGCAAGAGCGGTATGTTCATGGACTCGCTGTCCATTGTCACGAACAAGCGAACTTTCGTGGGTCCGGACGGCAGACCGTACGGCGGATCCGGTGGGGATACGGATTTTTCGATCGACGCGCCTCCTAACAATGAGATTGTCGGCTTGTTCGGCCGGGCGGGCGGATGGTTGGATTATACCGGGGCCTTGGCGCGGCAGAGATGGTTAACGCCTCCCCCGACGCCGGTGCCGCCCGAGACGGCGCGCCCGCTCATCCGCCTCCTACCAGGCGCGGGTTGGGGCCATGACGGCTTACAATATCAAGATACCGTGCCGGACGACGGGCGGGTGAGCGAGGTGTGGGTCAGCGCCGGTACGATGGTCGATTCGATCCAATTCTGGTACTTGCGCGCCGATGGAACACTTTATTCCCCGGGCCAACGCGGGTTCGTATCAAAAGGCGAAATGCACAAGGCCGTTTTCGCTGCGGACGAGTATATTACCGCTCTGCATATCCATGCCGGCGAGTTTACGGACGCGATCTCGATCGTAACGAACAAACAAACGTTTGGACCCTGGGGAGGAGACGGAGGCGATCCCAACGATATCTTTGCGCCAGCGGGCTATGAGATCTGCGGCCTTTACGGCAGTTACAGCTTGGGGATCAATTGGACTGGAGCGCTGGCCAGACAACGGCGATGACGAATGGGCAGGGGAGGTTCCCGTCCCTTCCACCCGCCAAGGCGATGTCCCTCGCTCCCGTGCAACCACCGGTCTACTTGATCGGTGGTTGCCATTTGCCCGTCCCCCTGGTCGCCGTCCTTTCGAGTTCCATCCGCGTTGAGCAACCCGCGGTGCGAAAAGAAAGAGCGGAGCGCCTGATCACGCGAGTCTTTGGAAAGTGGCATCTCTGGTGAAGTTGACAACACGACAAAAATGGATATACTGTAAGTGTACGGAACAGCAGTTTCTGAACACTAGAGGCACCAAGGCTCTGTCAGGAATGCAGGGCGTTGGTGTTTTTTGTTTTCGGCAGATTGCGGCGCTCCGACAATTCTCTATGAAGGAGCCAACACAATGGCTGATCGACAGACCGGTACGGTCAAATGGTTCAACGCGGCGAAGGGCTATGGGTTCATCTCGCACGAAGGTAGTAAGGACCTCTTTGTCCACTTTTCCGAGATTCAGGATGCAGGGAGCGGCTATCGCGAACTGAAGGAAGGGGATGCGGTGGAATTCACCGTCGGAACGAGTCCCAAGGGTCCTCAGGCGACCAACGTTGTAAAACTCTAGCTCTTCGAGCTGGTTCCATACGCGTTCACGATTGTTCGCCATAATCCATAGAGAGCACATGCATTATCCTCGAAGTGAGAAGAGCGCCAAGTTGTGAAGACGTAGGGCAATTCAGGCAGGATACAGATCCTGCCTGATTCTTTTTCAAGCGGGTCCTTATGGCACAAGGGTATTTGGGCTCTGGCTGCAAGTGGCAGCCATGACGCGTTCAGGGTACGGGCATGGCTCGCCGGACATGGGGGCGCGGGGGCCCAGATGAGGTGTCTCTGTTGTGCCAGTTCTCTATCGGTGTTATAATGGCGTCAATCGCAAATTGGATTTGTGAAAACGTGCCGCCAAACCCTCTTTTGGATTTGGCGGCATGATTATTCTGGAGAAAAACATAGCGCATGGCGATTCGCCTCATCGGCAGTCGGCGTCCATTTCGTCGTTTCTGGCTGCTCGAGTATCTGCATGAGCAGGAGTCCTTTTTTCGGAAGGCGACCCAGCAAGTCAAAGAATCCGGAAATGAGTCTCTCTCGAACGCCGGCGAGTGGATGTCGGACAATTTTTACCTGGTCCAACAAACTTGCCTGCAAGTTCGCGAGGACATGCCGCAGGGATTCTATCGCCTCTTGCCGGCACTCAACTCTGGAGCGTTGGCGGGCTTTCCCCGCCTCTATGCTATCGGCCAAGAACTGGTGGTGGCGAGCAAGGCGCGCCTTGATATCGAGAGTCTCCAGCACTTTTGCCAGCTCTACCAAGACAATGCTCCTTTGACGACGGGCGAGTTGTGGGCGCTGCCGGTGATGCTGCGCCTGGGGTTGATCGAGTTTCTGGCTCAAACTCTGAGCCGCATCACCGGCCTTGCCAGAAAGGGCACTCTCCCGATCCTGACGTTGCCTCACGCGACCACGGACGATGAAATTGTCGCCAATTGCATCATCAGCTTGCGGACTCTCGCAAACCAAGACTGGCAAACGTTCTTCGAAAGTGTCAGTCGGGTGGAAAAGGTGCTGCGTGATGATCCGGCAGCGATCTATGCTCGTATGGACCGCGAAACGCGCGACCGCTATCGCAAGGTAATCGAAGGGTTGGCTCTCGCCACGGGCAAGGATGAGCAACAAGTTGCACAAGCGGCCATCGAATTGTCGCAAGCCAACTCAGGAACCTCCCCACGCGCCGGGCATGTCGGCTACTACCTGGTAGACGCGGGCCGTGACCAACTTCGGGCCCAACTCGGTTATGCCATGCCCTGGCGCGCACGCGCCACCCGCTGGATATTGCATCATCCGACATTGGTGTATCTTGGCAGCATTGGAATGCTCGTTTTGATCACGCTGCTGGGCGGAGTCGGCTATGCGAGAAACACGGGCGCACCTTTCCTTCAACTGTTCGCATCTGCTCTGCTTCTGCTTATACCTGCTCTCACCATGTCGGTGAGTCTCGTTAATTGGATCCTATCACTGGTTCTGCCGCCGCGGGTGTTGCCAAAGATGGATTTTGAAGACGCCATCCCCGCCGAGTGCAAAACCATCGTGGTCGTCCCCGCGCTCTTGACGAGCGCCGCCGAAGTCAAGTCACTGCTCCAGCAATTGGAGCTGCACTTTTTGCGCAGTCAAGACCCTCACCTTTACTTTGCCCTGCTCACCGATCTGCCCGATGCACCTGAACTCCAGACCTCCAAGCGGCATCTCCTGGTCGAGCAGTGCGAGGCGGGCATCCGTGATCTCAACGCCAAGTACCCCCGCGAAACGACTAGTCCATTCTACCTTTTCCATCGCGACCCCAAGTGGAACCCAAGCGAGGAGCAATGGATGGGCTGGGAGCGCAAGCGCGGCAAATTGCACGAGTTGAATCTCCTGCTGCGGGGCCGCGGAGGGACTGCCTTTAGCGTCCAGACGGGCGACCCGGGAGTACTGCGGGAAATCAAGTATGTCATCACCTTGGATGCGGATACGATCATGCCTCGTCAAGCCGCCCATCGGCTGGTCGGCACGCTAGCCCATCCGCTCAATCACGCCGAATTCGATCCGCACGGCGGTAGCGTGATCGCCGGGTATACGCTGTTGCAGCCGGGGATTGAGATAACGTCCACGAGCGCGAACATCTCGCGCTTTGCGCGCATCTTCTCGGGGGACGTAGGTTTGGATTTGTACTCGCGCGCGGTGTCCAACGCGTACCAGGACCTATTTGGCGAAGGCATCTACATTGGCAAGGGCATCTATGACCTTGACGCGTTTGAGCGCAGTTTGGCGGGCCGTATACCGGAAAATGCACTCCTCAGCCATGATTTGATCGAAGGGGTACACGGGCGCGTGGGGTTGGTCAGCGATGTCGTTTTATTCGAAGACTATCCCCCGCACTACTTTGTCCATCTGCGACGCTTGCGCCGCTGGATTCGCGGCGACTGGCAGTTGCTCCCCTGGCTACTGCCGCGGGTCCCATCGGCGGGAAGAGAGATGATCCCGAACGATCTCTCCATCATTGCGCGCTGGAAGATTTTTGATAACCTCCGCCGCAGCCTGGTCTCGCCGGCGCTGCTCGTTCTCTTTGTCGCCGGCTGGCTGTGGTTGCCCGGCTCGTCATTGGCATGGACGCTGATGGGTCTGCTCACACCCGCCGTGCCGGTCCTGACGGGCTTGGTGGTCGGGCTGGCTCAAGGAGCGAAGGGGAGATCGTGGTGGAATGCGCTTCATCCCCTCCAAGATGGCGTCCTGCGTTGGCTCTTGGAACTGGTGTTCATTCCTTACGAGACACTTGTGACGTTCGCCGGTATTGCCACGACACTCGTGCGGTTGTTGGTCACCGGCAGACACCTCCTGCAATGGACGAGCTACGCGGACACGGTACGCCTGTTCGCCGGAGCGATCACCTGGGGACAAGTGATCCAGGCGATTTCTCTCACTGGGGCGCTGGGCCTGCTGATCGCATTCTTCAAACCCGCGGCGCTGTGGGTTGCGCTCCCTCTTTTGATCGCCTGGCTGCTGTCTCCGGAGATTGCCTACTGGATCAGCAGTCCGGTGCGCGAGGCGGTCGCGCCACTGGGCGCAGACGAGCGCCAACAACTGCGCAACTTGGCACGGCGGACGTGGTCCTTTTCCGAGCAGTTCGTCGGCCCTACAGATCATTGGCTCCCGCCCGACCATTTTCAAGAAGCGCCAGGGGGCATTGTCGCACATAGCACGTCGCCCACCAATTTGGGGCTATTCCTCCTATCCACCTTAGGTGCGTATGATTTGGGCTACACCGGCTTGACTGAGCTGGCGGCGCGCTTGCGCGCCACGTTCGACAGCATGGAAAAGCTGGAGAAATATCGTGGTCACTTTATGAATTGGTACGATACGCGCACCCTCGAGCCACTGCTCCCCCTTTACGTCTCGACGGTGGATAGCGGCAACCTCGTCGCTTGCTTGCAGACGCTCCGGCAGGGTTGCCAGACCCTGCCGGGCAAGTCCATCCTTCGTTGGCAAAGCTGGGAGGGCTTACTCGATGCATTCAGTCTCCTCCAAGAGACGTTGACCGAACACGAAGCAGCGGAAGCCTCCCTAAAATCCTCTCCGGTGCAGCGTCAACTCCAAGAACTGCGGGCCCAAGTGATGGCGGCCAAGAACCAGCCCAAGACTTGGGTCCCTTTGTTGGATAAATCGGTCAGCCCGCGTTGGAATGGAATCAAGGCCTTGGTAACCTCGCTCCCCCAATTGAACGCGGGGACGGTTGACGCGCAGATGCTCGGCAATATTAGCGACGCGGTGGACCGAGTGCACAACCATCTGCGCGGTATGCAGCGCGAGATTGAGGAACTCGCGCCCTGGCTCCCGATGATGAATCAACCGCCCATTCTATTCACCCATCAGGATACGCCTCCCGCACTCCGCGACAGCTGGCTAGTGCTGCAAGAAGCCCTGCCTCTCACTCTGCGGCTTGGAGAGGTGGAGAGGGTTTGTGAAACAGGACTGGCGCGGCTCGAGTCTTTGTCCCTACTCCTCTCACGTCCAAGAGCCCGCACTTACGAACAGGATGAGGAGGAGGGCAAGTCTGCGCGCGCCTGGTGCGCGCTCCTGGCCGAAAAGCTGCGATCTGCGGCGGCGAACGCCAATAGCCTGTTGGCATGCTTTCGGGACCTCGAAAGAGAATCCGCATGCTATTTCCAGTCCACTGATTTTGGCTTTCTGTTCGACGCCCACCGCCTGTTGTTTCACATCGGCTACAATGTCTCGGCAGGAAAGCTTGACGACAACTATTACGACTTACTCGCCTCAGAATCCCGAATTGCCAGCTTGGTCGCGATTGCCGATAACCAAGTACCTTCCAGCCACTGGCTGCACCTGGGACGTCCCCTGACTCAAGTAGTCGGTACGCGAGCGTTGGTCTCCTGGGGTGGGACAATGTTCGAGTACCTCATGCCTTCGTTAATCATGCGGGAATATGAGGGATCCCTGCTGCAGCACAGCTGTCTAGCCGCGGTGGAATACCAAATGGAATATGGAAAGCGAAAGAAGGTGCCCTGGGGGATATCCGAATCGGGCTATTATGCCTTCGACGCGAATCAGAACTATCAGTACCGTGCCTTTGGCGTGCCGGGACTAGGATTCAAGCGGAACCTTGCCGAGGATTTGGTGATTGCACCGTATGCGTCGCTGCTCGCGCTCTCCCTGCGCCCGCGCGCGGTGATTGAGAATATCGCGCGGCTGGAGAAATTGGGGATGAGCGGCAAACACGGCCTGTACGAGGCAATTGATTTTTCGACCTCTCGGGTCGCGCTGGGCGAATCGCATTCCATTGTCCGCTCGTACATGGCGCATCATCAAGGGATGATTCTGTTATCCCTCGTCAACTTTCTCCACGACAACGTGATGGTGCATCGTTTCCACTCGGATCCGCTCGTGCGGAGCGCCGAACTGCTTTTGCAGGAGAAGGTACCCTATGACGCCTCGCTCGAGTCTACGCGACCGGAAGATGCCCGTACAAGGCCGCGCCATACTGTTCAACATCAGACCACGACCTCTCCCTGGAGCGTGCCCGTGCTCGCGGCCACACCCCAAGTGCATTTTCTCTCGAATGGAGATTATGGCGTTCTGGTGACGAGCGTTGGCGCGGGCTATAGCCGCTGGCGGGACATTGACCTGACACGTTGGCGTGCCGACACAACACTGGAGGATATGGGGACTTGGCTCTATGTTCAGGACATGGAGAACGGCAATCTCTGGTCGGCAACGTTTCAGCCCACCTCCGCGTGGCCCGAAAGCCAGGAAGCTGAAAGCACTGTAAGTGTGCATTTCTATGCACATATGGCCGAGTTCCAGCGTAACGATCACGGCATTTCCCTTACGATGGAAGTGGTGGTCGCGCCGGACGATCCCATTGAGATTCGCTATCTCACTCTGACCAATCACGGCGACAGCGCGCGACGGATCGCGCTGACGAGCTATGGCGAAGTCATTCTCGCGCCGCAAGCGGCGGATGCCCGCCACCCGGCTTTCAATAAAATGTTCATCGAAAGCGAATATTCGCCCGAAACGAACGCACTGCTCTTCCACCGCCGTCTGCGGTCCACGGCGGAAGAGCCGATCTATCTGGCCCATGCGGTGGTTGTCCAATCGGGACTCGAGCTCACGCGCGCGTTTGAAACCGACCGCGCCTGTTTCCTGGGCAGAGGCAAAACCCTTCGCGCACCCGCGGGACTTGTCGCGGGAACGGTGGGTGCGACTCTCGATCCGATCATGTCACTGCGTCAGGAGGTGGAGTTGTATCCACACGCGACGGTCCGGGTTGCCTTTGTCACGCTGGCAGCCCCGTCGCGCGAGAAGGCACTGGGGTTGGCTGAGCGTTACCAAAACTGGAGTGCGATCGAGGGTGCTTTCGATCAAGCCCGCGTGCGTTCGGAATTGGAACTGCGCCAACTCGACTTGACGACGGCCGACCTGGAGCAGGCACAGCAGCTCTTGTCCATCCTGCTGTATCCCCAGGCAGGGCTGCGCTCGGACGCCACGACCTTGGCAGCAAATCGCAGAGGGCAACCGGGCCTGTGGCCCTTTAGCATTTCCGGTGACTATCCCATCCTCCTCGTGAAGATCAATCTGCCGGAAGATCTGGCGGTCGCGGAGCAAGTGCTCCAGGCCCATCGGTACTGGCGCAACCGGCACATCAAAATTGACCTCGTCATCCTCAACCAGCAGGCCACGAGCTACAGCCAGGTGCTGCGCGGTCAACTCCAGCGCGTGCTGGTGCGCCAGAAGAGCGAGGACTGGGTCGGGCGGCGCGGCGGCATCTTTATTCTGTACGCCGATCAGATGGGCGAAGCCGAGCGCGTGCTGCTAGAGACCGCGGCACGGGTAGTCCTCGATGGGAAAAAGGGATCGCTGGCTCTACAACTGGAGCGCCAGCAAGCGACGCGTGTGGCTCTCGCGAGGCGAATTTCACCCGCCGCGCCGGTTATCGAGCCGACACCTGAGCTCTCACGCCCCGATGATTTGCTTTTTGACAACGGATTGGGCGGGTTTAGCGCGGATGGACGCGAATATGTCGTCTATTTAGCACCGGACCAATGGACTCCCGCTCCGTGGATCAATGTCATCGCCAATCCCGATTTCGGCTTTACCGTCTCAGAAGCCGGCGGAGGCAATACCTGGTCCGAGAACAGCAGCGAGAATCGGCTCACGCCCTGGTCCAATGATCCGGTCGGCGACCCGCCCGGGGAAGCACTCTATTTGCGCGACGAGGAGACGGCCGAGGTCTGGTCACCGACGCCGCTGCCGTGCCGCGCAGCAGCTCCTTATCTGATCCGGCACGGCGCGGGCTATTCTACCTTCGAGCACAACAGCCACGGCCTCGTGCAGCGATTGCGTCTCTTCGCCGCGCCGGATGCCCCGGTCAAGGTTATGCAGCTACGCCTGGAAAACACGTGGCCGCAAGCCCGGCGAATTACGGCAACCTTGTATCTCGAATGGGTCCTCGGGGTCCATCGCGATACCACGCAGCAATACGTCGTCTCAGAATTCGACGTGGACCGCCAAGCGCTGCTCGCGCGGAATACGTTCAACACCGAATTTGGCGATCGGGTCGCCTTCGTCGCCGCCAATAAAAAACTGAATGGCTATACGGCGGATCGCACCGAGTTCCTGGGGCGGATGGGAAGCGTGAGCCATCCCGCGGCGCTGGATCGAATTGGACTCGGGAGTGCGGTGGAGCCGGGAGTGGATCCATGCGCCGCGCTGCAACTTGCCATTGATCTGGAGCCGGGCGAGTCAGAGGACATCTTTTTCTTAATGGGTGAAGGAGCCAGCCGCGCAGAAGCGTTGCAGCTGATCGAGCGATACCGAAATAGTGCGCAGGTCAAGGCGGCTTGGGATCAGGTGGGCAAGACATGGGACGATTTACTCGGATCGATTCAAGTGCAAACGCCCGACCCGGCAATGGACCTTTTGCTGAATCGCTGGCTGCTCTACCAGACTCTTTCGTGTCGAATCTGGGGACGCTCGGCTTTCTATCAATCCAGTGGAGCGTTCGGATTTCGCGATCAACTGCAGGACGTGCTGGCGCTCATTCACACGGCTCCGCGCTTGGCCCGCGAACACATCCTCCAAGCCGCGCAGTTCCAGTTTGAAGCCGGCGACGTCTTGCATTGGTGGCATTTGCCTTCCGGGCGCGGGGTTCGTACGCGGTCATCCGACGATCTACTGTGGCTACCGTTTGTCACCGCGCAGTATGTGACGGCCACTGGCGATACGTCGATCCTGGACGAGCAGGTGCCCTTTCGCCGAGGGGCGCCATTGGAGACCGGTGAGGACGAACGTTACGACCAATACCCGGCGAGCGATGAGACCTACACGCTCTACGAACACTGCTCTCGCGCTTTGGAAAAAGGCACAACGGTCGGACCGCGCGGGCTGCCGCTGATGGGAACCGGGGACTGGAACGACGGGATGAATCGAGTGGGTATCGGAGGTCGAGGCGAAAGCGTGTGGGTCGGCTGGTTCCTGTGTGCCACGTGGATGAAATTTGCCGCGCTGAGCGCTTCTCGGGGCGACGAGAAGCTGGCGTCTAGCTACCACGACCACGCTCGCCAATTGAGCAGCATCATTGAGTCCA
Organism: Chloroflexota bacterium; assembly: GCA_023381515.1. Next base: position 48,980 of record JAMCQI010000013.1, on the reverse strand, counting down.
GCGCCTGGGACGGCAACTGGTATCGGCGTGCCTTTTACGACGACGGCACACCTTTGGGATCAGCGGCAAATGACGACTGCCAAATTGATTCAGTTGTCCAATCGTGGGCAGTCTTGTCAGGGGCAAGCGACCCTGCGCGTGCCGCTCAAGCGATGGAGTCTGTCGTCAACCGGCTCGTGTGCCCGGACGACCAGCTCCTGCTGCTTCTTGTGCCGCCCTTCGACAAGACTCCTCGAGATCCGGGATACATCAAGGGCTATCCACCCGGCGTCCGCGAGAACGGCGGGCAATATACGCATGCCGCGCTCTGGTCGGTGTGGGCGTTCGCGGAGCTTGGGCAGGGCGATCGCGCGGAGGCTCTCTTCCGAATGCTCAACCCGATCTATCATGCCAATACTCCGGAAAAGGCGGCGCAGTACAAGGTCGAGCCCTACGTGGTTGCGGCGGATGTTTACAGCGCGCCTTCTCATCTTGGGCGCGGCGGCTGGACCTGGTACACCGGGTCCAGCGGCTGGATGTATCGCGTGGGACTGGAAGCCCTTTTGGGAATGCGCCGAATCGGCAAGACGCTGCAATTCAATCCTTGTATCCCGAAGAACTGGGCGAGTTATGAGGTGACCTATCGTGTGGGTGGGACCACCTTTGAGATCCATGTAAAAAACCCGGCGGGCGTCCAAGCGGGGGTCAAGCAGGTAACGCTGGATGGGCAGGTGCAATCTGCGAATAGGATTCCGTTATCCGACGATGGCCAAGTTCACCAGGTCGTCGTCCTGATGGAAGCATCCTGAGTCACCATCCTTCAAAGGCAGGTAGTGTGGATTCAGATGAAGCAAAGCACAGCAAGGCATTTCGAGGTGAGCACAAAGCAGAAATGAAACCCATTCGACTGCCCCAACGGCTCGACCAGCTTGAATGGGTAGCACGGCATGTGTTCGTGCCGCGTCTGGAAGCTATTTTCAAAGCGATGTCCGACGAGCAGGGCACCCTCACCATAAGACCCGGGTCCTCCGAAGGCTGCCCCGGCTCCGTGCTCATTGATTTGATCTTCGGCCGGGAAGAGACCGCCCATGGACATTGGACGGTCTTTCTCGTCCGTGTGGAGTTAGAGCCCCGAAGCAACATGGTGTGCATCCAAGCGGGGCAGCATCTGCACATGAACCGCCAATTCGCATTTGGCGAAGCGGGTTGGGAGAGTAAGCTGATCGACGGCTTTGATTGGGTGCTGTCGGATTCCATGCGGCCCAATCTGCGAATCCGCGATTGGCCTGTGCCGCCCTGATTCACGCCGATTGAGCAATTTCCGACTGACCCCGCGCGGAAACAGGGGGGAGAAGCAAGCATCGAGGTGTACGATTGGATGCGCACGATGGCAAAAACGGAATTGCGTTGCTCACATCGCAGTGCCAGGTGCCACGTACGCTGCGATGACAATGAAATGACTGATGCAGCCCAGGATCACAAATATGTGCCAGAGTTCATGGAATCCAAAAACGCCAGGAAACCAGTCCGGCCTCTCTGTGACATAGACGGCGGCTCCGGCAGTGAAAAGGGCTCCGCCGACGACGAGCCAAATCAGCGCGGTCTCCGGCATGGAGCGCAATATCTCGGGAATGGCGAAGAGAGAGAGCCAACCCATCAGTATATATACAGCGGCAGTGATCCATCGAGGGGCGTGAATGACAAACATCTTGACGATAATCCCGATCGCGGCCATGGACCAGATGACCGCGAGGATCCCCCACTGCCATATGCCAGTCAAGAACTGAAGGCAAATGGGTGTATACGTGCCGGCGATGAGAAGGTAGATCGAGGTGTGGTCGAGCTTGCGAAGGAGCAGACTAATCCGCGGCCCGCCCCGGATCAGGTGGTACGCTGCACTGGCGGCGAACATGAGGACTAGGCTGGACGCATAGACGAAAAGCGATACCTGCTTGAACAGACTATCCCGTCCTACGTACAAGAGTACCACGAGACCCATGGCCGCAGCGACCGCCGCGAACAGGTGAGTCAGCCCGTTGACAGGCTCGCGCAGTTTCTTTAGCACGCGTCCCCTTCCCTTTGACCTCGACGGCCAGAATAGCCCTAGGACCGTCCTCTTTTACGCCGAAATGGACAGCCCCTGCCTCCTCATGCATGCAAAGACGGCAGGCGCTTTAGCAAAGACGAGAGCCGATTTCTGAGAATACCGTGACGCTCTTGGCGTCGCTTCCCCCCGTTCTCAAAGGCAAGCCAAGTACCAATGCTCAAGTCCAGGAGCGAGCGCGAGGCATCATCAGCCTGAATATAACAGGGATACCCTGGCAAGTCAAAAACAACAGACGATCGCGCAGGCAATGCAAACCCGCATTCCTCCATGCGCGTTGACGAATGCCGCTGGCTCCATTTTGCCAGTGAGCGCCGCCGCATGGAGTCGGATACCGGTTAGGCGCGGGAGCAACCTGACGGACGGCGGTAGACCCACGGCCTACATGGCGGACTGGGAGAAAGCTCGTTCATCTCGCTCTTCTGAGGGTGGAATGTCTTTGATTGTGGGAGATGGCTCAGCCTCCTGCGCCAATCTTGATCCGGGCTGAGGAGCTGTCTGACGGCGTACTTCCACCGCGAACTTGATCGCGGTTCGTTCTTCGCCGCTCACATCGACTTCCACGAAGGCGGGAATGCAGACAATATCCAGGCCGTCTTGCTCCAGGTATCCGCGCGCGATGGCAATTGCCTTGATGGCCTGGTTCACAGCACCTGCGCCAATCGCCTGCACGTCCACGTGCTTATGCTCTCGGATCGAACCGGCGATGGCGCCCGCCACCGCGGTGGAACGTGATTTGGCAGAGACTTTAATGATATCGACCATCGAACTACTCCTTGGGCGCGTGTCGGTCATGCCCATGGTAGGTAAGGACAGAATCGCGCTCCCATGTGTGCTGTTATCACCAGGTGAACGTGCAACGCTTGGTGACTCATTTCTCTTTCTTCGCCGATGAAATAGAATAAGATCCGGCTCAGGCCGCCCACCGCCGAAAAACAGCAGGTGGGTTCGACGAGTCATTGGGTTACCGGCGATTCCGCCATCCTCCTTTGCGCCAGGTGAAAACTGGCGATTAAGGTAGCTTCGTCTAATCGCGAGGATGCTTTCAAGGTCAAGCACGCGCAACTGGCACAGCCGCCGCGTTCGCGAAAATGTCTGGCATCGCAAGCGATGCACCCATTTAGGTCGATCATCATCAAAGCTAACGCGAGCGCGTCGGGATGGTCTTCTGGCAATGCAGCGACCCTCTCCACCAATTCGTACCAGGCGCGACCCCGTAGGTTGACGAGCGCGGGAACCGCTCGATGTGCAAAGAGGAACTCTGGATTCTTTATCACCACTGCCTCATTTCTAGCGCGGCCGATAGGTCTCACTGGACAGCTTTGTCCGTCACCTAGATTGACCTCACCGCTGTGCGCCAAGTGCGCCGGAACCGGCGCAAGCGTACGCGGGTATTTCGAAGGTGCTGACTATGGGAGCGTTCGTATCTCAGACGGTACTCTCCCATCTCTATCCCCATCCCTCCTCCGAACAATGGAGAAATACAAAGGGCACCAGCCGCGTTCACCGTAGGGTCAAACAACGGGGTGCCCGATCATCGCGAGAACCGGATTGCCTGACGGGCTGACGACCGAGCCCCGGCCTCAAATGGCAATAGACAAAAAGCAAGCTACCCTGCCGATTGCCTCTAGTGTTTTCTCTAATGTAACACCCCATAGCTCGCAAGTCAATGGGGTAACGCCTTTCCGCCTTTCGACGCAGCTATTACTCCCTTGGGCTGCGGAGTTGTTGCTCAATCGAGGGCTCTGTCGTGAAATCCGACGGTGGGCACAGTGCTTTTACGACAACAACGGACACGCCCAAGTGATTCCTTTAGTTGCCGAAAGGCGCTATCCTGAACAATTGGGGGCAAGCCACATTCGATCGAGGAGGAATCATCGTGCCCGATAAAAAGCTGTCCAAGTTCCGCCCCATGGCGGATCGCGTCATCGTAGAACCACTCGAACCAGAGGCAAAAACGGCGAGTGGGCTGTTATTGCCGGAGACGATCAAGGATAAACCCCAGGAGGGTCTCGTCGTCGCGATTGGGCCCGGCCGCTGGGACGCGGGCGGAAATAAGCGCATTGAGATGCAGGTATCGCCTCGCGACAAGGTCGTTTTCACAAGATACTCTGGGATGGATATCCGTATCGACGACAAAAAGTACGTGATCCTTGGCGAGGAAGATATTCTCGCTGTTCTTGAAAGCTAATCGATCGCGTCATGACTGTAAAGGGGAGGAATACTGCTATGGCAAAGCAACTCGCGTTTTCCGAAGAGGCTCGGCGACATCTCAAAACTGGCGTCGACATGGTCGCGAATGCAGTCAAAACGACGCTCGGTCCCAAAGGACGCAACGTGTCGCTCGACAGGAAATACGGCGCGCCGACCATCACGCACGATGGCGTCACCGTTGCGAAGGAGCTCGAGCTCGAGGATCCGTACGACAACATGGGCGCGCAACTCGTCAAAGAGGCGGCGACCAAGACGAACGATGACGCGGGGGATGGCACGACCACCGCGACGGTGCTCGCGCAAAGCATGGTGACCGAAGGCCTAAAGAACGTTGCGGCCGGCGCCAACCCCATGTTATTGAAACGCGGGATCGAAAGAGGAACTGTATGCCTCGTGGAAGAGATCAAAAAGATGGCCAGGCCGGTCAAGGGCAAGGAAGACATCGCCCACGTCGCAGCGAATTCTGCTGCCGACCCGGAAGTAGGCAACCTCCTCGCCGAGGTGATGGATAAGGTTGGCAAGGACGGCGTCATCACCGTGGAAGAGAGCAAGACCGGTCTCGCCTTCGAGACGGAGTATGTTGAGGGTATGCAGATCGACCGCGGCTATCTGACGCCCTATTTCGTAACGAACCCGGAACGCATGGAAGCCGTCCTCGAGAACGCCAATATCCTTCTCACCGACAAGAAACTCTCGGTGATCACCGATATCGTTCCCCTGATGGAAAAGCTGGTCCAGACAGGCAAGCGCGAACTCGTCATCGTCGCTGAAGATGTAGAGGGTGAAGCGCTCACCACCCTGGTGCTGAACAAGCTGCGTGGCCTGTTGAATGTCCTAGCCATCAAGGCACCCGGCTTTGGTGACCGCCGTAAGGAAATGCTGCGCGATCTAGCAATCCTCACCGGGGGTCAGGTCATTACGGAAGAGATGGGCCGCAAGCTCGAAAGCGCCAAGATCGACGATCTCGGTAAATGTAGCCGGGTCATCGCCACCAAGGACGATACCACTTTTATCCAAGGCGCTGGCTCCGAGAAGGAAATCAAGGGGCGCATCAACGAAATCAAAATGCAGATCGATAAAGCCACGTCCGATTACGATAAAGAGAAGCTTCAGGAGCGTCTGGCCAAGCTCGCGGGCGGGGTGGCCGTGGTCCGCGTCGGCGCACCGACCGAGACGGAATTGAAAGAGAAAAAGCACCGCGTCGAAGACGCACTAAGCGCGACCCGCGCGGCGGTGGAAGAGGGCGTCGTCCCCGGCGGCGCGGTTGCGTTCCTCAACATCATTCCGGCGCTCGACCAGGTCCGCGACACTGGCGATATCGCGACTGGCATCCGGATTCTCAAGCGTGCGCTGGAAGAACCGATGCGACAACTTGGGGAGAACGCAGGACACGACGGCGCGGTGGTCGTAAACGACGTGCGCCGTCTCCAAAAAGAACAGAATAACCCCAATATCGGTTTTGAGGTCATGTCGGAACAATATGATGACATGCTCGCGCTTGGGATCATCGATCCCGCCAAAGTGGTGCGCAGTTCGCTGGAGAACGCGGCATCCATCGCGGCGATGATACTGACGACGGAAGCGTTGATCACGGACATCCCGGAAAATAGAACCTCGGCCCCCATGCCGGAGATGCCAGGGTACTAACCGGTCGTCAGGTGTCAGTGGTCAAACAGATAGCGGTGCTGAGCAACGACCCAGTTGAATTGACGAACGGGGAGTGGTCAATACGGTCGGGTATACTCTAATTATACGGAACAGCAGTTTCTGAACACTAGAGGCACCAAGGCTCTGTCAGGAATGAAGGGCGATGGTGCTTTTTCTTTTCGGCAGATTGCGGCGCTCCGACAATTCTCTATGAAGGAGCCAACACAATAGCTGATCGACAGAGCGGCATGGGCAAAGGGTCAAACGCGGCGAAGGGCGAGGTTCATGTGAAATTCACAGCGGGAGATCGAGTTGTTCAACTTCTAGCGGATGCGAACGCTCGACAAGTCGCTATTTCGCAAGGCGTTCACGGACCTGGGCCGCAATTTGGCGGTCCGTCATTTTGTCAACCGTTTCAATGCTGAGGATGCGCCCGGCGAGGCGGTCCCTTTCGAGACGTCTTTCCAGCTCAGTTTTTGCTTCTCCCGGCCCAAGGATCAAAATGGACTCGGCCTCACGAATCTGCATAATGATTTCGTCATAGTACTTTCGGAGATAGCCCGAAAAGCGCCGATCGAATTGGTCCTCGGCCGAGATCTCCTGTTGTCCCCCTGCAAATCGAACATGCTTGTCCAGGTTGGATTCGACCGTGCTGGTTTCTTCGCCCTGATCGGTTATCGTCACAATGACCGCCTTATGGTGGTCAATCCACAACCCGACCCGTTTCCCCATTGCCCCAGTCCTTTCCAGTTGCTCCACATTCAAGATCTGCTAACCGCGGGCCACGCCAGCCTTCCGAGCGGCTTGCTTTAGCCGCCGCGCGTGAATTCGCTGGCCCTTGGGCAACCGTTTGGACTTTGTTTTCTCTGCCATTGGTGTCAACTCCCTGCTTAATGTTCCTTCACCCCGTGCGATGTTTCTAGTGCCCATGCCGGTTTATCGAGCCGCTCCGATCAACTTGGTAAGGTTCTCCAGACTCCATGCGTACACCTTGTCTGATTCAAGTGCCAGACGGGGTTTGCGCATTGTCTTTCGCGCAAGTCCCCATCATGTTCGAGATCGTAAATGATGAAGGTATTGACTTTCGTCTTCTGTCTCGCCCCTTGCCTCTTGACTTGCATCGCTCTCAATCGATCTGGGCATCTTGATACTCGGCAAGCCCCACCACCTTAATCCCTGTTTTGGTTTCCAGCGCTCCTGCGAGCTGCGCAGGAATCTCCATTTGGAAATCTGAAGCCACAACGGGTGTCCCGCCCACGAACTTGGATCGGATATACTTGCCAATGTATAGCAGAGCGACGTCATTTCGGTCGACAACGAGAAGGACAGTGATCGTATACGCCGTTTGTTCGTCGAGGAGGTGCACGCCGTCCGCCCGATAGTCGCTGTGGCTGCCGGTTTTCTTGCGCGACCATGCTCGCCAGGTATGTTCCCTCGCTCCATGCTCCTCCTGGAAAAGAGCCGGCCGTTCCTGCCCTGTCCCATCTTGCATGCTCAGACCGAGGCTCGCAAAATAGTCGGAAAGGCATTCTCGAACGGCGGGGCCAATCTTCTGTGACGTGGTTGCCAGGATCTGCTTGCGCTTTTCGCGCTGGGCGCCGGCGGCGACGTCATTGCTCTCGGTTTGCTGAACTCTTTGCTGCCCAGCTTGCAAGTCTTGAGGTCTCATCGTCCGCTATCTCCTTGGGAGTTTATCCGAGCGTAATGGGCGAGCTGGTGGCGCGAATTGCGCTCGCTACCTGCTCCACCTCTTCCGCTGTGAGCCAGATCCGTTCGAATCCCAGAGTCATGACCGCAAGCGGATGTCCTTGTGCGGTCGCGTCCTTTTGCCAGTCCTTGTACACCAATGTGAATTGACGGCAATGAACTTTGTAGACGTGCGCGCCGGTAGGGCGGCTTCGCGGCATGCTCGTAATCAAACTGTGTGAACTCTGAATTTCCAAAATTTCCATGTTTCCCCCCCGATTTGAAATCGTTCGATGAAGCTCAGGACATCAAGATCGGCAGTGTCGGGGCTCCCAATGCGCAACAGGAATCCCTTTGGGGCGCGTTCCGCAATATATGCTCGGAGCCTGCCGAGTCCCGCGCCCTCGTTGCGATCTGGTTCAGCGCGGGAATAACCTGATCGAACTCGACGGACTTGATCAAAAAATAATCCGCACCGGCTTGCATGCATCTGTCCCGGTATTCGGGATACGGATAGTCAGTGAGAACGATCACCGCGGGTGCGGGTTGCACCTGCTTCACCTGTTCCAATACATCGATGCCGTTTCCATTTAGCAACTGGATATCGAGGAGAACCACATCCGGTTTTTGCTCGCGAATGGCCTCGACAGCCCGTTGCGCGTCTCCAGTTTCGCCAATCGTCTGAATGTTGAGCTCATCGGCGAGCATGCGTTTCAATCGATCACGTATAATGGCCGAGTCGTCGACGACATAGACTTTCATGGGATCAGCCCTCAAGCCAAGATGGCCAGCCGTTTGAACACACCGGCTAGCTGAAGCATAGCCCCTCTCGAGAGAAAGGGGAATCACGGGGACAGGGTTGTTCTTGTCGTAAAAGCATCGAACGCGTTGTCGTCTAGGACGACAACGCGTTCGGGAGATCCGATCCTCTACCGAATGCGGCTAGTCAATCAAACCGTGCTCGACGGCATAGCGCGACAACTCCACGTCTGACTGCATTCTCATCTTTTGCAGAACGCGCGCGCGATAGGTGTTGACCGTGTTGACGCTCACGGAAAGCTGTTCCGCGATTTCACTGCTCTTTTTGCCGGCGGCAAAGAGTCGCATGACCTGGAATTCGCGGTCAGAGAGCGTCTCGTGGGGCAGCTTGCCGCTCGTATCTTTCAGCTCGGCGGCAAGCTGCTCGCCCAGCGAGGCACTCACGTAGATTCCCCCTCCGGCGACTTTGCGGACCGCTTGTACCAGTTCCTCCGTCGCACTCTCTTTCGTGATATAGCCCGCGGCACCTGCCTTGAGCGCACGGACCGCAAAACGCTCCTCCGGATGAAAGCTCAGGATAAGCACCGGCAGGTAGGGTTGCGTCTGATGCAGCTCTTTTAGGGCATCCAGACCGCTTTCGCCGGGCATCGTAATATCCAAAAGGACAACGTTCGCAGCGACGTGGCCCAGCACGCGGAACAGTTCCGGGATATTATTCGCCTCCCCGACGAGCCGCATATCTGGCTCCCCAGACAGAGTCTTTTTCACACCTTCTCGAATCAGCGCATGGTCATCGACAATTATGACATCGATCATCGCGCCCTTCGCTCCTCCTCCTAGACCGGAATCCGGACGGCGACTGTGGTCCCCTGCCCCGGCGCCCCTTGGACCAGCACGTCCCCGCCAAAGATATGTGCCCTTTCTCGCATCCCGAGTAGTCCAAACTGCCGGGTGCCGGAGACCTGTTCCTGGGAAATCCCTCGACCGTTGTCGTGTACCTGGAGCATCAGTTGACGGTCCTGCTCCTGCAGGGTCACCTCGACATGGGTCGCGTGCGCGTGCCGTGCGACGTTCGTGAGTGCTTCCTGTAGAATGCGAAATACAGCCGTCGAGCGTTCCGGATCCAATTGGAGGTGATCCACGGTCGAAACAAATTCAGACTCGATCTTGGTGCGCGCTTGAAATTCCCGCACTTGCCACTCGAGCGCTGAACGCAGCCCCAGGTGGTCCAGAACGGCGGGTCGAAGTTCGAGCGCGATTTGGTGAACGGTCCGAATGGCATTATCAACCAGTTTTGTCGTCGCGCTAATCTCTTCCCGGAGTGTCTCGGGAGACTTGGGGGTGCCGCCGGTGATTTCCTTACTCAGATAGGCGAGGTCCATCTTGATCGCCGTCATCAGTGTCCCGATCTCGTCGTGGATCCCACGGGCAATGGTGATGCGTTCTTCTTCGCGCGCGGATTGGAGGTGGGCAGCCAAAAGGCGTAACTGCTCGGTCGCCCGCTCGCGATCGGCAATCTCGGCAGCCAATTTCCGGTTGGCGGCTTCGAGCTGGCGCGTCCGCTGGGTGACACGTTCGTCCAACTCTTCATTCAGAGTATGGGCGGTTATGGCAGCGGCTTCCATACGTCGGCGCTCGGTGAATTCCCGCATCAGCAAGATAATGACCATCACGCCGACCAACAGAAACGCAACTGCTCGTGCAGCAGAGTCCAAGGCTGGCGCGCCAAAATACACTCCTGCCAACAGAGCGAGAACACCCAGCACCAGGAGTGTGCTCGGCGTCAGAGCCGAAGGACGCTTGATAGAATTCATGGACCCGCCTGGAGTACGGCTGGGTCGGTCGAGCGCCCAGCCAAGATGATTATACCACGTTTCCACCGTTCGGATTGCAGCAGGGTTGTCGTAATAAACGACAACCCCCACCATCCTTTTACGACAAAAACAAGCCTGCCTCCGTGATTCCCTTTTCGGCTCACAAACGGTATGTTACTCTTGAGGCAGGTTGTCGTCTATCAATGCCGGCGGCCGGGCAAGGATTCCATGATGAATGAGCAGCAACGCGACTTGTTGAGAGAGACGATTCAAAGGAATGATTGGTTCGGCGGTGACCTCAACATCCGTCTTGACGTATGGTCAAATTTCCACGAATCTCCGGATTCTCTCAGGAACTATCTGTGTCGCGACGGTAGCGGATACATTCGGGGGTATTACGACGGCGCGGGTACCTTGTACATCAAGAGATACCACTTGCGAGACGAGGAATGGACCGAGCCGACCCCTGTCCATATCTGATTCGAACGCAACGGCGGCATCAAGCTACAATTACGGGACCCGCATCATTTGTCGCCTGACTCTAGCTTCGGGCGAGCCGCGAGAAACGTGGAGGCGGCATCAAACCAAACTCAATGAATCGACCAGGCCACGTACTGGGCTTTTCGAGACCAAAGGAGATTCCATATGGAATCAAAACTGTACGTTGGCAATCTGTCCTACAATGTGACTGAGGAACAGCTACGCGAGTTGTTCAGCCAGGCCGGCACGATCAAAGAAATCACCATGATCATGGACCGAGACACGCAGCGACCGAAGGGCTTTGGCTTTGTCGAAATGACAAACCAGGTCGAAGCGCAAAAAGCGATCGAGATGTTCAACGAGCATGAGCTCGACGGACGTCACATGACCGTCAACTTTGCCCGTCCCAAGGAAGACCGCGGTGGATCTCGGGGTGGCTCGCGCGGCGGGTACGGCGGCGGACGGAATCGCTATTAGTCCCACATCCATGGATGGCTGGTCGGGCATCGCCGCGCACACGACCGCGCGGCGATGCGCGTTTCCAGGAAAGCAAAGAGACGGCGGTACGGAGACGGGACCATACCGGATAAATCAAAGGATCGCTCCATGATCTCAGGAAAGATGGTACGTTACGGCTTGGTTCTGGTGCTGGCTATCGTGGCGGGCGCGATCCTCTATGCCCTAGTGGGATCGCCTACCACCCCCCCCAAGTTGGTTCCCATTACCCAAGTGGCGCAGGACATCCAACTCGGCAATGTCAGGAGCATCTCCGTCGACGGAGCGACACTCAATGTCACCTACCGAGATGGCACTCTGGCAACTTCCGCCAAGGTCACCGCCGACAGCAGTCTCGAAGAAGCTTTGATCAACCTGAACGTCTCGCCCGAGCGAATCGCGGCTGTGGACATTGGGTACGCAGCCCCGTCCTCATTCGGCGATATGCTCCCCGTCCTTTCAGGATTTCTCTTTCTTGTCGTCCTTGGAGCGATCATGTTCTTCTTCCTGCGCCGTTCTTCGGTGGGCGGGAACCCCCTCTCCGCCTTTGGCAAGTCGGGGGCACGCGTTTTTGCCGCGGACGCCGGCCTTGTCACCTTTGAAGACGTCGCGGGAGTAGATGAAGCGAAAGCCGAGCTGCAAGAAGTCGTCGAGTTCCTCAAAGAGCCCGACAAGTTCACGGCACTCGGCGCACGCACTCCGAAAGGCGTGCTCCTCGTCGGTCCTCCGGGCACGGGCAAGACGTTGATGGCGCGGGCGGTCGCGGGAGAAGCCAAGGTGCCGTTCTTTTCCATCAGCGGCTCGGAATTTGTCGAAATGTTCGTCGGCGTCGGTGCCTCGCGGGTGCGCGATCTGTTTGCCACAGCCAAAAAGAATTCGCCCTGCATTGTCTTTGTGGATGAAATCGATGCGGTCGGTCGCCACCGCGGGTCAGGGTTGGGCGGGTCCCACGACGAACGCGAGCAGACGCTCAACCAGATCCTAGTCGAGATGGATGGGTTCGATACCGACACGAACGTCATTCTCGTCGCCGCGACCAACCGACCCGATATTCTCGATCCCGCGCTTTTGCGCCCCGGTCGATTCGACCGGCGCGTCATTCTGGACCGCCCCGACATGAACGGTCGCAAGCAGATCCTCAAGGTCCATACAACGTCTAAACCATTAGCTCCGGATGTGGATCTGGGAGCCGTAGCGAAACTGACGCCCGGCTTTTCAGGCGCGGATCTTGAGAACCTGGTGAATGAGGCCGCAATCCTCGCCGCCCGGCGCAATAAGAAAGCAATCGAAAACGCCGAAATGCTCCAGTCCATTGAAAAAGTGATCGCCGGTCCCGAACGCAAGAGCCGCCTCATCAGCGACAGCGAGAAACGCGTCATTGCCTTCCATGAGGCAGGCCATGCGCTCATCATGCAATTGTTACCAAACTGTGATCCCGTCTACAAGGTGTCCATCATCTCCCGCGGCCCGGCACTCGGCTACACAATGCACCTGCCCGAAGATGACCGCTATCTCCAGCGCCGCACCAAGTTCATGGATGACCTGGCGGCTGTATTGGGAGGGCGCGCCGCCGAAGAGGTTGTCTTTGGCGATATTACGACGGGCGCGTCAAACGATATCCAGAGCGCGACAGACCTCGCTCGCGCGATGGTCACGCGGTACGGCATGAGCGACCAGCTGGGTCCACGCACTTTTGGCGCACGCGAGGAGTTGGTCTTCCTCGGCCGCGAAATTTCCGAGCACCGGAATTACGGCGAGCAGGCGGCGCGCCTGATCGACATGGAGATCAAGCGGATTATTACAACTGCCCATACCCAGGCAGTGGACTTGCTAAGCGCCTATCGCGATCAGTTGAATGCCATCGCAGAGCGGCTGATGGTCGCGGAGAGCATCGATGGGGCGGAACTGGCGCGGCTGGCGAGTAAGCCCGAGTCGTTACCGATTCCAGCCTTGAGCCCCGCGTCGGCATGAATTCTACGGGACGGATCTCCCGTGACACAGGGATGGCAAGAAGGAGGTTTAGATGGCGAGTGCGCGTACCGTCGCCAACAAGTATGCTGAACGGCTGTTGGCAGCCAAGGACAAGGAGAAAGCGACCAGGGGTATCCTCCGGCGGATGGGCAAGCTGAGATACAGAGGGCACACTGAACCCATATCTGTGGACGGGAAAAAGAAGATTATTGGGTTGATTCAAGCGAAGGTAACAGAGGGTTCAGTTCCCGGAACGGACAATGCCACCTATTCGAGCATGATCGACTACATGCTTGAGCAAGTTGGCGACGGTGCAAAATAAACGACCAGAAAATCCTCCGAGGATGTTGCGCACGGTGCATCGACGATGAACTGGAAAGGCGTTACATCGTATCCAGGGGCGATCTGCGGCAGGAATCAAAGTAAGGCTCCAGCGATGCCGGCTGGCGCATAGCACAAAGCCAAGTCAATCGGGACCAGTGCCAAACCCTTGACCAAGATAGGAAGAGTGACGAACAAACACACGTTTGGACCCTGGGGGAGACGGAAGCGATCCCAACGATATCTTCGCACCAGTGGGGTATGAGATCTGCGGTCTTTACGGGAGCTACAGCTTGGGGATCGATTGGAATGGAGCGCTGGCCCGAGAGCGGCGATGACGAGTGGAATTGGCGTTCGGTGAGGGTTTCGCACGGCTCCGCGAGATATTTTCAAACCTAGCCGTGCGTTCTCTAGACGCGCAAGGTGCCAAATCGGCTAAACTAGGCAGGAGCGGAGCGTCCTTGACGGCGACGGGATGATGCGTGTCGCACTGGGCCGTCAGTGTCTGGGAGGCCGGCGCTCCTGCCTCACGCACCCTGCAAAGGGAAGGTGGATCTAGCAAGAAACTAGAATAAATGATAGCACAAGTCCAGGCGCCGTCCAAGCGCGGAACCGCGTAGCTCTTTCTACGCGGTTTCGCGGATTGACGCCTCCCCGAGCTATGCTATAATCCTGTTCGCTATGCCCAACCCAATCCGGGTGCTGCTCGCGGACGACCATGTTATGCTGCGCGAGGGGACGGTCGCGCTCTTGCGCCGCGAACGGGACATACAGATCGTGGCGGAAGCCAGTAATGGTCAGGAGGCAGTGGACCTGGCCAGCCAGCTCAAGCCGGATATCGTGGTTATGGACGTGCGCATGCCAGTTCTCTCCGGTATCGAGGCGACCCGACGTATTCGTGAATCCCTCCCCGATGTCCAGGTGCTCGTGCTCACGGCCCACGACGACGATCAGTACGTCTTTTCGCTCCTGGAAGCGGGGGCCAGTGGTTATTTACTCAAGACGGCGCCCATCAGCGAACTCGTGAAAGCCGTGCGGCAGGTCCACGATGGCGAAATGCCGCTAGATCCTTCCATTGCCCGGAAGGTGGTCTTGCACATGTCGGGCAAAGGCTCCAAATCCTCCGCAGTTGTCACGACGCCTAGCTCCGAAGAACTGACGGCTCGTGAGCTCGAGGTGCTGCAGTTATTGGCTCAGGGGCTGAACAATAACGCCATTGCCGAAACCCTCTCCATCAGCGACCGCACCGTCCAGGCCCATCTAACCAATATTTTCTCGAAAATGCATGTCTCCTCTCGCCTGGAGGCGGTCCTCACTGCCATCCGCCGTGGCTGGTTAACGATCGCGTCCTGACGACCCGCGCTCCCTTGCCGATGGCTTGTGTCTTATGCGTCTACCGGATTGGTTCCGTTCGCTTCCCACTCAATCAGTTGTAGGCATCATCCTGCCCATCGTCCTTGTGACCTTTGGACTCATTGCCGCAGGTCTCTTTGCCTACCAGCAGATGACCACCTGGCTGGTGATTGATCGTGACCGCCAACTCGCCGCCCTCATCGCATCAAACGTCACCGAAAAGATGGATGGATATGCCGGGGTGCTGGAGGCGTTGGCCAGTAACACCGATTTGCAGAGCCAGGTTCCCACGGTTCGTGAAAAGGCTCTTGCCGATGCTTCTGAAGCCATCGACATTTTCAATGCTGGCGTCGTCCTTTTGAATCAGGAAGGGGCGGTCAAGAGCAGCGGTCCCGCCCCCGAGAATGCCCCTGTCCTGCCAGATGTCCCCTCCGTCTTGGAGCCAGATTATTTCAACAGCCTCCGCAAAGCAAGGCATACCCTGGTCAGTCGTGTAATGATTGATCCCCGCAACGGGCTGAGCTTTATCATTATCGGCACCCCGGTTCTCGATCAGCACAAAGACTTTACGGGCGCGCTACTAGGCGCTCTGTACCTGCGCAATGCGGACCTGGGAGACGCGGTCGAGAAATTGACCATCGGGGATCACGGCTATGCCTATCTCGTGGACTCGCAAGGGCGCGTCATTTTTCATCCCGACGAAACAAAAATCGGTCAGGACTATTCGAGCCGGCCGTTTGTGGATCTGGTCATGGCAGGTGAGAGCGGGGGCACCTTGTGGATGGGCTCGGAGGGCGAGCATTGGGTTGAAGGGTACGCCCCGGTACCGATTGCCGGCTGGGGGCTGATCGTCGTCGAGCCGTGGGACGCCGTCGTGGCCCCGGTGCAGACCTACAGCACCACGCTCACCCTGACGGGCTTCGGAGGAGTCGCGATCATTGCGTTGCTCCTATGGTACGGCGTGCGCCGGATTGCGAACCCGGTGCGGCGGCTCGCCGAACAAACCAACCGTCTGGCGGCCGGTGAGACGGTGGAACCTGTCGCCCTGGGGGGCATTTTGGAAATCGATCTCCTGGGACGCTCTTTCAACCACATGGCCGCACAGATCGCGTCGTATCGCGCCGGCCTGCGGCGCTATCTCGGCGCGATGACTCAATCGCAGGAAGACGAGCGGCGGCGCCTGGCCCGCGAGCTGCATGACGAAACCACCCAGAGTCTCATCGCCATTACCCGGCGTCTGGAATTGTACCAATCCTACGAGAGCGACCCGGAAAAGCTCAAGCAGCTCAAAGAATTGCAGACGATGCTCGTGGAGACGCTCAGCGGCCTGAGACAGATCAGCCGCGATTTGCGGCCCTTGATCCTCGAAGACCTCGGGCTGGTTCCCGCCCTGGAAGTGTTAGCCCGGACCGCGCGGGAGAATAACGGAGCCCACCTGGAGGTCAGTCTTGATGTGACGGGCGAACCGTACCCGCTGAGCGCCAAACAGGAATTGTCGCTGTATCGCATCACCCAAGAGGCACTGGCGAATGTGCGCAAGCATGCCGATGCCCGACTAGCTCGAGTGAATCTGGCCTTTGAGCCCAAGGCGCTCCATCTTGTCGTGACCGATGATGGAAAGGGGTTTCGGGTTCCCGAGGCGGTGGCAGAACTCGCGCAGCTTGGGCATTTCGGACTCATGGGCATTCAGGAACGCGTGTGGGCCGTCGGCGGGACTCTGTCGCTTCAGTCGACTCCCGGGAGCGGGACCGAGGTGGCGGTCACTATACCAGTGACTGATGGTGCGAAAAGGCAAACGACCTGAGGATTTCTTAGTGACTCCGCGCCCGGCGATGGCTCGAACGCCCCTTCGGAAATGATGCCGCCCCGGCGGAAACGCTGGAGCGCGCTCCTTTTAGCTTGTCGGAGACCTGCGTCGGCGCGATGCGGCCTCGCACAAAATCTCAAGCCACGTCCGGACAGCCTCGCACGAACCTAGTCGCGCGAGAGCTCGAGTTGACCCGGAGCCTTTGCCGACAAGAATAGGAATGCCTCCACGCCGCCGGATCACCTCAAAGGCTTCTTCGTCTCTCGCGTCGTCCCCCACATAAACCGGCAATGCCTCATGCGACCAGTCCTGATCCAGCAGCCACTGGACCGTTTGCCCTTTGTGAGCGGCGGCCGGCGCGACCTCGAGATAGCGGTCTCCTTCGTAGACGCGGAGAGGGACCGGGCTGGGGCGATCGGTTGCCATCGAAATTGCAGTACTCAGGAGCAGCGCAGTTTCGGCTGGATCGGCCGAGTCGGCGTGCAGCGCCAGCGCCAGTTCCTTGTCCTCAACCCAGTAGCCCGGGTGTCCCCGGAAGAGCAAAGACCAATCGGATTTGATCATGCGCAGCTGCGGGCGCAGAAGGTTTGACTCGACGCGCAGCAAGCGTTCCCCGCCCGGCATCTGGACCTCTAATCCGTAAACGCCCGCAAGGGTCAGCCCAGAAACAGGGAGCACGGCCCGGAGGAAGGACAACGGACGTCCGCTCACGATGGCGATGCGCAGCAGGGGGTTCTCGGCGAGGCCGGTCAGGAGAGAGCAGAGGCTCGGGTCCGGTTTCGCTTGACCTGACTCAAGGGAGATCGGAGCGAGCGTACCATCGTAGTCGAGTCCCAACCACACGTGCCCGCCAGCGGCCAGATGGTGTTGAACGGAGAGTAACACAATCGTGTTTTTTACCCTATCCCCACGAGGGGCATCGGCTGAACCGGCTTCATGTCTCTCTCGCCGAGTGAATAGCGATGAATCGGCTTTGCTGCGGCCAAGTCGTCGACCCGAGACAGGAATTCGTCCGCCCACCAGGAGATATCTTGCTCCTTGATGCGTTTCTGCATGAGCAGCATCCGTTCGCGCTGCTCCGGTTTCTCCATGGCGAGAGCGCGGCCGAGGGCCTCGACCATG
The DNA here is from genome assembly GCA_023381515.1 of Chloroflexota bacterium. The sequence continues at coordinate 31,228 of JAMCQI010000013.1, read as the reverse complement.
TCTTGCCTGTCATAGGGATTCACGAGTAGCGCCTCTGGCAATTGCTGCGACACGCCCGCGAATTCACTGAGGATCAGGACTCCATCGGCTTCCGGTCGGCAGGCGATGTACTCTTTGGCGACGAGATTCAGACCATCTCGCAGCGGGGTGACAAGGGCGATATCCGCGGCGCGATAGTACGCCATGAGCTCTGCCGGGGTGAAGGAGCGGTACAGATAGCGAATCGGCATCCAGAATCCATCGGAGAAGCGCCCGTTGATGCGCCCGACGATTTCGTCAGTTTCGCGCTTTTTTTGACGGTAGGCTTCGATATTGTTGCGTGAGGGCGTGACAATCTGGATCAGAGTGACCCTCCCGTAGAGCTCCGGCCGGCGCTCCAGCAGCCGCTCCATAGCCTCCAACCGTTCAAAGATGCCCTTGGTATAGTCCATCCTCTCGACACCTAGTATGATCTGCTGCCCATTCAGATTCTGGCGAATCCGGCGCGCGCGTTCCTCAATCACGCGGGCGCGGGACGTACGGCTCACCGCCTCATAGTCAATCCCAATGGGGCGCGCGAGCACTTGCGTGTTCCGGCCATCATAAACCAGTTGGTCCCCTCTTGCCTCGGCACCCAGAATCTCAACGGCCGCCTCCACAAAGTTATCCGCGTATTCAGGGATGTGAAATCCGACAATATCAGAGGCGAGGAGTCCCTCCAGAATCTCACGCCGCCAGGGGAGGGTACGGAAGAGTTCGACCGGTGGAAAGGGGATATGCCAGAAGAAGAGCAACCGGCTCTCCGGGCGAGCTTGGCGCACCAAGTGAGGGACGAGGGCCAAATGGTAATCGTGCACCCAGACGATCTCCCCGTCGTGGGCTTCTTCGAGCACAGCCTCTGCGAACTGAGCGTTGACCTGTCTATAGGTTTCCCACTCTGTATCATCATAGTGGACACGGCCAAGAAAAGAGTGGCAGAGGGGCCAGAGGGCATTGTTCGCGACGCCCAGGTAATACCCCTGCAGCTGCTCCTCGGTAAGAGAAATGTAACGGAGGTCGAAGGGGGATGGACCCGCCGCTCCCGGATAACGGCCGGCGCGCTCTCCCCAGGCAATCCAGACTCCGCCCCCCCTTTTTTCGAGCATCGGGAGTATGGAGGTGACCAGTCCTCCCACGGTCTTTTCACGCTTCAAACCCTGCTTCGTCATACGAAGGTAATATGGGCCGCGATTCGAGACAACGACGAGGCGAGCTGGCGACGAGTTCTCGATCTTCATTGGTACTCCTTTCACGGTCGATCGGGCGCCTGGATCAGCGGCTCGATCGCGCTTGCAAAGAGCGCTGACCACGTAAATCTCTGGCGCACCTTTCGGCGCGTGCGATAGGCCAGGTCGGAGGTTGCCCATGTGCAGATACGCTCCGCCACATGACTCGCGGATTCGCCCGCCTCGATACGATGGACCCACTCCCCACCGATTTCCTCCAGTGCCGGGACCTCTGTAGAAAAAACCGGTTTGCCCGCGAGGGCACCTTCGAGAATGGGAAGCCCAAACCCCTCGCGGTGGCTGGGCATGAGCACGATGTCACAAATGCGATAAAGCTCCCCGATCGTCGAAGTCTCCAAAGCAAAGGGATAGGGAAAGCGCTGGGTCCCCTGGCAAAGAAAAATGACCTCCTCTTCGAGATCTAGCGCACGCCGGCGTGCGAGCAATTCGTCAAGATATAGCCTACTTGCATTGGAGTGCGGGTCGGGCGGGCCGGTGATAAGGAGGCGCGAGCCTAGGCCTGCCGCTTTCAACGCGGCAGTGACCTCTAGCGCGAATTCAATATTCTTGGCATTCGTAATACGAACGGGCATGAGGAGAACCAAGTCCGCGCTCGTTAGATCAAACTCCTCCACGAGATGCTGCCCCAGAGACGAAAGCCCGAATATCTCCTGGGGATCGACCCCATTGGGGACGACTTGAATGCAAGCCGGGGGGCAGCCGAGCGCCTGCGCGAGCAGGCGTTGCCGGTGGTGCGAAACCGCCACGTAGGTGACTTCCGGACGATAGGTCCTGAGCAAGTCCCATGGAAAACCGTAACGGAGCGGCACGCCGGACTGCGGATTCACATAGCGCGAGATATCGTGGCACCAGGCAATCACTCCGGGCACTTGGCCGCGATCCAGCAACCGGTGCAGGGCTGCCACGAGCGGAAGATTCAGATGAAAATTAAGAGCGTTGTGAACGATCAGGCGGTCCGACGAAGAGCAGGCGGCAGAAATGGCCGTTTCAAGCCGCGCTTGGAATGATTTGAATTCGGTAGGAACGACGTTTTGCTCGAGAGCCTGCGCGATCAAGTTGCCGGGATGCTCTGAATCCAGCTCGGGTATCACGACGACCTCGGCGCCTTGCAGTGCTTGCGCCTGGCCCCCGCGCCCTGTGAGGACAGTGACCGGGTAACCCGCATCAAGCAAGAGACGCGCGTGGTGCGCGATGACGTTTTCAACGCCGCCAACGATGGGCGGAGCGGTATAATGAAGAATACTCACGCGCCGCCTGCCGTTCCGTTCGTACCTGCGAGGCGGAATTACCCGCTCGACACAATTAGCAACATGCTCTCTGTTCACGTACCAACCACCGGCAGCCCGTCCAGATTCCCCGCCGAGACTCCGAGCGTTCCTGCAAAAACCCAGGCGGAGTTAATATCTATTGACGGCCGCATCGACTCTGAGAAAAAGCCGCCCAGGAGAAAGGCGGCGATGGCAATCACAATCACGGCGACAACGGTACTATTTGGCGCATCATTCTATCACAGATCTACACTCTCTGGCCTCCCCCGTATTCATTGCACTATATCACATTGCGGCCTTTGATACCTCATCTGGACCTCAAATGACCTAAAGCTTTCCTAAAGAGTAAGAGTGCCGATTCACGTGAATCGGCCCCGCAGCTCCCTGAAAACGACGACGCTAGATCTTGACCGTCGGACCTCACCGGCGCACAACATCTAGCGTGCGCGCAATGCGGTCACTCTTCACCAGAACGTGGCCTTTTTTGCTCTTATCCAACCACAGGATTGCGTTATCGTCGTCACCTAACAGCAGACAAGGCGGCTCCGGAAGAACAAAAAGGCCGTGCAACCACTTCGGTCCACGGCCTATCTTACCACTCCTGGCGTTCGTCGGGCGCCATCTCATGGATCGTGCGTCAATCGCTTTAGATCAATCGGAAGCATCCATCACAGATGAATCGCACAGACCTACCTTCGACCCAAGGATTAGGGACGCCGAGCGCGACCCACGACGTCAACTATTTCTTGCACGCGCGGCGTGCCAGAATGTGTCCACCCTCCCCACCGGTACCACACAGCGGTGATCAGCGGCCACGGAGTGTTCGCGCATCTTCTGGCTTCGCCCATTCCATCTTCTTTGGATTATGCGAAACACATCGCTCTTCCCGTTAGCGCGATGGTTATGGGCCTCGGGCTATTCGCCATAGGCGGCGAGGCCGACAACGCCTGGACCGACGTGCACCGCCAGGGCCGGCCCCATGTCGACGACGAACACCTGCCCTTGGTAGCCCATTTCGGCCGGCACGCGTGCCTTTAACGCCTCGGCTCGCTCGAGAGCATTAGTATGCACGACCGTGACACCTTTGAGCCTGAGCCCCCGCAGCCGCTGGCGGGTCAATTCGATCACCTTCTCGGTCGCGGCGCGCTGGGTGCGTTCGGGCGAAACAACCTTCGCCTGGCCATCGAAGATGCCGATGACAGGGCGCACTTTGATTTCGGTTTCCGCGACTTGGGCCGCGCCCTCCACACGCCCACTCGCCTCAATATGCTCGACTTCGGTCACGGTAAAGTAGGTGCAAGAATTTGCCTTGACCTTTTCGACGGCTTCGACGGCCTCCTGGATGCCGCCCCCATGCCGAATCGCCTCGGCCGCTTCGACCACCATATAGCTCATCTGCATCGAAATCGTCGTGGAATCAACCGCGCGCACCCGCGTCTGCGGAGTAACCATCTCCCCGGCGACTTGCGCGCTGTTGAGCGTGCCGGACATCTTGGCGGCAACGTGCACTGAGAGGACATCCTCGGCGCCCCCGCGGGCAAGTGCCAAGTATGCGCCTTCAAAATCCGACGGGGTGGGTTGGGAAGTTTTCGGAAGCTCCCCGCCGGCCGCTCTCGTCTCGGCCAGGTGCTTGTAGAATTCGGCAGGCGGAAGCTCGACGTAGTCTTTCCACACCGTTTCGCCGAAACGGACGTAGAGGGGGACAACCGTGACATCGTAGCGTCGGACCAACTCCTCCGGCAGGTTTGCGGTAGAATCGGTCACCAGGGCAATCGCGGACATGGGGGCTCGCCTCCTTTGGCAAGATGAAGGGCGCGTTGATTTTACCAAAGAGGCGAGGGAAATGCAATTCAGAGAACGTCCGCTGAGCTGCCGCACGCGTCTATACGATGCCCGCCACACCCGCGTGGCCGCATGGCATTGGCGTCGCCTCAAATATCCGCGCGCGGATGTTCAAGCATTGCCTCGCTGCTGGGTCAAGTTCAGCCAGATGTTGCTCGAGGGCGGCGAGTCCCTCTTCGGATACGTGAATTGCACCTTCATCCGCCGCCTCGGCGAGCACTCCATCCGCGAGGGCTGCCTTGCCGAGCAGGCTCTTCGCCCCGATGCCAATCGGGACCAGTGACGCGGCCAGTTGGAACCCGCGGCCGACGATCTGCAGGAGCGCACCCTTCTAATCGGTACCCCTGCCTTAGCATAGAAGGTAGCCCGTCTCCACTACGCGTCAGAACTCGACCTCTGCTCCCGGCCCATCGTCAACCTCCAGACGGACGTCCTTCTGGACGGTCTCTGTTCGGAAACTGGCGAGGTACCTTGGCGACCAGCGACATCTTCACACCATCAGGCGGGACCTTGGGGCGACCGCGAAACTCTGACGTCGGCCCCGTGCTTGCCAGGCGCGTGTCCATCCTCGTCGGGGTCTCTCGTGCCTGCTCCCACACGGGGTCCTGGTCTCTCTCTCCATTGTCTGCAACCAGTGAGCCTCCAGAGGCCATAGCTCACCTCGGCGTCATGCTGAGCACGCGGTTCAAGTCACCCGCCTATTCCTCCTTCTGACCTCGTCGCCTTACTTCAATGACCACCTTCCGGAGCGCTTCGCCGGGAGTATCGAGTGCAATCCGCACCACTTGTGGTTCGTACGCAGCGTTGCGTGCCTTACCAAGCTCGGTAGCGGTGTTACTGATCCCCAGCTCACCCAGCTTAATTGAAGGATGGGCGCTCCTCGCGCTAATTTCTTTGAGAATGTCCTCTTGAGAGTCGACCCTCACGTCGACGTAGGGTAGACAGTCCTCCAAGCGGGAGGAATAATCCATGATGAAGAAATCCATTGTCTCCTCGATCGACCGCGCAACCCATTCGCGGCTAATCGTGATGAGTCCCGCCGAGTCGCTCAGCTTGGGTCCGAAATCGTAGTTGTTCTTCCTTTTGGCATACAAGGTTAAGGTAGTCACGATGCCGGGCACCGGGGCTCCGGTTTCTTCTTCTATGACCCGGATGACCAACTGGTCGGGAAACTGGATAATGTTGGGAGACGACACGCTCTTCTCTCCTCGTTACCTTAGTGGATCGATGCGCAAAGCCGGGATTGGCTGGCTCGTCGTCATCTCAATTCCCGTTCCGTTCTCGACGTTGCCCGCATAGTTGTAGCGCGCCACGTCGAATTGAAAGGTGACCCGATGTGTTGGAGCCTTTTCAAGTTGCAGCGCCTTTTGCGCGTCCGCCGCGTTTTCATAATAGTTGGGCGACGCGAAAACGTACTTCGGGTTGCCCCTTGCGTCAACAGATGGTATGACCCCCGTTTGGCCTATTTCCTCAGCCTCCCTTGGCCCAACATAGCGGTAGGCAAGATCTTCATCCGCCGCGTCGGTGAGCACCCCATCCGCGAGGGCCGCCTTGCCGAGGAGACTCTTCGCGCCGAGGCCAAGCGGGACGAGCGAGACCGTTTGGGTCGAAGTCCTGACTGAGAATCCCCTGGCACACCTGGTCGGAGAGAAACTCTTCCTCCCGCGGATTCCAAAGCCAGTAACGCGACTCGACTCGAGCCGACGGCTATCTGAGCGGGACCGGGCGACACGGGCTCAATGCGACTATCGAAAATCCCATTTATCGTGGGTCACAATGATGTCAACGATGTCCTCTGGGTCAAATGGTATGTGATCGTGACCATAGACCCGAGTAACGTACCCTGAGTCTACGACAACCCTTCTGTATTCCCGACGATCCTTGAGTACAACAGTGACGATCCAGTAGCCCATACCCGTCTCGGGCTGGGTAGCAAGGAACGGAGCCCACTTGTCGGGTAGCCTTGGTGGTTTACCGGCAGATTCGCTCACTGGTCTATCTCCTATTTGGGCACTGGATAAGGTCCGGACACCGTGCCTGGTCCCGTTCCGAACGGGAAGAGCGCCTCATTACCGGTGCCGCCAAGAACGGGTCTAGGTCCTACGACCACGTCATCCGGGCCCGGACGTATTTCGAAGTACACGGACCGAGGAATCTCTGCGCTCGGGAGGTTGTATCTTGCGGGAATTTCTGATTGTGTGAAAAGCCCCTCTGAAGAGGGCGCGGCAAATGTCCCTGGTCTAAGGCCTCCCATCTCCGTGACGCGGGAGTATGCTGGACTCCCGGATTCATATCGCAAGAAAGACTCCCCGGGCCCGGGGTACCGGTGGGTGCTGTGCGCAGTCGTACTGAGCTCTTCATTCGCCGCCTCAACGAGCACCCCGTCCGCGAGGGCCGCCTTGCCGAGGAGACTCTTCGCGCCGAGGCCAAGCGGGACGAGCGACGCGGCCAGTTCGAACCCACGACCGAGGATCCTCCCGCCTGCCGCCTCTCGCTCAGTCCGGCCCGCACAGGGGTCCTGCAGCGCCGCCCAATCCCGATTGTTGTCATACACCCAACCCGCGGCTCGCCGCAAGGCGGTGGTCGCGTCCACGCTCTGTCACCGCCTTGTCCAAACATGAACACGCTCCTTGCTGTTCACTATCGCGGCTGGCTGACAGCAATCCACTCGAGAGTATTCAAAGCGGCGATCGACTCCGACCTGCCTTCAATGGAGCTAGGGTCGCGGCAAGCTCGGATAAATGACACCGATGTCTAGCCCTTGGGACTGGAACGCCCGACGGATGTTCTCGATGATCTGACTGCGTTTGCGGTCGTCAAGCAAATCATCCTCATGCGGCGGTTCCCATCGCTTGAGGGAATCACCATAGATTACCATATACGGATGCTCCCCTACTTCTGAGTCGACGTCTAGCACTTTGTCTGCTTCCCTGTATCGAAGGCCCACCCTTCCCGTTACTTCCACCGAAAACCCTTCGTCGCTCTCTATCAGGTTCTCTCGTATCCTCTTGAACATGACGCAGCCTCCAATTCGTTCGTCAGGGCAAAATGGCGACGCTGCCATCGGGCATGACGACATGGAATCTTATACCCGTTACGTTGGGGTTCTCAACCAGAGCCGGGTACTCGGTCGTCGCCCAAATGCTCTGCAACCTGACACCACTCGCGGACTGGAAAACGTTCACCTCTCCAGCAGCACCCTGAGCAAACGCCTTTGATGCAGCCTTCACCTGTCCGTATGGCGTGTCGGCTGGCAACTCCAGAGTAATTGCTCCATTCGCATTCGCCCAGTCCTCGGCAGCCAGCTGCGCCTGCCTTCCGCCCGAATAAAACACTCTTGTGTTTTGAAGAGCACCTTCATCCCCCGCCTCTACGAGCACTCCATCCGCGAGGGCTGCCTTGCCGAGCAGGCTCTTCGCCCCGATGCCAATCGGGACCAGTGACGCGGCCAGTTGGAACCCGCGCCCCAGAACCCGCTCTCCCGCCGCCGCACGCTCGGACCAACTCGCACACGAGTCTTGAGCAGTCGTCAGGTCGCGATTATTGTCATACACCCAACCCGCGGCCCGCTGAGCGATGGTGGTCACGCCCGTTCCCCAGGTGACCGCACGCACATAGTCGCCCTGCTGCCAGGCTTGCTGCGCCTTGCTCACGTTCTCCTGGCATTCCTGCCAGTTGTTGCTCAGCCCGGCCAGGACCTGACCGCCGTTGAGGGTGAAGAGGCCCGAGAGAATCTGGTCGGTCCCGATCCCGCTCGTGCACAGCCCCGAGGGGTCGGTCACCAAAGCCGGATCATTCTCAGCGTAGCTCCAGCCGTTCTGGGTCCCTGGCTGGTGGAGATCCCCGCCCCACGGGTCTTGGCTGATGAATCGCCCGCTCACCGGATCATAGTACCGGGCTCGGAAATAGTCCAATCCGGCCGGGTCCTGCGGCTCCCCTGCGAACCCGTAGACGCTCGTCCCCGTCCCGGTCTGGCTGATGAGGGTCCCGAACGGGTCGAAGCGCTCGTTCGCGACAATCTGCCCGCTGCTGTTATAGAGTTGCCGCGTGCTCCCGAGCGCATCCGCCCCAAAGTACTGGAGGTTCGTCCCTTGCTGGGCGATTCTTCCCAGGCCATACAGGTAGGTGTTTGTCCCATCGGCGAGGACCTGCGTCAGCCCCGCCGCCGGATCCAGCACGTAACGCGTCTGGGTGCCGTTCACGGTTTGCTGCAAACGATCGCCTACGCCGTTGTAGACCATCTGGGCGGTCGTGGCCCCGCTCACCACCTGGGTCAGCCGGTTCGCGGTATCGTATTGTAAGGTGCGCGTGCCGTCGGAGAGGAGGTTGCCGTTGTTGTCCCAAGTGTACGCCACTCCGTTGACATTTGTCAAACGGTTGGCGGTGTCGTAGGTGTAGTTCGTGACCGTCCCATTGTTATTCTGCGTCAGGCGGTTCCCGACCGCATCGTAGGTGTAGGTGATGATTTTGGCCACGCCCAGGGGAACGGGAGTCGGAGTGGGCGTGCTCTTCCCAGTGGGACCCAGGCGGACCGGCGCGAGCGGCGCCCCGCCATAGGTCGAATACTTGGCCTGGGTCAGGCGGTCCAACGAGTCGTACTGGTAGTCGATCTGGATGTTGTTCGCATCCGTCGGCAGGGCGGTCGGCGTAAAGGTCGGCGTGTTCGTGGGGGTGGCCGTCGGCGTCGGCGTTTTGGTCGGCGGGGCACCGGCAGGAACATTTCCCGGTTGCCCCCCGCCCGGAACATTGCCCCGCGAAACAAAAGGCAGCATGACGGAGTTGGGCTGCCGTGGCGCCGAGACCGGCGTGCCGGTTTTCATCGCCGACGCTATCTTGGTCGGTGTCGCCGCCGCTCCGCTCGCCGGTCGAGGGCCGGTCGCCGTCGGCGTGACCGTGGGCCTCGGCGTCGCTGCCGCCTTGACCGGCACACCCGCCCCGCTCTCGACCGCGCGCATGGACTCGTCTTGCCGCACGCGGTTGCCGGCGGCATCGTAGGTGTATGCGTATCTGCCCAGCAGGCTTGTCCCACGGACGTACTGGATCGTCGTCAGTTCGTCGGCCCGATCGTAGTCATAGCCGACGGTGACTCCGTTCGGCAATGTGGCCCCGGTCAGCCGGTCGCCGGCATCGTAAGTGTAGGATGTGTTCTGCTGGCTCCAGTCGGTAACCGTTTGCAGACGGTTCGCCGCGTCAAAGCCATACCCCACCTGCTTGCCGTCCGGATAGTTCAAGCTCACGCGATTTCCCGCGCGGTCGTAGCCGTAGCGCACCATCTGCTGGAAGGGGTCGGTGACGGTGCTCAGCCTGTACACCGCGTCGTACCCGTATTGCGTCGCGCCCGCCGAATCGGTCATCGTCTTGCGATGGCCGAGGGGATCGTAGCCAAAGGTCACGCTCGCGTTCGGATAATTGATCTGCACGAGCCGATCCACCCCATCGTACACGTAACCGGTCGTCGCGTTGTTCGCGTCCAGGACGCTCTGGAGATTCCCCACCGCGTCGTACGAGTTCGTCGTGGTGTGGCCGAGCGGGTCCCGCACCGTCTTGAGCCGGTTCAGTTCGTCGTAGGTCTGGGTCTTGGCATGGCCGTTTGCATCCCGAGTGAGAATCAGGTTCCCGACGTTGTCGTAGCCGTAGGTCGTGGTCACGTTCTGGCTCGCCGTGACCCCGAGCCCTGGCCGATAATTCTCTGTAACCGTGGTGAGGCGATTCAGGCTATCGTACGCGTAGGAGGTCACGATCTGCAGGGCATCCGTGATCAGCGTGCGGTTGCCGACTGCGTCATATCCGTAGAGCGTCCGGTTGTTGAGGCCGTTCGTCAGAGTGATGGGGCGGTTGACAGCGTCGTAGCCGAACAGAGTGCTGTTGTTATTCGCATCCAGCACCTGGGTCAGGTTCCCGACCCCGTCATAAGAGTATTGCGTGGTGTGGTTCAACGGGTCCGTCGTACTTTTCAGCCGGTTCAGTTCGTCATAGCCATACGTCGTCGTCTGGTTGTCGGCGTCCGTCGCCGAGTGCCGATTTCCGTCCGGATCATAGCTGTAGACGGTGGTGAGGTTGGTCTGAGAATCGGTTGGCCCGCCCGGCACGTAATTTACGGTCACGGTGATCGGGCGGTTCGCAACGTCATAGTCCGTCTTCGTGATCGATCCTAGGGTGTTGGTGATCGTCGTCAGGTTCCCGGCTGGGTCGTAGCCGTACTGCGTGGTCAGATTGTACTCATTCCCGGCATTTAGAGCTTGGTTGGGATCATAGTTGAGGACCGCCTTGGTCACGTGATTCGCGGCATCGTACTCATAGTGGGTCCGGTGCCCGAGCGCATCCGTGAGGTCTGTCATGCGGCCGGCCACGTCGTATGCGAGCCGGGTCACGCCGCTCAAGGTATCCGTGATCACCGTCCGATTGCCATAAGAGTCATAGCCATACTGGGTCGAGTGGTTGTTCTCGTCGGTCCGTCGGACGGGGTCCCCGAGCGCGTCGTATGCGAACGCGATGGTTCCGGAGATCGGCTTGATGATCGACAGGAGATTGTTGGCGCCATCATAGGTGTATTGCGTCCACCGATGCAGCGGATCGTAGACCGATAGCAGATTGCCGTTGCTGTCATCGTCAGAGGAGGCCTTGTTGCCCAGGGCATCCGTGATCATGCCCAGGCTGCATCCGGTGCGGGTCCAGGTGAATTGGGTCTGATGCCCGTTTCTGTCCGTCACGCTCCTCCGGTTCAAGTTCCCGTCATTGACATATGATTCACTACGGCCCAACGCGTCCGTGACCGAAACCAGGAGGCCGTTCAGGTCGTAGTTGTACGATGTGGGATAACCGCGCGGGTCGGTGACCACCGTCTGAGACCTGCTGGACCCGTAGTTGAGGGTGGTCTGTTGGTTCAGCGCGTTCAGCTGATAGTCCACGCGATTCTCGGCGTCGTAGTGGTTAGTGACCTGGGTATGACGGTTCGGGTCTGCGATGGTCAGCAGATGATGACTCCCATCATACGTCATCGTCGTGACCAACCCGCGCACGTCCGTTACGGATGTCAGGTCGCCGTTACCATTGTAGCCAAAGCCGAGATGGCGGCCGAGCGGGTCGTCGACCCCGCTGATGCGGCCGTTTCCATCGTAGCTGAAATGAAGCCAGCGGCCGCTCGCAATGCCGACCGAGTCCAGCTGGGCGCCGTTATAGGTCAAGGTCTGCGCATTGCCATTGGCATCGACGATTTGCGTCAGGCGTCCGGAGGAGTCAAAGAGGTAGCGGTTCTGGTGAGCGTCCGACAGGGAGTAGGTGCCGTCCGAGTTTTGCACCAGATTTCCTCGCACCCTCGGCTCGGGAGAAAAAGTGCCATCGGGCTTCGCCGCGAATGGGAGATGCGATCCATGCGCCGCGATAAATGACGCCACCGTGACGCTATATTGAGTCGAGAACTCAAGCCGCAGGTTGTAATTGTCCGTCCAACCAAAACCCAGGGCCGTCGCGTTCGCGGCGCACGCTGTCGAGCGGGCCGCTGAGTCAAGGGATGGCACGCTCACTCTGCGGGAATGCTCGGGCATGGCAGAGAAAATGCTCGAAGAGACCGGTGGGCTCCCCTCTTCTTGCATCGCGCCTGGTTTTGTGTTCTGCGCGCAATGGATTATTATGGCACGAGCAATGCGCCCACTCTTCCTGAACCAACATCCTTTTCCATGAGGCTCTCATGACCAGTACGGTATTTTGGGGTTCTCCGCGCCAGGCACGTTTGGAAGCGAAGGAGACGCTGCCGGCCAAGCTCGATCTGATTCTCGACCGTCTGCATCTCCGCGACCGCGTCAAAGGGGAAACGGTCGCCATCAAGATGCACACGGGCAACAACATCGGTTACTCGACCGTCCATCCGGTTTTTGTGCGCAAGATTGTTCAGGCGGTCAAGGAAGGCGGTGGGAAACCATTCGTGACGGATGTGAACTGGGATGTGGCAGGCGCCGAAGAGAGGGGCTATTCCATCGAGACGCTCGGCTGTCCCGTCTATCCCGCGGCCGGCCTCGACGAGAAATACTATTACACCCACACACATCCCTTTAAGAATATCCGCGAGTGGAAAATCGCGGGGTTGATCCAGGACGCGACCTTTCTCGTCAACCTCGCGCACGTCAAGGGGCATCCCAGTTGCTCTGCCGGCGCCGCTTTCAAGAATCTGGCGCTCGGCTGCATGATCGGCGAGACCCGCAGAGCGATGCATGATACCGGGCATTATGATCGCTACTGGTTCCCCGAGAAATGTCCCGACGCCGCGACGCGCGAGCGCATCGTCGAGTCTTGCCCGCACGGCGCCATCGTGGAAGACAAGGAGCATCCGGGCGAGATGCACCTCCATATTGAACCGTGCAATCAATGCGGTCGCTGCTTGCAGGTCGCGCCGCCCGGCAGTCTCAAGATCGATTCGGTCAACTTTTCCGCTTTTCAAGAGGCCTGTGCGATCAGCACCTCCCTCACCCTCTCGACTTTTTCGCCGGGCAAAGCCATCCACATCAGCCTCGCCACACACATGACGCCGGTGTGCGACTGTTTCGGCTTTACGAGCATGCCCATCTTGCCGGACGCCGGTATCTTTGGGTCGGACGACATTGTGGCGAGCGAGCAAGCGATGCTCGACATGACCGCGCGCACGCCCTTGATCGAAGAAAATGTCCCGACCTCGCTCGAGGTCCACACCCGCACGGGCCATCCTCTGGCGTGGCTGCACGGCCCGCTCAAGGATCCTTACTTGATCACACAATACGGCGAGCAGCTGGACTTGGGCTCGCGCCAATACGAACTCGTGGACGTACTGCCCGTGGAAAAGATTGAACGTGCGCCCATCGGCTACATTTCTGCGCACGGATAGCCAACCATGCCCGAGCTTCCCGAGCTGGAGGTCGTCAAGGAGGTTCTCCAGCGCCGCGTGGTCGGCACTCGCGTGCAGGCATGCGAGGTCCTGCCGCCCGGCGGCGCGCTCGTCGCGCGCGACTTGACCCACTGCGGCATGGCAGAAGCGGTCACGGGCGCCGAGATTCAGAGTGTCGAGCGCCGCGGCAAGTTTCTGCTCTTTTCCCTCCAGTCCCCCTCCGACTCGTTACTCTTTCTCGTCGTCAATCCCAAGCTAACCGGCCGCCTCCAGCTCGCCGCGCCCGGCCAGAAACGCTTCGCGCGAACGCACGTTGTCTTTTCGCTTTCGAGTGGGGCCGAACTGCGCTATGTGGACCAGACCAGAATGGGCCAGCTCTATCTCACGCGCGATCTCGCTCTCGTACCGGATTATTCGAGCCTGGGCCCGGAACCTTGTTCGATCTCGCTCGACGAGTTTCGAGTTCGCTTGAAGGGCTATTATGGCGAGATCAAAGGTATCCTTACCCGCGGTGAGTTGGTCGCGGGGATCGGGAACGCGTATGCGGATGAAATCCTGTGGGCGGCGCGTATTCATCCCTATCGCAAACGCAACCGGCTCACGACAGACGAGATCGAGCGCCTGTATCAAGCGATGCAGTCCACCCTTCAGGACGCGATCGCCAAGGTGCGGGCAGAGATGGGCGAGGAGATCCACCGGGAGCCGCGGGATTTTCTCGCTGTGCATATGAAATCGGGGCAGCCCTGCCCGCGCTGCGGAACCCCCATCTCCCTCATCGGTGCCAACCAGCGAGTAACCAACTTTTGTCGCACGTGCCAGCCGGGTGGGTTGATCCGCGGGATGTAGCGCCTGACACTCTCCACCCGGACGCCTGCGGAGACGGTCTGCCGGACGAACCAGCTTCTTTTCACACGCCGGCTGACGGTCGCAAGTAAATGCCATCGCCCGTCGGGTTTCGGCTCGACGGGCGATGCTTGCCACGGAGCTGAACAGCGCCTGGCTCAAATAAACGCCGCCTCGACGACATGGAACGTCACGCTCTCTCCGACCGCGCGCTGGGCGATGAGAGGAATATCCTCGGAGACGACCGTCGCAATGATCGGATAGCCACCGGTGGTCTGATGATCCGCCATGAGCACAATCGGCTGCCCATCCGGCGGCACCTGAAGAGCGCCCAGCGGCACACCACATGAGACGAGTTCACCCTGCCGGCGACGCGCGAGGATGGCCCCCTGCAAGCGATAGCCCATTCTGTCCGCCGCCTCGGTCACCCGATAGTCTGTGCGCGTCAGCGCCGCAATCGCTTCATCCGTAAATGCGTCTTGATGCGGTCCGAGCAACACGCGGACCGGGCGGTTCCCGCGGATCTTGCCGCGTCGTTCGTCGCTTGCGCGTCGCCCCGCTCCCGAGACCGGTTCTGTCAGGCTTCCCCGGCCGACGGGTACCTCATCCCCAGACTGGAAAGCTCGCCCCTGTAAGCCTCCGAATTCGCCGCGCACGTACGTAGACTTGCTGTCCAATACCGCCGGCACGTCGATCCCGCCGTGGACCGCCAGATAACTCCAGCCCCCTGCCCTCAACCGTATCTCGACGAGCGAGCCGCGGCGCACGAAAAGGCTTGTCCATTCGGGCACACTGCGGCCGTTCACCTCTATCAGCGCCTCCGCTCCGGTGACTGCCATGAGACACGACTCGCCCGCTTGTAAGGAAAGCGGGGAATGGATCTCGAGGGCTGCTTCATCTGACGGATTGAAGACGAGGTCATTTGCCGCGCGTAGGGAGACCAAGTCCATGGCGCCGGAGACGGGCACGCCATAGGCTTGATAGCCCCACCGTCCCGCATCCTGGACCGTATTCATGATTCCCGGTTCGACAATTCTCAGCATGACCGCCCTATCCTATTGGCACAAAGCGGACGCGATCGCCCGGCCGCAAGAGCGACGGCGGGTCCGCGGTTGGATCAAAGAGCCGCTCGTCCGTCCGCCCGATCAAGCGCCATCCTCCAGGCGTTTCCATCGGATAAATGCCCGTCTGCCTCCCCGCAATTCCCACCGAGCCGGCCGGCACCCTTGTGCGCGGTGTGTCGAGGCGCGGCGCGGCAATGGCCTCCGGGACCGAGCCAAGATAAGCGAACCCGGGGGCAAAACCAATAAGATAAACACGGTAGGTCACACTCGCGTGAAGGCGGATAACCTCCGCCTCGCTCAGCCCGCTCTTTTCCCCGATAAAGGGCAGGTCGGGCCCGTAGGCTCCGCCGTAGCGGGTAGGGATTTCGACGAGGCGCTCGGCCGGCGCCAAACTGGTCTGGGGCGATCGGAGGATTTGCTGCAGGAACTCGCGCATCTCGGGGAGAGATGCGCGGTGGGGGTCGAAGCAGACGAGCAGCGAGGAATACGCGGGGATGAGATCGCGGATCTCGGGGCGAGCGCGGCCGCGCAAAGCCTTCGTCAGCGTGTGGACGCGGTCGTTGACCGCGTCGTCGATTTCGTCCGCCCACTCGATCAAGATGCTTGCATCACCCGCGGCGAGGAGACGCGGCTCGGAATAGATCATGTCAATGGAGCCACGGTGACGCCGTTGTGCTCCAACAGCTCACGGATGGCCTTGGCATTCTGGACGGCGGCCGGATTGTCGCCGTGGATGCAGAGCGTATCTACCTCGATCGGAATCTCGTCCCCTTCGGGCGTCGTTACGGTATGCTCACGCACCATCTGGAGGGCCTGCTGCGCGGCCTGCTGGGGATCATGGATCACCGAGCCGGGCTCGCGGCGTGAACGCAAGGTGCCATCCCGGTTGTACGCTCGGTCGGCAAAACCCTCTCGGGCAACCCGCAGGTGCTGCTCTTGCGCGGCCTCGACCATCTTGGAACCCGCCAGGCACACCATGATGAGATTGGGGTCAAAGCCAGCGACAGCGCGCGCGATCGCGCGCGCGATTTCGGGTCGGACGGCCGCCACATTGTAGAGTGCGCCGTGCGCCTTGACGTGCTTGAGAGAGGCGCTTTGGGCGCGCGCAAAGGCGGCCAGCGCTCCGATTTGATAGAGAACATCTGCTTCTATTTCGGCCGGAGTGGCGTCCAGGGTGCGGCGGCCAAAACCGACCAGGTCGCGATAGCCCGGATGCGCGCCGAGCGCGACGCCATGCTGGATGGCTAACCCCGTGATTTGCTCCATGACGAGCGGGTCGCCTGCATGAAAGCCGCAGGCGATGTTCGCGGAGGTGATCAACGGCATGAGCCCCGCGTCATTCCCAATTGTGTACGCTCCAAAGCTCTCCCCCATGTCACAGTTCAGGTCAATGCGCATGTTTCCTTCCCCTACAATCCCAGATAGGCCTTGCGCACCAGGTCCGACTGCAGAATCTGTGCAGAGGGACCGGACAGCACGGTGGCGCCCGTCTGGAGCACGTATCCGCGGTCCGCAATATCCAATGCCTCGCGCACGTTCTGCTCGACGAGCAAGACAGTCGTGCCGCGCGTGTTGATTTCCTTGAGAATGCGAAAAATGTCATCCACGACAAGCGGCGCAAGCCCGAGGCTCGGCTCGTCGAGCATCAAAAGGCGCGGCCGTGACATGAGCGCGCGCCCAATCGCGAGCATCTGCTGTTCGCCGCCGCTGAGCGTGCCGGCACGCTGGTTCCGCCGCTCTTTCAAGCGTGGAAACATCGTGAATACCTCTTCGAGTGAAGCGTTGACCTGGGCGCGGTCTGTCTGGGTATAGCCGCCCAGGTAAAGGTTCTCCATGACGCTCCGACGGCTGAAGAGCCCCCGCCCCTCGGGCACGTGCGCAATGCCCCGGGCGGCGATGGCAAACGCGGGCCGGGCATCGATCCGTTGCCCTTCGAACGCGATCTCGCCATGATCCGGTCTCAGCAGACCGCTGATCGCACGGAGCGTCGTCGATTTGCCGGCGCCGTTGGAGCCGATGAGCGCGACGAGCTGTCTCTGCTCTACTTCGAAGGAAACATCGTGCAGAGCAGGGACGCCATTATAGGAGACGGCAAGATTCTTGACGCTCAACATCGCAAATTCTTCCAGCCAGACCGCCAGGCCTATGCCGCAGGACCCGGAAGAGACGGAGCTTGCTGGCGGTACTTGGCCCCGAGATAGGCGGCGATCACATTTTCGTCATGAGCGACGATCTCGGGCGCACCCTCGGCAATCTTGCGGCCGTAATTGAGGACCATGACTCGTTTTGAAATTGGCATGATGACTTGCATCACATGCTCGACCATCAGGATCGTGACACCTTGCGCCTGAATGCTTCGTACAAGTTCCACTGCAGCCTGGCGCTCTGCGGGGTTGAGCCCCGCCATGGCCTCGTCAAGCATCAGCAGCCGTGGGTGCGTCGCGAGCGCGCGTGCCAATTCCAAACGCTTCTTGTCTGCAATGGTGATATTGCGGCCCAGGAGCCCAGCCTTTGATGCGAGTCCGGTAAGCTCCAACACCTCGCGGGCCCCTCGTTCGGCCTCCGCGCGGCTCACCGTGCGCGCAAAAGCGCCAATCAGGACATTATCGAGCACGCTCATATCGGGAAAGGTCCGCACGACCTGGAATGTGCGCGCCAGGCCGAGATGGCAAACCTCTTCGGGCAGCCAGCCGGTAATGTCCCGTCCCGCAAATTCGACCCGGCCGCTCGTCGGCCGCGTGAATCCCGAGATACAGTTAAAGAGCGTCGTCTTGCCCGCTCCGTTTGGGCCGATGAGTCCGATGATCTCGCCCGCCTGGATCTCAAAGCTCACATCCACCACCGCGGTCAGACCGCCAAAACTCTTGCAGAGCCCCTCTACGCTAATCAAGGGTGGCATGTGGCTTTTCCTGGGAGCTGGACGCCGCGGCGGCACGCGCTTCCGGCTCCGTTAACGGCGCACGACGGTGGCGGATGCGCTGGCCCAATCCCATGAGCCCGCTTGGCTGGACGACGGAGATGAGCACCACCAAGCCGCCATAGATCATCAGCTCGATGGCCCCTGCCCCCCCGAACTCGGCGCGCGTTACTTCGCCAAGGGGAATCAGAACAGCAGCGCCGATGATCGGACCCCAGATCGTGCCGACGCCGCCCAAGATCGCGATCAAGGAGATCAGAACGGACAGATTCAGCCCCATAGTGCTCGGTGGATCGATGAACAGAATATACTGTGCATAAAAGGTCCCGATCAAAGCGGTTAGAGCGGCACTCAAGGCAAAAGCCAGTTGCTTGTAGCGCAGCACGTGGACGCCGAGAGAACGAGCTGCGTCTTGATCGTCTTTGATGGCGCGCAAATAGAAACCCGGTTTGGTGCGGTCCAACAGAATCGTCACGAGTACGCAAAAGACCATGAGGATGAAGGCAATGAAATAGTAAGGAAGTCGGTCCTGGTTGAACTGAAGCCAGAGCCAGGAATCGGTCGGGCGGCCGCTGGCGTCCCGCACAAACGGAATCGTCAGGCCGCTTGCCCCGCCGATCAGGTTAATGTCGCTAGCAACCGCCACGGCGATTTCTCCGATCGCCAGTGTCGCGATCGCAAAATAATGGCCGCGCAAGCGAAAGACCGGATAACCGATGATGAGAGCCAGAATGACCGCCAAAAAGCTGCCCGCCAACCCTCCGATCCACGGCACGATCTGCGCGTCGCGGACCAGAGCCGTCGACGTATACGCGCCGACCCCGAAGAAAACGGCGCTGCCGAGCGATATCTGTCCCGCATATCCTCCCAGAATGTTCCACGCCTGAGCCAGTCCGGCATAAACAAAAATCAAGACCATCAGGTCGAGAAGCACGGGGTTGGAAAACACGAACGGCAAAAGGAGCAATACCAGAGCCACTAGCCCAATCATCAAGGAAGGCCAGGACAGTTTCGATAGCTGTCTGCTCACTGGCAGGAAATCTCTGGTCATACACCAACCTGGTCAGTAGCGCCCCAAGAGACCTTGGGGCCGGATAAAGACGATCAACAGATAGACCGAGTAGACGACGGCGTATTTGAGATCAGGACTGATGCCCAAGACCACCGGGCTGAGGATTTCGACCAAGCCCACGAGAATTCCCCCCAGCAGAGCGCCCGAAACGCTACCGAAACCGCCGAGGGCGACAACCACATAGGCAATGATCGCAAAGGTATTTCCGACCTGAGGCGCGATATAATAAAAGTTCGCCAACGCGGCACCTGCGACTCCGACGCACGCCAGGCCCAGAAACCATCCGACATCGTACATCCGCTGGGAATTGATCCCCATGAGCGCGGCCGCCTCTTTGTCTTCGGCGACCGCCTGCAATGCCAGGCCGGTCTTGGTGCGAGTGATAAAGAGATAGAGCGCCGCGAACGCCACGCCAGCTAGAACGGCCGCTCCCAACTGAGGCACGCCGAGATAAACTCCACCCGGAAGTCGGACCAGGCCGCCGGCCAGTTGACCCAGCCAGGGATTCTGAACCACACGAAAATCGGGCGACCAAAGAAACTGGGCCCCGTTGGCCAAAAAGATCCCCAAGCCGAATGTGGCAAAAATCTGCGCCACCATCGGCCCGCGGATGACCTGGAGAATGATTAGTCTGTTTGTGATCAGTCCAAGTATGCCGAGCAGAACGGCCACGATGGGCAAAGAGACTAGTGGATCAAGGCCCAGCAGGACACTCATCCCGTAGCTGGCAAACATGGCCAACATGAGAAATTGGCCGTGAGCGAAATTGACGACTTCCATGAGGCCAAAGATCAAGGTCAGCCCCACAGAGATGAGCGCGTAAACCAGACCCATCAAAGCGCCGCTGACCACGGCTTGCATCAAGGTTTCCATGGGCGTCTCGCAGGGGCGGCGCGTGGGAACGGCCGGCTCCGCCGACGTACGCAGAGTCCTCGACCCTTCGCCCTACGCGCCGCCCCGAGCCTCCACTATTTGCGCTGCGACCACGGAACGAGCGGAAAGACGATATTCGCGGCCTTAAATTCGAACGGATAGACCGTCACGTATTGGCCATTCTGCACCTGGATGATGATCGCCTGGCCCATAGTGTTCTGCCCGGCGTTGTCGAACTTGATGCCCTTCCAAGGCATAATGGTCTGGTCGGCGGGGATGTTCGTGGCTATCAGTGCCTTGCGGATGGCAGCAGGATCTGTCGAGCCGGCCCGGTTGATCGCATCCGCGAGCGTCATAAAGCCGGTGAATGCGCGCGCGGGAATATCGGTCAAGTCCTTGCCGGTCCTGGTTTTGTACAGATCGTCCACCTCTTTCGCAAGCGGCTTGACCTTGACAATGTCCAGATTAAAGGCGGCGCGGCTGGCAATTCCTTCGGCATCCTTGCCAACCGTCGTGATAAAAGTCGAGTCCACATAGCCGGCGTCCTGAGCCAGGATCATTTTCGGGACCCAGTTTAGGTCCTTCATCGTCTTGAGGGTCAGGATTGTATCACTGCCATAGCTGGATGGGAGCAGGACGTCAGGGTTGTCCGCTTTGAGCTTTTGAATCTCGGCAGTCAACGACGTGGTGTTTGCGGTGTACTGGACGGTGTCCACGACGGTGACCCCGATTCGCTTGGCCTCCGCTTGCTCGGCCTTGGCGCTATTCGTGCCAAAGTCCGTATTTTCCGCGAGAATGCCGACCGTCTTGATGTTCGCGTTCTGCTGCTTGTTCATCGCGTCGATCATGTCGAACATCGCCTTTGAAAAGTCGTTGTCTGTCGGCGACGTGCGGAAGAACCACTGGTAGCCGCGTGTGGTCAAGTCCGGCGACGACGATTCGCCGTTGACGAACGGAATTCCCGAACGTTCGGCGACATCGCTCGCCGTCTTGGTGACGTTCGAGTTGTAGGCGCCATAGAGTGCCACGACCTTGTCGCTCGTGACGAGTCGCTGCGCGTCTGACTGCCCCACTTGGGGACTGGCCTGGCTGTCGGCATAGACTGCGGTCACCTTTGCTCCGCCGAGAAATCCGCCCGGCTTGGCCATAGGCAGGTCGATGTTCGGGTATTTGCCATTGAGGATGTCGACCGCGAGTTCCACTCCAGCCCTGGCATCCAAGCCCGCCTGGGCCGACCCACCGGTGAGCGGATAGATCACGCCGATCTTCACTTCGCTGACTTTCGCCGATGCCGGACTCGTCGCCGCCGCGGTTCCAGACGAGGCGGGCACCGTCGTGGGCGCCGTCGTGGGCGCCACGGCAGGAGCTGTGGCCAAAGGAACCGTGGCCGCGGGGGCCGTGGGGCTCGGGGCCGCGCAGCCGATGAGGAATCCAACGAGCAAGACAAAAAGCCCGGCGAGCAAGAGCGGGAGATGGCGAGTGTTCATTTGATTCTCCTCCTTTTTTGTATCAAATCACCGCGAGATTCGCCGTTGGAATCTCGGTTAGAAACATATGGCCGGGGGCATGCGTAATCATGATTTCGGGCCGAGCGCTGACCGCCACGGCCTGGGGCGTGACTCCGCAGGCCCAAAATACGGGCACATCGCCCGGGTGAATGTCGGGTGGATCGCCATAGTCCGGGTGCGCAATGTCCGTGATGCCAATCGCCGCGGGGTCGCCGATGTGGACGGGGGCGCCGTGGGCACCGGGAAAACGCGAGGTCACCTGCACCGCCCGCACAATCAGGTCTGACGGAATTGGGCGCAAGGTAACGACCATTGGACCGGAGAGGCGTCCTGCGGAGCGGCAGGCGACGTTCGTCCGGTACATGGGAACGTTGCAGCCACAGTCGAGGTGTCGAACCGGAACGCCAGCCTCGACGAGGGCCGGCTCAAACGTAAAGCTACAACCGAGGAGAAAAGCGACGAAATCAGACTGCCAAAGATCGAGGATGTTGCGGCGACGTTCGGCCAGAACGCCGTTGCGGAATATGTTGTAATAGGGAACGTCCTGCCGTAGGTCGGCTCCTGGAGCGCTCAGATGAGGCTCCCAGTTGCCGGTATCGGTTACTTCAAGGAGCGGGCAAGGTTTGGGGTTTCGTTGGCAAAAAAGGAGGAATTCGTATGCCCAGGCCCGGGGCAGGACGACGAGGTTCGCCTGTACAAAACCGGGCGCAAGGCCCGCTGTAGGCGCTAACCATTCACCCGATCGGATCTTGGCGCGGGCCGCACGGGGCACGTCACTCGCACTCGATGGGAGAGGCATTCCGACCTTCTCAACGCCCACGAACAACGCGATTCGCATCCATCGCGATTCCGGCGCGGCGCCGACACAGCGCCGGTCCAGCAAAAGCACTGTGGCAATTATAAACCCGCGCGATGACCCTGTCAACCGACTTTCGCCGCTCGCCGCCGCGGCTTTTGCACGTCTGCTCACACCCCACCCGGCTTGCGGGTAAGGGCAAAAGAGGCACGGGCTCTGAGACTCTGGTCAGCGTCCGTTAAGTATAAAGACGAGCGAGTCCGCACTCGAGCCCACCGTCGAAACAATCCGGCCCTCTGACAAGTTAGGTATGTTAGAAAGACTCACGCGGCGAGGTGGAAGAATGAATTTGTGGAAAGACTTGGCCGTCGGTCCGGATGCGCCGAATGTGGTCAATATGATAGTCGAGATTCCCAAGGGTTCTCGGAACAAATACGAGTTTGACAAAACCACCGGCGCCCTTTGCCTGGACCGCGTACTGTACGCCTCTATCCATTATCCCGGCGACTATGGGCTGATCCCCCGGACCTATTACGAGGATGGAGACCCACTCGACATCCTCATCATGATTAACGAGCCGACGTTTCCCGGCTGTGTCATTCAGGCACGTCCGATCGGCCTCTTTCGAATGCTGGACAAAGGCGAGCCGGACGACAAGATTCTCGCGGTCCCGAATTCGGACCCATTATTCCGCGACTATCACGACATTGGCGATATCCCTCAGCATTTTCTGCAAGAGGTCGCGCACTTTTTCACCGTCTACAAGGATCTGGAAGGGATTTACGTCAATACTCTAGGCTGGGAAAACGCGGCCCGTGCCAGGGAACTCGTCCTTTCTGCCGCCGACCTTTACAGGAAAGAGATAGGGGTTTGACAATTGACCTGATGGCTGTATACTCTCTTGACTAGGAGAGTGTCAACAAGCCATGGAGATTCAACCCGATCAGTCGAATGCCTCAATCCCCAGGCGCAAACGGCGACCCGCTGCGCCGCCCCGTCCCACCGCGGCCGCGGAAAAGGGCAAAAAAGATGCCCGGGTAGCCAAGCAGGCTCTCCGAGAGAGCGAACGCGGTTTTCGAGCTCTCCTCGAAGCAGTGCCAGAGCCCCTGGTCATCGTGGATGCCCAAGGACAAATCGTATTGGTAAACGCCGAGACCGAAAAGGTCTTTGGGTACAAGCGTGCCGAATTGGTCGGCCGCCCCGTGGAGTTACTCCTCCCCAAGCGTTCGCGCCATGGTCATATCAAGCTGCGCGCACAATTCGCCCTCACCCCCCACAAGCGTCCGATGGGTATCGGGGTGGAGCTGGCCGGGCGGCGCAAGAATGGCGCCGAGTTCCCCGCGGAGATTAGTCTCAGCCCCGTCCAGACCGGCGAGGGCTTGTGGGTGATCACCACGGTCCGCGATGTTACAGAGCGCAAGCAGGCGGAGCAAGCCTTGCGCGCGAGCGAGGAACGTTTTCGCCTTGCGGTAGACAATTTTCCGGGCGGACTAGTTCTCTACGATGCCGAGCGACGTTTCCAGTTCGTGAATGCGTATGTGGTACAGTCCACCAGGACACCGGAGGAAAAACAGCTCGGCCACACCGACGAGGAATTGTTTCCCAACCAAGTGACGGAATCTTACTTGCCCGCGCTCCGCCGAGCCATCAAGACAAAAACCCCTCAGACCACGGAATCCGCCTTCACTTCGCCGAGTGGCCCGGTCGTCCTCGCGGTGCGCTACATCCCCGTTTTGGACGAGCAGGGCCATGTGTCTGAAGTCCTCGGGATTACGGAGGACATTACCGAGCGGAAGCGGGCCGAACAAGCTCTGGAAGAGCAAGCCGCGCGGCTGCAAGAGCAGGCGAATCTGCTCGAGTTAGCGCATGATGCGATCATCGTCCGAGACCTGGAGGGCCGCATCCTCTTCTGGAACCGTGGCGCCCAAGAAACGTACGGCTGGAGTCGTGAAGAAGCGCTCGGCCAGATCGCCTACTCGCTTCTACAGGCCCAGTTTCCCGGGCCGATTGACGACGTCCACGATCAGCTTCTGGCGGATGGCCGCTGGGAAGGTGAACTCGCGCACACCACACGGGACGGGCGCCAGATTCTGGTCGCCAGTCGCTGGGTCCTCGAGCGAGATGCGGACGGCCATCCGCGCGCGATCCTCGAAATCAATCGAGATGATACCGAACGCATTCAGACGCGGAAAGCCTTTCAGGAATCGGCCGAGCGCCTGCGCCGGCTGACCCATCAGGTCATTTCTCTCCAGGAGGAAGAGCGCCAGCGGATCTCGCGCGAACTGCACGACGATTCCGCGCAAGCGTTGACCGCCGCGAAAATGAGTCTCGAATCGGTCGAGGCGGACCTGCCGTTGGGGTTTGAATCACTTCGACGCCGTGTGAGAGAGTCTGCGCTGGTGATCGGACAGACCATGGACAAAATCCGGGCGCTCGCTCAAGATCTTCGCCCCGTGGCGCTTGACCGTCTTGGCCTCCATCATGCGCTGGAAGGCTACTGCCGGGACTTGACCCGGCGCACGGGCCTTCCCATTCATTACGCGGGAGTCGAAACCGGCGATGCCCCGGAGACCATTACCATCTCTCTCTATCGCTTTACGCAAGAAGCTTTGTCGAACGCGGTCAAACACGCTCACGCGCACCATGTCCACGTTCAGCTGCAAAAAGAGCACAATGTGGTTTCTCTCTGCATTGAAGACGACGGGCAGGGCTTTGATCCAAGCACAATCTCGAGCGCCCAGGGAGCGAGCGGGCTCGGGCTCATCGGCATGCGCGAGCGCATCCAGCTTCTTGGCGGCACA
This sequence comes from Chloroflexota bacterium, assembly GCA_023381515.1. Next base: position 6,125 of record JAMCQI010000013.1, on the reverse strand, counting down.
CTCGACGTCCAGTCCCAGCAGGGGCAAGGGACCCGGCTGACCGCCCGCGTCCCCATCCTCTCCCAGTAACGGTGGGCTCGAAACAGGCAAGTGAGGGAAGGGGACCATCCCCTTCCCTCACTTGTTGCATCTACTGTGATCGCGCAATGATTCGGCGCAGCATCAACCACGCCGCCAGACAGAGGACGACGCCGATCACGACGAGCCCATCGATCAACAACGGAGAGGGCGCCAAGCCCTGCAGCATCACATCGCGCAAGAGAATCGTCGCGTACGTCGCAGGCAGCAGATAAGAGATCACGCGGGCCGGTCCCCAAATCATGCTCAGCGCCAGTACGAATCCGCCGAAAAAGACACTCGTCAGCAGGACGAGCATCGTGTACTGCACGGCCTGGCTGTCATTCCGCGAGACGAGCGAGATCACAAAGCCGATGCTCAACGAGGCAAAGAGCAAGAGCGCAATGACCACGGTAAAGCTGATCCAGTTTCCCAGCATGGGAACATGCAGAACATACGCGAGGAGCGCGGAGAGGAGAGCGGCAATGATGCCGCCGAACACCAGGTAGCTCACATACTTGCCCAGCAGGGCTTCCGAGGCGGCAAGGGGTGAAACGCGGAAGAGCTCGAGCGTCCCTTCCGTGCGCTCTTGGACGATCGAGAGCGCGGCAAAAGTCACGGCAAGATGCTGGAGTAAGAGCGCCAAAACGGCCGGGGCAAAAAAGTCGACGGGTGTGATGGTGATGGGAAGAACGTTCTTGACCTGATCCGTGAATGGATTGACCAGAACGGCGGAATCGACTTTCTGGACGGCGCCCAAGTTGGTTTCGAGCTTGGCTAATTCTTGATCCATCTTTGTCAGGTTCTGCAGTCTCGTCGCCGCGGCACTGCCTCCGCCGCTCGACGAGCCCATCGCCGCGGCATCTTGGCGGACCGCCGCGAGCGCGCTCCCCGCGTCTGCGGCCTGGCTGCTCTCGGGCGAGCCCGTCGTCTGCTGGACTCCGCTGAGGACGTCCAGCGTGGCCCCCGCGGCCACGCTGACCAGATCGACATTTGTGCTCAGTTCAGCCGCCTGTGCATTCGCCGTCGCCGTATCGCCCTTCTCCAACGCGCTCCGGATGGTCGCGATATTTGCCCGCGCAGCCTTCACGCGGTCCTGCAGTTGGGCAAAGTTCGTCTGGCCTTGCTGCACCACGGACTGCAGGACGCGGCGGTTGATCTCGTTGACGAGGACATAGCCATAGTACTTGGTCCAGTTCGCCTGGATCGGATCGGTTTGGTTGCTGTAAATCGTAAAGCTCGCCTGCTTGTTCGCGCTGATCTCTTTGAGCGCGTTCTGCGGCACGACGATAATGAGGTCCACGCTGCCGCTCCGCAGTCGCTCCATCGCAGCTTGCTCGTCGCTTGTCACACCCTCAAATGTAAACTCCCCTTTCATCCCAGAGGTATATTCCTCAATGTGCTGCGCGAGCGCGCTGTTCGGAGGCGCGACAAAGAGCGTTTTGAACACGGGCGCCTGGGACCGGTAGGCAATCCCAAAAAGAAAGAGGATGAGAAAAGGGCCAAGGACGAGGGTCAGAATCATCTGGGGCTGGCGCAAGAGTTCAAAGATCTCTTTGCGCCAAAAGGCCGAAGCGCGAATGAAGGAGCGAAAGGGGTTAGACATTTTCCGCCTCCGGCTTGACCAATTCGACAAAGACCTCGTCGAACGGAGGCACGAACTCGTCCAGATTCTCCACGTGTAGACCCTGGCCCGTTGCCCAGGCGAGGAGAGCAGGAATGTCGGTCTTGCCCTCCCCCACGACGAGCCTGAGTCTCGTCGGACCCTGTCGTGTCACCTTCCGCACAAATGGCAGCTCGCCGATGAGCTGCTCGTGATTATAGTCCAGCGGCTCGACCGTCTTCAAGTTCAGCAAATCGCCCCCAAACGCTCGCTGGCGCAGGCCTTTGGGCGTATCCACCGTCAGGAGGCGACCCTCCTGCAAAACCGCGATGAGATCGCAATAGACGGCTTCGCCTACATACTGCGTGGTCACAAAAAGGGTCCGTCCACTGCTCCGCAACTCTCTGAAACGGTCCCAGAATTTGCTCCGCAAGACGGGATCTACACCCGCCGTCGGCTCATCGAGGAATATCAACTCGGGGTCGTGGACCAGGGTCGCGGCCAAGCTTAGCCGTCGTTGCATACCTCCAGAAATCTCGTTCGTCAGCTTGTCCCTATGCTCGGTCAGTTCCACAAAATCGAGCGCCTGCCTTAACCTATCGCTTCGGCGTAACCCCATGCCGTACAATGAGGCGGCAAAGTTCATGTTCTCCCAAATGGTGAGGTGGGGATAGAGAACAAAGAGCTGAGGCATGTAGCCGATCCGGGCACGTGTCTTTTGGCTGAATCGCTTGGGGTCGCTTCCCAGTACCTTGACTTGCCCATTCGTCGGCTTGTAGACCCCCGTCAACATTCGGATGGTCGTCGTTTTTCCGGAACCGCTGGGGCCGATAAAACCAAAAATCACATTGCGCGGGACCTCGAGGTTGAGGCCCTGAACGGCAAATTGGTCGTCGAAACTCTTGCTCAAATTCTTCGTAGCGATAATGTTGTCTTGATCTTCCAACTACACATCGTCGCACAGCCTGATATTCTCACGGCCGTCCCTTTCTTGTATTCGGGTGTAAATAAACCCTTGCGTTCTATAACGAAATCTCGTCAGGTTTGATGCGTCTCGCACCCTGACTTGACCATCTCTCGGTTTCAGAGTATCCTTCAGGTTGGATGGGGCCCGCGCGCAAAGAAATCGAGGGGGACCTCATTCGCGGAGCGGACATGCAGCAGACGACCGTGACGGGGCGGACGCGCGATCTGGTAATCGGCGTGGACCGTTTTACACAATGGATAAGCTGCCATTGGCTGGCAGCCTTTATTGCCATCTACGGAGCGTGGGTGATCGTTCCCTTCTTTGCTCCCTTGTTCATGGAGGCGGGAGCGACGGCCCCCGCGCAGGGCATCTACGCCATCTATAGCTTTTTCTGCCACCAACTGCCCCAGCGCTCCCTGTTCTTCGGCGGCCCAAAAGTGATGTACTCGCTAGCTACCATCAAGAGCGTCTGGCCGAAGGATGGCTTTGAAGGCTTGCGCGGGTTCATCGGCAATCCACAGATGGGCTACAAGATGGCCTGGAGCGACCGCATGATCTCCTTCTACGGGAGCGTATGGGTCGGCGCGCTCATCTTCGCCTTTCTCCGCAAGCGCCTCCGTTCTCTGCCGACGCTCGCTTGGATCCTTTTCGGCCTTGTACCGGTGGGGATTGACGGCGGCACCCATTTTATTAACGATATTCTGGCCGGAACATCCGGCACCGGATTTCGGGATACGAATGCCTGGCTCCAATTGCTGACCGGGAACGCTTTCCCCCAATGGTTCTATGTCGGCGACGCGCTCGGCTCGTTCAATTCGGACATGCGCTGGATTACGGGCATCCTCTTCGGCCTGACCACCGTTTGGTTTCTCTTCCCCATGATCGAGCGCGAGATGCGCGCCGTGCAAATGGAAGTGGCCGTCCAGCTCGAACGGGCGCGGCGGGGATCCTCCGCCGGCTAGACCTCATGCCGCGCTAGACCCCTTTTAGCCGCAGGGCCGACCAATCCGCGTCGATCGCGACCATCGCTACGGGCTGCAGCGCCACGCTGCGCGCGTATGCCGCGATGGTGTCCCGATTGATTTCCGCGTTGAAATTCTTCGACGTCCCCTTGGGATAGTAAACCACAAACAGCGAACAAAGGGTGGATTCTATTTTTCGAGATACCAAAACGCGGTCGAGGAATAGGTGATCGAGAGATTGTTTCCCTTGGTGCCGTGCTGGACCTGCACTTGCAGGCGATTCCGGAACTCGGGCGCATCGTTCAAGTAGAAGCGGTACTGGGAAGAAGGCTCGGTGTGCGAGGCGTAGTCGAGGAGAGTCACCCCGGCGAGACAATAGGTCGTCTTGTATTTGGGATAGCCATAGAACACGTAATAATAGCTGGCGTCGAAATCGTCTTCGATGCCGGTCCCCGGCAGCGCCAGTCTCCCGTCCACCCAGATATCCATATTCGACTCCAGATAGGGAAAACGCCAATGTTCGTCCAACGGCCCGTTCAGAGACCGCCGGTCCAGTTCCCAGGCGCTCAGGATCGCGCCGAGATACTTGCCCCTTCCGGAGACATCGATGATCGTGTAATCGCCGCCGTCGTCCTCACGCCGTTCCACACGCCGGCTGCCATAAAAGGCGTGCAAGCGCAGTTGTTCAGTCCCCGGCACCGTATCACGCGTGGCCAACCGAAGCGTCAACGGGAGCGTTTCCGCGCGGTTGTTCACGAACAGAATCCGCGCCGATTGGAAGGGCATCGGAAAGTGCAAGTAGAAAACAAGATGGCGACCGGTCGCCACAATTCCGAGCGGCAATGACCGATAGGGAATCAGCCGCTCGGCGGTCCCGAACATGCCGCGGAGTGGGGCCGTCATGCTCGGCTCTGACTCGCCATCCCAAAAGACTTGCATCCAGACCGAGTCGTCCATTCCCTTTGGGATTTCGACCTCGAGATGAGAAATCGTCGCCGGAGTAGGTAGGTCCACTGCCGCCGAGCTGTTGTGCGGAATGGCAAGTGAATAGGTCTTGAATTCCTCGGCTTGAAGCGGAGTGCATGTTTGCCAGACCTGAGTTGCCTGGTCGAGCGCTTGCTGCTCCGGTGCGGCAAGTTGAGGTGAAAAAGACTCTACCGGGATTGTGGTGGCTGCATCGGGCAGGCCGGATAAAGAGACCGTCCGCCCCGAGCCGCCTGCGGAATCCTCGACAGGCAGGGTCGGCGTCGTGACGAGACGTTTGATTTCTATCTGCATCCCGCGCGGCCGGCCGGTCGTCGTTATCCTCAAAGAACGGTTGAAAGGAATGGGCACATAGTTGATGTTGCCCCCGTCGGCAGAGGCATAAAAAGCGGCCAGTGGTGCCGGAAAGGGAGCTCTGCCGACAAAGAGGTCTTTGATGCCCCAATCCATGCGCGGCACAATCTCGTCGTCAAAGTAAAAGCGGATATTGCCCATCGCCCCCAGGTTACCCCAGTTTGTCCACTCTTCGTCGTAAGACATGTCCTTTGGGTTATTGATGCTCTTGTGTTGTTGATAGGCGAACCAGATTCGGCTGATATAGCCCGGGCCCTCTACGCGCGGCACGATTTCATATTCTGGCTTGCCATCATACCCCGTCACCATTCGGTACGGCAGCCTTGTCCCATCCTCGTTTACGTAGCCGTAATCTGGACTCGTAAAGGCAGCATCATTCGGAAAATAATCAAAATAGTGCTCCAGGCTCGTCCAATTGCGGCTGGAATACTGGGTCGCGACCGTGTTTTCCAAAATCGGCAGTCGAGACAAATCGTACAGATTGGTGATCTGCTGCTGCAGAAAAGAGACCGGGGCCGGGGTAGCGAACCCACGGTCTGGGCGAAATGACTCTGTGGGACTCGCCGCGTCTGCAGGCGTAGGTAGGGTCGAAAACGGTTCCGGCGGGGCGCTCGCCTTTGCCGTCGCCGTGGCGGTGGGGAGCTCGGCGACAATCACCGCTTGCGGCGTGAGGTCCGGTGGAGGAGAAGCGAGTCGTGGCTCCGGCACGGTGGGAATGGGATAGCGGCCGCATGCGGTGACACTCAAAAGGACAAACAACACACTGGAGACGGAGAGGAGAAAAGGCTTGCTCACGTGACGCTGCACATTTCGTGTGTGCTGTAAAGAGATAATCGAGTGCGAGGGCATCGTGTTCCGGATTTTAGCACAGGCGAACGCCTTGTGCAAACGTGTCCTATCCCCTTCTCTCAGGGCTGTTGCAAAGTCCGTTGACAAGGCTTATCGTCACTGCGAGGAGGCGGTTTTGCCGACGAAGCAGTCTCATCCTCGGCAGGGTGAGATTGCTTCGGCCAAAAATCGGCCTCGCAATGACACACCACGGCGACCTTGCAACAGCCCTGCCCCTTCTCTCAGGGCTGTTGCAAGGTCTCTTGACAAACGATAAAAAGTGACCATCCTCCAAGGGATAGGGAGTTGCCACGACCTATCCTAGGAAGAAGGTCACCATGGCGAAGTATACTCCGCTCGCCTGGGAAAT